>DASYAE010000202.1:0-151441 GCA_036501535.1 Actinocrinis sp. | reverse complement strand
ACGCGAGAAGCTGGTTGGCCTTCTGGCTCAGATTCGCGTCGAGCCGGTTGGTGACGGCGACGCGGATAGTCATGTAGCTGACTATCGCAGCGGCCAGAACAGTGACCCCCACGGCTGCCATCACCAGCAGCGAGACGCGCGCGCGCAGGGACATGCCGATCAGGCCGGCGCGCCTGCGCCCGGTTTCGTTCGGGTTCTGCGGCGATGCGGCCCTCTTCGCGCTCGTGTGGTGCCTCGTGACCTGCTGACTCACGGTGCGGTCTCCCGCAGGGCGTAGCCGATCCCGCGGACGGTGTGGATGAGGCGCGTCTCGCCTTCCGCCTCGGTCTTACGCCGCAGGTAGCCGATATACACCTCGAGCGAGTTGGCGGTGGTCGGGAAGTCGTAGCCCCAGACCTCCTCCAGGATCTGGCCGCGGCTGAGCACCTGCTTCGGGTGCCGCATCAGCAGTTCCAGCAGGTTGAACTCGGTGCGGGTCAGCCGCAGCGGCCGCTCTCCGCGGGTGACCTCTCGCGCGGCGCTGTCCAGGGTGAGGTCGGCGAAGCGGTACACCTCGTGGCCGGTGGTCAGCGCGGGCTGCGAGCGGCGCAGCAGGGCGCGCAGCCGGGCCAGCAGCTCCTCGAGGGCGAACGGCTTGGGCAGGTAGTCGTCGGCGCCGGCGTCGAGCCCGGCGACCCGGTCGGACACGGCGTCGCGGGCGGTGAGCACCAGGATCGGCAGGTCTTCGCCGGCCGAGCGCAGCCGGCGGCAGGTCTCCAGGCCGTCGAGGCGCGGCATCATCACGTCGAGGATGGCGGCGTCGGGCCGGTTGCGCACGATCGATTCGAGAGCCGCGAGGCCGTCCGCGGCCAGTTCCACGTCGTACCCGTTGAACGCCAGGGAGCGACGCAGCGAGTCGCGCACCGCCTGGTCGTCGTCCACCACCAGAATCCGCATGGTGAAAGTGTCGTCCGCCGCGCTGAGAACCTGCTGAGACGCGCCGAAGACGCTGCCGAGAGCGATCCGTCCCGACCGCCCGGCCACTGCTCCCTTCGAGCGACGGCCACTGTCCACACCAGGCAGTTATCCACAGATGTTGTCAAACCACCACATATGTCTGCCGTGATGGCCGATGGTCGTGATGGGACGGGAAATCGGCCCGCCCAGGGCGCCGGACCGCGGCGGCCCGGACGATCAGGAGGCGAGTGAGATGACTGCTGCGACTACCGCCGGACCGGATGGTGGCTGCGCCGACGACGGTCAAGCCGTTAATGGGCACAGCGTCAATGAGCACAGCGTGAATGGACGCTGTGTTGACGGGCGCGGTGCTGTTGCGGAGCGTGCCGATGAAGTCGGGGTCGGAACTGCGAGGTGGACGGGAGATGCGGATTCCCGTGGTGTCGGCCCAGAAGACGCCGTGGTGGCCGCGGAGGGTTCCATGAGCCGGGCTTCGGGGGAGAGCAGTGCCTTCGATGCACCCGACCCGGCCGTCTCGCAATCAGGCGCGACGAAAGAAGACGGTGAAGGCCGTGCCTTTAGCGCCGAGCCCAACGCGACCTCGGCGGCGAACCGTGCAGCAGCACGTATCCCTACGACGCCTATCCCCACGGCCAACGGCTCGCGCGTGCACAGCCTGACCCCCGAGGTCGATCGCTTCGACGGGTTCCAGCCCCCGGCCGGCTACGCGCCGCGGACCGAGGCGCTCGCGGCGCGGCTCGACCGGAAGGCCGGCGCGATCCGGCTCGGCTCGCCGGCCGAGGTGGTCTCGGCCGTGCCGTACTTCTTCGGCTTCCACCCGGACAACAGCCTCGTCCTGCTCGGCCTGTCCCGGTCGCACCAGGACGGCCGGGCGGCGATCAGCCACGGCCTGCGCGCCGACCTGGGCGAGGTGGGCCGCAACCCGGCCGCCTTCGGGCGCTGGGGCGCCGGCCGGCTGATCGAATGCTCGGCGAACGAGGCGATCGTGCTCGTCTACCCGGTGGCTGGCGCGCTCGCGCACATGGCCGACTACCGGCGCTTGGTCGCCGGACTGTGCGCGCCGCTGCGCACTGCCGGAGTGCCCCCGCTCGACGTTCTCTTCGTCGCGGGAGGCAAATGGTGGTCGTTCTTGTGCGACCAGCCGCGCTGCTGCCCGCCGGAAGGAACGGCGGTGGACACCACGAGCAGCGTTATCGCAGCGCTCAGCGCGTATTCGGGTTTGGCGGTGCTGCCGAATCGCGAAGCCCTGGCGGTGAGCCTCGACCCGTACGGCGAGCCGATGATCGCGCGCATGAGAGAGTCCTGCGACGAAGCGCTGCGCCGGATGGCCGAGGAGCAGGAGGCTTCGGGCAAGCGGAAGGGCCGGTCGCGGATCCGCGGCAGGTCGCACGGATCCGAGGCGGGGGTCGAGCCGTCCTGGACCGACATCGAGTACGCATGGTGCCTTGCCGACGGGCTGTGCGATGGGCAGGTTCCGCCGGACCGAGCGCTGACCGACGATGTCGCAGGCGAACTGCTCGTGTGCTTGGCCGACGTGCGGTTCCGGGACTACCTGGCCACCTGGTGCGGCGACGACCGGGCTGGGCAGGCGGTGGCGCTCGGCGTGGAACTGGCCCGGCGCAGCGTCGCCGCTGAGCAGGCCGCCGCGGCTTATTCCATCGCGGCGTGGGCGGCCTGGGCGCTCGGCTGGGGCGCGTGGTGCCGGCTCTGTGTCGAGCGGGCGATGACAGCAGTGCCCGGCTACGCGCTGGCGAGCCTGATCAAAGAGGGGCTGGAGCGCGGCGTCGATCCAGAGATGGTGCGCGAGGCGGCCCGGGGCACTGCGCGGCGGTTGGCCGAGATGCGGCCTGATCGGGCGTCAGGGAGGGCGGCGTGACGGTGGCGTGGACGGGGAGCGCGGGCGCGGCGCCGTGCGTCGGTGGGCGCCTTTCTTATCGTCACTGCGACGATATATGATGCTGCTCCATGCCTGCTTTGTCCGGTGCGGCGCCCTATGAGGCGCGCGACTACCCGCCGTTCGCGGTCACGGTCGACCTGGTGGTGTTGACGGTCCGGGACGGCGTGCTCTCCGCGCTGGTCATCCGGCGCGGCGAGGACCCGTTCGCCGGCCATCCGGCGCTGCCCGGCGGTTTCGTCCGGCCGGACGAGTCGCTCGACCAGGCAGCCGCCCGCGAACTGGCCGAGGAGACCGGGCTGGCCGACCTGCCGGTGCATCTGGAGCAGCTGGCGACCTACGGCGACGTCGGGCGCGATCCGCGCATGCGCGTGGTCTCGGTCGCGTACCTCGCGTTGGCGCCGGACCTTCCGACGCCCCGGCCGGGCGGCGACGCGGCGGCGGCGTCCTGGCAGCCGGTGGCCCCGCTGCTGCCCGGGCTCTTCGACGAGGGCGCGGCGGGCGGCGAGGGCCCCGGCGGCGACGGGAGCGGCGCGAGTGGCGCGAGCGGCGGAAACCGCGTGCTGGCCTTCGACCACGGCCGGATCCTGGCCGACGGCGTCGAGCGGGCGCGGGCGAAGCTCGAGTACTCGCCGCTGGCGGCCGCGTTCTGTCCGCCGCGCTTCACCGTCGGCGAGCTGAGGCGGGTGTACGAGGCCGTCTGGGGCGTCGCGCTCGATCCGCGCAACTTCCACCGGAAGGTCACCGGCACGCCCGGCTTCCTGGTCCCGGCCGGCGGCACGACGGCCCGCCAAGGCGGCCGCCCGGCGCAGCTCTTCCGCCTCGGCGACGCCGGCCTGCTCAACCCGCCGATGCTCCGTCCTGCCTGACCCGCAGGCGGGGTTCGGCGCCGGCTGAGCCGAGCCGACTCGCCGTCAGCTCCTGCGGTGCGCTCGGTCGAGGGACGGCGGCCTCGTACGAGGATCCCCCAAGCGGGTGGTTTTTCGGTGCGGTCCTGGCGTGTCAGGGCGGCCCGTCGGTGCATGCCGCTGACGATCGGTCCGGGAACCCGGGCCGAACGCCGTCCGGCCGGGCGGCGCGCAGGCGGGACGACGAGCGGGAGGCTCCACGCGTGATTGAGGCGATCGACCTGACAGCGCGCCGGCGCGGCCGGACCATGCTCGAGTCGGTCAGCTTCGACGTGCGGCCGGGGCAGGTGACCGGCGTGCTCGGCGGGAACACCGCGGGCAAGAGCACCCTGCTGCGGCGCATGGTCCAGCTCGAGCACGGCGGCGGGCGCACGCTGTTCAACGGGCGGAAGTTCCGCGCCCTGCACCACCCGCTGCGCGAAGTCGGGCTCGTGCTCGAACCGGCCTGCGGATACCCGGAACGCAGCGTGCGCGGATACCTGCGCCTCGCTTTGGCGGCCGATCCGGGCGCGGCCGTGCCCCGTGCCGTGTTGCGCTGCGACGACGGAATGGCCGCGGCTGAGGACGGCGTCATCGGCGGCGGTGTCGTGAACGGCGCCGGGCCGGCCAAGGGACGCTCACGCCGGTCACGCCGGCTCAGCAGTCGTCGCGCCGACCGCATCGACGCAGTGCTCGACGTCGTCGGCCTCACCGGCGAGCGGTCCACGAAGCTCGGCGAGCTGACCGACTCGATGGCGGCGCGCCTCGCCATCGCCGCCGCGCTGCTCGGCGACCCGGCCGCGCTGCTGCTCGACTGCCCGGACCGCGACCTCGAACCGGAGGGCGTCGCCTGGCTCGGCGCGCTGCTGCGCACCTTCACCGCCCAGGGCCGCGCCGTCCTGGTGACCGGCTCGGACACCGAGTCGATGGCGGCGATCGCCGACCGCATCCTGCTGCTCGACCACGGCCACCTCGTCGGCACCCGCACCTCGCAAGAGGTCCTGCGCGGCCCGGGAGGCACGGCCGTGCTCGTCCGGTCCCCGCACATTGTGCGCCTGGCCGGAATCCTCGCCGAGGCCGGCGCCAAGGACCTGCGGACCGAGGGCGCGTGCCTCGAGGTGCGCGGCATGGATCGGGCCCGGATCGGCGAACTCGCCTTCCGCAACCAGGTGCCGGTCTACGAACTGGCGGACCGTCCGCCGAGCTCGCATCCCGCCGACATCGTGCTGGCCGCCTGCTCCGGCACGCCGAGAGCGGTCGTCCCGATCCAGTCCGACCCGGCCGTGCGGGGCACCGTCACAGTCATTGGCACAGTGACCAGCACAGGCGCAGAGGCCGGCACGGCGATGGAAGCGGCAGCGGCGGCGGACGGCGAGGCGACCTCGTCTGAGCCCGCATCAGAGGTGAAGCCGGCGCAGAAATCGCAGCCCACAACGCCACTGACAAAGCCTCCGGCAAAACCGACAGTCACGCCCCGGGACGATGCCAGCGCCCCGAGCGGGGTCGTGCGGATCTTCGCGCCCGCCCCTGCGCCGGAGTTCGCTGCCGAACCCGACGAACCACCGCTCGCGCAGAACTCTGAGACGCACGGTCTGCAGCTGGAGACGGAGGCAGGCGCGTGACCTCGCTCACAGGGGTCCGGAACGCGATCCGCTACGAGGTCATCCGGCTGCGCTCCACCAAGTCCGCCCGGACCGCCACCGTCCTGGCCCTGCTCGGCTCCGCTGTGCTCACCGTGCCCGCGGCCTACCACGCTGCGCAGCTCGCCGGGCCCATCGGCTTCGGACCCGGCCCGGCCGGAGCGGCCGCCCATGTCGTCTCCGGTGGCATTGTCGGGCGCGTGCTGCCTGTTGCGGCCGTCGTGATCGCCGCCGCGTGGATCGGGGCCGCCTCGGTCGCCGACGAGTACCGCCACGGCTCGGCTCAGCTCGCCTACCTGCTGCTGCCCCGGCGCTCGACCGTCCTGGCGGCGAAAGTCCTGGTCAGCGCGCTCTTCGGGATGGTGCTCTGCCTGATGGGCCACGCGTTCGCCTTCGGTGCCGCGCGGCTCGGGTTCATGGTGGCCTCGTCCGCCGTCGAGGTGCCCTCGCGGCTCATGCTGCCCGCAAGCGCACTGCCGCCGATCATCGCCGCGCTCGGCGGCGCCATGGGCGTGCTCGCCGCAGCTTCGCTGCGGTTCCGGCTGCTCGCCATCCCGGTCGCAGTCGCCTGCTGCGCCGCGATCACCGCTGTCGTCACCAGGGCCGCCGACCCGGCGTCTGTCTACCTCAACACCGCTGCGACTTCGATCTCGCATGCCGCCACGCAGATCGGACTTCCGCGCATTGCGGTGTCCGCGCAGGCGATCCCGGCCGCGGTGATCATCGCCCTCGCGCTTGCCGCCGTGCTGACTACCCGCTGGCGTCGCACCTGGTAGTCACCGCCGTCGTTAGGCGGACCTAAGAGGCAGACATGAGACATAGCTACTCTGCGCTGCGTACCGCGGAGCGCCATCCCGTCATGCCTCTGATTGCATGGCCTTTACACCTATGCAGTGATCGCGCTCACCTGCCGCTGGGATGACGGTCCGTCAAATCACATGATTAGCATGAATCACTCGGTTGAGTGCATTCCGTGACAATCATGAGTAAAGAGTGGCCATGGGCCTTAAGCCGACCGTCGGGAAAGCCGACGAGATCACCATGAACTCCGTCACCGCTTTCCCATCGGCCCGCACCGCCGCCTACGCCGAGCCGGCCAAGGACCCGGCCGGCCCCGCCCTGCCGCCGCCGGTGCCGAGCCTGTCCGGCTTCTCCCGCAGCGCCGCGCACCGCGGCCGCGGGCTGCACGGGCAGCTGGTCCAGCAGCTCGGCCAGATGATCGTCGGCGGCGAGCTCGGCGCGGACCGCCCGCTGGTGCCCGAGGAGATCGGCCAGCGCTTCGACGTCTCCCGCACCGTCGTGCGCGAGTCGCTGCGGGTCCTGGAGGCCAAGGGCCTGGTGTGCGCGCGGCCCAACGTCGGCACCCGCATCCGGCCGGTGCACGAGTGGAACCTGCTCGACCCGGACGTCATCGAGTGGCGCGCGGTCGGCCCCTGCCGGGCGGACCAGGCCCGCGAGCTGACCGAGCTGCGCCGCGCCTTCGAGCCGCTGGCCGCGCACCTGGTCGCCGACCGGGCCGCAGAGCTGCCCGAATCGGTGCGGCTGCGCCTCGTCGAGCTCGCCGGGGCCATGTCGCGGACCGCGGACCCGGACGGCCCGGCGGCGGACCCGTCCGCGGCCCCGCAGCCCGCGCTCGCCGACGACCCGCTCGGCTACCGCCGCGCCGACGCCGAGCTGCACGCCCTGCTGCTGCGCGCCACCGGAAACTCCATGCTCGAACACCTCGCCGCCGTCGTCTACGGAGCGCTGGAGATCACCGGCGCCCCCGCCGAGGGCTGCCGCCCCTGCGCCGAACCCGGTTCCGACCGGCACGCCGACCTGGTCGCGCTGCTGCTCGACGGCGACGGGCCGGCCGCCGCGCAGGTGCTGTCCGAGATGCTGGGCACCGGGATCCTCGCCCGCTCCCGGGCCGCCCAGCTGCCCGCGCAGCGCGGTTTCTAGAGACCGGCGGGCCGGCCGAAAGGATGGGGCACTTCGTCCTGATTGGAAGTATTCTGACCTGACGTGCACCCAGATGGCTGGCGGGGAGCGGATTGCCGGGCTCCCCGCCGGCGGTGTGCGCCCCGTTCTTCCCATCGCGTAGTCGAGCGCGTATACATCGAGCGAAGACCGGATTAACAGTCAATCACTATCTGTACAGACACCGTGACGGGTAAGCTCGACCTGTGCGATCGGCCATCTTCAAGTGCAGCCGGTCGTCTGCGGCGGGGACGGCCCGGCGCTTCCTCGCGACCGGCAAGGGGGGTGGGAACCGCACATGGCATCGGAGATCCGGCCGCAGCGCTCCTCCGCCCACCGGGGAGTGACCGGAGACGATTCAGCTTTGCTGCGCGCGCTACTGCAGGACGGCTCAGCCGCCTTCGCCCTTTATGACGCCGACGGCCGCTACCGCCAGGTGAGCCGCGCCCTCGCCGACCTGAACCACCTCCCGGTGGAGCGCCACCTCGGGCGCCGCCCGGCCGAGGTGCTCGACGGCCACATCGCCGGGCAGGTCGAGTCCGCGCTCTCCCGGGTGCTGGCCGACGGCTCCGCGCGGCGCGAGCACGAGGAGCGGGTGCCGGGCCCGGAGTGGGGCGGCGGCCCCCGGTTCCTCGACACGCACTGGTCTGCGCTGCGCGACGGCGACGGCCGGATCACCGGGGCGCTGGCCGTCGTGCACGACGTGACCGACCGGCACCGCATCGCGGAGCTGCTCGGCTCGACCCAGTGGCGGATCGGCAAGCTGCAGACCGTGGCCCGCGAACTGGCCGGGGCGCTGACCATCGCCGAGGTGCGCGCCGCGGTCGCCAAGCTGGCCCAGGTGACCGGCGCCTCGCACGTGGACCTGCGGCTGTTCGACACGGTCGGCCACTCGCCCTGGCCGCGCGTGGGGAACGGCCGCCGGGTCCCGGCCCCGCGCTCCGCCGGCGCGGCGCCGGAGGACCGCTGGGACCGGCGCACCGCCTCCTGGCCGCCGCTGCTGGCCGCCGCGGTGCGCGCCGGGCAGGCCCGCTACCTGCCGAACCGGGCCGCCGCGACCGCCGCCTTCGCCGAGGCCTTCGCCGAGGTGGCCGGGGATCTGCCGGACGCGGCGCCCGAGACGGACGGGACCGGCGCGGAGCCGGGTGAGAACGCCTGGGCCGTGCTGCCGCTCGTGACCGCCGCGGGCCCGGTCGGCGGGCTCTACCTGGTCTACGACCAGGAGCGGCCGTTCGACGAGGACGACCAGGCGTACCTGCAGGCCCTGGTCGGCCAGTGCACGATGGCCGTCGCCCGCGCCCGTATGCACGAACGCGAACACCAGCAGGTGCTCTCGCTGCAGGAGGCGCTGCTGCCGAAGCGGCTGCCCGACGTCCCGGGCGTCGACGCGGCGTTCAGGTACATCCCCGGCTCGCTCGACACCGAGGTCGGCGGCGACTGGTACGACCTGTTCGGCTTCAGTGACGGGCGGCTCGGCATGGTGGTCGGCGACGTCATCGGCAAGGGGGTGACCGCGGCGGCGGGCATGGGCCGGGTCCGCGCCGCGCTGCGGGCCCTGGCGTTCACCGACCCCTCGCCGCGCGCCGTGATCACCGGGCTGGACCGGCTGTTCGACGCGACCGAGAACGCCGAGTCGCTGACCACGGTGACCTACGCGGTGATAGACCCCTCGAAGAACATGCTGGTGCTCTCCGACGCGGGCCACCTGCCGCTGTTGGTCCTCACGGCGAACGAGGGCGCGCACTATGTCGACGCGACGCCCGAAGCCACCCCGCTGGGCTTGAGCGAGGAGCGGGTCGAGCACGAGATCAGGCTGCGGCCCGGCGACATCGTGATGGGCTTCTCCGACGGCTTGGTGGAGACCCGTACGGCCTCGCTCGACGACGGGCTGGACCGGCTGCGTCGCGCGGTGCTCTCCGCTCCCGACCGGGCGCTGGAGCCGCTGCTCGACCACGTCGTGGAAACCATGCTGCGCGACCAGGAACAGGACGACGACGTGACTCTCCTGGCCGTCCGCGTCCAGGGCTGAGCAGCGGCCGCCGATCGGGCTGCGCTGATCGGATTATGCCGTTCGGTGCGGCCGGGCGCTGAAAGTTGCGCCGCGCCGCGCACCCGGAGAATCCCTGCTCGCCGGATTCCCGTGCCAGGTCGCGGAATCGGCTGCGGGCGCGGCGCAACCGGCGCCCGCTGACACTTCGGCATCAATTAGGTCTCGGTCCCGTCCCGCGGCCCCCGGATAACCCCCTGAGCGCCCCTTGACGATTTCCCACTGCTAGACTTCCAGATCGAGTGCGTGACCTGGGTTTGCGACGCGGCGTACGGCGGCTTGATCAAAGCCGCGGCCGGGAATGATCCACACCAGGCACCGCTGTGCACGGCCTCGCGCCCGCCGGACTGCCGGAGGGAATACGAAGCCGTCCCATCGTGCTGTCATATGGGTGGCGGCTGTACGGGAGAGTCCGCCAACCTCAGACGACGTGAACGCTGAGATGTCATTGAACACGATGCCATTGAACTCCGAGTCGTTGAAGACCCAGCCGTTGAAGACCAAGCCTTTGAACAGCAAGCACGATGATCGTCCGCAGGCGAACCAGTTCTTCCAGTCATGTGATTCAACCTTTCCGAAGGGTACGTGAGTGTCGGCCGTTACCTCGCTTTCCGAGTCCAACGCAGCCCAGCCGGCAGCCGGCGCGGCTCCGGCCACACCGGTGGCCGCCGCCGTCCAGGCGCTGTTGGGCAGCGCCCGGGGCGCGGTCGTCTCGAGCGACGACGTCAGGCGGGCGTGCGAGCAGGCAGCCGTGCCGGCCGACCAGAACAAGACGGTCCTGCGCGCGCTTATCGAACAGGGAGTAACCGTGGAAGTGGTCGGAGAGGGCGCAGCCGCGCTCACCAAGTCGCGCAAGCGTGCCGTCGCAGCGAGCGCGCCGAGCCGTACGACCACCGCGGTGCGTAAAGGCGCCCCGGTCGACATGTCGGCCGCTGCCGGCGCGACAGGCACCGCGATGAGGCCGCCGGAGGCCAAGAAGCCGTCCCCCGCCCCGGCGGCCAAGGACGCGACGCAGAACTCGACAACGACGAACCCGGGCCCGGCTGCGCAGCCCGCGCCGGCCTCGCCGGCGCAGGACTCGCCCGCCCAAAGCCAGTCGGCGCAGGGCCCGTCGGCGCAGACCCCTGTGCCCGCCGCGAAGAAGGCCGCCCCGGCGGCCAAGAAGCCGGCCCCGAAGAAGGCCGCGCCCGGTGACGAGGCGCCGGCCGACGGCGGGGCCCCGGCGAAGAAGGCCGCGCCGGCCGGCAAGAAGCCGGCCGCCAAGAAGGCCGGGGACGCCCCGGCCGACGGCGCGGCCAAGGGCGACGAGGTCGACGAGGTCGACGAGGAGATCGAGCTCGATCTCGACCTCGACGAGGCGCTGCCCGAGGAGGGCGAGGACCTCGAGCCGGCGGCCGACGAGAGCCCGGAGGCCGCGGCCGAGACGGAGGCCGAGCCCGAGGCGGAGGCGGAGACCGAGACCGAGGAGGCCGAGCCCGCGGCCGTCCCGACCGAGGAGGACGAGGGCTTCGTCCTGTCCGACGACGACGAGGACGACGCGCCCGCCCAGCAGGTCGCCTCGGCCGGCGCCACCGCCGACCCGGTCAAGGACTACCTCAAGCAGATCGGCAAGGTCTCCCTGCTCAACGCCGAGCAGGAGGTCGAGCTGGCCAAGCGGATCGAGGCGGGCCTGTTCGCCGAGGAGAAGCTGAACTCCGGCGAGAAGATGGACCCCCGGTTCAAGCACGAGCTGGAGATCATCGCCGAGGACGGCCGCCGGGCCAAGAACCACCTGCTGGAGGCGAACCTGCGCCTGGTGGTCTCGCTGGCCAAGCGGTACACCGGCCGCGGCATGCTGTTCCTGGACCTGATCCAGGAGGGCAACCTGGGCCTGATCCGCGCGGTGGAGAAGTTCGACTACACCAAGGGCTACAAGTTCTCCACCTACGCGACCTGGTGGATCCGCCAGGCGATCACCCGGGCGATGGCCGACCAGGCCCGCACCATCCGCATCCCGGTGCACATGGTCGAGGTCATCAACAAGCTGGCCCGGGTGCAGCGCCAGATGCTCCAGGACCTCGGCCGCGAGCCGACGCCGGAGGAGCTGGCCAAGGAACTCGACATGACCCCGGAGAAGGTCATCGAGGTGCAGAAGTACGGCCGCGAGCCGATCTCCCTGCACACCCCGCTGGGCGAGGACGGCGACAGCGAGTTCGGCGACCTGATCGAGGACTCCGAGGCCGTCGTCCCGGCCGACGCGGTCTCCTTCACCCTGCTCCAGGAACAGCTGCACTCGGTGCTCGACACGCTCTCCGAGCGCGAGGCGGGCGTGGTCTCGATGCGCTTCGGCCTGACCGACGGCCAGCCCAAGACGCTGGACGAGATCGGCAAGGTCTACGGGGTCACCCGCGAGCGGATCCGCCAGATCGAGTCGAAGACCATGTCGAAGCTGCGCCACCCGTCCCGCTCCCAGGTCCTGCGCGACTACCTGGACTAGCCGGCCCCCGCAACACCACAGGCCCCCGATCCCACCGATCGGGGGCCTGCTCACGTCCGCCCTCTAGCCTTACTCGATCCCCCCGCTACCGCCTCCCACCACCGTGTGACCGATGTCCTGCCAACCTGACAGAAAACCAATCGCTCTTGCCTGACTCGATCCCCTCATTACCCTCGCCGGCCAGCGGAAACTCACCACAACCCGACCGGTGCCGGGGGTCCAGGGGGTTTACCCCTTGGCGTGGGGGTGCGGGGGTCGTACCCCCGCTGCAAACGCGCGAGCCGCCCCCGTGCCAGAGCGAAGCGTGGCATGGGGGCGGCCCGAGGATCGAGCTCGCGTTCGGTTTAGCGCTCTCCGTCTCCGGCGTTCGCCTTGGTCTCGGCGAGCTTGGCGCTCTCGTCGTGGATGTCGGCCGCGATCGCGCGGAGGCTCTCTTCGTACTTCTTGCCGTGATGCGCACAGAAGAGCAGCTCGCCCCCAGAGGCGAGGGTGACGCGGAGGTAGGCCTGCGCGCCGCAGCGGTCGCAGCGGTCCATGGCCGTCAGAGCTTCGGCCGGGAGGAGGTCGGGTGTCAGGACAGCGGTCACGTCGCCCCTTCTTTCTGCGTCGGTTCTGCCCGCGGCCCGCGGGCCCCGCGAGCGGGGTCTTCGGGCCCGGTGCGCCGGTCCGGGCTTGGTGCGCGGTGCTTCTCTGCGCTGCGCTCTCTCGGTGCCGCCCCCAGGTACCCGCTTTCTCAGCCACATACCCGGTGCGGCGGCGGCCGGTGGAGACCGCCTTACCCGGATCAACATCAAACCATCCGCTCCTGCTTCCCGCGCCAGTGTTCTGTGCCGATTTCGGGGTCGTTCGCTCAGGGCGTACGTGCTGGTGCCCTAAACGTCCCTATCAGTCAGCACTCGGTGATGGACAGGACACGGATGGTGATGGTTTCGGTCGGTTTTACCGACACGGTGTTCGATACCCCGGCCCCGGCGGTCGTCCTGCCTGTCCGGGGGAACCGATACGCTGCTGATGCCTGTTTAGAAAACGGGGGACCTCCACCGGCGGACCCCGGCAGGCCGCTGCCCGCAGCGGCAGCGACCACGACGAACACCAAGACGAGGAGCGACGACCGTGTCAGCCAGTCTCACCGCCCCGGCGAGCACCCCCCGTGGTGAGAAGGGCGCGGACTACACCGCGCGGCACCTCCTCGTACTCGAGGGCCTGGAGGCGGTGCGCAAACGCCCCGGCATGTACATCGGCTCGACCGACAGCCGCGGCCTCATGCACTGCGTCTGGGAGATCATCGACAACGCGGTCGACGAGGCGCTGATCGGCAACGGCGACCTGATCACCGTGCTGCTGCACGAGGACGGCTCGGTGGCGGTGCTCGACCAGGGCCGCGGCATCCCGGTGGACATCGAGCCGAAGACCGGCCTGTCCGGCGTCGAGGTCGTGATGACCAAGCTGCACGCCGGCGGCAAGTTCGGCGGCGGCGCGTACGCGGCCTCCGGCGGCCTGCACGGCGTCGGCGCCTCGGTGGTCAACGCGCTGTCCGCCCGGCTGGACGTGGAGGTGGATCGGGACGGCTCGACCTACTACACCTCCTTTCGGCGCGGAGTGACCGGCGTGTTCGACGGCGAGGGGCCCAAGTCGCCGTTCACCGCCGGCAGCGGCATCACCAAGGGCCGCCGCTCGGCCAGGAAGGCCTCGCTGACCGGCACCCGGATCCGGTTCTGGCCGGACCGTCAGATCTTCCTCAAGGAGGCTCAAGTCTCGCTGGAGGACCTCTACGCCCGCGCTCGACAGACCGCCTTCCTGGTGCCCGGCCTGACCCTGGTGGTGCGCGACGAGCGCCGCCTGGACGGCGCGGAGCCGACCGAGGAGAGCTTCCACTACGCCGGCGGCATCTCGGAGTTCTGCGAGTACCTGGCCAAGGGCCGGGCGATCACCGACACGCTGCGGCTGACCGGCTCCGGCTCGTTCACCGAGACCGTCCCGGTGCTCGACGAGGCCGGGCACATGACCCCGCAGGAGGTGCAGCGCGAGCTGGAGGTCGACGTGGCGCTGCGCTGGGACACCGAGTACGACACGACGGTGAAGTCCTTCGTGAACATCATCGTCACCCCGAAGGGCGGCACCCACGTCACCGGCTTCGAGCGGGCCCTGCTCAAGACGGTCAACGAGCAGCTGCGCGCGGTCAAGCTGCTGCGGGTCAACGACGACCCGGTGGTCAAGGACGACATCCTGGAGGGGCTGACCGCGATCATCACGGTCCGGCTGGCCGAGCCGCAGTTCGAGGGCCAGACCAAGGAGGTGCTCGGCACCCCGGCCGCGGCCCGGATCGTGAACACCGTGGTCTCCGAGCGGCTGCGCGACTTCCTGACCGCGACCGACCGCAACACCAAGCCGCAGGCCCGCACCGTGCTGGAGAAGATCGCGGCGGCGGCCAAGACCCGCATCGCGGCCCGCATGCACAAGGAGACCCAGCGCCGGAAGAACGCGCTGGAGACCTCGGCGCTGCCGGCCAAGCTGGCCGACTGCCGCAGCGACGACGTGGACCGCTCCGAGCTGTTCGTGGTCGAGGGGGACAGCGCCCTGGGCACCGCGAAGCTGGCCCGCTCCTCCGAGTTCCAGGCGCTGCTGCCGATCCGCGGCAAGATCCTCAACGTGCAGAAGTCCTCGGTCGCGGACATGCTCAAGAACGCCGAGTGCGCCGCGATAATCCAGGTGGTCGGAGCCGGCACCGGCCGCTCCTTCGACCTCGACGCGGCCCGGTACGGCAAGATCATCATGATGGCCGACGCGGACGTGGACGGCTCCCACATCAGGACCCTGCTGCTGACCCTGTTCTACCGGTACATGCGGCCGCTGGTCGAGGCCGGCCGGGTGTACGCCGCGGTGCCGCCGCTGCACCGGATCGAGGTGATCGGCCAGGGCCGGGCCAAGAACGAGTATCTGTACACGTACTCGGACCCGGAGCTCAAGCGCACGCTGGCCGACCTGCACCGGCGCGCCAAGCGCATCAAGGAGCCGGTGCAGCGGTACAAGGGCCTCGGCGAGATGGACGCGGACCAGCTGGCCGAGACCACGATGGACCCGCGCCGGCGGATCCTGCGCCGGATCTCGCTCGGCGACGCCGAGGCGGCCGAGAAGACCTTCGACCTGCTGATGGGCAACGACGTGGCGCCGCGCCGGGAGTACATCATCAACTCGGCCGCGCTTCTGGACAGGTCCCGTATCGACGTCTGATCTATGTCCCCGGGGACGTGACGAATGACTGACTCGATGGAATTCCTCGGCCGGCTCGTGGAGCGGTTCCCCGAGCTCGGCAAGGACTACGCGGTGCACGTGGAGGGCAACGGCGGCGCGCTGCCGCACGTCTTCATCGGGCGGGTGACGCAGGCCGTGGTCGCCGCGTACTGCTGCGACGCCGAGGGCGCCGGACCGGGCGGGTCCGGCGCCGGCGGATCAGGTGCCAGTGCGTCCGGTGCCGAAGAGCATGGCGCCGGCGACTACGCGGCGCTGGACTGGCGCGGGGTGCTCGGCTTCCTCGAGGAGACCTTCCCGGCGGCGCCGCTGCCCGTCAGGGAGCTGATCATGACCAGGTTCCTGATGGAGCTGCCCTGGCCGCGGGAGCCCGGATACGGGCTGATCGGCTGCCTCGGACCGGTGCTGGCCTGGAGGTTCGTGCAGGCGCGGCCCGGCGGGTGAGAAGGCGGGACGTCAGCGGGCGCCGCGCAGGCGGGCGATCTCGTCGACGGCGTCCTTGGCCTCTTTCAGGCCCACACCGGTGACCTCGCGGTAGATCTTGATCGCGTTGATCAGCTTGCCCCGCTCGATCGCCTCGTCGAAGGCGGGCGGCAGCGGGACGCCCGAGTGGGCATAGGTCTGCGGGGCGGCTCCGGGTACCGCGTCGTTGATCGGCCCGCCCCAGGCCGGCTGCGCGCCGAGCGGACCGTCCTCGTTCGGGTTCAGGCCGAGGTGCTGGTAGAGCCGGGCGACCTGCCGCTCGAGCCGGATAAGGCGTTCCGCCTCAAAGGAATCCATGCACCGATGGTATGGAGGTGACGCGGTCCGCGCAGACATTTCGCGGCGGCGATGCAGAGCCGGCCGGGCCGGTGCGAGGCGCGCTGGACGCGCGTGCCGCACCGGCCGGCCGTTCTCCCCGTGTCCCGGTCGCCCTCCCCGAGGGCGGCTCAGGTGGCCAGAGCCGCGCTCTCGGCCGCTGCCGGCTCCTCGTCCGGCTGCTCGCCCTGCGGCTCGTCCCGCAGGCCGAAGCGGTCGTACAGGCGGCGCAGCGGCCCCGGCGCCCACCAGGCCGCCCGGCCGAGCAGCGCCATGGTCGCCGGGACCAGCAGCAGGCGCACGATGCTGGCGTCGATCAGCACCGCCAGGGTCAGGCCGAGCCCGATCTGGCCGATCACCGCGTTGTCCCCGGTCAGGAAGCAGACGAAGACGATCGCGATCAGCAGCGCCGCGCTGGTGACGATCCGGCCGGAGCGCTGCAGGCCGGCGGCGACCGAGCCGGCCACGCTCCCGGTCGCCCGCCACTCCTCCCGGATCCGGCCGAGGATGAAGACCTCGTAGTCCATCGCCAGGCCGAACGCGATCGCCGCGACCACCGGCACGGTCACCACGTTCAGCGCGCCCACGCCCTCGGCGCCCAGCAGCCCGGCGCCGTGGCCGTCCTGGTAGACCAGGGTGACGATGCCGAGCGATGCGCCGATGCTCAGCAGCGTGGTCGCGATGGTCTTGAGCGGGATCAGCAGCGAGCCGGTGAACGCGAACAGCAGCACCATGATGGCCAGGCCGACCAGACCGGCGGCGAACGGCAGGCTGCTGCGCAGCATCGCGGTGAAGTCGACCACCCGCGCCGCGTTGCCGCCGACCAGGACATCCAGCGAGCCGCGCCGGTCCCGGACCTGGTGCACGATCGCCTGCGCGGCCGGGCCGTCGTCCGAGCCCTGCGGCGTCAGGTCGACCTCCGTGCCCACGGTGCTCCCGTTCGGCCCGACGAGGGGATTCACGGTGTGCGAGGTGACGCCGGGCAGCGACTCGATCTGGTTGGCGAAGGCTGTGTACTGCGGCCCGGTGCCGTTGAGGACGACCTCGACCGGGTTGGTCGACGCAGTGCCGAAGTGTGCCTCTGCGACGGCGTACGCCTGATACGACTCCGAACCCTTAGACAGCGAGCGCGCGTCTCCGTTGGAGAAGGTCACGCCGAACAGCGGCACCATGATGACGGCGAGGACCGCCACCGCCGCGGCGACCACGCCGATCCGCATCCGCAGCGCGAACCCGGCCAGCCGGCTGAAGAATCCGTTCGCCTTCGGCGGCTTTCCGGCCTTGATCCGGCTGCCGCACAGCACGAGCAGGGCCGGCAGCAGGGTGAGTGCGGCGATCAGGTCGAAGGCGACGACCGAGGCCGCGGCGAGGCCGATCGAGCGAAGGAACGTGTCGTCGAAAAGGGTCAGCCCGAGCGCCGAGACGGTGACCGTGACGCCGGAGAAGAACACGGTCCGGCCGGCTGTCGCGAGCGTGCGCTCCACCGCCTTGCGCACGTCCCAGGTGGCCGCCCGTTCCTCCCGGAACCTGGTGATGATCAGCAGGCTGTAGTCGACCGCGAGGCCCAGGCCGATCATCGTGGTGATCTGCAGGGCATAGGTGGACAGGTTGGTGACCTCGCTGAAGCCGAAAAGGATCAGCAGCGCGCCGGAGATCGAGCACAGCGCAACGGTCAGCGGCAGCAGCGCCGCGACGAAGCCGCCGAACACGAACACCATGCCGATGAGGACCAGAGGCAGCGAGATCTCCTCGGCCAGCACCACCGACTTCTTCGCCGTGTGGTTCATGTCCTGGTTCAGCAGCGGGCCCCCGCTCACCTCGACCTGCGCGCCGCCGATCTGGTGCAGCCGGTCGTAGGACGCGTCGAGCGCGGTCGACTCGGCGGCGTCGGAGAGGTTGTACGTGAAGGTGACGTCGATGGTCAGCGCCTGGCCGTCGCGGGAGACGCGGTGCGGATACGGGTCGGTCACCGACGCGACGCCGGAGAGGGCCCGCACCGCGGTGACGGCCGACTCGACCTGGCTGCGCACCGCCGGTGCGGTGACCGGGCCGGAACCGTCCGCCGTGACGACCGCGGTGATCGCGTCGCCGGTCCGCGAGTCGGCCGAGACGATGTTCCCGGCCTGGGTCGACTCGCTGCCGGGCACGTTGAGCCCGGTGCCGTCGAACCGGGACATGACCTGCCCGCCGAAGGCGAAGCCGGCCAGCATGAAGGCCAGCCACAGCAGGACGATGAGGAGGGGGTGGCGATGGGAGGCCCGCCCCAGGGCGCGCAGCATGCCGCACTCCGATCAGCTCGTTGAGGAATTCCCGTGGTGTGGTGCTCCGCGGCGCTCTGGCACTCTGGCGCTCTGGCCCTGCGCGCTGCGGCTTGGAACGGCTTCAGCATCCCGGGCGCGGAGGGTCGCCCACATCGCCGGTGCGTGCTATCTCGTTGCGCCGCCGACTCCCCCGAGCGGGGGATACAGAGTGCTCGATTCCTGATGTGGGCGCTGGGGATCGCTCGGACGGATTAGCCGCCGGGGGTGATGAGCCCGGATTCGTAGGCGAAGACGACCGCCTGGATCCGGTCGTGCAGAACGAGTTTGGCCAGCACGTTGCTGACATGGGTCTTCACCGTGTGCTCGCTGACCACCATCCGGCCGGCGATCTCGGCGTTCGAGTGGCCGCAGGCCAGCAGCTTGAGGGTTTCCAGCTCACGGGCCGTCAGCTGGGCCAGCCGGGCGGCGTCGGCGCGGGAGAGCGACCCGGACCGGGCCGGCGCGGGCACGGCCGGGGGAGCGGCAGTGGCGGCCGCCGGGCTCGGACTCGTGCCAGTGCTTGATCCTGCGCTCGATCCTGTGCCTGTGCCTGCGCCGGGCATCGTCGAGGACGCCGACAGTGCGCCGAGCGGGGAGTCGACGAAGCGCTCGATCAGCTTGCGGGTCACCGTCGGGGCGAGCAGCGCCTCGCCCGCGGCCACCACGCGCACCGCGTGGACCAGGTCGTCCCGGCGCACGTCCTTGAGTAGGAACCCGCTCGCGCCGACGCGCAGCGCCCTGAACACGTAATCGTCGATGTCGAAGGTCGTGAGCATGATGACCCGGCAGCCGCGCAGCTCGCAGATCTGCCGGGCGGCCTCGAGCCCGTCCATCTCCGGCATCCGCACGTCGAGCAGCGCGATGTCCGGCGTCAGCTCCCGGACCGCCGCCACCGCCGCCCGGCCGTCGGCCGCCTCGGCGACCACGCGGATGTCCGGCTGCGCCTCGAGGATCATCGTGAAGCCGCTGCGCACCAGCTCCTGGTCGTCGGCGACCACCACCCGGATCGGCGCCCGGTTGCGCTCATCGGGCCGGTTCATCGTGCCCGTCCGGTCCGCGCGGTGCCGCGATGCGGGCCACGGCGTCCTGAATCGGCAGGACCGCCGAGATCGCGAAGCCGCCGCCGTCCAGGCCGGGACCGGTGGTGACGGCGCCTGCGCAGGCACTGATCCGTTCATTGATGCCGATGAGGCCGCGGCCCGGAGTCGGCACCGCGGCGAGGAGCGTGTCGCCGGCTGATGCCGAGTCAGCCGCATTGCCCGCATTGCCCGCATTGGTCGCGCCGGTCGCGCTGATCGTGCCGGCGGTCCGCTTCGCGTCGTTGAGGCGCAGCCCTCTGCCGTTGTCCGCAATGGTGACGGTCAGCGTGTTCGAGCTCCAGGCCAGCCTGATCTCCGCCCTGCTCGCCTGGGCGTGCTTCACCGTGTTGGTCAGTGCTTCCTGGACCGTGCGGTAGACGGCTACCTCGGCATCTGCCTGGAGGTGACGGCTCTCGCCCTCGGTGCGCAGCGCGACTTCGAGGCCGGTGTCACGGACGCTGGCGATGAGCGAGGGCAGCGCGGCGATGGTCGGCTGCGGGGCCAGAAGCGCCAGCGCATCGCCGTCGCGCAGCACGCCGAGCACGCGGCGCAGCTGTGCGAGTGCTTCGCGGCCGGTGTCGGCGATCGAGTCGAAGGCGCGCTCGGCACGGTCCGGTGAATTGCGCACCACTGATGCTCCGGCCTCGGCCTGGACCACCATCAGGCTCACCGCGTGCGCGACGATGTCGTGCATATCGCGAGCGATCCGGGTGCGCTCCTCCGCTGCCGCTTCAGCTGCCCGGGCCGCGGCCGTCTGCTCGACCTGGTTCGCCCGCTCAGTCATCACCGAGGCGTATTCGCGCTGTTTGGCGCCGAGTCGTCCGGCGGCGAACGCCAGCAGGGTGACCAACAGGTTAATGAGATCCTTGGCCAGGCCGCTGGAGATCCCGGCTACCTCTTCCACGACGCCGGTGCCTGCGATCGAGAGCGTCAGGGCTACGTAGAACTGGGCCTTCGTGCCGAGGTAGGCCACCGTGGTCATGGCCACCAGCAGGGCGAACTCGTCGCAGTGGTTCCAGTTCGCGGCGGTGCCGTTCAGGACGCTGTAGCCGATGACGAGTGTGCCGACCGCCAGCCACACCGCGAACGGGGCCCGGCGGCGCCACTGCAGCGGCAGCGCGACCAGCACCGCCAGCACCCAGACCCACCAGGGCCAGCGCGTGCCGTCGGAATCCTGGGAGGCGTGCGCGCCCCAGACCGTGCTCGCCATGGCGATCGCGGTGATGGCCGAGTCGGTCGCGAATGCTGGGAGGCGGCGCACGGCACGCGTGACCAGGCGCATCACGCGCATCAGGCGTCGTGGCGGCCCAAGCTCCATCGGCTCGGCAGTACTGAATGCAGCCGACCCCCTGTTCACAACCGAAGCGCTCATCCTCACCATGGTGCCTATCGGGCGTGCTGCCATGCCTCCCTCTTGCGAGGGATTGTGCGCCACGGCGAGCGCGTCGGATCTCACTCGTTCAGCCGATCTTTTCCAGGCGTCGCACGATGTACTCCGCCGGATTGCCGAACGCCTTGCCGCACGACTCGGGCCGGGGCTCCGCCGCGGCGCGCTGCTCGACCACGGCTTGATAGCGGTTGCCGTCGCAGGTGAGGACGACTGAACGGGTGTCGGCATCGGCATCGCCATCTGCAGCCTCGGCGGCGTGCGCGACCGGCTGCTCGCTGACGACCTTGACGGCGGCCTCGGCGAACTCCTGCAGATGCTCGCGCAGCGCCAGGTCGGCCGCCTGTCCGTGCCGGGTCCAGGTCGAGCGCCCGCGGCAGGACCGACCGGCGACGCGGCCGTCGGCGGCCGCGCGGACCGCGTCGAGCGCAGTGGCCGCGTCGAGCCGGCCGTAGACGTAGCCGGTCGGTAGAACCACCGCGGTAGGTGCGAAGCGGTGGCCGCCGAGGTGGTCCGACTCCCACAGTTCGAGCCCCGCGGCCGAAGTCGAGTGGCCGCCTGGCGAATTCCCGGCGGTGAACTCGGCGATGTCCAGCGCAAGAGCCCGGCCGAGCACGGCGCAGCACCGGTCGCGCTTGGCGTTCGTGCACACCAGCAGAACCGGGGCGGGGTGCGGGTCGCCGGCCGGGATGCGTCCGGCTCCGAGCGCGGTGAAGTCGAGGTCGAGCAGCACACTCGGATCAGTGATTTCCATTGCTCGAACGGCGCAATGACCGGGCGCAGTGGATGCGAGCAGTACCCGCCGGCTGGAGGGCTGCTCGGGTGAGTATGAGTCCGCTGCTATGGCGCCCACATCGGACGAGCCGTGCGTATTAGGCAGCGCATGATGTCCTACTCGCCGGATCATCGCGATCCGAACTCCGCTGGCCGCGGCCCGCCGGTTCAGCTCGGCACCGAGCTCGTGGTCGAAATGCGACTCGGTCAGGGCCCGGGCGCCCCACGGCCCCGGCTGCTCGATGGCCAGCCAGGCTCGTGCCACCGGCGCGGTGCCGGCCAGGGTCTCGCCCAACCGGGCGGAGTAGGCCGAACAGGTGGTCGGCGCGACCTGTAGCTCGGTTCGCGTGCGCATGGTGCTAACCGTATCGCCTGTGACATTCCGTACTTATGATATTACTGATCGGCGCGGTCATGACAGGACGGCCTGGAATCGGAGGCGCGGCGCATGAATCCCGGCGAGCAGAACACCATTTCGACGAACCCTGGCGATCGGGGTGCCGGCGGCGCTGCCGTCTGCCCCGATCCGGTCCACCCCGCGTCCGAGAAGCGTGCCGCAGCGCGCGCGGCTGCCACGGCTGCCACGGCTGCCACGGCTGCGACGGCTGCGGCGCATGCCACGCCTAATACGTCCCGCAGCGTCGGCACGATACGCACCTCCGCGGCCATGCCTGCCGCGATAAGGCCGGATGCTCCGCCTCGTGGGCGTGCTCCGCTTGCTTCGAACTTCGGCGCGCCGGCCGTGTTCGAGCACCGGGTGGCCGCTCTCGAGGTCGGCTCGCCGGTCAGCCCGGTGGCGATCCACCGATGGACCGGCGAGCGCCTCGAGACCGTGGTGGTCGCTCCGGCCGCGGCGTACATCTGGGCACGCAGCGGCCGGATCACCGTGGTCTGCCGCAGCGGAGCCGAGCACCGGTTCACGGTGCTGGCTCCGGAGGAGTACGAGGGCGTGGACCTCGGCGAGCCCTGGCCGCGCCACCAGCCGCACAGCAGGGCCCAGCGCGTTGCGCTCGCCGCCGCGCATGACGTCGCCGATGTGCTCACCTTCCCGCTGTGGCTTAAGCGCACGGCGCACGTGAGCGGTGAGCGGAACAGGACCGCCCGCGTCCTGATGCGGCGCATCTACGCCGCCTGCCCGGAGTTGAGGATCTGCCAGGACGCCACGTACGGCGTCGAACACGACAAGGCAGGCCAGTTCAGCGGCTATAGCCAGCGCGGCATCCTCGGGCGTGAGGGCTACCCGGACAAGCGCGATTGAAGGTCGTCCAACTGCGGAGCGGTCACATTGCGGGCGAGTGGTTGGCGAAGTAGTGCCCCTGATCCAGGTTCTCGAGCAGTCCCGGGTGGACGGGCCGCCAGCCGAGTAGGTCCTGCGTCCGCGCGCTGGAGGTCGGGTTGTCGCGTGCGATGAAGGCGCTCATGAAGCCGAAGTGCTCGGCCACGTCCTGCGGGTCGATGGACTTGAGCGGGACGTCCAGGTTCCGGGCGATGGTCTCGGCGATCTCCCGGAACGGGACGCCCTGCTCGGCGACCGCGTGCAGCCGCGAACCGGCCGGGGCCTGCTCCACCGCGAGGCGGTAGAGCCGCGCGGTGTCGAGCGTGTGCACCGCGGGCCAGCGGTTGGCGCCGTCTCCGACGTACCCTGAGACGCCCTTCGCGCGGGCGATGGCGATCAGGGTCGGGCCGAAGCCGTGGTGGTCGAGTGTGCTGTGCACCAGCGGCGCAGGACGGACGACCACGGGACGCACGCCGCGCTCGGCCGTTGCGATCACGGCGCTCTCCGCGTCGGCCAGCGGCCCTGCCGTGGCGATGTCCGACTCTGTGTACGGCCGGTCGGCGGCGTCGCTGCCGAAGCTGAGCGACAGTGTGCCCGTCGTGATCACCAGCGGCTTGCCGGATCCGTCCAGCCCTTCGCAGAGTGCTTCGACGGCGCGCCGGTTCGCGGCGATGACCGCGGCGAAGTCGCCCTCGCCGAGCGACTTGGACGCGAGGTGGATGACCCCGTCGGCGGCCGCGGCGGCGTCCCGCAGACCGTCGGGATCGTCCAGATCGCCGCGCTGCACCTCGGCGCCCAGTGCGGCGATCGCCTTGGCGGAGGCATCGGAGCGAGCCAGCCCGACGACCTGATGGCCCGCGCCGATCAGTTCGGGGACGACGGCGGAGCCGATGTGTCCGGACGCGCCGGTGACGAGTATGCGCATGAGAGGAGCCTCCCTCGATCGGCCGTCCGCAGCGCGCTCTGCGCGGCGGCGGACCCAGGCGATGACATCCGGTGTCATCGCTCCGGTGCCATCACCATAGCAGCCGATGACACCAAGTGTCATCGCATAGGATGGTGGCATGGGTCGTTGGGAGCCGAACGCGCGCGGCCGCCTCGAGCGGGCGGCCCTCGAGCTCTACCGGGAGCACGGATTCGAGCAGACCACGGTGGCGCAGATCGCCGAGCGGGCCGGTCTGACGAAGCGGACCTTCTTCCGGCACTTCGTGGACAAGCGCGACGTGCTGTTCTCGGGCGCGGAGTCGCTGAGCGAGACGGTCGTGCGCACGGTCCGCGAGGCACCGGACTCTTACTCGCCCCTCGCCGCCGTCGCCGCGGGGCTCGAGGTCGCCGTCGCCCTGCTGCAGGATCGCCGCGAGGACGCCCACGACCGCCGGGCCGTCGTCGGCGCGAACGCGGAGCTGCGGGAGCGCGAGCTGGTCAAGATGGGGATGCTGGCCGCCGCAGTGGCCGAGGCGCTGCGCGGGCGCGGCGTGGGGGAGCGGGCGGCGAGCCTGGCCGCCGACACGGGGATCACCGCCTTCCGGGTCGCGTTCGAATGCTGGGGGCGCGAGCCGGAGACGCAGGAGCTGGGGCCGCTGTTCTGCGACGTGCTCAAGGAGCTGAAGGCCGTCGCCGCCGAGGGGTAGCAGCCGTGTTTGTTACGCGTCCTGCGCGCGCATCGCCCGCTCTAGGTCGTCCCGCGCCTCCAGCACCAGCCTGCGCAGTGCCGGGGCGTGCTGCCCGGACTCCAGCCACGCGTCGGTCCGCGCCAGCGTCTCCGGGGCGACGAGCAGCGCCGGGAAGCCCTGGCTGACGACCCGTTCGGCGTTCTCGATGGCGCGCTCGGCCCAGATTCGGTCCAGCGCGGCGAAGTAGGGCTCGACGAAGGGGCGCAGCAGGTCCGCCTGATCCGCCTGCGCCATCCCGGAGAGCAGCTCGCCGAGCAGGTCGGTCGGCTGGTCGCCGGACTCCACCGCGCGCTGCCAGGCCGCCGCCTTCGCCGCCGGGTCCGGCCGGGCGGCCAGGCAGCCGGCCTGGCGGATCCGGCCCTTCGCGGTGTTGTCCCGCTCCAGCTCCGCCGCGATCCGCTCCTCGTCCGCGCGGCCCGCCGCGGCCAGCGCGCGCACGAAGGTCCAGCGCAGCTCGGTGTCGACGGCCAGTCCTTCCAGCACCGCCGAGCCGTCGAGCAGCCCCTCCAGCAGGGTGAAGTCCTCGTCTCGGGTGGCGACCGCGGCGAGGAACCGGGCCCAAGCCAGCTGGCTGTCCGACCCCGCGTCGGCCGCGCGCAGCTCGCGGTCCGCCATCGCCGCCGCCATCAGCCCCGCCTCGGGCCGCTCGGAACCGTCGAGGAAGTGGTCCAGCAGGTGCGAGGCGTGCCGGTGCAGGTTCTCCAGCACCATGCCGCACTCCCCGGCCGCGTGCCGGTCCAGGAAGACCAGGTACTGCCGCCCGGGCAGCTCGGCGTCGCAGACCATGTTCCACAGCGCGGACCAGGCCAGCGAGCGCGGCATCGGATCGGCGAACCGGGAGAGGTGCTCGAGCAGGAAGGCCAGTTGACCGTGGTCGAACCGGATCTTGCAGTAGGACAGGTCGTCGTCGTTGAGCAGGACGAAGGTGCCCGGCGCGACGCCGTCGCCGGACGCGCGGCCGGCCAGCTCATCCCCGGTCACGTCGATCTCGGTCCGCGCGATACGCACCACCTGCCCGCTGTCGTCGCTTACAGCGTAGGTTCCGATCGCGATCCGGTGCGGCCGGTCCGGTGCCCTGACGCCGAGCGTGTCCACCCCGGCCGTCTCGAGCCACGCCTTCGACCAGGCCGCCAGGTCCCGTCCTGACGCCTCCTCAAGCACCGCCAGAAGGTCCGTCAGCTCGGTGCTGCCGTAGGCGTGCCGCTTGAAGTAGCGGCGCGAGCCGTCGAGGAACGCCTCCTCGCCGACGTAGGCGACCAGCTGCTTGAGCACCGCCGCGCCCTTGGCGTAGGTGATGCCGTCGAAGTTGAGCTTCGCGTCCTCGAGGTCGGCGATCCGGGCCTTGACCGGGTGCGTGGTCGGCAGCTGGTCCTGCCAGTACGCCCAGTCCTTGCGCCGGCTGGCGAACGACACCCAGGCGTTCGTCCAGCGGGTCGCCCGCACCGACGCGTGCGTGCCCATGAACTCGGCGAAGGACTCCTTGAGCCACAGGTCGTCCCACCAGCGCGGGGTGACCAGGTCGCCGAACCACATGTGCGCCATCTCGTGCAGGATCGTGTTCGCCCGCCGCGCGTAGTGGGAGTCGCTGACCTTGGACCGGGCGATGTAGTCCTCGGCGAAGGTGACGCAGCCGGGGTTCTCCATCGCGCCGATGTTGTACTCGGGCACGAAGGCCTGGTCGTACTTGCCGAACGGGTACGGGTAGTCGAAGGTCTCGTGGAAGAAGTCCAGGCCGCGCTTGGTCACGTCGAAGATCGCGTCGGCGTCGAAGAATCCGGCCAGCGTGGCGCGGCAAAGCGCGGCGAGCGGGATCTCCAGGGTCGTGCCGTCCGGCAGGGTGCGCGAATACTCGTCGCGGACCACGTGATACGGCCCGGCGACCACCGAGGTGATGTAGGTGGAGATCCGCTCGGTAGGCGCGAACGACCACCGCTCGGCGCCGTCGCCGACCGGTTCGCGCTCGACCGCGGCGCCGTTGCTGGAGACGTGCCAGCCGGCCGGGACGGTCGCGTCGAAGATGAACGAGGCCTTCAGGTCCGGCTGCTCGAAGTCCGCGTAGAGGCGGCGCGCGTCGGCGGGCTCGAAGTGGGTGTAGAGGTAGACCCGGCCGTCCTCCGGATCGACGAAGCGGTGCAGGCCCTGGCCCGACCGGCTGTATGCGCACTCGGCGACGACGGTCACCGTGTTGGCGGCCTCGAGGCCGTCAAGCCGGATGCGCGAGTCGGCGAAGACCTCCGCCGGGTCGAGCTCACGGCCGTTGAGCCGTAAGGAGAGCACCCGAGGGGCGATCAGGTCGAGGAAGGTGGAGGCGCCGGGCTCGGTGCAGCTGAACCCGATCGTGCTGGTGGATCGGTAGGTCGCGGCGTCGGGACGCTGCGCCGCGCTCAGATCCAGCGTGACGCGATAGGTGTCCAGCCGCAGCAGCCGCGCCCGCTCGTCCGCCTCGTCGCGGGTCAGATTCTTTCCCGGCATCGTCGAACTCCCGTTTCCTCGCTCGTCCCGTTGAGTGTCACGGCCCGTAACGCCCGGGCAATCCTCTCACCAGGCCTTCGCCCCGGGAAACGAAACGCGCGAAATCACGGGGCCCGGTGTACGGCCTCCCCGGTGTCGATCGGAACGACGTCGGGGCGCCGTGCACCGGGCCGCCGTGCATCAAGCCATGCTGCGTCAGGCTGCTGTCACCGGCGCCGGGCGATCTTGTTGCCGAGCCAGACCAGCGGGTCGTACTTGCGGTCGACCACGCGCTCCTTCATCGGGATCAGTGCGTTGTCGGTGATCTTGATGTGCTCGGGGCAGACCTCGGTGCAGCACTTGGTGATGTTGCAGAAGCCGAGGCCGTGCTCCTCCTGCGCCTCGTTGCGCCGCTCGCGCTGGTCCAGCGGGTGCATGGCCAGCTCGGCGATGCGCATCAGGTAGCGCGGGCCGGCGAACGAGGCCTTGTTCTCCTCGTGGTCGCGCACCACGTGGCAGGTGTTCTGGCACAGGTAGCACTCGATGCACTTGCGGAACTCCTGCGAGCGCTCGACGTCGACCTGCGCCATGCGGTACTCGCCCGGCTTGAGGGCGGCCGGCGGCTCGAAGGACGGGATCTCGCGGGCCTTCTGATAGTTGAACGAGACGTCGGTCACCAGGTCGCGGATCACCGGGAAGGTGCGCAGCGGGGTGACGGTGACCGTCTCCTCCTCCGTGAAGGTGGACATCCGGGTCATGCACATCAGCCGCGGCATGCCGTTGACCTCGGCGGAGCAGGACCCGCACTTGCCGGCCTTGCAGTTCCAGCGCACCGCCAGGTCCGGGGCCTGGGTGGCCTGGAGCCGGTGGATGATGTCGAGCACCACCTCGCCGTCGTTGACCTCGACCGTGAAGTCGTGCAGCGCGCCGTCGCTGTCGTCGCCGCGCCAGACCTTGAACTTGGCCTTGTAGGACATCAGGAACGCTCCTCGTCGGCGCCGCTGTCGCTGCTCTCGTCGCTCTCTTCGGTGTCGTCGTCGGGGGCAGCGGTGCTGTCGGCGGCGGCCTCAGATCCTTTGCTGTCGGCGACAGGTGCGCTCTCGGCGTCTGCCACCTCGGGCTTCGCGGCCTCGGGCACGGCCGCGTTCTTCTGCTCGGTCTGCTCGGTCTTCTCGGCCGCGGCGCCGGCCTCGTCGAGCACGCCGAGCTCCTCCTCGGTCAGGTACTTCTTCAGCTCGCTGCGCTCGAACAGGGCCAGCAGGTCCGGGCGGATCGCCGGGATCGGCTGCCGCGTCAGGTCCACCGAGCCGTCCGCGGCCAGCGAGCAGATCAGGTTGATCCGCCGCCACTGCGGCGACATCTCCGGGTAGTCGTCCCGGGTGTGGCCGCCGCGCGACTCCTGCCGCTCCAGCGCCGCCTTCGCCACGCACTGCGAGACCAGCAGCATGTTGCGCAGGTCCAGGGCCAGGTGCCAGCCGGGGTTGAAGGCCCGGCCGCCGGTTGCGCCGACCTTGTCCCGGCGCGGCGCCAACTCGGACAGCGCGGACAGCGCGGACTGCATCTCGGACTCCCGGCGGATGATGCCGACCAGGTCGTTCATCATCTGCTGCAACTCGGCGTGCAGGCTGTACGCGTTCTCGGCGGCCGCGTTCTCGAACGGGGCCAGCGCCTCGGCCTCGGCGGCGTCCACGTCGGCCTGGGCGACCTCGGGGCGCTTCTCCAGCGCGTCCACGTACTCGGCCGCGCCGAGCCCGGCCCGGTGGCCGAACACCAGCAGGTCGGACAGCGAGTTGCCGCCGAGCCGGTTCGAGCCGTGCATCCCGCCGGAGACCTCGCCCGCGGCGAACAGGCCCGGCACCAGCGACGCGCCGGTGTCCGGGTCGACCTCGACCCCGCCCATCACGTAGTGGCAGGTCGGGCCGATCTCCATCGGCTCGGCCGTGATGTCGACGTCGGCCAGCTCCTTGAACTGGTGGTACATCGACGGCAGCCGCTTGAGGATCTCCTCGGGCGGGCGGCGGCTGGCGATGTCCAGGAAGACGCCGCCGTGCTCGGTGCCGCGGCCGGCCTTCACCTCGGAGTTGATCGAGCGGGCCACCTCGTCGCGGGGCAGCAGCTCCGGCGGGCGGCGGTTGTTGTCCGGGTCGGTGTACCAGCGGTCCGCCTCCTCCTCGGTCTCCGCGTACTGCGCGCGGAAGACGTCGGGGACGTAGTCGAACATGAACCGCTTGCCGTCGGAGTTCTTCAGCACGCCGCCGTCGCCGCGCACCGACTCGGTGACCAGGAGGCCCTTCACCGAGGGCGGCCAGACCATGCCCGTCGGGTGGAACTGCACGAACTCCATGTTGACCAGCGTCGCGCCGGCCAGCAGGGCCAGCGCGTGGCCGTCCCCGGTGTACTCCCAGGAGTTCGAGGTGACCTTGAACGACTTGCCGATGCCGCCGGTGGCCAGCACCACGGCCGGGGCCTTGAACAGGACGAAGCCGCCGTCGTCGCGCCGGTAGCCGAACGCGCCCGCGATCCGGTCGCCTTCCTTGAGCAGCCGGGTGACGGTGTGCTCGGCGAAGACCCGGATCCGCGCCTCGGGGTCGCCGAACTCCTTGGCGTCCTTCTGCTGGAAGGAGACCACGGCCTGCTGCATCGTGCGGATCAGCTCGAGCCCGGTGCGGTCGCCGACGTGCGCCAGCCGCGGGTATTCGTGCCCGCCGAAGTTGCGCTGGGAGATCTTGCCGTCCTTGGTGCGGTCGAACAGCGCGCCCCAGCTCTCCAGCTCCCAGACCCGGTCCGGGGCCTCCTTGGCGTGCAGCTCCGCCATCCGGAAGTGGTTGAGGAACTTGCCGCCGCGCATCGTGTCGCGGAAGTGGACCTGCCAGTTGTCGCGCGGGTTCATGTTGCCCATCGCCGCGGCCGCGCCGCCCTCGGCCATGACCGTGTGGGCCTTGCCGAACAGGGACTTGCAGATGATCGCGACGGTCTTGCCCTGCGCCCTGGCCTCGATCGCCGCGCGCAGTCCGGCGCCGCCGGCGCCGATGACGACGACGTCGTACTCGTAGGTGTCCATCGGGTTGCTCGCCTGAATTCCTTGTGTCGCCAGGGATTTTAGAAGAAGCGCGGGTCGCTGAAAACGTTCGCGGCGATCAGCCACACGTAGAGGTCGGTCAGCGCGACGCCGAACAGCGACGCCCAGGCCAGCTGCATGTGACGCACGTTCAGCTTGGACACGATGGTCCAGGCCCGGTACCGGACCGGGTGCTTGGAGAAGTGCTTGAGGCGCCCGCCCATGATGTGCCGGCAGGAGTGGCAGGAGGCGGTGTACAGCCACAGCAGCGCCGCGTTCGCCAGCAGGACCAGGGTGCCCAGGCCCATGTGGCCCCAGGCCCCGGAGCTGTTGCGGAAGCCGAGGATCGCGTCCCAGGTCAGGATGATGTTGAAGAGCGCCGCGAGGACGAAGAAGTAGCGGTGCACGTTCTGCAGGATCAGCGGGAAGCGGGTCTCGCCGCTGTACGTGCCGTGCGGCTCGGCCACCGCGCAGGCCGGCGGGGACTGCCAGAACGCGCGGTAGTAGGCCTTGCGGTAGTAGTAGCAGGTAAGCCGGAAGCCCAGCGGCACGATCAGCACGAGCAGGGCCGGGGACAGGCCCCACCAGGAGCCGATGAAGTGCACCTCGCCGGCGCCGGGCATCGCCTTGCAGTTCTCGGCGATGCAGGGGGAGTAGAACGGCGAGACGTAGGGCGCGGAGTAGTAGTCCGCGTTCTGGAACGCCCTGAAGGTCGCGTAGGCGATGAAGGCGAGGAAGACCACGAAGGTGACCGTCGGGGAGACCCAGTAGCGGTCGGTACGCAGCGTGGGCTTGTCGATCTTCGCCCTCCCGGGCGAGAGGGTACCGGTGGTCATGGGAGTACAAGCTCCTGCATCTGTGAAGGAGCCGGGCGGCGTTCGTCGTCGGCAGGAAGGCACTCTAGTGGAGCACGCCCCATGTCAAAGATGTGCCGTCACGCACAGTCATGGTCGTGATCTAGATCACAGCCCTCTACAGTGCTCCTACCTGCGGAAACGTCTGTCCGGCAGGTGCTGCGCGGATCTCGGCGGCGCGCAGTGTGACTGACATCGCATCAACCGACCGGGCTAAACCGGACTGTCGGCGCAGTCCGGCTGCTCGAGTGACGCGTCGTCAGCTGCGCGGACGCTTGACCTTCGACCCGGGTCGAAGGTCTACCGTCGGGACGTGGACACCATGCGGATCTCCCAGCTGGCCGAAGCGAGCGGTGTTCCGGCCAGCACGCTGCGCTTCTACGACTCCGCGGGGCTGCTGCCCGCGCAGCGCGCCGACTCCGGCTACCGCCTCTACCGGCAGGACGCGCTCGAACGCCTGGCCTTCATCGGCGCGGCCAAGCGGTTCGGGCTGGCGCTGGAGGAGATCGCCGAGCTGCTCGGCGTGTGGGAGCACGGCGCCTGCTCGGAGGTGAAGGCCAGTCTGCGGCCGAAGGTCGCCGCGCGGCAGGCCGAGGCCGAGCGGCGCGCCGCCGAAGTGGCCGGGTTCGCCGCCTCCCTGAGCGGCGCGCTCGAGCGCATCGACGCGCTGCCGGACCGGCCGGGCCGCTGCGATGAAGAGTGCGGAATCGCGTCGCCGGGGCCTGTGTCGACGGAGCCTGTGTCGCCGGAGCGCTGGCGCGCGGCACCAATCGCCTGCTCGCTCGACGGCGCGGATCTCGAGCAGCGCGCGGCCGACTGGCGCGGCCTGCTCGACGGCGCCGCGCCAGCGCGCATCCCGGACGGTGTGCGCTTCGACCTGCCGGCCGAGCGGGCCGCCGCGCTCGCCGCGCTGGCGGCCGCCGAACAGCACTGCTGCCCGTTCTTCGACTTCAGGCTGCACCTCGACGGACCGCTCGTCCACTTCGAGGTGCGCGCCCCGGCCGAGGCGGCGGAGCTGGTCGACCAGCTGTCTGCGACCGTCTTCCGCGGGAGCCCGGCGTGACGGTGGTCCGCTCGATCGCCCTGTTCGTCCTGGCCGCGCTGTGCGAGATCGGCGGCTGCTGGCTGGTCTGGCAGGGCGTGCGAGAGCACCGCGGGATCGGCTGGATCGGCGCCGGGGTCGTCGCGCTGGGCGTTTACGGCTTCGTCGCGACACTCCAGCCGGACAGCCACTTCGGGCAGATCCTGGCCGCGTACGGCGGCGTCTTCATCGCCGGCTCGCTGCTTTGGGGCATGGTCGCGGACGGCTACAGGCCGGACCGGTTCGACATCATCGGAGCGCTGATCTGCCTGGTGGGTGTCGGCGTGATTATGTACGCGCCACGCGGTCGATAGCGACGAAGCTATGCCGGGGGAGCGGCCCAAGGGTCAGTGGGCATCGGCGGCTCCTGCTGCGCAGGCGGCGGATAGACCGGCGCGCCCATCGGGACGCCCTGCATCGGCATCGGCGCTGTGTTGATCATTCCCTGGCTGATCATGCCGTGCACCGTCGCCAACCGCTGATACCAAGGCGCCACCTGCGCAGCATGAACCAGCGCCTTGCGACCGCGGCCCCGGACGTCCCCGGTGGCGGCTTCGATCAGGGCCCTGTCGCAGAGCGCGTCGGCGACGGCCACCGGCGTGTTCGCCGAACCGCGCGCGGCGGTGTTGGCGCCCCGCGCCCGCTTCGGATTCCCGGTCGCCAGGCTCAGCAACGTGCGCACCTCGGCGCCCCCGTGCGCCACCGTCTCGGTCCGCGGCACCGACGTGAACAGCGCGCTAGCTTCGGCGAACGCGTAAGGCATCGTCTCTGGCCTGCGCTGCGCGGCGAGCAGGATCAGCCGGGCCCGCCGGGTCGCGATCATCGCCGCGCGCAGCTTGGCGACGTGCGCGGGCGCACCCGGGGCGGCCGGCGGCCAGGGCAGTACCAGCGCCGCCTCGAAGTCGCAGGCCGCCGAGGCGATGTCGATCCGCAGCAGCGCCGCCGCCTCCGCGCCCTCGGGCTCCGCATCGAGCCGGGCCAGGGCGGCCTGTGCGGACTCGAAGTCGCCGAACTGCGCATCGATCGCCGCATTGAGCGCGGCGACCCGGAGCGGATCGGCGAGGGCCGGAGCGTTGCGCCGGTCGAGGCGGGCAAGCAGCCTCGCCGGGCCGCGCAAACCTGTCGCCAGGTCAGGAGACCAGGCGGCGAGCCCGAGGACGAAGAGCACCATGGCGGCGAAGTACACCGAGCCCGGGTCGAAGGCCAGGAGCAGTCCGGCGGCTGCGAGCGCGATCCAGACCAGGACCATGGCCAGCCGGGTGCCCTGCCGCCCGCGGCCCAGGCTCCGCTCCGTCTCCACCACGCGCACCGAGATGAAGAACGGGACGGCGTTCCAGCAGATCAGCTGCTTGCCGTTGACGCGGTAGCGCACCTGCCGCCCGAAGCCGGCCCAGCGCACCGCGACGATCCGACGCCCGAATATCCGCGCGGACGCGTAGTTCAGCGCACCGGTCAACAGCGCTCCTACATATATCGCCCCGAGTACCGCCAGCACCTCGAGAGAGCGGCCGGTGATGATGAGCCCGTAGAGACCCCCGACGAATGCGATGAGCATCACTATGCCGAGCGTGCGCTGAAGGGCTGTCGGCTTCGTCGCCGTCAGGTCGCCGGGTACCGCGGGCGGCTGGGGCGGCCCGGGCGGCGGATATCCGTAGGGCGATCCGGGCGTCTGGGGTATCGACATTGACGGACTCTCCCGTGGCTTCAGCAGCTTCCCGCCGCGTCTCAGTGGCCGCAACCATAGACCCTGACCGGGGAATTAGCACCTGCCGGGGATGCGCCCGGCGGATCGCGCGGTCCATCGGAAGGCGCCGCGCCCCCTACCATGGAGGGGGGCGCTTCGGGTGCGCCGGCCGACGAAGTCCGGCATGAGCGTCAATCAGCTCATCGATGCACCCGCCGCCCAACCTCCTGACGACCCGAGAAAGCGACACGACCGGTATGCCTACGCGCAACGACATCCGCAATGTGGCGATCGTGGCCCACGTCGACCACGGCAAGACCACGCTGGTGGACGCCATGCTGTGGCAGGCGGGCGCGTTCCGCTCCAACCAGCACGTGGACGAGCGGGTCATGGACTCGAACGACCTCGAGCGGGAGAAGGGCATCACGATCCTCGCGAAGAACACCGCTGTCCACTACAAGTCCCCGGACGGTAGTGACACGGTGATCAACATCATCGACACGCCCGGCCACGCCGACTTCGGCGGCGAGGTGGAGCGCGGCCTGTCCATGGTGGACGGCGTGGTGCTGCTGGTGGACGCCTCGGAGGGGCCGCTGCCGCAGACCCGGTTCGTGCTGCGCAAGGCGCTGTCCGCGAAGCTTCCGGTGATCCTGGTCATCAACAAGACCGACCGGCCGGACGCGCGCATCGCCGAGGTGGTCGACGAGGCCTACGAGTTGTTCATGGACCTCGACGCGACCGAGGACCAGATCGAGTTCCCGATCGTCTATGCCTGCGCCCGCGACGGCAAGGCCTCGCTCGAGCGCCCGGCCAACGGCAGCGTGCCGGACAGCCCCAACCTGCAGCCGCTGTTCAGGACCATCCTGGAGACCATCCCGGCCCCGGTCTACGCCGAGGGCGCGCCGCTCCAGGCCCACGTGACGAACCTGGACGCCTCGAACTTCCTCGGCCGCATCGCGCTGTGCCGGGTGCACCAGGGCGTCATCCGGAAGGGCCAGCAGGTCGCCTGGATCAAGCGGGACGGCAGCACCGAGCGGGTGAAGATCACCGAGCTGCTGATGACCGAGGCGCTGGAGCGCAAGCCGGCCGAGCAGGCCGGCCCGGGCGACATCATCGCCATCGCCGGCATCCCGGACATCATGATCGGCGAGACGCTGGCCGACCCGGACGACCCGCGCCCGCTGCCGCTGATCACCGTGGACGAGCCGGCCATCTCGATGACCATCGGCACCAACACCTCGCCGCTGGTCGGCCGGTCCAAGGGGGCCAGGGTCACCGCGCGGATGGTGAAGGACCGGCTGGAGCGCGAGCTTGTCGGCAACGTCTCCATCAAGGTGCTGCCGACCGACCGGCCGGACACCTGGGAGGTGCAGGGCCGCGGCGAGTTGGCCCTGGCCATCCTGGTGGAGATGATGCGCCGGGAGCGGTTCGAGCTGACCGTCGGCAAGCCGCAGGTGGTCACCCGCACGATCGACGGCCGGGTGCACGAGCCGGTCGAGCGGCTGACCATCGACTCGCCGGAGGAGTACCTGGGCACGATCACCCAGCTGCTCGCCGTGCGCAAGGGGCGCATGGAGACGATGACCAACCACGGCACCGGCTGGATCCGGATGGAGTTCCTGGTGCCGTCCCGCGGGCTGATCGGCTTCCGCACCGAGTTCCTCACCGAGACCCGCGGCACGGGCATCGCCAACCACACCTTCGAGGGCTACGAGCCCTGGGTCGGCGAGCTGCGCACCCGCGGCTCCGGCTCGCTGGTCTCCGACCGGGCCGGGGTGGTCACCCCGTTCGCCATGACGAACCTGCAGGAGCGCGGCTCGCTGTTCGTCGAGCCGACCACCGAGGTGTACGAGGGCATGATCGTCGGGGAGAACTCGCGCTCCGACGACATGGACGTGAACATCACCAAGGAGAAGAAGCTCACGAACATGCGCTCGTCCAACGCGGACGAGACCGAGAAGATCGTGCCGCCGCGCAAGCTCTCGCTGGAGCAGTGCCTGGAGTTCTGCCGCGAGGACGAGTGCGTCGAGGTGACGCCGGACGCGGTGCGCATCCGCAAGTTGGTGCTCTCGGCCCAGGAGCGGGCCCGCGCCGCGGCCCGCCGCTCTCGCGGCGGGCAATGACATTTCGGGGGCCGAGCCCCCGGACCCCGCGAGTGTGGTTGCGTGGGTCTGGGGGTGCGGCTGGGTCGTCGGTCGGCGGATCAGATCGCAGCTGACCGGTCTGCGTCGGTTACTGGTTCGGGCCGGTGGGGCCGGAGACGAACGGCAGCACCTGCATCTCGCCGCTCTGGCAGACGGTGACCGGGCCGCCCTGGATCTGCGCGACCAGCTGCGTGGTCTGGTCCGGCGGCGTGATCTGGGTGTAGTAGGACTCGGGCTGGCACGGCCCGGTGGGGTTGTCGCCGGCGCCGGGCACGTCGAAGTCGAACCGCACCGTGGTCGCGGCCGAGTCGCCGTTCGGCACGGTGATCGTCTGCTCGGTCCCGCTCGTGCGCACCACGTTGGTCGGCAGGTTGCTCTGGTTCTTGTCCTCGAGCTGGAAGCCCGGATAGCCGTAGATCGTGCAGGTGTGGCCCGAGGTGTTGGTGAGCTTGACGTTCATCAGCTCGTTGCCCATCCCGGCCGAGTTGGGCACGATCGAGACGTAGCCGGACAGGTCGTTGGTCGAGCACTTCGACGGCGTCCCGGCGGCCACGTCGGTCGCCCCGGCGGTCGCGCTCGACGACGCCGCCGCAGGCAGCGTCACCACGCTGACGGACTGTGAGGGCAGCGGGCTCCCTGTCGTGCTCCCGCCCGCCGTGGGCGACTTCCCCCCCGAGCCGTTCGACGCGCAGCCGGCCGCCACCCCGATGACGAGCGCTGCGGCGCCCAAGGCGACCCCGATGCTGTACTCGGTCTTCCGATGCATAATCGTCCCTCTTCCTCTCCCCCTGGACTCCAATGCGTTAGCTGTGGATCACAGCTACCCATAAAGACGTCGGGCCGACGTCCGGGTTGTCACGATCCGACAAAGCTTCCGGCGAAAGGCGGACCGCTGTGTCCTGCGCAGTGCGTCTTCAGTTTTGGGCGGCGGCCAGGAGCCTGCCACCCGGGCGGTCCGGACGGGCGTCCGAACGGATTCCCGCTACTGGCCCGGCCCGGTCGATCCCGCGACGAACGGGTAGGCCTGCAGCGTCCCGTTCTGGCAGACCGTGACCGGCCCGCCGCTGATCTCGGCGACCAACTGCGTGGTCTGGTTCGGCGGGGTGATCTCCAGGAAGTAGGTCTCCGGCTGGCAGGGCCCGGAGGTGGCGTCCCCGGTGCCGGGCACGTCCATGTCGAACCTGACGGTGGTCGCCGCCTGGCCGCCGTTCGGGACGAGCTCCACCGCCTGCACCGCGTAGGTGGTCCGCTGCACGGTCGTGGCCTGCTGCGACTGGTTCATGTCCTCGAGCTTGAGGCCGGGGTAGCCGTAGACGGCGCACTGCTGCGAGGACTGGTTCGTCAGGGCGATGTTGAGCTCCTCGTTGCCGGCGCCCTGCGAGTTCGCCACGACCGAGACGGCGGCCTTCAGATCCGTCGTGGTGCACTCGTGCAGCGCCCCGTTCCCGCCGGACGCGGTGGCCGTCGGCGTGGCTGCCGGCTGCGCCGTGCCAGGCGCCCCCGACGGTTGGGCTGACGCCGTACCGGTGCGAGTCAGTCCGGCCCCGCTGCTGCCGCTGGTGGCGCAGTCGCCGGTCTGACTCGATCCGCACGCGGCGCTCGGGACCGTGGTCCCCTCGCCGATGCGGATGCCGATGAAAACGCAGCTGATCACGGCGGCGGTTGCCATCAGCGCGCCCCCGGCCCGCAGCGCGGCGGCCCGGGCCCGGCGCCGGCGGACCCGCATCATCACCCGGTCGAAGCCGTGGACCGGCGCGTTCATCGGCGCGATCGGTCCGATCAGGCCGCGCAGCCGGCGGTCGACCAGCGGATCGCCGCCGTCCGCGGTGGAGTCGAGGCTCTCGCTCAGCGGGTCGTAGTACTGGTCGCCGGGATCCGCGCCGTCGCGGCGCCCCGGGTGCTGTCCCTCGTGCTCTCTGTCGCTCATCGCGTTCCGTCCAAAGCCTGCCGCAGCACTGCCCGCGCATGGAACAAGTCGCTCTTCACGGTGCCCACCGGACGGTCGGTGAGCCGGGCCACGTCGGCGAGCGGGAACCCCGCGTAGTAGTAGAGCAGCACGGTCGTGCGCAGCCGCTCCGGCAGCGACTCGACCAGGCTGCGCAGGTCGGCCTCGCCGGCGCCAGAGCTCACCGTGGCCTCCTGCGCGCTGGCCTGCTTGGCCAGCCGCACGACCTCGCGCTCGCGCCGGGTCTTGCGCCAGTGGTCGCGCACCAGGTTGGCGGCGATGACATAGAGGTAGCCGACCGGGTCGTCCACCTTGCGCAGCTTGCCGAGCAGACGGGTGAAGGCCTCCATGGCTATCTCGTGTGCGGTGTCGTCGTCGTCCAGGAGCTTGCGCGCCCAGCCGGCCAGCCGGCTGTAGTGCGCTGAGAACAGCTCGGCGGCCAGCGCGTCGATGTCCGACTGGCGGCGCTTGACCGACCGGCCGCCGAGCGACGAGTCCGGCAGCTGCTGCGCCGACGTGCTCCAGTCGCTGCGCTCACCCATGCCGCCACCCGGGTGCCGTACCGAGCCAGGGATGGCTGCGCCATGGGAGGCACCGGGATATGAGGGGGCGGCGACGCTCATCGTGCCGCCTGTGGGCGAGCGCTGGTTGCCATGGAGCCGTTCCCTCCCGGAGGTCGAGCGGCGGGCGTAACCCCCGCAAGCCCTCCAGACGCTCCGCGCCCGTTCCGGTTGTCACTTTTAGGTCACATCCGCCTGGATCAGCCCCGGCGCAGTGCGCGGTGCAGGAAGTCGACCTGAAGGAGCATTAGGTTCTCGGCCACCACCTCGGCCGGAGTCATGTGGGTGACCCCGCTCAAGGGGAGTACCTCGTGCGGCCTACCCGCGGCCAGCAGCGCCGAGGAGAGCCGCAGCGTGTGTGCCACCACGACGTTGTCATCCGAAAGGCCGTGGATCAGCATCATCGGGCGGTGCGGCTCGGCCCACTGCCACGCGCCTTCGCCGGCGTCGGGGAACAGCGAGTTGGCGTTGTAGACGGCGCCGTCTTGGTCCGGATGGCCGAGGTACCGCTCGGTGTATCCGGTGTCGTAGAGCCGCCAGTCAGTGACCGGGGCGCCGACGACCGCCGCGTGGAACACGTCCGGCCGCTTGAGCACCGCCAGCGCCGAGAGGTAGCCGCCGTAGGACCAGCCGCGGATGCCGACCCGGTCCAGGTCGAGGTCGGGGAAGCGCTCGGCGGCCGCGTGCAGGGCGTCGACCTGGTCGTCCAGGGTGGCCCCGGCGAAGTCGTGCAGCACCGCGCGATCCCATGCCGGGCCGCGCCCCGGGGTGCCCCGGCCGTCCGCGACGAGCACGGCGAAGCCCTGGTCGGCGAACCACTGGCTCTGCAGGAACCCGTTGTGCGCGCCGAGCACCATCTGCGCGTGCGGACCGCCGTAGGGGTCGAGCAGGACCGGCAGCTTCGCGCCCGGCGTGTGTCCGGCCGGCAGCAGCAGCACGGCGCGCAGGCCGCGCTCGCCGAGCACCAGTTCCTGCGGGCGCGCGGTGAGCTTCGGGATCTCGCTGGCGACGGTCAGCTCGCACAGCGGCTTGCCGTCGTCCAGGCCCACGACCGCGACCCGCCGGTTCGGCTCGGCCAGGTTCGCGGCGACGGTGACCGCCAGCCCGCCGCCGAGCGCGGCGGTGCTCACCCCGTCGGCCGGGCCGAACCGCTCGGGCTGCGCCGCGGCGCCCTCCTCCGGGCCGTCCAGCGGCACCCGGACGATCTCGATCCGGGTCGGATCGGCGAACGAGGCCGAGAGGTAGGCGAAGCCCGCCTCGAAGCCGAGCAGGGCCCGCACCTGCACGTCGTCCGGAGTCAGTACCCTGTCGTCGGCGATCAGCCGATAGGCCGCGCCGCGCGGCGCGATCCGGACCAGCCGCGCGGTGCGCCCGGTGGACTGGTCGGCCGGCGACCAGGCCGGGGCGCCGGGGGAGAACTCGGTCCAGGACTCGTCCCGCTCCTCGGCCAGCAGCGCGGTCGAGCCGTCCGGCTGCACCGCGAGCACCCGGGCCGAGCGCTGGTCCCGGGACAGCACGCCGAGCAGGGCCGGGCCGTCCTCGGACCACGAGACGGTGGCCAGGTATTCGAACCCGGAGGTGTCCCAGAGCACCGGCGCGCGGCTGCCGTCGAGGCCCAGCCGGACCAGGCTCACCAGCGCGTTCGCGGTGCCGGCAGCCGGATAGCCGACCGCGCGGGGCGGCTGGTCCGGCTGCGCCGGGTCGGAGATGTGCCAGCGCGCCACCGGCGAGTCGTCGACCCGGGCGGCGAGCAGTTCGCGGCCGTCCGGCGACCACCAGTACCCGCGGTGCCGGTCGAGCTCCTCGGCGGCGACGAAGTCCGCCGCGCCGTAGCCGACGTTCTCGCCGTCCGGCTCGGCCAGCGCCCGGTCGTCCGCGCCGTCGGCGCCGATGACGCGCAGCGAGCCGCCGGACAGGTACGCCACGTGCGTGCCGGCCGGGTTCGGCCGCGGATCGATGACCGGCCCCGCCGCGGGCAGTTCGCGCACCTCGCCGGACTCCAGGTCGGCGGTGAACAGGCGGCCGGACAGGGTGAAGGCGGCCAGCCGGACGGCCCGGTCGGCCGCGAAGTCGACGATGCCCGCCGCGCCCTGCCGCGAGCGCTCGCGGCGCGCCTTCTCCTCGGCGGTCAGCTCCTCCGCCGCGGTGCCGGCCAGCAGGTCCACCGGGTCCGCCACCAGCCGCTCGGCGCCGGTCGCCGGATGCACGGTCCACAGGCAGGTGGCCCGGTCGGCGCCGGTCTTGGTGCGCAGGAACGCGATCCGCGAGCGATCCGGGGCCAGGGAGAACGCGCGTGGTGTGCCGAGAGTGAACCGCTGTGTGCGTGCGTACTGCCGAGGGAAGGAGATCTCGTCGTTCACGGTGAGCATCGTATGCGCAGCCGGGTCTACGCCGTCGCGCGACCGCCTGAGCGTCAGTCAGGCGCAGGCCGTCGATGCGCTGCGACGGCTCACGACTCGGCGCCGGCGTTCCACCCGTCGTCCGGCTGTACGCCGAGGCCGCAGGCCACCAGATGGCAGAGCGCGTATGCCCGGCGGCGCGGGTCCGCGACGTCCTTCAACGCCCGGTGCGCCTCGGAGAGCAGGCCCCTGGCGCGGTCCGGAGAGGTCGTGGCCAAGGCGGCGCCGATGCCGGCGTGCGCGCGAGAGCGGTCGATGTCGTCCACGGTCGCCACGGCCTCACGCACCGCGGAGTCCACGTATGTCGCCGCGAGCACGGGGTCCCAACCGCGACTCGCGGTGGCCAGGGCGGTCAGCACCCTGGCGCTGTGCAGCCGGTTGCGGTCCTCGTCGGCGCCGGGCAGGAGTTGCTGGGCGCGGCTGAAGTCGAGGCCGGCGAGCCGCACCGCGACGTCCGCCGCCCGCGCCTCGCGCACTCGCGGATCGGTGATCCCGCCGAGTCGCTGCTGCGCGCCGTTGAGGAACGGGACCGCGTGGGCCGGCACCTGCCGGACCCGGTCGGCGATCCGGACGTGCGCGGAGACGGCGAGCGCGGGATCGACGATGCGGAACGCGATCTGACCGGCGAACCCGGGGTCGATCGACGCGAAAGGGATCGCGACCGCCTTGATCGCCTCGTCCAGGGCGGGACCCGGCGGGATCTTCGAGAGCTGCCGCTCGGCGCGCGTCAGCAGGTCGCGGGAGCTGTTGCGGTCGTACCAAAGCATCGGCGCGGCGACGGCGCTCAGCGCGAGCGCCGCGGCGTGCGGGGTGAGCGACTTGCCCCGGGCGAAGCCGGCGGCCTCGTTGAGCATGCCGGGAGCGGCGCCGGAGTTGATCAGCCGCATCCCGGTGGCCAGAGCCGCGAGCAGCCGGGCGACCTGTGCGTCGCCGCCGGCGTCGTAGTGCGGGACCGGGGAGATCTCGATGCTGTCGAACAGGGCTTGAGCCTGGTTCGGCTCGACCGCGGCGAAGGTCTGGATCACCGCGCACAGTGCCGCGAGGGTCTGCTCGCTGTCCACGATCCGGCCGACCGACCTCGCGGCGCGCTGCATCAGCTCCACTGCCCGGCCAGGCCCGATCGATGCGGTGCGGGGAGCCTGTGGGTACGCGGGCACCGGTGCGGGGAACAGGTCGTAGGGCACTGCGTCGACTGGCGAGGGCGGGGGTTGGTCGGCCGGCGCCGGTTCAGCTGACGCGGGCTCAGGCTGGGCCCGCTGCTCTGAGGGCTCTGAGGGCTCAGCGGACTCAGAGGGTTCAGAAGGCTCGGACGGAGCCGGGACCGGCGCCGGAACCGGCGTTGAAGCGGGAGCCGGAACCGGCGGCGCAGGCGCGGCCGGGACGACGACCGTCGCCGCGACGGTCGGCAGCGGCTCGCCGCCGGGCAGCGCCCACTGCGCCGCGGCCGCGTCGCTGTTCGCGGCCGGGAAGATCGCGCTGAGCCGCTTCGCGACGTCGGCGGCGCTCTGCGGGCGCTGCGCGGGATCCTTGGCCAGCAGCGAGCGGATTAGCTCGGCGAGCTCCGCGGGCAGATCCGCCCTGCCGGTCCGGGGATCGGCGGGCTCGGCGTTCACCTGCTGATACATCAGCTCTGGCCACGGCCGGTCCGCGCCGAACGGCGGGCTTCCGGTCGCCAGCGCGTGGAGGACGCAGCCGAGCGCATAGAGGTCGGCCCGGTGATCCGCCCCGCCGGAGAACTGCTCCGGCGCCATGAAGGCGGGCGATCCGGCCATCGCCCCGAGCGAGTCCGCGGCGGCCAGGACGATCGGGGCCGTGCCGAAGTCGCAGACCTTCACCAGGTCTCCGGCGAGCAGCACCACGTTCGAGGGCTTCAGGCCCTGGTGCACGATGCTGTGGGAGTGCGCCTCGGCCAGCGCCTCGGCGATGCGCGACCCGATGGCCGCCGCCCGATCCGGCGTCAGTTCTGCGGCGGATTCGCGCATGACCGTCCCGAGGTCCCGGCCCGCCAGCAGCTCCGTCACCGCGAACAGCCGGCCGTCGTCCTCGCCGATGTCGTGCACCGTCGTGATCGAGGGATGCTGGAGCATCGCAGCGGCCTGCGCCGCCTGCCGTCCGGCCGCGACCGCCTCGGCCGCCAGCGCCGGCATCACCTTGACCGCGACCGGCCGGCTAAGCGCCTGGTCCGTCGCCCGCCACAGTTCGGCGAGCCCACGACTCAGCGGCTGCTCCAGCCGGTATCGCCCATTCAGATCCATCCCGACCGCGAGCGCCACGCGATCAGCCTAGTCAACCGCCGCAGATCGGTCCACGCGATCTCCGGAAGAACGTCAACGTCACGGGCGAACCATGGGTCTCAATCCACTGTGGTGGCGTTCCACAGCGCCGGATAGGCGTCGCGCACGGCGCGGTCCAGTACCTCGGTCACCACGCGCGCGGCGGGCAGCGCGGCCCGATCCGGATCCGGCGGGACGGCCCAGACGACCGACTTCGGCCCGCGCGCGCCCGGCGTCGGCAGCGGGCAGAACTCGCCGGGGCCGCGGATCCACAGGTCCACCCCGGCCTCGCGCCAGCGTTCGAGGGGGCAGTCGCCGCCGCCGTCCGGCCCGAGGTCGACCAGGAACAGGATCCGGCCGTGGCCGTCGGCCACCGGGCCGGCCGCGCCGGGCACCCGGCCGAGCCGCTCCAGCGCGGCCGCGCCGACCAGTGCCGGCACGTCCACGGCGCCGAGGCCGGCGGCGCCGGGCACCGCGCGGCCGAGCACCGCGAGGATCGGCGCGTCCGGGCAGCGCTGCCAGACCGCTTCCACGAGCCGCGGGGCGGCCGAAGCCGCCCAGAGCCAGGGGCCGGGGGAGAGGATCGACGCTAGGGCGCCGGTTGAGTCAGACGTCTGAGCCGATACCTGTGCTGCCTGTGCTGCCTGTGCTGGTCTTGATTTTGGTTGCGCGGCCTGCGACGACGCTGCGGGTTCGCCGACCCGGCCCGCGGCCGGGGTGACCGGCCAGCCCAGCACGTCCGCGTACCAGACCGCCGCCTCGCGCGGGGTGACCGGGCTGGGGGTCGGCTGCTCGGTCTGCTCGGACTGCTCCGACTTTTCTGCCGCTTCGGCTTCCGGGCGCAGCGCGTCCCCGAGGGGCGCCGGCGGCCCGGCGGAAGGGTCGTGACGATCCGCGCGGGCCGGGCCGGAGGACCCGTCCGGGTCCGAGTCGGATCCCGGCTCGGACTGCGCCGAACCGCCCGCCGGCCGCGCGCCGCCGCCCTCGCCGCGAGAGCCGCACGCCGCGTCGGGTCCGGCTGAAAGGGTGTCAGTCATCTGGCCTGATGCTTCCTTCCCCGGTCCGCCGCGGCCGGCGGCCCTGCGGCTGCAGGAACGCCGTGCCGGGGCGGACTCCTCGCTGTCGAGTGAATACCAAGCGTGGCGTGCGTGGGAGGACATCGAAGCGGACTTCTTGAGGACTACGCAACGTACGCTTTGGTCTGTGATCCGTGAATCATCTGCACCGCGGAACGACGCCCGCACCGTCCCGCGGGCCTCCTCCTCCGGCGCGTCCGGCGCCTCCGGCAGGTCGGTCCTGTTCGTCCACGCGCATCCCGACGACGAGTCGATAGGCAACGGCGCGACGATGGCGAAATACGCCGCCGAAGGGGCCCGCGTCACCCTCGTCACCTGCACGCTCGGCGAGTACGGCGAGATCATCGTGTCGGGTTTGGCGGACCTGGCCTGGGACCGGCAGGACCGGCTCGGCCCCTACCGCGCGACCGAGCTGGCCGCGGCGATGAAGGAGCTCGGCGTCGCCGACCAGCGCTTTCTCGGTGGCGCTGGCCGCTATCACGACTCCGGGATGATGGGCACGCCCTCGAACGAGCGACCCGACGCCTTCTGGAAGGCCGACGTGGATGAGGCGGCGTCGCTGCTGGCCGAGATCATCCGGGAGGTGCGGCCCCAGGTTCTGGTCACCTACAACGATTTCGGCGGATACGGGCATCCGGACCACATACAGGCCCACCGGGTCGCGATGCGAGCCGTGCAGCTGGCCGCTGACGCTCAGGTCGAGCCGCACGCGGTCGCGAAGGTCTACTGGCACACCACGCCGCGCTCCGTTGTCGAGGCCGGGCTCGACCGGATGCGCGAGCACGCCGCCGAGACAGGGTTCAGCGTTGCCGGATCCGTCGACGAGGTCCCGTTCGCCGCCCCCGACGCGACCGTGACCACGCGGATCTGGGCCGAGGACTACGCTGACCGCAAGATCGCCGCGATGCGGGCGCACGCGACCCAGGTCTTCGTGCGGACCACGCCCGGCGGTGCCTTCTACGCGCTGTCCAACGGCCTCGGCTGGCCGGTCAGCGGCACCGAGTGCTACACCCTGCGTTACCCGCTGTGCCAATCTTCCGAGCAGGGCGAGTCGGCGCCGTCAGCGTCCGGCGAGCTCGAAGACGACCTTTTCGCGGGACTGTGACATGGCATCAGGCAAAGACGCGGCCTCAAGCAGCGGCATGGCAGCAGCCAGTGACGTGCCGTCAGACGGCGGTGCGGACATGACTGCGGACGTAACTGTGGACGTAGCTGCGGGTGCGACGGCAGCTGATAAGCCACCGCGACCGCAAGGGGCAATACCGCAGCAGGGGACAATGGCACCCATGGGACTCAAGATCGTCCGGGTGGCGCTGTCGCTGGTCGCCTTATGTATCGGCGTGGCGGTAGGCGTGATCGGCTCGTTCGAGCACCGAGTCAACGCGACCCTCGGCGGCGTGCCCTGGCCGATCGGGCTGCTGCTGTCCCTCGGCGCCGTCATCGCCCTGATGCTGCTGGCCGAGGGCCTGCTCGACGGCGCGCCCGCGCGCCCGGACAAGGCCGTGCCGAGCCGGCTGAGCGTCTCGGCCTGCGCCGGCGCGGGCTGGCTGCTCGCCCTGCTCTGGCTGACCTACCTCGGACCGCCGCCCACGCTGCGGCAGAAGGGCGACATCATCCTGGTCAACGACTGGCGCTCGATCGGCTACCTGCTCGGCGGGATGCTCCTGGTCACCGTGGGCATCTACCGGGCGTGGGCGGCGTCGTTGACCGCGCGGATCAAACAGCGCTCCGGCGCGCCCGGTTTGTCTCACCCGAAAGTGTGAACTTCGCCGCGCGGTCCCGCTGCGCACGGTCGTATCTGACGCCGTTTCAGCCGCGCCGGGCCGGCCAGTGACTCGTGGCTGGTATATAAAGTAGCTGCCATAAAGTCGGCCGGAACGCGCCGGTCGTGCGGCGCGCCGCCGGTGCGCCGGGCCGCGCGCGCGATCCGAGTGCGCCGCGCGCCGATCCCCGCCGCGCGCGGCCCGGGCCGCCGGGCGAGTGCGGCGGCAAGTGCACTCGCACCGGCGAAACCTCGCCGAACCGCCTTCGGGCGCCAGATGATCACAGTATGGTGAAGCCGTGGATACCGTCCGTGATCGGCTGCTTTCGGCCGCCCGGGCGCATAACCTGCGAGGTGGAAGGCCGGGGCCGGCGCTGTGAGCGAGTCGATTGACGAACGGGAGCCCGGCCCGCTGCCGGATCCGGCGGCGAGCGGCGCATATCAGGCGCCGCAGTACGACTACGGCGACGACTACCTCGGCGCCGGATCCGCCAGGCTGCCGGGCGGCGCGAGCGGTCCCGCCGACCCCGCCGCGGAATTCCCGGCCGGCTCGTATCCGACCGGCTCGTATCCGGCCACCGACTACGACTACTCCGGCGCCGGCCAATCGGCGCGATCCGGCTCGACGGACCTGTTCGACTTCCCCCCGCTGCCCGCGTACTCGGACCCGGACGCCGAGCCCGCCGAGCCGGCGGATCAGGGTCCGGCGACGCCCGGCCCGCTGGCCGGCCTGCTGACCGAGCCGGGCGCCGGCGGCGTCCCCCGCCAGCTGGGCCGGGTGCGCGTCGCCACCGACGCGGAGGCGACCGCCCGGCTGCGGATCAAGCTGCCGGACTCGCCGCCGCTGTCGGCCACCACGCTGCGCTCCCGCGCCGCCTGGGAGAACGTGAGCAAGGACCCGGATTCGCAGGCGTCCGACGGGAGCCCGGTCGCGCAGTTCGCCCAGGCGGTCGCCTCCCCGGCCCGGCCCAGCACGCTGCCCTCCGAACTGGCCGCGCTCACCACCGCCACGCTGGTCGTGCCGGTCCCGCCGGACGTGCGCCCGACCCCGGCGCTGCTGACCCGCACGCTGCCGCCGGACAAGGCCTCGCTGGCCAACGCGGCGCTGCTCGAAGACGCCTTCCACGACACCCTGGAGCAGGTCTTCGGCTTCGACTTCAGCACCGCGACCCCGGCGGACGTCGGCCTCGGCGCCCCGGACATCGAGCAGACCGCGGTCTTCGGCGACCTCGCGCAGGCCCTCGCCGAGCGCCCGGCTGCCGGGGCCGCGCCGGCCGGCGGCACCGGCCTGCTCGAGGACTGGTTCCGGGGCGACGCGGACCCCGGCGCCGACGCCGCCGCGGGCCGCGGCGCAGAGCCCGACGAGTCCGGCCTCGACCAGTCCGGCTTCGACGCCGCCGGATACGACTTCGTGCCCGACTACGTGCCCGGAGCGGTCAGCCCGGCGGTCTTCGGCGGCCCATACGGCGTGCCGACGCACCCTGCGCCGTTCCCCGGCTTCGCCACGCCGGACGTCGGCGGCCACGACCCGGCCCGGCACGCGCTGGCGCTGCGCTACCTCGGCGGGATCTTCCACGACTCGTCCGGCCGGTCCTCGTACCTGGACCCGGAACGGCTCGCCCTGCCGTCCGGGCCGCAGGCCGCCGCGCTGACCGCGCCGCCCGCCCCCGTGGCCCCGGAAGCGCCGACCGAGCTGATCAGCCGTATCCCGCGGCAGCCCGCCGCCCCGCCGTCCGCGATCCCCGCACAGGCGTCGCGCCGGTCCGGATCCCGGCAGGGCCCGGCCCGCGCCGAGCCCTGGGAGTCCGGCGGCGCGACATCCGCGCCACCCGAGCCTGTGCGCCAAGGGCGCGATAACCATGAGAACACCGTGCTCATGGAGCGCCTTGAGAGCACGGAGCGCCCTGAGCACCGCGACGCTGACGCCGGCGCCGCGACTGCGACCCGCGCGAGCCGCGAGGCGAAGCCGAAGCAGGGCAGCCGTAAGCGCACCGTGACCGCAGTGGTCTGCGTCGCCGCCGTCCTCGTGGCCTTCTACGGGATCGCCCTCGTCACGGCCGGCGGCGTCGTCAGCGGCACCGTGCCGCGCGGCGCCGTGGTCGACGGCGTCTCCATCGGCGGCATGTCCACCACGGCCGCGGAGCACGCGCTCGCCGACGGCCTCGCGCAGCGCGTCGACGCGCCCCTGCACCTCCTGGTCGGCGACATCCCGGCCGTCCTCGACCCGCAGCAGTCCGGGCTCTCCCTCGACGCCGCGGCCACGGTCGCGCAGGCCGAGTCGCGCCGGATCGACCCGACGGTCGTGATCCCGGCGCTGTTCGGCGCCGACTACCAGGTCGGCCCGGTGGCCGGCGTCGACCGCAGCACCCTGACCCGCATCCTGACCGCGTTCGCGAACGCCTACACCCTGCCGATGACCGAGGGGAAGATCACCTTCAACGGCACCACCCCGGTCGTCACCGCGCCGCAGACCGGGCGCGGCTTCAGCGTCTCCGGCGCCGTGGCCGCGATCGAGTCCGGATACCTGCGGATCGACCCGATCATGCTGCCGGTCCAGGTCCAACAGCCGCTGGCCACCCCGGCCGCGCTCGAGGCCGCGCTGGCCGCGATCGCCCGGCCCGCCGTCGCCGCGCCGATCACGCTGACCGTCGGCTCGGTCGCCACCGTGCTGACGCCGGCTCAGATCGGCGCCGCGCTCACCATCGGGCCGGACGGCTCCGGGCAGATGGTCCCCGAGATCAACGGCGCCGCGCTGCGCGCCGACCTGCCGGCCGCCGCGCTGGCACAGGAGACCCCCGCGGTCGACGCCACGTTCACCATCGCCGGCGGCACCCCGCAGCTCGTCCCGGGCCGGGACGGCCGCGGCTTCTCGCCCGCCGCGCTGGCGCAGGCCGTGCTCGGCGTGCTGACCAAGTCCGCCCCGCGCGCCGCCACGGTGCCGGTCGGCGACCTGCCGCCGGCCTTTACGACGCAGCAGGCGCAGGCTCTCGGCGTCACCGACGTGCTCGGCACCGGCACCATCGCGGTGCCGGCCGCACCGAACCGGGCGGCGAACGTCCAGCGCGCCACCACGCTCGTGGCCGGCAGCGTGGTCCAGCCCGGGCAGACGTTCTCGTTCCTGACCGCCCTCGGCCCGGTGACCGCGGCCAACGGCTTCGCCCTGACCAGCCAGGCGCAGCAGGCCGGCGTCGATCCCTCCGACGGCGTCGACTCGGCCGCCACCGCGGTCTTCGACGCCGCGTTCAATGCCGGCATGGGCGACACGATGCACCATCCGAACGCCTCGTTCGTCCCGCTGTATCCGGACGGCCTCGACGCAGCGGTCGTCTCGCCCGGCACGGATCTCCAGTGGACGAACACGAGCTCGCACCCGGTCTACCTCTACGCGGACTACAGCAGCGGCTCGCTGACCGTCGCGCTGCTCGGCCAGAAGTACTATGACCAGGTGCAGGTCCAGGTATCGCAGCGCTATGCGGTGGTCCAGCCGACCTCCGGATGCGGGCAGCCGGGCTTCCAGGTCGACGTGACCCGCACCCTCCAGCGCAGCGGCCAGCAGGCCGGCGTCGAGCACTTCCACGTCCAGTACGCCCCGCAGCAGGGCGCGGCCGGTTCCGCCTGCACCGGGGCCGCCGGCGGCGCGCCCTCCGGCGGCTCGTCCGCGAACCCCGGGCCGGGCGCCGGGTCCGGATCCGGGTCGGGCGGCCAGTCCGCGCCGCCCAGCTCCCGGCCGACCGCGCCGGCCCCGTCCAGCTCCGGCCCCGGCCTGCTCGGCGGCCTGCTCGGCTGACCGCCGTGCCGCGAGTCTCACCGAGCAGGCGCTGAGCTGGCACCGGGCAGGCACCGAGGAGGCGCTGAGGAGGCGCTGAGCAGCGCGGTTCGCGTCTGTCACCGGTGCCCACGTGACTGCTGTCATGCGAGTGTCACGACGCGCCGCACTGCCGGTCCCGGCCCGGATCCGGTTCGATGGAGCCATCAAGCGGGGACACGGGTACGCCGCCCCGGACGGTTCTCTTCAGGAGAGACGACACACGACGATGAGTACGGACCCACACGGGAGCGGAGCAGGCGTGGCCGCGGTCTCGTTCCGCAGCGTTTCAAAGCACTACGGCCTGGTGAAAGCAGTCAACGAGCTGACCGTGGACATTCCGCGCGGCCGCGCGGTGGCCTTCCTCGGCCCGAACGGCGCCGGCAAGTCGACCTCGATCGACATGATGCTCGGCCTGCGCAAGCCGACCAGCGGGGAGGTGCAGGTCTTCGGCAAGAGCCCGCGCCAGGCGATCATCGACGGCAACGTCGGCGCCATGCTCCAGTCCGGCGGCCTGCTCAGCGATGTGACGGTGCGCGAGCTGCTGACCCTCATGACCCAGCTGCACCCGAAGCCGGTGGAGGTCGCCGACCTGCTGCGCCGGGCCAACGTCGAGGACATCGCCGACCGCAAGGCGGACAAGCTGTCCGGCGGCCAGACCCAGCGGGTGCGCTTCGCCATCGCGATCGCCGGGGACAGCGACATGATCCTGCTGGACGAGCCGACCACCGGCATGGACGTGGAGAACCGGCAGCACTTCTGGAACGCCATGAAGGCCGAGGCGGAGCGGGGCAAGACGATCCTCTTCGCCACGCACTACCTGGAGGAGGCCGACCAGATCGCCGACCAGATCATCGTGATCAACAAGGGCCGGCTGCTGGCGAACGGCACCGCGGCCGAGATCAAGGCGATGGCCGGCTTCCAGAAGATCTCGTTCCGGCTGCCCGGGATCACCCGGGACCAGCTGCTGCTGCTGCCGAACGTGGTCTCCCTGGACGTGGTCGGCGAGCGGGTGCAGATCCAGAGCTCGGACTCGGACAAGACCTTCTACTCGGTGCTCGACGCCGGGTTCCGGCCGGAGGAGATCGAGATCACCGCGCTGGGCCTGGAGCAGGCCTTCATCGCGATCACCGAGCAGGACGACGACAACATCGCCGCCGCGAACGGCGTGCAGGACCCGGAGGTGGCCCGATGACCGGCGTGGTGGCGCTCTCCCGCCTTGAAGTGCGGCGCGCGATGCGCAATCGGCGCGTCATGTTCTTCACCGTCCTGTACCCGGCGATCCTGTTCCTGCTGATCGGTGAGAGCAGCAAGGGCACCCTCGGCGGCGTGGACACCAAGACCTACATCCTGATCTCGATGGCCACCTTCGGCGCGCTCAGCGGCGCGATGACCAACAACGCGCAGAAGATCGCGACCGAGCGCAAGGAGGGCTGGACCAAGCAGCTGCGGCTGACCGCCCTGCCGCCGAACGGCTACGTGATCGGCAAGGTCGTCTCGGCCACCGTGCTGATCATCCCGGCCATCGTCATCGTCTTCGCGGTCGGCGCGGCCTCCGGCGTGCACCTGCCCGCGGACAAGTGGCTGCTGGCCTTCGTGCTGATCTGGATCACCTCGCTGTCCTTCACCGCGCTGGGCATCGCGATCGGCTACGGCGTGCCGACCGACACGGTGCAGATGGTGACCCTGTTCTGCTACTTCGGCCTGTCCATCGTCGGCGGTCTGTGGATCCCGATCACCGGCGGCGTGATGCAGAAGGTGGCCGACTTCACGCCGACCTACCAGGTCCGGCAGATGACCACCAACCTGGTCACCGGCCAGTCCATCTCCGCAGTCGGCGGGCTGGTGCTGGCCGCCTGGCTGGTCGGCTCGATCGCGATCGCCTCCGCGGTGTACCGCCGCGGCGGGGCCGACTCCTGACCGGACCCGGACGCGGGATCTAGGATCTGAAGCATGGCGAAGCTCGCCGAGAACGACGGCCGGCCCGGCACTCCCCGCCGGGCCGGCTGGCTCTATGCCGGGGTCTGGCTGGTCTATCTGCTGATCCCGATTTCGAACACGATGACCGAGCACCTCGCGGCGTGGCGGCAGGCGGTCGCGTGGGCCGGCCTCGCGGTCTTCGTGATCACCTACATCTTGATGGTGCTGCGGTCCCAGCTGCGGGAGCGGGTCGTGTTCGACCTGCCCGTGCTGAGCAACGTGCACCTGCTGATCGTGGCCGCCGTGCTGGCGGCGGCGATGCCGCTGCTGGTCTCCTCCGACTGGTACGCGCTGTGGGTCTACGTCGCGGCCGCCTGCGGCGCGGTGCTTCCGTACGACCCTCAGAAATGGGCGCTGGTCGGCGGAATTCTGGCCACCGCGGCGATGGCGGCCGAGTGCACGGCGCTCGGCGTCCAGTTCGACAACTGGGGCTGGGTCCTGCTCCCCGCGCTGTTCTCCTGCGTGGCGCCGGTCGGCATCCGGCGGATGCGGACCCTGATCGCGGAGCTGGAGAAGGCCCGCGAGGAGGTCCGGCACCTGGCCACCAACCAGGAGCGGCTGCGGCTGGCCCGCGACCTGCACGACCTGGCCGGCCACTCGATGGCGACCATCACGCTGAAGGCGGAGCTGGCCGGCCGGCTGATCGGCCGGGACGACGCGGCCGCAGCCCGGCAGGTCGCGGAGATCGAGACGGTGTCCCGCACCGCGCTCTCCGACATACGCGAGGCGGTCTCCGGCTACCGGCGCGCCACCCTCGCGGTCGAGACGGCCTCGGCGCGCACCGCGCTGTCCGCCGCCGGCATCGAGTTCGAGCACGACCCGGCGCTGTTGTTCCGCTCGGGCAGGATCGACCCGGAGGCCGAGGCGGCGCTGGCCTGGTGCCTGCGCGAGGCGGTCACCAACGTGGTGCGGCACTCCGGCGCCTCGCACTGCACCGCGCGCCTGATCGAGGCCACGGTCGACGGCGAGACCTCGCTGACCCTCGAGGTCGCCGACGACGGCGCCTGCACCGCCGCGGCAGCGGAGGGCGAGGACGGCGCCGCGCAGGTCCGGCCGCGCGGCGAGCCGGTGTGGGGCAACGGCCTGACCGGGCTGCGCGAGCGGCTGGCGCCCTTCAGCGCCTCGCTGCACGCCGCGCCCATGAAGCCGAACGGCTTCCGGCTTTCAGCCACCATCCCGGTCGGCTAGGGTTGCGCGGGTGGACGCGGGGACGGGGCAGGCCGAGATCAGGGTGCTATTGGCCGAGGACCAGGCCATGATCCGCGAGGCGCTGGCCACCCTGCTCGGCCTGGAGCCCGACATCGCCGTGGTGGCCCAGGTGGGCCGCGGGGACGAGGTGGTGCCCGCGCTCGAGCGGCTCTCCGCCGCCGCCGACCCGGCCGGGCCCCGCCGCCCGGCGGTGGACGTCGCCCTGCTCGACATCGAGATGCCCGGCCTCGACGGCCTGGGCGCCGCGGCCGCGCTGCGCCGCTGCCACCCCGACGTCAGGGTCGTGATCCTGACCACCTTCGGCCGGCCCGGCTTCCTGCGCCGCGCCATGGAGGCGGGCGCCTCGGCCTTCATGGTCAAGGACGCCCCCGCGGCGAAGCTGGCCGACGCGGTGCGCCGGGTGGTCGCCGGCGAGCGGGTCATCGACCCCGACCTGGCCGCGGCCGCGCTGGCCGACGGGATCAACCCGCTGACGGACCGGGAGCGTGAGGTCCTCGAGGCCAGCTCGGACGGCTCGGTCAACACCGAGATCGCCGGCAAGCTGCACCTGTCCGAGGGCACGGTGCGCAACTACCTGTCCGCCTGCATCCAGAAGACCGGCGCCCGCAACCGCGCCGAGGCCGTGCGCATCGCGCAGGAGAAGGGCTGGCTCTGAGCGCTCGCGCCGCACGCGCGAAGCAGGCTTCTGTCTCCGGCCCCGCGTTCCACGTGAACGGCGCAACCGGACGGCCCGACGAGACTGGCGGGACGTCCACGTGGAACGCGCGAGGGTGTGAGGGTGACCTTCGGGAAGTGGGTCGTGCTGCCGCGCGGCGCCGGAGCCGGCGCCGAGGCGGCTCAGCCCTTGTAGGGGTCGGCCGAGAGCAGCTTGACGGCCATCTTCCTGCCGTTCGGCAGCTCGTACTCGCTGCTCTGCCCGACCTTGCGGCCGTTGATCGCGGCGCCGAGGGGGGACTGCGGGGAGTAGACCTCGATCGAGGCGCCCGCGTCCTCGCGTGAGCCGAGCAGGAACTCCAGCGTGTCGTGGTCGTCGCCGTCGAAGGCGACCTTCACCACCATGCCGGGGGCGGCCGTGCCGCTGACCGCGGGGGCGGTGCCGACCTGGGCGTGGTCCAGCAGCTGGCGCAGCTGCAGCACCCGGGCCTCCTGCTTGCCCTGCTCCTCCTTGGCGGCGTGGTAGCCGCCGTTCTCGCGCAGGTCGCCCTCCTCGCGGGCGGCCTCGATCTTCTTCGCGATGTCGGTACGGCCCTGACCCTGGAGGTATTCCAGCTCGGCCCTCAACCGGTCGTACGCCTCCTGAGTGAGCCAGGTGGCGTTGTCGCTGGTTTGGGTCACGGATGCTCCTTGTTGGGGGTGAAAACGGGTAAGCCTGTGCGCACGGATCCCGTCGAAACGGGTACCCGCGAAACTATGAGGTTACCAAGCGCTGCCGACAAACGGCAGCGTCCTGCCTCGAAACGCTGCGTCGCCACAGGTCAGGCGGGCCCGTAACACAACCGTCGCGCCCCGTGCGCAGCGGTCGTCGATACTGCACGCGCCCTGCGCGCCGCTGTGCGCTCCCGGGCTGGTCAGCGCCGTTGCGCGAGGGATGAGCGGCGTGCCGCGCGGGCCGGGCTCAGCCGGTGATCGTGCAGGACTCGACCTCGACCGTGTTGATCGTGCCGGTGGCCTGGAGCGTGTAGCTCATTAGGTTCTTCGCACGGCCTGACGGCACGTCGACCGTCGCGCTGCCGATGATGTTCGCCTTGATGTCCAACGCGGCCAGCACGCAGGTCGCGGACTGGTTCGCGCCCTTGTCGATCTCGAAGGTGGCGGTCACCGAGTTGCCGGTGATGTTGTAGCTGAGCACGGTCCCCTGGATCGCCGGATTCGCCTGCTCCCATCCGATGTAGCCGGCCACGCCGCCGAGCACGCCGAGGCCCACCAGCGCCAGGGTGATCTTCCGGGCCTTGGACATGCCGCGCCGCGGCGCTCCGTACCGGGCCGCGTCGGCCGCGGTGAACTCGGTCTCGGCGCGCAGCAGCCCGGAGATCGGGTCCGGGTCGAAGGCCGACGCACCGCCCGGCTGGGCGCCGTTGCGCGCGGGCTGGTGCTGCTCCTGCTTCTTCTGCGGCCGGCTCGGCGGCTTCTTCGGCTCGCTCTTCGCCTCGCGCTGCGCGATCGCCTGCGCGGCCGCCTCGGCCCGCTCGGCGAGGAACTGCACGGTCGCGTCGTCGAGCGCCGCGCGCTGCTGCGGCAGTGCGGTGGTGGACCGCCGCGCGGCGCCACCGGGGCCGTCCGGCCCGCCCGGTCGGGTCGGGTCCACGGCATCCGTCATCTCAGCCCCCTGGCTGTGCTGGGAGGAAGTATGCGCCGGCCGGCGGTTGTTGCCACCAGTGAGCCGACGGTGCGACGGTCGGCCGTTGGTGGCGGCCGAGCGCCGTCCGACACTATAGAGCCTCATGAGTTCAAGGTTTCGAGGGCGAGGGTCGCCCGAGGTGCAAGACGGGAGAGCGGAACGTGGAGGAGCGGTTGCGGCTGATGGCGGTGCACGCGCACCCGGACGACGAGTCGTCTAAGGGCGCGGCGGCCATGGTCCGCTATCTGGCCGAGGGCGCCGAGGTGCTCGTGGTGACGTGTACCGGCGGCGAACGCGGGGACGTGCTCAACCCGCGGCTGAAGGATGATCCGGCGTACGCCGGGGGGCTTTCCGAGATCCGCCGCCGGGAGATGGCCGAGGCCCGCGCCATCCTGGGGGTGGACCAGGCGTGGCTCGGCTTCGTGGACTCCGGCCTGCCCGAGGGCGACCCGCTGCCGCCGCTGCCGGAGGGCTGCTTCGGGCTGCAGGACGTGAAGGTCGCGGCCGAGCCGCTGGTGCGGCTGATGCGCCGATTCCGCCCGCACGTGGTGACCACGTACGACGAGGACGGCGGCTATCCGCACCCGGACCACATCCAGTGCCACCGGATCTCGGTCGAGGCCTTCGACGCGGCCGGCGACCCGGACCGGTATCCGGAGGCCGGGCCGGTCTGGCAGCCGCTCAAGCTGTACTACAACCAGACCTTCTCCAAGGACCGGGTGATGGCCCTGCACGAGGCGATGCTGGCCCGCGGCCTGGAGTCCCCGTACGCGGCGTGGATCGAGCGCTGGGACGACACCGGCCGGCCGGGGCGGCAGATCACCACCCGGGTGGAGTGCGGCGAGTACTTCGAGATCCGGGACAAGGCCCTGCTAGCGCACGCGACGCAGGTGGACCCGGACGGTCCCTGGTTCAACGTGCCGATGGACGTGCAGCGGGAGGTCTGGCCGACCGAGGACTTCGAGCTGGCCCGCTCGCTGGTGGACACCACGCTGCCCGAGGACGACCTGTTCGCGGGCGTGCGCGAGGGCGTCCGGGTCTGACTCAGGCCCCGTACCCGATGGGGCGCGGGCGGCGGCCGGGAGCGGATCCGGCCGCCGCCCGCGCCACGGACCGGATCAGAGCCCCGGATCAGGGCCCCGAGTCCGCCGGCATGTCCGGCAGGTAGATCACCGTCAGATGATGCTGCGGGTTCTGCGCCGCCCACTGCTCCAGCTTCTGCGCCACCGCGCCGTTCGAGGCGATCACCCGCAGCGGCACCGGCGAGGCGGCGATGGTCTTCTCCAGCGAGGCGAGCGCCTGCTTCTGCGCCTTGGTCCACGGCGCGCCGTAGTGGCCCACGCTGAACAGCTCGTCCGTTATCCCCAGTCCGTTGACCTGGTCGGTGAGCTGGCCCTCGTCGTGGTTGAAGTCGGCCAGCATCAGCGACATGTTCACGTTGTCGAGGTCGGTCGAGCCCCACAGCACCAGGGTCGGGACGCCGTCGCCGAGCACGCCCTTCGCGTGCAGATACGCCAGCGCCTTCTCGTTGTTCGGGTAGATGTGCAGGCCGCTCATCCAGACCCGTTCCCAGGTGGTGTGCGCCCCGATCTTCATCTTGGCGGAGTACTCGAAGCTCGGCTTGCCGTAGTAGTAGCTGTCGGTGGCGACCAGCGCGAGGCCGATCGCGACGCAGCCGACCACGGCTCCGGTCAGCCCGCGGGACGGGATGCGCGAGGTGCTGCCCTGCGCCCGCAGCCGCAGCAGGTGCCCGAAGGTGCCCACGCTCACCAGCGCGATCACCACCCAGGCCTGCACCGTCTTCTCGAAGTAGTAGGTGGTGGTGTGGATCTTCTCATGCTGATAGGCCCAGTAAGCCACCACCGCGGCGCCGCAGACCAGCACCGAGAGCAGCCCGGTGATCGCGCTCGGCCGCCGCCGGGCCCGCCGCACTGCGAAGCCGGCCACCGCGAGCGCCGCGATGATCAGCAGGCTCTGGTCGGTCATCGGGACGGTGAAGCCTATGGCCAGCGCCTGTCCGGTGGCGCTCAGGCCGCCCTTGGTGTGCGCGACGGCGAACTCGGACAGCGAGGCCGGCACCGCGACGACCGTGACGACCGCGGCCATCCGCCAGTGCGGCAGCCAGCGGTTGCGGTAGACGACGCCGGAGGCGATCACCAGCACCGCCGCGAACGGCAGGAACAGCTCGTAGGTCAGCGCGATCGCCACGCACATCGCGGCGGCGAACAGGATGTGCTCGCGCGCCCGCGTCGGCGGCCGCATCATGCCCGCGGCGAGCAGCGCGAGCAGGCCCATGCCGAGGATCTGCGGGTCCCAGCCGCACCAGATCGCCGTGGTTATCACGCCGGCGGACAGGAAGCAGGTGATCGCGCCGACCAGGAAGGTGCGCCGCCAGCCGGCCATCACCGGCCCGGCCACCCAGCGCGCGCCCCACGCGACGGACAGCACCAGGAACCCATAGCCGAAGCAGGTGAAGTACTCGTACCGCATCAGTTCGCTGAGCGGGTTGCCCGGGTCGGTGCGCGAGGTGACGAAGATGTCGAGCAGCGCGTAGAGGTAATGCATGCCGGGCGGGTAGGCGAACAGCATGCCCGGGTCGACGACGTTCTTCGCCTGATTCTGCATCAGGAACGGGTAGCCGCCGATGCGGTGGATGCCGTCGAACAGGTTGAAGTCGCGCAGCTTGTCGCCGGTCAGCCCGGCGTAGCCGAGCTGGAGGTCCGTCCCGCCGCGGCGCAGCGGTCCATACGCGACGAAGGTTCCGACGACGAAGGCGCCGACGAGCGCAATGTCGGTGCCGAGCACGCGGTGCGGCCAGCGCGGGCGGCGGCGCAGGGCGGTGCCGGTGAGCACGAGCACGGTCAGCGCGGTGCCGCCGACGGCGACGGGGTCGAGCCCGAAGGGCCAGAGCGAGAAGAGCAGCCCGGCGGTGATGGCGGTGCCGATCAGCAGGCCGACGGTGATCATCAGCCGGTCGAGCACGGTGCCGCCGGCCCGCAGCAGGCCTCCGGTGCCCCAGACGACCAGGACGATGAGCAGGGCGTCGGCCCGGACCAGGTTGGTGAGCACCGGCAGCACCCAGGCCGCGACGATCAGCAGGCCGACCATCCGCCAGTCGCGGCGCAGCGGACCGGGTTCGGCGCCGATGTCGGCAGGCGGGCCGGCCTCGGTGGCGGTGCCCGCCGCGGCGCGCGGGCCCGTCCCCTCGGCATCATCGTCGGGGCGCTTCGCGGAGACCGGTTCGCTGGGGACTGGTCGGCCGGCCTGCACTGGCGATCCCATCGTCGTCGCGTCCTTCTTCGCTTCTCAGAGCTCGGGCGGAGGCCTCGCGTCCGGCCGCGCCAGTCTAGGTGGCCGGGCCTGGGCCGCCCAATCTCGGGGCCGGGCTTTGGTGCAGAACTGTCACGGTCGGCGGCATTGCCACCGTTGTGGGTGACGAGCGCGGTCAGGTGTCTAGAGACCCGACGGGCCCGGCAGGCTCGGCGCGAGCACCACCGAGAGCCTGACCGCGGGGTGCGCGGCGCGCCACTGCTCGAGCTTCCCGGCCAGCGAGGCGTTGGCGGTGACCAGCCGGATCGGCACCGGGGCGGCGGCGATCGACTTCTCGAGCGCGGTGAGCGCCGCATCGTCCGCGGCGGTCCACGGCCCCGACTCGCCGGCGCTGCTCAGCCCGGTGCTGGAACCGAGGCCGCCGATCTGGTCCGGGTACAGCCCGGCCGCGTGGTTGAGATCGGCGAGCTGAAGCGAGACGTCGACGTTATCCTGGCCGCCCGCGCTCCAGATGACCAGCGTCGGAACACCGTCGCCGAGCATCTGGCGCTGGTTCAGGTAGCCGAGCACGTCCGCGGTGCCCGGGTTGATGTGGTCGCCGCTCATCCACACGCGCTCCCACGTGGTGTGCGGGCCCGGCTTCATCTCGGCGTAGTTGAACTGCGGCTTGCCGTAGTAGACGCTGCCGGTCAGCACGACCGCGGCGGCGATCGCGACGCACCCGGTCACCGCGCCGGCGACGCCCCGGGACGGGATGCGGAACGGCGCCGACCTCGGCAGCCGCAGCAGGTGCCCGGCCGTGCCCACGCCGATCAGCGTGAGCACCACCCAGGCCTGCACGATCTTCTCGAAGTAGTAGCTGTTGCCCGCGCCCGCCGCGATGGAGTGCTTCTGATACAGCCAGTAGGCCGCCACGGCCAGGCCGCACAGCACCGACCCGGCCAGGGCGCCGACCGCGATCTGCCGCCGCCGGGCGCGCGCGACCGCGAAGCCGGCCACCGCCAGCACGACCACCGCGGCCAGGCTCTCCTTCGTCATCGCCTCGGTCTTGCTGGTGACCAGGAGCGTCTGCGTGGCCTGCAGGGCGTTCTGCATGTATTCCGCGAAGATGTACGACGCCGCGGCAGGGACCGCGACCACCACCGCGCCGGCCAGCAGCCGCCAGTGCGGGATCAGGCGCCTGCGGTAAATGACCAGCGAGAGAAGCACGAAGACCGCGGCGAACGGATCGAAGAGCTCGTACGACATGGAGATCGCGATGCACAGCGCGGTGACCACCAGGATGTGCTCGCGCGGCCGGGTCGGCGGCCGCAGGCACACCGCGGCCAGCAGCACCAGCAGGGCCATGCCGAACACCTGCGAGTCCCAGCCGTTCCAGTACACCGTGGTCATCACGCCCGCGGACAGGAACGCGGCGATCCCGGCGACCAGGAAGGCGCGGCGCCAGCCGGCCATCGCCGGCCCGGCCACCCAGCGGGCGCCCCAGGCCGTGCACAGCACCAGGAAGCCGTAGCCCAGGCTGGCGTAGATGTTGTAGCGGATCATCTCGTCGACCGGACTGCCCGTGGAGGTGCGCGAGGTGATGAAGACGTCGAGCAGCGCGTAGGTGAAGTGCATGCCGGGCGGATAGACGACGAGCATCGCCGGGTCGACCACGTGCCGGGCCTGGTTCTGCATCAGGAACGGGTAGCCGCCGAGCCGGTGGATCGTGTCGAAGAGGCTGAAGTGCCGCAGCCGGTCGCCGGTGATGCCGGCCAGGGCGAGCTTCACGTCCGTCCCGGGCCGCCGGGAGGGCCCGTAGGCGACGAAGGCCCCGACGGCCATGACGCCCAGCAGGGCCAGGTCGGTACCGAGGACCCGGCGCGGCCAGCGCGGGCGGCGGCGCAGGGCTGTGCCGAGCAGGATCAGCACCGTGAGCGCGGTGCCGCCGACGGCGATCGGGTTCAGGCCGAAGGGCCACAGCGAGAACACCAGGCCGGCCGTGATCGCGGTGCCGATCAGCAGCGCGACGGTGAGCATGAGCCGGTCGAGCACGGTGCCGCCGGCTCGCAGCAGGCCGCCGGTGCCCCACACGATCAGCACGATGAGCAGGGCGTCGGCGCGCACGAGGTAGGCCAGCACCGGCAGGACCCAGGCGGCGACGATCAGCAGGCCGATGACGCGCCAGTCCCGCCGCAGCCCGTCGGCGGGCACCGGCGCCACGCCGGGCTGCGCTGGTTCGGATGCGGGTTCGGGGCCGTCGCCGCCCTGCTCCGCGAGCGCGACTGCCGCGTCGTGCTCGCCCTGTGGGGGGTCGCCGCCCTCTTCGGTTTGGTCACGGCCTGCCCAGAGCGGAGATCCCACAGCGCTTTCCCTACTGCGTCCGGCCCGTCCTCTACGCGCGTCCCCCGCACTATAGTCAGTCGGCCAGTCATGATTTGGCACCGAACCTGGTGCAGACTCGATACTGTGCCGGGCCCTCTGGCAGAATCCGGAAGCGCTAGAGAGGAGGACCCCGGTGCATCTGACGATCCTGACCGGTGCGACCGCGCTGGTGCTGGTCGGCTTCATCTTCGAGCTCGTGCGCCGGCGCCGGCTGCGGGAGAAGTACGCGGTCCTGTGGATAGTGGTGGGCGTGGGGGTCCTCGCCCTCGGCCTCTACCCGCACGGGATCAACACGGTCTCGCGGATGTTCGGCGTCGCCAACGGCGCGAGCCTGGTCCTGTTCAGCGCCGTGCTGTTCCTGCTGATGGTCTGCCTGCACCTGAGCTGGGAGGTCAGCCGGCTCGAGGACGAGACCCGGGTGCTGGCCGAGGAGACGGCGCTGCTGCGGCTGCGGGTCGACGACATCGCCGCGCGGGACAGCGAGCCGCAGCGGGAGCGGGAGCGGGCGACCTCATGACGACCCCGCTCACCGGCGCCGAGCACGCCGAACCCGCCGCGACGGTTCCGGCCGCCGTGCCGCGCACCCTGATCATCATCCCGGCCTGGAACGAGTCCGCCTCGATCGCCGGCGTGATCGGCGAGATCGGCGCCGCGCTGCCGTTCGTCGACGTGCTCGTGGTGGACGACGGCTCCCGGGACGACACCGCCGCCGCGGCGAAGCAGGCCGGCGCCACCGCGCTGAGCCTGCCGTACAACCTCGGGGTCGGCGGCGCGATGCGGCTCGGCTACCGCTACGCCCGCGACCACGGCTACGACGTGGCGATCCAGGTCGACGCGGACGGCCAGCACGATCCGGCGTACGTGCCGAAGCTGCTCGACGGCCTGTCCGAGGCCTCGCTCGTGATCGGCGCGCGGTTCGCCGGCGAGGGCGACTACGAGGTGCACGGCCCGCGCAAGTGGGCGATGTCGATGCTCTCGTTCGTCATCTCGCGGCTGGCCCGCACGAAGCTGACCGACACCACCTCCGGCTTCCGGGCCTGCAACCGCGAGCTGATCGAGCTGTTCGCCGACTGGTACCCGGTCGAGTACCTCGGCGACACGGTCGAGACGCTGGTGCGCACCATCCGGCTGCACCACCCGGTCGCGCAGATTCCGGTCACCATGCGCCAGCGCCAGTCCGGCACGCCGAGCCAGTCGCCGGCCAAGGCGATGCTCTACCTCGGCCGGGCCTTCTTCGCCCTGGTGCTGGCGCTCAGCCGGCGCTGAGCCGGGCGCCGGTCACTGACTGCGCCAGCCTGCTTACTGTTCGGCCCGGCTGGACGGCGAGGCCGCGTAGCGCACCAGCTTCGCGGCCGAGTCCCGGCGGCCGGCCCGCAGCGCGGTCGGCACCAGGGTGAGTGCGTGCAGCCGCGCCGAGCGGTGCCGCCGGGCCACCTTCGCCGCCTCGGTCCAGCCCATGGCCTCCAGATGCGCGGCGGTCTGCAGGAAGTAGGCGCGCGCCTCGTCGAACCGGATGCCGTCCAGCGCCTGCTTCGAGGACTCGCTCGCGGCGTGCCGCCGGTACTGGAAGCAGACCGCACCGCCGGCGATCAGCTCCTCGCCCTTCTCCACCAGTTCGATGATCAGCGCCAGGTCCTGGATGACCGCCAGCTCCGCGCGGAATTGGGCGGAGCCGATCGCGTCGGTGCGCCAGCACAGCGAAGGGAAATAGAGCCAGTTGCCGCGCAGCAGGCTTATCGCCAGGTCCTGACCCGACATCAGATGCGGGCCGGGGCCCTTCGGCGCGTAGAGGCGCCGCTTCGCCGAGTCGACCAGGCCCTGGGCCGGCGCTCCGGCCCCGTCGATCACCTGGACGCCGGGCTGGATGAGGCCGACGCCGGGCCGCACCGCCTCCAGCCGGCGCACCTCGGCCACGTAGCCGGGAAGCAGCAGGTCGTCGCTGCCCATGATGACCAGCCGGTCCCGCTTGGCCAGGTGCACGCACTTCTGGAAGTTGCCGGTGACGCCCAGGTTCACCGGGTTGCGCTCGTAGCTCACCCGCGGCTCGTCCAGCGCCGCGAACCACTCCGGCACCCCGGCGGCCTCGCCGTCGTCCACCACGGTCAGGTGCCAGTCCGGATCGCTCTGCGCCAGGACGCTGCGAACCGCCTGCTGCATGAGGGCTACGTCACCGTAGTACGGCATCATGATGTCGATGCTGGTCATCCGGCGGTCCTCGGTCCTAGATCCGTTAGGCTGTCAGGACTGTGCTGCCAGGAACTCTGCCAGACACGCGCGCCACTGCGGCAGCGCCGGCAGCCCGGCCTGCGCCCAGCGGCCGTGTCCGAGCACGCTGTAGGCCGGCCGCGGCGCGGGGCGGGGGAACGCCGCGCTGGTGGTCGGGCGGATCCGGTCCGGGTCGAGCCCGGTCAGCTCGAAGGCCGCGCGGGCCAGGCCGAACCAGGTGGTCTCGCCGGCGCAGGTGCCATGGTAGAACCCTGCCGGAGCCGCGCCGGCCAGCGCCGCCCCGCCGAGCGCGACCAGCTGCCCGGCCAGGGCCCGGGCCCAGGTCGGCTGGCCGCGCTGGTCGTCCACCACGTCCAGGTGCTCGCGCTTCTCGGCGGCGTTCAGGATGGTGCGCACGAAGTTCCCGCCGTGCGCGCCGTAGAGCCACGCGGTGCGCACGACGTAGCCGGTCTCCGGCAGCAGCCGGGTGACGGCCTGCTCGCCGATCAGCTTGCCGCGGCCGTAGGCGTTCAGCGGCTCGGTCGGCGCGTCCTCCGGGATCGGCTCGGTCGCGTCGCCGGGGAAGACGTAGTCGGTGGAGACCTGCAGCAGCCGGGCGCCGGCCGCGGCGCAGGCCTCGGCGAGGTTGAGCACCCCGCCGCCGTTGACCGCGGCGGCCGCCTCCTCCTGCGCCTGCGCGCCGTCCACGTCGATCCAGGCGGCCGCGTTGACCACGACGTCGAACCCGGCGACGGCCTCCTTGACCGCGGCGCCGTCCGTGATGTCCAGCTGGGCCCGCGTCAGGGCGGTGGTGCGCGGCCCCGCCGCCGACCCGGAGAGCGCCTCGACGACCTCGGTGCCGAGCATTCCGGCCGCGCCGGTCACCAGCCAGCGCTCGCTGCCGGGAGTCCGGGTCACAGCGCCGCCTTCGCCTTCAGCGGCTCCCACCAGGCGCGGTTCTCCCGGTACCAGGCGACCGTGCGGGCCAGGCCCTCGTCGAAGGAGATCTGCGGCGTGTAGCCGAGCTCGGCGCGGATCTTGCCGATGTCCAGCGAGTAGCGCCGGTCGTGGCCCTTGCGGTCCGCGACGTTGTCCACGCTGGTCCAGTCCGCGCCGCAGGCTTCGAGCAGACGCTCCGTCAGCTCCTTGTTCGTCAGCTCGGTCCCGCCGCCGATGTGGTAGACCTCGCCGGCGCGGCCCCTGGTCAGCGCCAGGTGGATGCCGCGCACGTGGTCCGAGACGTGCAGCCAGTCGCGCACGTTGCCGCCGTCGCCGTAGAGCGGGACCCGGCCGCCGTCCAGCAGGTTGGTGACGAACAGCGGGATCATCTTCTCCGGGAAGTGGTAGTGCCCGTAGTTGTTCGAGCAGCGGGTGACCACCGCGTCGAACCCGTGCGTGCGGTGCGCGGCCAGCACCAGCAGGTCCGAGCCGGCCTTCGCGGCCGAGTAGGGCGAGTTGGGGGTCAGCGGCCAGTCCTCGGTCCACGAGCCCTCGTCGATCGAGCCGTACACCTCGTCGGTCGAGACGTGCACGAAGCGCCCGACGCCGGCCCGCCGCGAGGCGTCGATCAGCGACTGGGTGCCCAGCACGTTGGTGGTGACGAAGTCGGCCGCGCCGGTGATCGAGCGGTCCACGTGCGACTCCGCGGCGAAGTGCACGATCGCGTCGTGGCCGGGCAGCACCTCGTCGAGCAGTTCGGCGTCGTTGATGTCGCCGCGCACGAACGTGTAGCGCGGGTCGTCGGCGACCGGCTCGAGGTTCGCCAGGTTGCCCGAGTAGGTCAGCTTGTCGTACACGGTCACCCGGTGGTCGGCGCCGTCGTCGAGGCGCCCCGTGAGCAGCGAGCGCACGTATTCCGAGCCGATGAAACCGGCTCCGCCGGTAACCAGGATCTTCATGCGCGGCATCCTAGCGTGGGCCTGTGGCGTGCAGTTCGCCATCGATGTGCGTAGGGTCGGTTCCCCCGGCGACCGGGCCGCCGACGATCTCGATGTCCGGGACGCGGTCTCCGCCGCGGGTGGAGCGCCAGGCGTCCACGACCATGATCAGCATCGTGACGAGCGGCCCGGTGAAACCGGCGATGGCGGTGGTGACGAAGATCGACGAGCCGGCCAGGAAGACCGGCAGCGTCGCGGCCACTCCGATCCACCAAGCGGCCATCACGACCTGGTGCCGTTTGAGTGCGATCAGAGTGGACTGGAGGATGTAGGCCACCATCATGAAGCCGATCCCGGCGGCGAGCGCGGCCAGATAGGTCCCGGACAGCGGTGCGTGCGCGTGCATGAACACCCTGAGCACCCACGGCCCGATCGTCCAGCACACGGCGATCGCCAGCAGCCCGGCCACGGCGCAGAGGCCGGCCAGCGCACGGGTCCGGCGGCGGACCTCGGTGAAGCGGCCGTGCGTCGCCGCCGCGGTCAGCCGCGGCAGCAGCGGCGCCTGCATCGGCAGCAGGATCAGGATGCCCAGGCGGGTCACCCCGACCGCGGTGCCGATCGCGGAGACCTGATTCGTCTCGGTCTTGTTCCCGGTGTGGCCGTACCGGGCCAGGGTGAGCAGCGTGACCGCGTTCAACAGCAGCTGGCTGGCGAGGGTCGCGGCGGTCAGCATCGCGATGTTGGCGCCGCCCCGGGACTCCTCGGGGTGCGCGGCGGCGTCGGCTGCGGCCGCGGTGGTCTCAGGCGGCTCGAGGGCTTCGACGGACTGGGTTTCGACGGACTTGGCAGGCTCAGTCGGCCCGGTCCCGGCGCCGGCCCGGCGGCCGCGCCGCAGCAGCGGTCCGGCCAGCCCGCTCAGCGCCGCCATGCCCTGCGCCAGCGCGAGGAAGAGCCCGAACAGCCAGGTCTGGCTCAGCCCCAGCACCCAGATCAGCGCGAACGGCACCAGCACCGCCATGCCCTGCACGACCAGGGTGAGCGAGTAGATCGGGAAGTCCTGCCGGCCGGAGAGGGTGCCGCGCACCTGGAACGAGGCCAGCGCGCCGAACAGGCCGACCAGCAGCTCGGCGAACAGGATCCACTCGCCGCCGAGGTAGCGCTCGGTCAGCACCGGCCCGAGCGCGCCGACCACGACCAGGGTCGCCGCGATCAGCCAGGTCGCGTGCCGCACCTGGCGCCGGATCGCCGTGGCGGCGCTCGCGCCGATCGCCAGCGCCCGGCTGACCACCCGGGTCATCTCCTGCTCGAGGCCGGCCATCACCCCGGTGCTGACCGTGGTCAGCACCGTGTTCAAACCGATCAGGGCATTGACGCCGGCCGAGTCCAGGCCGCGGTTGATGATCGGCTGGAAGCCGATCGAGCCGGCCACCGCCGAGATCGCCAGGCCGATGCTCAGCAGCACGGCCGGCCTGGCCGCGAAGGCGCGCAATCGCGAAGCCATCACTGCGTCGGTCCGGAACTGGCCGATCCGGGGTCGGCGGGCCGATACGCCTTGCGTGGCCTGCCAGTTCGCGCCACGCGCGACACCTTGTCCATAGACGCGTCATATTAGCGTGTGCCCGCAGACAGCCGGTACGCTCAGCCGACGCCGCCATCCGCTACCCGAGGGAGAATGCCCGGCCGTGACCTCCACCGAACCGACCGGCCAGGACGGCACGAGCGCTGCCGATGTCGGCGCTGCGAACGCCGGTGCCGAGGCGGTGAATGCGAACGTGAATGCTCAAGCGGGGGACGGGACGGCGCCCAAGGCCGCCGGACTGACCGTCACCGCGCTGCTGACCGCATACCACCCGGACGAACGGCTCGTCGCCGTGGTCGAGTCCGCCCTCGCCGACTGCGCCCGCGTCATCGTGGCCGACAACACCCCGGACGGCTCGCCGAGCATGGCGCGCAAGCTCGACGACCCGCGCATCGAGGTCATCCCGATCGGCCGCAACCTGGGCCTCGGCGGCGCGCTCAACGAGGCGGTGCGCCGCATCCCGGACGGCACCGAGGCGGTGCTGCTGCTCGACCAGGACTCGGTGCTGCCGGCCGGGCTGGTCGGCGGGCTGGCCGGACTGCTGGCCGCCGACCCGTCCATCGGCATCGCCGCGCCGACCCCGTGGGACGCGCAGCACGAGACGCACTACAACTACGGCGCCGGGCGGCAGGAGTCGACCGCGGACCGCGAGGCGGTGATCACCTCTGGCATGCTGGTGCGCCGCGAGCACATCGACCGGTTCCCGTTCCGCGAGGACCTGTTCAACGACTTCGTGGACATCGCCTTCTGCGTGGACGTGCGCCGGTCCGGCGCCCGGATCGTGCAGGACTACCGGCTCATGCTGCCGCACTCGATGGGCGACCGGCGCGAGCACGCGATCGGCCCGGTCAAGGTGCTGGTGATCCACTACCCGGCCTGGCGGCACTACTGGATCGCGCGCAACGGCGTGATGTTCAACCTGGACAACATCAAGCGGCACCCGCTCGGCGTCCTCCCGATGGGGGTCTTCCTGGGCCGCAAGCTCGCGTCCGCGGCGACGTTCCAGACCGGCCGCGGCGCGCAGCTCGCCGCCATGCTGCGCGGGATGCGCGACGGCTTCTCCGGCCGGGTCACCGCGCGGTATCTGCCGGCCGGGGCGTACGTGCCCAGCGGCCGGAAGAAGGCCTGATGCCGGAGCAATCCTCCACTGCGTCGATGCGGATCGGCGCGTCGGTCACCGCGTACCACCCGGACCAGCGGCTGGCCGCGGTGGTCAAGTCGGCGCTCGACTCCTGCCGCGCCGTCGTGGTGGTGGACAACACCCCGCCGGGAGCGGACGGCCCCACCGCGGCCGACCTCGTCGGCGGCCTCGGCGCGACGGTGCTGCGGCCCGGCGCGAACCTGGGCCTGGCCGGCGCGCTCAACCTGGCGGTGCGCGAGCTCGGCGACGGGCCCGAGGCGTTCCTGTTCCTCGACCAGGACTCGGAGCTGCCCGCCGAGACCGTCGCGGCGCTGGCCGCGCACCTCGACGACCCGGCCGTCGGCATCGCGGCGCCGACCCCGTGGGACGCCGAGCGCCAGGCGGACTACGACAACCTCGCCGCGCTGCGCGCCGACGTGGCCGACCGCACCGACGTGATCACCTCGGGGATGCTGGTGCGCCGGGCCTGCCTCGAGCAGGCCGGCCCGTTCCGGGAGGACTTCTTCGTCGACTTCGTGGACATCGACTTCTGCCTGCGGGCCCGGCGGGCCGGCTGGCGGATCCGGCAGGACCAGCGGCTCAAGCTGCCGCACGCGCTCGGCGACCGGCGCACGCACCGGCTCGGTCCGCTGAAGTTCGAGGTGCTGCACTACCCGGCCTGGCGCCACTACTGGATCGCCCGCGGCGCCGCCGCACTGTTACGTGAAAATTGGCGCCGCGACCCGCACTGGATCGTCAAAGGCGTGCTGTTCCTGCTGTCGTGGACCTGGCGCACGGCGGCCTTCGGGCCGAAGCGCGCCTCGCATGTCAAGGCTCTGCTGCGCGGGATGCGCGACGGGTTCTTCGGCCGGCTCACCGCCGCCTATCTGCCTGAGGGCGCGGTCTATGCGGGGATGCAGGACATGCAGGACAAGAGTGAGTTGAAGGACCAGAAGAAGCAGCCGAAGGAGAAGAACGCGTGACCGGCGCCGAGGAGTCCCTGCCGACGGAGACTCGGCCGATCTTTGCCCTCGTGACCGCATACCAGCCCGACGGGCGGCTGGCCGCGGTGGTCGAGTCCGCGCTGGCCTCCTGCGCCTCGGTCACCGTCGCCGACAACACCCCCGGCGACCAGCCCTCGATGGCGGACAAGCTGGACGACCCGCGCGTCAGGGTCCTGCGCTCCGGGCGCAACCTCGGCCTGGCCGCCGCGCTCAACCTGGGCCTGGCCGGGCTGCCCGAGGACGCCTGGGCGGTGCTGTTCCTGGACCAGGACTCGGTGCTGCCGCCGAACCTGGTCGAGCAGCTGGCCGCCCGGCTGGACGACGCGAGCATCGGCGCGGTGGGCCCCGGCCCGGTCGACGCCGAGAAGGGCGGCCACTACGAGACCTTCGCGAAGCTGCACGGCGAGCTGGCCGACCGCTACAGCATCATCACCTCGGGCATGCTCGTGCGCCGCACCGCCTTCGCCGCCCTGCCCGGCCCGGCCTTCCGCGAGGACTTCTTCGTGGACTGCGTCGACATCGACTTCTGCCTGCGGCTGCGGCGCACCGGCGCGCGGGTGGTGCGCGACCGCGGCCTGCTGCTGCCGCACTCCATCGGCGACGGCCGGGACCACCGGCTCGGCCCGTTCACCGTCCGGGTGCTGCACTACGCCGCCTGGCGGCACTACTGGGTGGCCCGCAACGGGATCGTGCTCACCCGCGAGCACGGCCTGCGCGCGCCCGGCTTCGCCGTCATCAACCTGCTCTTCATGGCGCGCTGGCTGGCGGCCACCGCGGCGTTCGAGCCGAAGCGGCGCAGCCACGTCCCGGCGATCCTGCGCGGGCTGCGCGACGGCCTGACCGGCCGCACCGAGCTGAAGTACCTGCCGCCCGGAGCCGAGTACCACGGCCCGGCCGGGCGCGACGGCTGAGCCGGCCTACCCCCCGGTCGCTCCCGCGGAAGGCTTGTTAGGCTGTCCGACCATGCGCGGCATCATCCTCGCCGGGGGCACCGGATCCCGGCTCTGGCCCATCACCAAGGCCATCTCGAAGCAGCTCATGCCGGTCTTCGACAAGCCGATGATCTACTATCCGCTGTCCACCCTGGTGATGTCGGGGATACGGGAGATCCTGGTCATCACCACACCGGAGGACCAGGACGCGTTCCGCCGGCTGCTCGGCGACGGGTCGCAGTTCGGGCTGGAGCTGAGCTACGCGGTGCAGGAGCGGCCGGACGGGCTGGCGCAGGCCTTCATCCTCGGCGAGGACTTCATCGGCGACGAGCCGGTCGCCCTGGTGCTCGGGGACAACATCTTCCACGGCGTCGGGCTCGGCCGGCAGCTGCGCGACCACAACAACATCGAGGGCGGCCTGATCTTCGCCTATCAGGTCTCGAACCCGACCGAGTACGGCGTGGTCGAGTTCGACGAGCACGGCCGCGCGGTCTCCATCGAGGAGAAGCCGGCCAAGCCCAAGTCGCGTTACGCCGTGCCCGGCCTGTACTTCTACGACAACCGGGTGGTCGAGATCGCCAAGGCGCTCAAGCCCAGCGCCCGCGGCGAGCTGGAGATCACCGGGGTCAACGCCGCCTATCTGGAGGCGGGGGAGTTGACCGTGTCCGTGCTCGACCGCGGCACCGCCTGGCTCGACACCGGTACCTTCGGCTCGATGGTCCAGGCCGCCGAGTACGTGCGGGTCATCGAAGAGCGTCAGGGCTTGAAGATAGGGTGTGTGGAGGAGACGGCCTGGCGGGCCGGGTTCCTCGACTCGGCGCGGCTGCGCGAGCTGGCCCACCCGCTGCTCAAGAGCGGCTACGGTGCGTATCTGCTGAACCTGCTGGAGATGGAGGGCGAGCAGCGGTGAAGATCAGTGCGCTGTCGATCGAGGGCGCCTGGGAGATCGTCCCGGAGCAGCACGGCGACCCGCGCGGGCTGTTCATGGAGTGGTACCGGCACGACAAGCTGGCCGAGGCTGTCGGCCACCCGCTGCGGCTGGCCCAGGGCAACCTCTCCGTCTCCGCGCAGGACGTGGTGCGCGGCATCCACTACGCCGACGTGCCGCCGAGCCAGGCCAAGTACGTCTCCTGCGTCCGCGGCGCGGTGCTCGACGTGGTCGTCGACATCCGGGTCGGCTCGCCCACCTTCGGCCGCTGGGAGTTCGTCCGGCTCGACGACGCCGACCGGCGCGCGGTCTACCTGTCTGAGGGGCTCGGGCACGGATTCGCCGCGCTGACCGACGACGCCACGCTCTGCTACGTCTGCTCCGAGACGTACAATCCGACCAAAGAGCACTCGATCCACCCGCTCGACCCCGATCTGGCCATCGCGTGGCCGACCGACGCGCCGCAGCTCTCCACCCGCGACGACGCCGCGCCGTCGCTCGCCGAGGCCCGGACCGCGGGCCTGCTGCCCGACTACGAAGCCTGCCGGGCGTTCACCGCCGGCCTCGGCGCCCCCGCCGAGCCCGCCGTGCGCCCGGACGAGGAGCGCCGATGACCGGCCTTGCCGTCTCGCTCGATCCCAACTCCATCACCCCGGGCCTGCTCGGGTTCATCGTCGTCTGCATCATCGGCGTCGCCACCTGGTTCCTCGGCCGCAACCTGGCCAAGCACCTGAACCGGATGGAGGCCGAGCACCTCGCCGAGCAGGAGCCGAAGGACGTCGAGCCGCCCGGCCCCGGCTCCGGCCCGGCCGCCAACGGCGCACATTAGCCAACGGCTGACGGCACATCAGATCCGGCTTGTCCCTTTAGCACCATGGCGCGGCTCTGCCGCGCAGGCGCGCCCGGGGTTCGCGGGCCGAGATCGTCCGTGCCGGGCAGGGCCCCGATGAGCGACAATGACCGGGTGAACCACAGCAGCGAGACAGGCTTGGGGAAGACGGGCCTGCGAGTGTCCGTGCTGCGCGGAGTCGAAGCCTGGACCGACGGCGAGCCCGTCGAGGTCTCCGGGCGGCGGCTGCGCGCACTGGTCGCGCTGCTGGCGCTGACCCCGGGCGCGCCCCGGCGCGCCGAATACCTGGCCGACCAGCTCTGGGACGGCGCCGCGCCGAGCGCCAACGCGCTGCAGGCGCTCATATCCCGGCTGCGCCGCGTGCTCGGCGCCGAGGCCGTGCTGTCCAAGCCCACCGGCTACCTGCTCGCCGTCGACCCGGCCGCGGTCGACCTGATCCGGTTCGACCGGCTGGCCGCCGAGGAGACCCCGGCCGCCGCGCGCGAGGCGCTGGCCCTGGCCGGCCCCGAGCCGCTGGCCGAGTTCGCCGAGGTGCCCGACCTGGCCGACGAGGCGCGCCGGATCGACGCGGTGTGCCGCCGGCTCCTGCCGCTGGCCGAGCGGGCGCCGGCCGCCGCGCCGGCCCCCGTCGCCGCCCTCCGCAACGCGGCCGCGCTCGCCGACGTCGCCGTCGCCGCGGGAGCCCTGGTCTCCGGACCGCCCGCCGCCCCCGCGCTGCGGCTGATCGGCCGGGACCGCCTGCTCGACGAGATCAGCGAGCGGCTCGGCACCACCCGCCTGCTCACCCTGGTCGGCGCCGGCGGCGCCGGCAAGACCTCGCTGGCCAAAGCGGTCGCCTACGCCTGCGGAAGCTCGGTGGTCGCCGAGCTGGCCCCGGTCAACGCCGAGTCGGTGGCCGCCGAGGTGCTCACCGCGGTCGGCGGCCGGGAGCTGGTGCTGACCGACCGGGCCCGGCTGCTCAGCGAGCACCGCGACTACCGCGCCCGGGTCGCCGCCGCGATCGCCGACCGGGCCCTGCTGCTGGTGCTCGACAACTGCGAGCACGTGGTGGACGCGGCCGCCGAGCTGGCCACCCTGCTGCTCGACCGCTGCCCGCGGGTCACCATCCTGACCACCAGCCGGGAGCCGCTCTCGGTGCCCGGCGAGGTGCGGCTGCCGGTGGACCCGCTGCCGGTGCCGCCGGCCGGGGAGCGCGGCGACCGGCTCGGCGAATACGCCGCCATGCAGCTGCTGGTCGAGCGCGGCCGCGCGGTGCGCCCGGACCTGGCCACCTCCGGCCCGGACGCCGAGGCGCTGGCCGAGATCTGCCGCCGGCTGGACGGCAGCCCGCTGGCCCTGGAGCTGGCCGCGGCCCGGTTCAACGCGCTGACCCCGCGTCAGGTCGCCGACCGGCTCGACGACCGGTTCAAGCTGCTCACCCGCGGCGCCCGCACCGCGCTGCCCCGGCAGCAGACCCTGCGCGCGGTGGTCGACTGGAGCTGGGACCTGCTCGACGCGGAGGAGCGCGCCCTGCTCGCCGTGTGCGCCGTCTTCGTGGGCGGGGCCGCGCTGGACGACCTCGAGGTCGTCGCGCAGGGCGCGCTGGCCGACGGCGCCGACGCGGACGGCTGCGTCGACGTGCTGGACCGGCTGGTGGCGAAGTCCCTCGTGGTCGCCGAGCGCTCGCACTGCGAGCCGCCGGGCGCCGCCATGCCGGACGGGCCGCCCGGCACCGGCGGTGCGATGCGCTACCGGCTGCTCGAGACGATCCGCGAATACGCCCTCGCCCGGCTCGACGAGTCCGGCCGCGAGCGGGAGGTGCGGGACCGGCACGCGCGGCACTTCGCCGACGTGGCCGAGCAGGTCGACGCGCACATACGGCGCACCGACCAGCTGGCCTGGATCGCCCGGCTGGACGAGGAGGAGGACAACGTCCGCGCGGCGCTCTACTGGTCGGTGGAGAGCGGGGACGCGGTGGCCGCGCTGCGGGTGAGCGTATACGCGAGCTGGCACGCGATGCTGCGCGGCCGCCAGGACAGCCGCGGCTGGTACCGCCGGATCGTCGAGCTGGCCGAGACGGCCGGCGAGACCGGCGGGGCCGAGTTCGCCCACGTATACGCCCTCTCGGCGTTCTCGCTGCTCAGCGACGGGAACACGAAGAACTCCGAGGGCAGGGACCGGATGCGCCGCGCCCGGGACCTGCACCGGGCGCTGCCGGGTTACTCGACCTTCGCGGTCTTCATCGAGATCGCGGTGAGCATCTTCGACGGCATAGACGCGGGCGAGTTCAACCGCGTGCTCGGCACGGCGCGCCGCCGCTGCCGCGAGGCGGGCGACGAGTGGGGCGAGGGCCTGGTGCTGATGGTCCAGTCGCGCGCCCACGCGGACGAGGACGCGGCGAGGGCCGAGCAGTGCGGGCGCGAGGCGCTGGAGCTGTTCCACCGCACCGGCGACCGGTGGGGCATCGCCGAGACGGTCCAGTCGCTGGCCAACATCGAGAGCCTGCGCGGCGAGCACCACGCCGCGATCGCCTCGTTCGCCGAGGCGGTCCGGGTCGCCACCGAGCTCGGCGCGGTCGGCGACATGGTGCTGGCCCGCGTCATGGCAGCGCTGGAGTACATGTACCTCGGCGAGGAGGCGGCCGCGGCGGACCTGCTGGACGAGGCCGAGCTGGCCAGCGGGGAGCGCACCGCGGAGGAGGCGGCCGGGATGGTCTGGCTGGCCCGCTGCCTGCTGGCCCGCCGGCAGGGCGACCTGGCGGCGGCGGTGGAGCACGCCGAGCGGGCCCGGGAGATCGCCGACCGCGGCGTGGACGCCCCGTTCCGGGCCGCCTACGACATGGCCCAGGCCGCGGTGGCCGCCGACCTCGGCCGGCACGCCGAGGCGGCCGGGTACTACCGGTCCGGGCTGGCCTCGGCGAACGCCTACTTCTTCGACCGGCCCGAGGTGGCCGCCTGCGCCGAGGGCCTGGCCCGGGTGGCGCTCGGCCTCGGCGAGCCGCGGCAGGCCGCGTGGCTGCTCGGCGTGGCCGCCATGCTGCGCCCGGTCCCGCTGCCGCAGGGCCGGGCGTACGACATGCTGCGCGCCGTGGAAGACGTGCGGGCCGCGCTCCCGGCGGAGGACTTCGAGGTCGAATTCGAGGACGGCCGCGCGGTCGGCGTCGCGGACTCCTACCCGCAGCTGTGCTCGCTCGCCGACCGTTACGCCGCCGCCGAGCCGGTGCGGCCGCGCCACGGCTGAGCCGTCGGCCTCCTTGCTCTCATTTGCGGTTCTTGTAGGCACGGACCGCCAGCGGCCCGAACACCACGGCGAAGCCGACCGCCCAGCCCAGCGTGATCAGCGTCGGATGCAGCGCGCCGCCCTCACCGATCATCAGGGCCCTGGCCGCGTCCGCCGCATTCGTCAGAGGGTTGATCTTGACGACGGACTGCAGCCAGCCCGGCATCGACGAGGTCGGCGCGAAGATGGACGAGGCGAACATCAGCGGGAACAGCACCATCTGGCCGACGCCCTGCATTGCGGCCGGTGTGGACAGCTTCGCCCCCATGTAGACGAACAGCCACGAGACGCCGAAGCCGAGCGCCAGCACCACGCCCAGGCCGCCGAGCGCGGCCAGCGGGTTCGTGTGGATCCGGAAGCCCAGCGCGAAGGACACCGCCAGGGTGAACACCATGGCCAGCACCAGCCGCAGCATGCTCGCCACGATGTGCCCGTTGATCACCGCGGACCGGGCGATCGGCAGCGAGCGGAACCGGTCGATCACGCCCTTGTCGAAGTCCTGGTTCAGCTTCATCCCGGTGGCGACCGTGCCGAAGGTGAGCATCTGCGTGATGATGCCCGGGATCAGGAACTCCAGGTAGTTCTCGCCCGGCTTCAGGCTGCCCTTCATCGCGCCGCCGAACACGTAGGTGAACAGCACCGTCATCATCAGCGGGAAGATGGTCACGTCGGCGAGCTCTTCCGGGTCCGCCTTGATGGTCAGCAGGTTGCGCCGGACCATCGAGCCGGTGTGCCGCAGCACCGAGCGCAGCGGCACGTGCCGCTGCGTGTCGCCGGCCCTCGATATCGGCCCGGGAGTCAGGGTAACGGCGCTCATCTCAGTCCTCTCCCTTGCCGGTCAGCGACAGGAAGACCTCGTCCAGCGAGGCCGTGGTCGTGGTCAGGTCGGCCACCGCGATCCCCTTGGCGGCCAGTACCGCGAGCAGCGCGGTCAGCTGGTGCTCGTCGGTCAGCGGTCCGGTGGCCTGGCCGTCGCCGGTCTGCGTGGCCGTGCCGAGCACCTCGCTCAGCAGGCCGACCAGCACTGCCAGGTCGGACTCGTCGGCCGGCCGCACGTGCACCCAGCGCCCGGCCACCGAGTGCTTGAGCTGCTGCGGCGTGCCCGAGGCGATGATCCGGCCGTGGTCCATCACCGCGATGTCCCGCGCCAGCGCCTCGGCCTCCTCCATGTACTGCGTGGTGAGCAGCACCGTGGTGCCGCGCGCGGCCAGGTCGCGCACGATCTCCCACATGTCGTTGCGCCGCTGCGGGTCGAGGCCCGTGGTCGGCTCGTCGAGGAACAGCACCGCCGGGGTGCCGACCAGCGAGGCGGCCAGGTCCAGCCGGCGGCGCATCCCGCCGGAGTAGTTCTTCGCCACCTTCCGCGCCGAGTCGGCCAGGCCGAACGCCTCCAGCAGCTCGTCCGCCCGGGCCCGCGCGGCCTTGGCCGGCATGTCGAGCAGCCGGCCGATCATGTAGAGGTTCTCTCGGCCGCTGAGCGCCTCGTCGACCGATGCGTATTGCCCGGTAAGCCCGATCGTGCGGCGTACCGCGTGCGCCTCGGCCACCACGTCGTGCCCGGCCACCGAGGCGCTGCCGCCGTCCGGGGGGAGCAGGGTGGCCAGCATCCGCACGATCGTGGTCTTGCCGGCCCCGTTCGGCCCGAGCAGCCCGAACACGCTGCCCGTCGCGACCTCCAGGTCGACCGCGTCCACCGCGACCTGGTCGCCGAACCGTTTGACCAGCCCTCGGGTCACGATCGCGGGCGGGCGCGCGGGTGTCGTCTCCATCATGCCCGCCACTGTTGCAGGCACCACTGACGTTGCTCTGACAAGCGCTGAGACGCGCTGACACGGCAGGCGCCGACCGGCGGCGCCGAGACGCAACCGTTATGGCGCCGAGCAACCTCAATGAGGGCATGGACCGAACGGCGGCGAAAGGCGCGGGTCTCAGGGGCACCGCGGTTGTCGCGGCCTGCTGCGTCACTGCAGCGGTCGTCATGATGCTGGCGGGCTGCGGCAGCGAGGTCGCCACAGCAGGGCAGAGCGCAGACTCGGCGGCGGCCGTGAAATCCTCGGCCCCGCCGAGCGAAGCAGGGGCCGTGAATGCGGCAGCGGCGGGGACCGGGCCCGGTCCGGCGCCGACGAGCAGCGCCGGTCCGGATTCCCCTGCCGCGACACCAGTTCCAGTCGGCACGGCCGCCGACGCTCCCGTCAGCCGGCCCCCGGCGGCCGTCGGCGGCAGCGAGTCGTACGTCGACCCCCAGACTCAGGTGCAGGTGGTGAAGTACCTCTCCACGCACCCTGAGGATCATGCCTGCGCCGCGAACGTGCCGCCGGGAACGAGCGGCCAGCTGGTGCTCATCGCGAAGCTCGACACCGCGCCGCCGTATCCCAGCCTTCTCGCGTTGTACGCGCAGACCATCTGCGGACCGGACCTCCCGGACGGCGAGACCCAGGTCGACGACCCCCTGATGCAAACGCTGCAGCTGTCCCCGGACACCACCTTCGAGCTGGACGGCTCGCAGCCCGGGGTCGTGGTCTGGGCCACGTACGCGCAGTTCGCGCGCGTGCTCGAGGACAGGAGCGGTTTCGGGCCGTTCGGCTGGAGCAGCCCCTACTTCGTGGTCGAGTTCGACGCGGCCGGCGAGGTCAGCGAGGTCGTCGCGACGATGCCGCCCTCCTGAATTTACTCTTTTTGGTCACGCTCCTGGGCCGGCCTGTCGGTTCAGTTGTTGCTGTAGAACGGGATTCCCACACCGGCGTTGACGGCATCGACGCTGAGGAAGGTCGGCCCGCTCTCGGTGCAGGCACCGATGGCGAAAGGCAGCACGACAGACGCCGTCTGGTTCGGCGGATAGACGCGCAGCCCGTAGGCCTCGGTCGGCTCACAGACGTCGGTCGGGTAGTTGGCGACGGTTGCCACCTGCAGCACGATGTGCGCGGTATCGCCCGGAGCCAGCACGACAGCGCTCGGCGTGATGACCGGGTTCCACGTGGCCGAGCTACCGAGCTGGGTGCCGTCGGCGGCGACGGCCGAGACGCCGGGGTACCCGTCCAGGACGCAGTCGCCGGTGCCGGTGTTCGAGAACTCCAACGGGAGGTACGAGCTGCCGGCGGCCACCCCGTCGGGCGCGCCGTACCAGACCCTGAGCTGCGAGGTGGCGCACGCGGCGACTCGCGGTGCGCTCGGCGCTGCGACGGCGGCGCCGGCGCTGGCGCTCGTGCCCACGCCGATGGCGGCGGCGATCGCCACGCTCGCCGTGAGGCCGGTGATCCGCAGGACTGGTGTCACGCGTCGGTTCATAGTCGTCCTCCCCATTGCATCCCCCCGCACCGGAACGGCGGAGTCACCATGGACACGCATAGGGCTGAGATAAGGATTCAAATAATCTTGGCGAGTCCTAGACCTTCTCCGCCGCCGCCTCGGTGTCGATCGGCGTCAGCAGGCGGCGCGGCCCGACGATCGCCCGCGCGACCGGGTCCTGGCGCGGCTTCACCGTGGTGCCCGCAATCCGCTGCATGGTCACCTCTTCCGGCGGCACGATGCGGCCGCACCGGGGACAGCAGCCGGAGTGGTCCAGCTGTTCGCCGCAATCCGTATGGCTGTACCGGGTGAGCTGGCCGCCGGCCCGCGCGTGCCGTTCACCCCAGCGGGCGAGCGTGTAGATCGGCAGCCAGAGCTCGCGTCCCGCCTCGGTCAGCGCGTAGTCGTACCGCACCGGGGACTGCTGATACGGCACCTTCTCCAGCACCCCCGCCGCGACCAGCGACTGCAGCCGCGAGGTCAGCACCGCCCGCGGGATGTCTAGGTGCACCAGGAAGTCGTTGAACCTGCGCACCCCGTAGAACGCGTCCCGGATGATCAGCATGCTCCACCGCTCGCCGGCGACCTCCAGCGCCCGGGCGAGCGAGCAGTCCTGCTGCGGGTAGTCCGTCCCCAGTGCCATGACCTCATCCTACTCCAAGGGTTCAATCAACGAACCGACTGTGCTAGCGTCGAGGCGACAAGGTTCAATGAACAGACTCGTAGCGAACACGCACAGGAGCCCTCACGTCATGGAACCAACTCCCGCAACCGCCTTCACGACCGCCGGCGTGTCGCCGTCGTCCCGCGCCGGCCACGCCCGTCACGCATTCGACTCGCTGCGCAGCCCCCGCCTGACGCTTTTCATCGCCGCGTTCGGCACGCTGCTCGTCGTCGTCGACTACACCTCGCCGCTCACCACGATGACGCCGGTCGCCTCAGCTCTGCAGATGGGCGCCTCCGCGCAGACGTGGGTGCTCACCGGGATGCTGATCGGCGTGACCGCGCTCCTGCTCACCGCGGGCAGCGCGGCGGACGACTTCGGGCGCAAGCGGATCTTCGTCGGCGGCGTCGCGCTGCTGCTCGTCGCCACCGCGCTGTCCGGCCTGGCCACCGACTCGGCGGTCTTCGTCGCCGGCCGGGTGCTGCAGGGCGCTGCCGCAGCGGCCGTCATGGCGCCTTCGCTCGGCTTGATCGGCAAGGCGTTTCCGGACGGGCACGCTCGCGTCCGCGCGCTCGGCGTCTGGGGCGCATCGGTCGGTCTCGGCATCGCGATCGGGCCGATCTACGCCGCGCTGGTCGAGCGCGTGGCGGATTGGCGTGCGATTTACCTGATCCTCGCGGCGATCTGTGTGCCGCTCATCTTCGCCGCCGGCACCGGCCTTACCGAGTCGCGCGGTCAGGCCGCCACCGAGGACCCGGCTGCTGACCTCGGCGGCGTCACCGACCCTGACGCGACCGCGAACCGGCTCAGCCGCGTGCTCGCCAAGTTCGACCCGCTCGGCGTGATCACCCTCGGCGGCGGCGCGTCCAGCCTGATCGCCGGGCTGTCCGAGGGCCGGCACGGCTGGGGCCGACCCGAAGTGCTCGTCCTGCTCGTGCTCGGCGTGCTGCTGCTCGCGCTGTTCGCCGTCGTCGAACGCCTGGCCGCGACGCCGATGCTGGACCCGGCGCTGTTCCGGAACCCCGGTTTCATCGCCTCGAGCAGCGGCGCGCTGTTCACCGGCTTGGCCATCGTCGGCCTGATGAGCTACCTGCCGACGGTGCTGCAGGCCTCGCTCGGCGAGTCGCCGCTGGCCGCGTCCGGCGTGCTGGCGATCTGGTCCGGGCTGTCCGCGGTCTTCGCGCTCCAGGCCCGCAGGCTGTCCACCCGGCTGAACCCGATCACCCAGGTGGCCGGCTCGCTGCTGCTCTGCGGCGCCGGGGAGGCCGCGCTGGCCGGGATGCGCGCCGGCGGCTCGTGGGTGCACCTCGCGCCGGGACTGGCCGCGGCAGGCATCGGCAGCGGCGTGCTGAACGCGGCGCTGGCACGGCTCGCGGTCAGCAGCGTCCCGCTGCACCGCGCGGCGATGGGTTCCGGAGCGAACAACAGCGCCCGGTATCTGGGCTCTGCGCTCGGGGTTGCCGTCGCCGTCACCGTGGTCAGCCGCGCCACCTCGCCGCAGGGGCCGACTCAGGCCATGGCCATCGGCGCCGATCACGCGGTGCTTATCGCCGCCGCGTTCTGCTTGGTCGGCGCAGCTATCGCCGTCTGGGCACGAATCGCCGAAGCGCGTATCGAGGCGAATGCGCTCAAGGCAAACAGCGCGCGTCAGGCGACCGCGACCACGAGCGCGAGCGCGAGCAAGGACATCACCATCGACTTCGCTGCCAGCCGCGCCGCTTGCCTCAGCGCACCGTCAGCCGACAGTCGTAGGTGACACGACTCGACCCCAGGACAGCATCAGACATCCTCGATGCGCGTCGCGACCGGCGTGCCTGCCTCGATGGTGCGCGACACGGTGCAAAGCCGGTCGTGCGAGAGCCGCACGGCGCGGGGGAGGATCACCCGGGCCGTGTCGCCCTCCGCGCCGTCCGGGAAGACGATCCGGAAGCTGACGGCCAGGTTCTCCATCCGGTTGCCCTGCTCGTCGCTGATCTTGTCGCCGGTCACGGTCACGGTGAACTCGGTCGGCTCGACGTGCCGCGTGGTCGCGACGTCGGCGTCGACCGCGGTGCAGCCGCCGAGCGCGGCCAGCAGCAGCTCGACCGGCGTGAAGTCGGCGTCGTCGCCGGGGCCGAGGCGGATCGTGCCGCCGCGCGCGTTGGTCGCCGTGTAGTGCTCTGCGACGGTGCGGTCGATGCAGACGGTGCGCGGTGATCCCTGGCTCACGGTGACGACTTTAGTTGATCGCGCCGAGCCGCGATCACCGCGCTGCTCAAGCCGCGAGCGTGTCGAGGATCTGCTGGCCGTATTTCGCGAGCTTGTTCTCGCCGATGCCGCTGATCGTGCCGAGCTCGGCGAGGGTCGTCGGAGCCTGCGCGGCGATCTGGCGGAGCGTCGCGTCATGAAAGACCACGTATGCCGGCACGCCCTGCTCCTTCGCGGTCGCGCCGCGCCAAGCGCGCAGCCGCTCGAAGACCGGTACGGCCTGCTCGGGCAGGTCTTCCTGGGAGACCTGAGCGCCCTGGCGGCGGGGCTTCGGGGCGCGCGCCGCCTTCTCCTTCGCCGGGTCGCGGCGCAGCATGACCTTGTGGTCCCCGCGCAGCACCGCGCCGCTGGTGGGGGTGAGTGCCAGGGTGCTGTAATCGCCCTCCACGAGGAGCAGCTCCTGGGCGAGGAGTTGGCGCACCACGCCGCGCCACTCGCTCTCGCCCAGCTCGGTGCCACAGCCGAACACGCTCAGCGCGTCGTGCCGGAACTGGGTGACCTTGGGCGTCTTGCGGCCGAGCAGGATGTCGATCACCTGGCCGGAGCCGAAGCGCTGGTGCCGCTCGGTCTTCAGCCGGTAGATCGCGGAGAGCAGCTTCTGCGCGGCCACGGTGCCGTCCCACGACTCCGGCGGGGTCAGGCAGGTGTCGCAGTTCCCGCATGCGGCACTGCGCTCGCCGAAGTAGGCCAGCATCCGGACCCGGCGGCACTCGACCGTCTCGCACAGCGCGAGCATCGCGTCGAGGTGGGTGGTCAGCTGGCGCCGGTAGGCGTCGTCGCCCTCCGAGCCGGCGATCATCTTGCGCTGCTGCACGACGTCTTGTAGGCCGTAGGCCAGCCACGCGGTCGAGGGCTGCCCGTCCCGGCCCGCCCTTCCGGTCTCCTGGTAGTAGCCCTCGACGGATTTCGGCAGGTCGAGGTGGGCGACGAAGCGCACGTCCGGTTTGTCGATGCCCATGCCGAACGCGATCGTGGCGACCATGACCAGGCCGTCCTCGCGCAGGAAGCGGGCCTGGTTGGTGGCGCGCGTGGTCGCGTCGAGGCCGGCGTGATAGGGCAGCGCCGGGATTCCGTTGTCCACCAGGGCCTGCGCGGTCTTCTCCGTGGACGCCCGGGACAGGCAGTAGACGATCCCGGCGTCGCCGGCGTGGTCGGTGCGCAGCATCTCCAGCAGCTGCCGCAGCGGCTCCTTCTTCGGCGCGATCCGGTACTGGATGTTGGGCCGGTCGAAGCTCGCCACGAAGTGCCGGGCGTCCTCGAGGTTCAGCCGGTGCGCGATCTCCGTGCGCGTCGCCTCGGTGGCGGTCGCGGTCAGAGCGATTCGAGGCGTCTTCGGCCAGCGCTCGTGCAGCACCGACAGCGCGAGGTAGTCCGGCCGGAAGTCGTGCCCCCACTGCGCGACGCAGTGCGCTTCGTCGATGGCGAAAAGCGAGACGGTGCCGCGTTCCAGCAGCTGCAGCGTCGACTCCAGCCGCAGCCGCTCAGGGGCGAGGTAGAGCAGGTCCAGCTCACCGGAGCGGTATGCGTACTCGACGAGGCGCCGCTCGTCCGGATCCTGGGTCGAGTTCAGGAACCCGGCCCGCACCCCGAGAGCCGTCAGCGCGTCGACCTGATCCTGCATCAGCGCGATGAGCGGCGAGACCACCACCCCGACGCCCTCCCGCACCAGCGCCGGAATCTGGTAGCACAGCGACTTGCCGCTCCCGGTCGACATCAGCACGAGCGCGTCGCCCCCGCCGATGACGTGCTCGACGATCTCCCGCTGCTCGCCCCGGAACGAGTCGTAGCCGAACACCCGGCTCAGCACGCCGGCCGCGGCATCCACCTGCTGCTCGGTCTGATCCGTCTCCGGCTCGGGCGAAGTCATGGGCAGGAGTCTACGGCGGCGGTCCGACGCCCCACCGGAAAAGACCCCCGACAGTGCCAGACCTGAGCCTTCCTGCCCCGCCGATCAGCGCGAATACGGGTCGATCAGCGTCATCGGCGTACGAGCGACGTCGAGCACTTGCTCAGGGAAGCGCGTGCCTGTCGTGTAGTACCGCGCGCGGGTGCGCCCGACCGGCTTCAGCACCTCGGCCGTGACGAGATCGCGAAGGTCCCGCTGCGCTTGCTGCAGGCTTAGCCCCTCGGCGTGCTCGTAGCGGGACCTGCGGACCCGCCCGGCCATCGCCACATCGTGCAGTGCGGATACCACTCGTTCGTCGTAGCCCTTGCCCTCCGCGAAGTCGGATAGCAGGTTCCACACGCGCCCCGAACGGTCCAGCCTCCCTTGCACCGTCTGGGCCTGCTGGTGATAGGCGGTCAGGTTGAACTTGATCCAGCTCGAGACATCCTGCTCGGGCAGGTACTCGGCGCCGCGTCGGGTGAGCTCGCGGTAATACTCCCAGGTGTTTCCAGGGCGTCCGAGCCATGCCTCGATGGACGAGAATTCCGGTGCGAGAACGCCCTCCCGCGCGATCATCAATGTCTGCAGCGAGCGCGACATCCGGCCGTTCCCATCGGCCCACGGGTGGATCGACACCAGATCCAGATGGGCCATGGCCGCCCGCACGAGGGGATGCGTCTTGTCGTCGGCGTTGAGCCAGTCGATGAGCTCGCCCATGAGATCCGGAACGTCTTCGAAGTCCGGAGCTGTGTATGCGGTGATACTGGGATCGCGTGCGTCGGTGACATATACAGCTCGTCGACGCCACTGGCCGGCCGGTCTGCGGACGCTGTGCCGGTGGCCCTGCAGCATCCAGTGCAGCCCGTTCAGAAGCCCCTTGCTGTATCCGAAATCGGGGGCGTCGTGGAGCGTCTGGATGTACGTCATCATCCGTTGATAGGCGAGCGTCTCGTCCCGATTTATGTCGAAGCAGCCGTGGAGCGTCAGATCGAGCGCGAGTCCAGCGCTAATCGGTGAGCGCATCGCTCAGCGCGACTCGTCTGCTCGGCCGCGCCGGCCTGGTCGGCATCCCGATCCGGAAGAGCGCGACAGGTGTCCCGGCGCCGGAGAGCGCGGCGATGGCCGGGCGGGTCTCGGGGCGGTCGATCGCGATCGAGATCGGGTGATAGCCGAACCCCGCGCCGCAGATCGTCACCCAGGAGCGCAGCAGGCGACGGCCCGCCTCGACCAGATCCTTCGGGTCGTCGGAGGCGGCGCTCAGGACGGCGACCGCGGGCGCGTCGCCGAGCAGGCGGATGTCACGGCCGGAAAAGGCGAGGGCGAGCGGTGCCGGGAGCCGGCCGAGCAGGAACGCGCCGTGCAGCGCCAGCCACTCGTAGCGCTTGAGGCCCAGCTGCTCCTGGGTCATGCCGGTGTGCCGGGACGGATCGCGGTGTATCCATGCGTGGAGATCGCCCACGAAGCGGCGGTCCCGCCAGGACAGCACTGACGCCTGGCGCACGATGCGCACGACGTCCTGCGTCGGAACCAGGACGCAGCCCAGCTCGGCCAGGTCCTCGGTCAGCGTCGGCGGGAGGCTGACGGGCAGATAAGCGGAGCGGTTGGTGGCCCGGTGGGGCACGTGGCTGGCGAGCGGATCGGTGACGATGCCGGGTCTGAATACGACGTCTGCGACGTGCAGGTCCGAGCCTTCGCGGCCGAACCTCGGTGTCACGTCGACCTGTGTGTCCTCGCTGGAGGCTGCGATGGCCAGCGTCTCCAAGAAGGCGCCCATGCAGAGGTATGCGTCGCGGTCATCCGGGTCGGCGGGCAGGTACTCGTGGTGGTCATAGTGGAGTTCGTAGACGCCGTCGTTGACGCGGATGCGCCACGGCTGCGCGTTGTGGGCGCTCGGGGCGCGCAGCGCCTCGGTCAGAATCCATGCATCCCGGTCGGGGATCATCGTGAGGCTCCCAAGACGTAGCGGCGCTTGATACGGGTGGCGTTGGCGGCGAAGACACCGGTCCCCGGCGCCGCCGTGCGGATCTCGAAGTCGAGCGCGTGCGAGTCCTCGGCGGCCGCCGCGCTCCAGTCGTGGTTGTGCTCGACGAGCCAGCCGGCCAGGGCCGACCGGATCAGCTCGGGTGCGGGGCTGCTCACGGACTCGACGTGGATCACCGGCACGGTCGTGCCGTCGGGCCGGTCGGCGAGCGCGAGGCAGAAGGTGCCGAGGCCGAGGTCGGGTCGCAGGTCACTGAGAGTGCCGAGCGCGGCGTCGACGTCCTCGGGGTAGAGGTTGGCGCCCATGTGCGAGAGCGTGGAGTCGATGCGGCCTGAGATGAAGAGGAACGGGGCGCGGGCCGCGCCGGCGAACGGCAGCTCCACGCCGTGCTCGCGGGCGAGCGAGGCCAGCGCGCGGAAGGTGAAAGTGTCGCCCGCGTCGTGCACCGCGTAGCGTATCCGCGGCGAGAGCAGCTTTCGCAGGACGGTGACGACGAGTTCGCCGCCGATGGTCTCGACGTGGTAGCTCGTCGGGTCGTATTGGAGCACCATCGGCAGCCGTCCGGTTCCGCCGAACAGCGCATCGGCGAACCGCGGATCCGCCGCCGCTGCCTGCCGGACCGCGACGGCGAGCTCGGTCTCCCCGGCTACCCCTACGTCGAGATCCGAGGCGCCATAAGCGGACAGGACGCGGCGGAAGGTGCGTTCGAGTCGTGCCCGCAGTACCTCGGTCATGCCCTCGCCGCCGACGAATCCCCACATCTCATGGCCGGACAGGTCGAGCCCGCGGCGGCAGGCGGCGTCGAGCAGGGTGCCCAGGAACGGCGGATAGCCGCTGACGACATAACAGATGTCGGACCCGAGCAGTTCGATGGCGGCGAGCGCCTTGTCCGTGTCGGGTCCGCAGGACTTGACCGCGCCGAGCCGGCTCAGGGATCTGGTGACGGACTGCCCGGTCGCCCACGCGCCCATCGAGAAGCAATTGAGCACCACGATTCGCCGGTGCCGCCGCGCCCGCAGCAGCCAGCCGGCCTGGACCGCGAGCCGCGCCTCGACCTGGTCCAGCTCGGACCGCGAGCGCACCCACTGGTAGGGGCGGCCGGAGGAGCCGGACGACTCGTCCACCTCGACGCCACGCTCCGGAAGCCGCCCGCCCGGGCAGCGGTCCGCGAGAGGATGCGCATCGATGTACGAGGCCTTATCGAGGATTGGCAGGGCCGCGAGATAGCCCTCGAGTGATCCCGTCGCCACAGCGGCCCGCCAGGGACGCAGCCCCGCAGTCGCCGCCCGGTACGCGGGAATCCGCCGACGCGCCCGAGCAGCGGCGAGGACCGCCGCCATGAGCCCGGCGCGCTCGGCCTGGCGGCAGCCGAAGCGCGCGAGCACCTGCGCACCACCCGGTCGCCGGCCGAGCACCGCGCGAGCCGCCGACACTGCCGCGAGGGCGAGCACTCCGGCGACGCATTGTCTGACCAACCGATTCATGCACTCATCGTCCGGCGGCGACCGCGGCCGCCGGATCCGCACGTCTACCCGAATCCCTCTGAGTAGCGCCGCCCGGCTTGAGTAGTCCTACCCTGAGTACTTCGAGAACTGGTCGGCCGGCATCAGCACGAGCGCGTCGCCCCGGCCGCGCCAGGTTCGCCAGGGCCGGCGGCCGGGATGAAACGCGTCACGGTACTGTGACGGTATTCGGCGGGCTATTTCGTAGCCGGTTCCGTGCCCGCGACGGGCGGCGACGAAATCGCCGGGAATCCACGGTCGCGTGACGGGGATGCGCGCCTCCACATACTAAGCGAATCCGGCAGTCGACCCCGGAATTCTCCGGTCCGGCGGCCGCGCGCCGCCGGCAAGAATTCCGGGTCGTCGGTCTCGTCCCATCGCGCCGTCCGTCACCCGTCACCCGTCACCTGTCACCCGTCACCCGCCGCCCATCCCGAATCGTCGGAATCCGGCGACTCCCGCGCGCGGTGCTCCACGTCCCCGGTGTCGTTGACGGCGGCGGCCATCGCGTCGATCCGGTCACCCAGCCTTGATATTAGTGCTGGAAGATCAAGCACCGATACAGCTTCGGCCACCTCGGCGGCCTCGCCGCGATCCGGCCAGACCAGCAGCACGACCACCGCGACGCCGGGCCGCCCGTCCCTGGGCGACCGGGCGCGCGGCCCGGCATCGCCCTCGGCGTGGTTGCGCCGGCGGTACGCCCGCTGGCGGCAGCCCACGGAGCAGTACCGGCGCGGCCGGCCCGCCCCGGGCGTCGTCGGCAGCTCACTCCCGCAGACGGCACACTCCATTTTCGTAATCCATTTCATCACATTCATTTTGATGGAATCACTCCGTGTCATGGTCTTTCGTCACGTAATGCTTTCGTGAATACGGCGGCGGAGTCAATTAGATCGAAAGAGTGAATACCGGGCCGGTCGTTGACTTCCAACCCCTGCGCTGATTCCGTGATTATCGGAAAGGCCACTCACCGGAACATCTGAGAATACGGCTTTTCCCCAATACGCAATCACCCTTGAAAGCGGCGCCGTCCCCGCGGCGCGGCGAGGAGAGCCCCCGTGACGCAGTACCAGCTCACCGTCGTCAACAACTCCGTCAACTTCGTGGACCTGTGCGTGTACCAGAGCCAGCCCGACCTCTCGACCTACGACGTGCAGACCCTCGCCTGGGCCGTCAAGCCGACGAATCCGACCGGCACCGTCGTCTTCACCTGGGAGGAGGACTACTCGTTCGTCTGGGCGCACAACGGCGCGCTGGCCGCGGGGGTGCAGTTCGTGTCCTCCCAGGCCTGGCCGGCCGACCCGAGCGACCCGAACCTGCAGCAGGTGCTGTTCACCATGGCCAACAGCGCCTACACCTTCGAGCAGGGCGCTGCGGTCCCGAATCCGGTGACGGGCAGCCTCTACATCGGGGAGACGGACCAGATCCCGCTGAACCAGGCCTCGGTCGGCATCGGCATGTCGGGCTCCGGCACGCACATCGTCTCGGCGCAGCCGAACCAGGTGCTGATGCTCACCCCGCACCCCGAGTACTGGATCACCGCCGGCACCTTCACGCAGGGGACGGTCATCGACGTCGAACAGATCACCAACGTCGGCGACCTCGTCTTCCCGCCCGGGGTCTTCGCGCTGAACGCGACGCTGAACGTGGACAACACCTGGACGGTCACCGCCACCCCCTGACCGTGCACCGCAGCAGCCGCGACAACGGCAACCCGTCCCGCCACCCCGCGGCGGGACGGGGTCCCACCCAGAACCCGGAAAGGCAGACCCCGCATGTCCGCTGAGACCCCGAACCCCCCGGCCCCCGGCAATCCCGACATCCCGTATCCCGCCGGCTCCCCGAACCGCCCGTCCGGTCCGGCCAGACCGCCGGCCCACCCGCCCTCGTCCGCTCCGCCGGCCCGGCAGCCCGCCGCGGTCATGCCCCAGAAAATCATCAACAACGTGCCGCTCGTCTCCGTGGCGGATCCGACCGGTCCCTCCTACCGGCATACCGGCAAGATGAGGATCCCGCTCGGCGGCAAGACCTACGGCGGGACCGGAGTCCTCATCTCCATCGGCGGCGCCTACGGCATCGTGACCGCCGCGCACAACCTCTACGAGAAGGTCGTGGACGGCGCGATCGTCCTGATCAACGGGATCGAGTTCATCCCGGCTTACAACGCGGGCGGCGTGACCGCGCCGTATGGCACGATCACCCTGCGGCGTGAAGACATGTGGGTCCCGAACGACTACCGGCCCGACAGGTACACCGACGGCATCGAGAACCCGAGGCTGTACCCGTACGACTACGCGGCGATCAGGGTGGCCCGCGAGCGGATCGACGAGCGGCTGCTCAGCGGCATGCCGCAGTTGGCCGAGGCCGATCCGCTGCTCAGGGCGATCCAGGTCACCGGATTCCCGGTCGGCGAGCCCGGGGAGTACCACGGGATGTACTACGGCAAGGGGAACATCACCCGGACCGTGCCCCCCAACGTCTGGTACTACGACGCCAGCACCGAGGGCGGGATGAGCGGCTCAGGCGTCTGCGCCGCCTCGGACCTCACCCGGATCCTCGGCATCCACGACGGCGCGGTGCCGGGTCAGGAGGCCAACCACGCCGTGCGGATGACCACCGAGGCCATCGCCGCGATCGAGGCCTGGATCACGCACGCCGACTGAGCTATCACCCGAACCCCGTGGACCGCTCGCCGTGCTGCAGTACGCGGGCGGTCCACGGGGCTGCTCAACGCACTCCGTTCGCCCGAAAGATCTCTCTGCCGACGCAGCCGGGCTAGTCGTTCGAAGCCGGCCCCGGAGCCCAGAGCCGATCGAGAGGCAACACGTGCAGCTTTCGCTCGCAGGTGTACGCCTTCTGGCCGAGGTTGATGACCGCGCCGCCGACGAATGCATCACCCAGCTTGTCGCGCAGCAGCCTGAGACCGGCGAAGTCCTGGTCGGCGACGGTCCCGGATGCCTTTACCTCGATCGCTGCCACGGACCCGGTGACCGTCTCGATGACGAGGTCGACCTCTTGCTGCTCTCGGGTGCGGAAGTGCGAGAAGTCGACCTGTTGTCGTGCCCAGCCTGCCTGCTTGACCAGTTCGTTCACGACGAAGGTCTCGACGATGTGGCCGAACTGGGTGAGTGCCGCAGGCGTTCGGCCGGAGAGCTTCTGCTCGGTGAGGCCGACAAGGTAGGCGGCGAGCCCCGTGTCGACCACGTGGACCTTGGCGCTTCGGATGGTGCGGTGTGTGACCGACCGGGTGAACGGTTCGAGACGGTGGATGAGGAAAACCGCCTCGAGCAGCCCCAGGTAGTCCTTGACCGTCGTTACGTCCAGCCCGACGGCGTCGGCAAGGTTCGCAACGTTGACGACCTGCCCGGTTTGTCCGGCGAGCCTTTGCATCACCTGCGGCAGGACCTGCCGTTGCCGGACTTTGCGGATCTCCATGACATCGCGCTCGACGACCAAGCTCACGAAGTCTCGGAACCACCGGTCGCGTGATCGTCCGGTATCGCGTGCCAGCGCGAGTGGGAACCCGCCGGCGAGAACCATCCGTTCGTAGCCGGCTCGATCGGTCGCTGACGAGGCTCCTGTCACGAGTGCCGCAGGGTCGGTGATGAGCGTGTCGAGCGCGGTCTCGCGGGTTCCGGCGAGTTCGCCCTGGGACAGCGGCCACATGGTGACCACATGTGCCCGGCCGGTCAGCGATTGCGCGGCAGCCGGCAGTGATCCGTAGCGAGTGGAGCCGGTGAGCAGATATCTGCCCGGACGCAGGCCGCGGTTGAGCTCGGCTTTGATCGCGTCCAAGAGCAGGGGCACGTGCTGGAACTCGTCGATGCAGACCGGGACGGGGCGGTCCGAGGCCACGAAGAGACCGGGATCCGCCGCGACGGCTCGCCTGGTCTCGATGTCGTCGAGGTCGAGGATCTGGACGCCGGCAGCATGGGCACACGCGGTCAGCAGGGTGCTCTTGCCGACTGTGCGCGCCCCGGTCAGGACCACTACGGGCTCGTCGCCCAGCAGGTCGGCGAGTACAGCCTCGAGATGACGGGCGATCAGCGTCGGTTCGGCCATCCGGCCCGCTCCTTGGAATCGGTGATCTGCGGACCTCAAGTTAGCACTTTCGCGGAACTATAATCCCGGATCTGCCAGCGATGTATTCCACGATCTGCCACAGATCTGGCGACGCGGCGACGGTGGGCCGGACACATGACAGCCCACACCCAGGCCGGCTCACGCATCATGAGGTCATCGCCACGCTCCGATGATGTCGTCGGGCCCGTAGACCGCATCGAGGCCGGTCGCGGTGGCACCGCTGCGGCTCACTGCGATCAAGGGGATCGGTTGATCGGTCAGTGCGGCCCAGTGGCGGGTGAGCGCAGCGCGGTCGTGCTCATCGAACGCTGAGTTCTCCAGCCACTTGATCGAGCCGACGAAGCGCAGTTCCCGGGCGACGGGCTGGCGGTCTGCGCCGACGATGTCGATCTCAACGTCATTCGTCCGGGTCCAGTAGCTGCCGATCGCGGGCGCGGCGGGAAGCTTCTCGTCGGGAAGCATGCGAGCCAAGGCTTCGCGGATGAGTGGCTCGATCGCGCGCCCCCGCCAGCTCGTCCAGCTCTTCTTGATGCGCGTGAGGGCCAGGTCCGCGCGTCCGCGTTCGATCTCGTCCATGTGCGGGTCGATGAAGCACAGCCAGAACCGCAGGTAGGGATCGGTGATGCGATATCGCTTGTCGCGCGAGGGACGCAGCGAAACGGGCACGTCGGCCGCGATGATGCGCTTGTCCAGCAGGGTGTTGAGCGCCCGGGTCAACTGTGTGCCGCCGATGCCGCCGGCGGCTTGGGCGATGTTGCCGAAGGTCCGTTCTCCGCTACCGATCGCGCGCAGGACGGATCGCGCCTGCGCGGCTGCAGGGAACTCGGCGGCGAGTGATCGCTCGGCGGAGACGATGAGCGAAGAGATCGGGTTCGCCACCGCGTCGCCGAGGAACTCCTCGATGTCCGCCCCGGCCGGCCAGTCGCCGCAGATGAGCGGAAGGCCGCCGGTCACCAGGGCCGCGTCGAGGGCGGCGGCCGGCTCCAGTTCGAGCATGGCGCCGATCTCGGCGGGATTGAGCGGTCCGACGACCATTTCGCGTCCACGCTGGTGGAACGGTCGCTCGTAGCTGTTGAGGGCTTCCATCATCGACAGGTCGGAGCCGATGAGGATCAGCAGGACCGGTCTGCGCTCGAGAAAGCGGTCCCAGCTGCGCTGCAGTGTTCCCTCGAATGCGTCGTCGTTCCCCATGAGATAGGGGACCTCGTCGATGACGACGATGCTGGCGCGGTCGTCGGGCAGGGTCGCGGCCAGGAGTTCGAGGGCTGCTGCCCAGTCGGAGGGCCGCGCGCCGGCGAGCAGTGCCGCTCGTGGGAGCGTAGAGCGCTCGGCGTCGGCCGCGAGCCGCGCCAGCTCGTGGCCGGTGTCACCCCCTGAGGCGGTGAAGTAGAGGAACGGCGCCCCCGACCTGTCCGCGAAGGTCTCCACCAGCCGGGACTTTCCGACCCGGCGTCTGCCCCGAAGCATGAGGCAGCGCCCCGGCCGCTCGCCACCGGCGTTGTCGGCCACCCGATGCAGTTCGCGACTCAGCAGCTCCAGTTCTCGCCGCCGCCCGATGAAATCGACCACGACTGCCTCCTTTCGGAGTGATACTAACATGAAAGTTACTAACATTGGTGTTAGTAAATTTCGCGATCGTTGTCCCGGGCGCATCGGCGGCCGGGGCCGGGACCGGGCTGCAAGTCGCCGAAGCGACCGGTGCGCGCTCTCAAACTCCAAAGTGGGTAGCATGAGGCCGTGAACCGGCTGGCCAGCGCGACCTCGCCCTATCTCCAGCAGCACGCTGACAATCCCGTGGACTGGTGGCAGTGGGGTCCCGAGGCGATGGCCGAGGCGCAGCGGCGGGACGTTCCGCTGCTGATCTCGATCGGGTACTCGTCGTGCCACTGGTGCCACGTCATGGCGCACGAGAGCTTCGAGGACGAGGCGACCGCGGCCGAGATGAACGCCGGGTTCGTGTGCGTGAAGGTGGACCGCGAGGAGCGGCCGGACGTCGACTCGGTCTACATGGCCGCGACGCAGGCGATGACCGGGCAGGGCGGCTGGCCGATGACGGTGTTCGCGACGCCGGACGGGCGGCCCTTCTACTGCGGGACGTACTTCCCGAACCGGCCGCGGCCCGGGATGCCGTCGTTCCGGCAGCTGCTGACGGCGGTCTCGACGACCTGGCGGGAGCGGCGCGGTGAGGCGGTGGCGGCCGGGGCCCGGATCGCGGAGGGGCTGGGGCGGCTTTCCGCGCAGGCGGAGGGCGAGGCGCCGGGAGCCGAGGAGCTGGAGGCCGCAGTCGCCGGGCTCGCCGCGCAGTTCGACGAGGAGCACGGCGGCTTCGGCGGGGCGCCGAAGTTCCCGCCGTCGATGAACCTGCTCCAGCTGTTGCGGCATCACGCGCGCACCGGGTCCGAGCAGGCCCTTGACATGGTCGTGCGGACCTGCGAGGCGATGGCCCGCGGCGGCATCTTCGACCAGCTGGCCGGCGGCTTCGCGCGCTATGCCGTGGACGGCACGTGGACGGTGCCGCACTTCGAGAAGATGCTCTACGACAATGCCCTGCTTCTGCGCGTCTACACGCGCCTGTGGCAGGTCACCCGACGCGGCATCTTCGCCCGCGTCGCCCTTCAGACCTCTGATTTCCTGATGAACTTCCTGCGCACCGCGGAGGGCGGCTTCGCCTCGGCGCTCGACGCGGACACCGAGGGGGTCGAAGGCCTCACCTACGTCTGGACGCCGGCTCAACTTCGCGAAGCGCTCGCCGCCGCGTCGCTCTCCGCGCCCGAGGCCTCCGACGCGATCTGGGCCGCCGACCTGTTCGGCGTCACCGAGGCCGGCACCTTCGAGCACGGCGCCTCGGTCCTGCAGCTGCTGCGCGACCCGGACGACGAGGAGCGCTACGACCGCGTGCTCGGCCGCATGAGCGATGCCCGCGCCGAGCGCCCGCAGCCGCACCGCGACGGCAAGGTGGTCGCCGCGTGGAACGGCCTGGCAATCACCGCGCTCGTCGAGGCCTCACTCGCGCTGGACCAGCCGGACCTGCTCGACGCGGCCATCGGCTGCGCGCGGCTGCTGGCCGATGTGCACCTGCGCGACGGACGGCTCGTGCGCACCTCGCTCGACGGCGCCGCATCGGCGAACGCGGGCGTGCTGGAGGACTACGGCTGTGTCGCGGAGGGCTTCTGCGTCCTGTTCTCGGCGACCGGCGACAAACAGTGGCTCGAGCACGCCGCCGCGCTGCTGGAGACGGTCCGCGGCCAGTTCGAGGCGGAGTCCGGATTCCAGGACACGGCCGCCGACGCGGACGCGCTCTTCCTGCGCCCGGCCGACCCGGTCGACACGGCCACGCCCTCCGGCGCCTCGGCCGCCGCGGCCGGCTTCACCGCCTACGCGGTCGCGGCCGGTTCGCTCGACCACCTCGACGACGCCCACCGCGCGCTGGCCACGGCCGGCCGGCTCGGCGCGCAGGGCCCGCGGATGTTCGGCTACGGCCTGGCCGTCGCAGAGGCCCTGCTCGCCGACGTGCCGGCGGCCTTCGTCTGTCCCGGGCCGTTCTGCCCGGCCCCCGGGGCAGCTGGCCACTGATCACTGATCGCTAATCACCGATACGGCTCAGGCCTGCGAATACACCGTCATCGACACGGCTATGTAGTGGCAGACGAATGCCGCGATGGTGAACGCGTGGAACAGTTCGTGGAAGCCGAACCAGCGCGGCGAGATGTCCGGCCTCTTCGTCCCGTAGACCGCCGCGCCGATCGAGTACAGCACTCCTCCGGTGATGATCAGCACCAGCACCGCCACGCCGCCGTGCCGCAGGAACTGCGGCATGTAGAACACCGCCGCCCAGCCGAGCGCGACATAGCAGGGCACATAGAGCCAGCGCGGGGCGTTCATCCAGAACACCCGCATGCCGATCCCGATCAGCGCGCCGCCCCAGACCAGGCACAGCAGCAGCTCGGCCGAGCGGCGCGGCAGGATCATCACCGCGAGCGGCGTGTAGGTCCCGGCGATGATCAGGAAGATGTTCGTGTGGTCCAGCCGGCGCAGCACCGCCGCCCAGCGCGGGCCCCAGGTGCCGCGGTGGTAGATCCCGCTGACGCCGAACAGCATCCAGGAGCTCACCGCGAAGATCGTGCACGCGGCCGCCGCGCCGGCGTCGGGAGCCAGGCAGATCAGCACGATCCCGGCCGCGACCGCGGGCAGGAACGCCCCGGCGTGGATCCAGCCGCGCAGCTTCGGCTTCACCGCGCGCGCCGCCTCGGCGACGCTCGTCAGGTCCACCGGGCCGACTGCGACGTGGCCCTCCACGCGAGCCGCCGACCGGGGCTCTCGATCGGGGGATCGTCCATCGTCACCCTGAGTCATGAGATTGGTCACATCAGCCTCTCGTCCTGGTCGGGGCGGGCGGGCCGCCTCCCCATCGGCCGCTCTGGCGTTTCGGCATGTCAGCGCGGCGCGGTGGGATGGCGGCGGGACTCGGTCCGAGAATAACTTACGGCATCGTAGGTTACCCGGAGGTAAGAAGGACCTATCCACGATGTGGACATCCGTGGCTATAGTCCGAGGCAACCCTCATTACGCCGCGGAGTGCGGATCCGCGGCGTCGTTTAGGAGCGACCCGATGAGCTTCGCCGTTGCCGAAAACACGTCGACTCAATATCATGATACGAATGACAACCCCCCGACCAGGCATGCCCGGCTGCTCTCCTGGGTGGCCGGCGTCGCCGAACTGGCCGAGCCCGACCGCGTCGTCTGGTGTGACGGATCGGACGCCGAATGGGCCCGGCTGACCGGTGAACTCGTGGCCGCGGGCACCCTCAAACGGCTCAACCCGGCCAAGCGGCCCAACTCCTTCCTCGCCGCCTCCGACCCCTCGGACGTGGCGCGGGTCGAGGACCGCACCTTCATCTGCTCCGAGCGCGAGCAGGACGCCGGCCCGACCAACAACTGGGTGGACCCGCAGGAGATGCGCTCCACGCTCAAGGGCCTGTTCGCCGGCGCGATGCACGGCCGCACCATGTACGTCGTCCCTTTCTCCATGGGGCCGATCGGGTCACCGCTCTCCGCGCTCGGCGTCGAGCTGACCGACTCGGCCTACGTCGCGATCTCCATGCGCGTCATGACCCGGATGGGCCGGGCGGTGCTCGACGAGCTCGGCACCGACGGCGAGTTCGTCCGCGCGGTGCACTCGCTCGGCGCGCCGCTCGAGCCGGGGGAGCATGACGTCGCATGGCCCTGTAACAAGACCAAGTACATCACGCACTTCCCGGAGACGTGCGAGATCTGGTCCTACGGGTCCGGCTACGGCGGCAACGCGCTGCTCGGCAAGAAGTGCTACGCGCTGCGCATCGCCTCGGTGATGGCCCGCGACGAGGGCTGGCTGGCCGAGCACATGCTGATCCTCAAGCTCACCCCGCCGGCCGGCGCCGACGGCGCGCCCGCCGAGCCGAAGTACGTCGCCGCCGGCTTCCCCTCCGCCTGCGGCAAGACCAACCTGGCGATGCTCTCCCCGACCATCCCCGGCTGGAAGGTCGAGACGGTCGGCGACGACATCGCCTGGATGCGCTTCGGGCCGGACGGCCGGCTGTACGCCATCAACCCCGAAGCAGGGTTCTTCGGCGTCGCGCCCGGCACCGGCGCGGACACCAACCAGAACGCGATCGACACCCTCGGCTCCAACACCGTGTTCACCAACGTCGCGCTGACCGACGACGGCGACGTGTGGTGGGAGGGGCTGACCGACGAGCCGCCGGCGCACCTGACCGACTGGAAGGGCCGGGACTGGACGCCCGGCTCGGCCGAGCCGGCCGCGCACCCGAACTCGCGGTTCTGCGTCCCGGCGTCGCAGTGCCCGACCATCGCGCCGCAGTGGGAGGACCCGGCCGGCGTGCCGATCAGCGCGATCCTCTTCGGCGGGCGGCGGGCCACCGCGGTGCCGCTGGTCACCGAGTCGCGCTCGTGGCGGCACGGCGTCTTCCTCGGCGCGAACGTCGCCTCGGAGAAGACCGCGGCGGCCGAGGGCACCGTCGGCGAGCTGCGCCACGACCCCTTCGCCATGCTGCCGTTCTGCGGCTACAACATGGGCGACTACTTCGCGCACTGGCTCTCCGTCGGCGCGTCGGCGGACCCTGCGAAGCTGCCCCGGATCTACTACGTGAACTGGTTCCGCAAGGGGGCCGGCGGCCGCTTCCTGTGGCCCGGCTTCGGCGAGAACGGCCGCGTGCTCAAGTGGATCGTGGACCGGCTCGACGGTCGCGCCGGCGGCGAGCCGACCGCGATCGGCACCGTGCCGACCCCGGCCGCGCTGGACCTCGGCGGCCTCGAGCTCGACCCGGCGGACCTGGCCGAGCTGCTCGCGGTGGACCCGGAGGTGTGGCGCCGCGAGGCGGCCCTGATCCCGGAGCACTTCGAGCGGTTCGGCGACCACCTGCCGGCCGGCCTGTGGGAGGAGCACGCCGACCTGGTCGCCCGGCTGGGCTGACCCGGTTCGCCCGGCCCGGTTCCGGCACCGCCGGAGCCGGGCCGGCCCGCTGTCGAGTGCTGTCCGCCGATCTTCACCAGATCCTCACGCGATGCCCCGCCCCTCTCGGGAGTTTGGGCGGCACGCGTCGGATAGGGTTCCGGCAGGCCGGGGACGGCGCCTGCCAACGCCAAGCAACACAGCGTGCAGGCGACCCAGTAGAGGCAACAACGCAGGGCGGGCGACAGGCACAGTGCTGACGACAGGAGGGCACCGCTTCCGATGAGCGTGCGAGACCTCGTCTACGGCCTGTACATGAAGCGACTGGCGAAGCGCATGGATCCGGCGAGGGTCCCCAAGCACGTCGGCGTGATCATGGACGGCAACCGGCGCTGGGCCAAGTCGGTGGGCGAGCGCATCGCCACCGGACACCAGCGCGGCGCGGACAAGATCGCCGACCTGCTCGAGTGGTGCGCCGAGGCCGGGGTCGAGGTGGTGACGCTCTGGCTGTTCTCCACCGACAACTTCGACCGGCCCTCCGAGGAGGTCGCCGACCTGCTGCCGATCATCGGGAACTCGCTGCTGGCGCTGGCCGCGGACGGCCGCTGGCGGATCCGCCCGGTCGGCGCGCTCGACGTGCTGCCCGGCGACTTCGCCCGTACGCTCAAGGAGATCGAGTCGGGCACCGCGGAGAACCGCGGCATGATGGTCAACGCGGCGGTGGGCTACGGCGGCCGGCGCGAGATCGCCGACGCCGTGCGCTCGCTGCTCTACGAGCACGCCGAGCAGGGCGGCACGATCGAGGACCTGGCGCAGGTCATCGACGTCGAGCACATCGCTCAGCACCTTTACACCCGGGGGCTGCCGGATCCGGACCTGCTGATCCGGACCTCGGGCGAGCAGCGGCTCTCCGGCTTCATGCTGTGGCAGTCCGCTCACTCCGAGTACTACTTCTGCGAGGCCTACTGGCCCGCGTTCCGCAAGATCGACTTCCTGCGCGCGCTGCGGGACTACAGCCTGCGGCACCGGCGGTACGGCGCGTAGGTCGTTTCGCGGTTTCCGGGACGGGTAAACCCCGAGGTATGACCCGTGAAAGCGGCTCGCACATCCGGCCGCGCGCGCAACGGTCCCCGGCAATTGATGTCAGGGTGATGACCAAAGCGTTGACCGAACGGGTGCATAAACACCTCGCCTGGAGCCGCCCTCCCCTCCTACCGTAGTCCCCGGTGCTTTTGTCCAACCCCGTCCAGGGCGCGCCGGGCAGGGCGCGCCGAGGGAGAAGTCTCACGTGGCCGTTACACCCAAGCGCCGTTCCCCCCGTGTCGACCGGCGCACCTTCGTGCTGGACACGAGCGTTCTGCTCGCCGATCCGGCGGCCCTGACCCGATTCGACGAGCACGAGGTCGTGGTGCCCCTCGTCGTGGTCAGCGAGCTGGAGGCCAAGCGCCACCACCCCGAGCTCGGCTACTTCGCCCGCGCCGCGCTGCGCATGCTCGACGAGCTGCGCCTCAAGCACGGACGGCTCGACGCCCCGCTGCCGATCGGCACGGCCGGCGGCACGCTGCGGGTGGAGTTGAACCACACCGACCCCGCAGTGCTGCCGCCGGGCTTCCGGCCGCTGTCCGGGTCGCTGGACAACGACACCCGCATCCTCGCCGTGGCCAAGTCGCTGGAGGCGGAGGGCAACCGGGTCACCCTCGTCTCGAAGGACCTGCCGCTGCGGGTCAAGGCGGCGGCGGTGGGCCTGCCGGCCGAGGAGTACCGCGCGGAGCTGGCCATCACCTCCGGCTACACCGGGATGGCGGAGCTGGAGATCGGCGGCACCGTGGTGGACAAGCTCTACGAGGAGGGCCGGGTCGACCTGCCCGAGGCGGCCGACCTGCCCTGCCACACCGGCCTGGTGCTGGTCTCCGAGCGGGGCAAGGCGCTGGGCCGGGTCACCGCGGACAAGCAGGTGCGGCTGGTGCGCGGGGACCGGGAGGCGTTCGGCCTGCACGGCCGCTCGGCGGAGCAGCGCGTCGCGCTCGACCTGCTGCTCGACCCGGAGGTGGGCATCGTCTCGCTCGGCGGGCGCGCGGGCACCGGCAAGTCGGCGCTGGCCCTGTGCGCGGGCCTCGAGGCGGTCCTGGAGCGGCGGCAGCACCGCAAGGTGGTCGTCTTCCGGCCGCTGTACGCGGTCGGCGGCCAGGAGCTCGGCTACCTGCCGGGCACCGAGGGGGAGAAGATGAACCCCTGGGGCCAGGCGGTGTTCGACACGCTCAGCGCGCTGACCACCACGGACGTGATCGACGAGGTGGTGGACCGCGGGATGCTCGAGGTGCTGCCGCTGACCCACATCCGCGGCCGGTCGCTGCACGACTCCTTCGTGATCGTGGACGAGGCGCAGTCGCTGGAGCGCAACGTGCTGCTGACGGTGCTCTCCCGGATCGGCTCCGGCTCCCGGATCGTGCTCACCCACGACGTGGCGCAGCGGGACAACCTGCGGGTCGGGCGGTACGACGGCGTCGTGGCGGTGGTGGAGAAGCTGAAGGGCCACCCGCTGTTCGCGCACGTGACGCTGACCCGCTCGGAGCGCTCGCCGATCGCCGCGCTGGTGACCGAGATGCTGGAGGACCTGGCGGCGTGACACCGACCATGTGACGAAGCTCACGCGGAAGCGGCCCGGAACGTAAGATTTCCGGGCCGCTTCCGCGTTCTTCGATCATCTCGGTGAGCTGGCGCGGTTCGACGGACCGTCAGATCGACTGCACAATGTGTGTATACGTTGTGATTCACCCCACATGGGAATCATTTGGGTTTGAGCGCACCGATCGTGCATCGTCGATGCGTCAGGCCCCACGCGGCGGGTCGGCAGCCGGACACGATACGAAGCCGGTTCACGCGCACAGCTTCAGAAAGCAGGCAGGCCCAAGCGGGCCGAGCAGCCGGCACGGGAGTCGGTTGACGCGCGGTCAGGACCGCTCCGGCAGGCGGATGGGTGGCGCACCAGAGCGCCGATTCCGCATGAGACACCGGACCGCCGCGCCACCCGGAAGCCGTCGCACCCGCGCGGCCGCCCGGGCCGAAGAGTCAGATGGGGCGCAGCGCCGAGCGGGCGCGCCAGATCAACCGTGCACGGTGAACGGCTGTACGACGCCGCCCGTCGATCGGTGACGCCTGGGCCCCGCCGGCTGTCGGAAGGCATCCGGTGCCCAAGCTCCACCAATCCCTGCCCTTTCGCGCCGTGCGCGGCCACAGGGTTGCAGCATCCAGCCTCGTCGCGGCCGCCGTCGCCGGCGGCGTCTTCGCATCGACCGTCGGCTCCACGCCGCCCGTCAACGCCGCGGCGAGCAGCACGACGACCGGTTCTGACGGGTCGTCGACGTACGCCGGCGCGGCGGCTTCCGCGCAGTCCGTCGCCATACCCGCGGTGAAGCCCTCGGAGCATCCGAGCACATCAGCACCCGCATCCGAGTCGGCCGGCCGCGATGCCGCGCCGGCCTCGGAACAGCCGCTGCAGACCGCGTCGGCGACCGCGGCCACCTCCGCCGCGTCCCCCGACTCGCCCGACCCGGGCCCGTACGCCGGGCTGAGCCCGCAGCAGGACGCTGCGATGATCGTGCCGGGCGACCAACTCGACGCCTTCGACTGGATCATCGACCACGAATCCAGCTGGAACGTGACCGCGGAGAACCCGTCCAGCGGCGCGTACGGCCTCGGCCAGGCCCTGCCGGCCATCAAGATGGCGCCCTACGGCTCGGACTACCTGACCGACCCGGTGACCCAGATCAAGTGGGCGCTGGCGTACATGGACGGCAGCTACGGCTCCCCGGACGCGGCGCAGGCCTTCTGGGAGTCGCACGGCTGGTACTGAGCGCGGCCGGTCTGGCCTGTCAGGAGTTTGATGACCCCTCCGGCGGCGGTCTATCGGCGTCCGCCTAGCGGCGGGTGCCGATGGACAGCAGCGGCTTGTCGCCGGAGGGGTCGGTGAAGAAGTCGTTGCCCTTGTCGTCGACCACGACGAAGGCCGGGAAGTCCTCGACCTCGATCCGCCAGACCGCCTCCATGCCCAGCTCCGCGTAGTCGAGCACTTCGACGTGCTTGATGCAGTCCTGGGCCAGCCGCGCGGCCGGCCCGCCGATCGAGCCGAGGTAGAAGCCGCCGTGCTTCTCGCAGGCCTGAGTCACCTGCTTGGACCGGTTCCCCTTGGCCAGCATCACGAACGAGCCGCCGGCCTCCTGGAACCGGTCCACGTAGGAGTCCATCCGGCCGGCCGTGGTCGGGCCGAAGGAGCCTGACGCGTAGCCCTCCGGGGTCTTCGCCGGGCCGGCGTAGTAGACCGGGTGGTCCTTCATGTACTGCGGGAGCGGCTGCCCGGAGTCCAGCAGCTCCTTGAGCTTGGCGTGCGCGATGTCCCGGGCGACGACCAGCGTTCCGGACAGCGAGAGCCGGGTTTTGACAGGGTACTTCGACAGCTCCGCGAGCACGTCGGCCATCGGCCGGTTCAGGTCGACCCGAACGACGTCGTCATCGAGGTGTTCGTCAGTGGTCTCCGGCAGGTAGCGCGCCGGGTCGGTCTCCAGCCGCTCCAGGAACACGCCCTGCGCGGTGATCTTCGCCAGCGCCTGCCGATCTGCGGAGCAGGACACTGCGATGGCGACCGGGCAGGAGGCGCCGTGCCGCGGCAGCCGGACCACCCGCACGTCGTGGCAGAAGTACTTGCCGCCGAACTGCGCGCCGATCCCGATGTGCCGGGTCAGCTCCAGCACCTCGGCCTCCAGCTCCGGGTCGCGGAAGCCGTGCGCGGTCATCGAGCCCTGCGTCGGCAGCGCGTCGAGGTACTTGGCCGAGGCGTACTTCGCGGTCTTCAGCGCGAACTCGGCCGAGGTGCCGCCGACCACGATCGCCAGGTGGTACGGCGGGCAGGCGGACGTGCCCAGCGAGCGGATCTTCTCCTCCAGGAACCGCAGCATCGAGGCGGGGTTCAGCACCGCCTTGGTCTCCTGGTACAGGAACGACTTGTTCGCCGAGCCGCCGCCCTTGGCCATGAACAGGAACTTGTACGCGTCGCCGGCGGCCGCGTAGAGCTCGATCTGGGCCGGCAGGTTCGAGCCGGTGTTCTTCTCCTCCCACATGTTCAGCGGGGCCATCTGGGAGTAGCGCAGGTTGAGCTTCGTGTAGGCGTCGTACACGCCGCGGGCGATGTGCTCCTCGTCGTTCCCGTCGGTCAGCACGTTCTGGCCGCGCTTGCCCATCACGATCGCGGTGCCGGTGTCCTGGCACATCGGCAGGATGCCGCCGGCCGCGATGTTCGCGTTCTTCAGCAGGTCCAGCGCGACGAAGCGGTCGTTCGGCGAGGCCTGCCCGTCGTTCATGATCGAGGAGAGCTGGGTCAGATGCGCCGGGCGCAGATAGTGCGCGATGTCGTGCATGGCCTCGGCGGTCAGCAGCCGCAGCGCTTCGGGCTCGACTTGCAGGAAGGTCCGTCCGGCGGCCTCGACCGTGGCGACGCCGTCAGCGGTGAGCTGCCGGTACTCGGTCTGGTCCGGGCCGATCGGCAGCAGATCCGAATAGGCGAACTCGGGCATTACGGGCCTCCTCGACCGCGACCTCATCCAGCGTCAGCCGTGCACGATCTTCTGTCGGCACAAACGGAAGCCTATGCCTGCTGCGCCGCGGCACTGCGCCGCTCCAGGCGTGGCCTTGGCCACGGTGCGACCAGGCGACGCGTTTTTCGATTAGACATCATACGTATTATCATCCGTCCGTGACCGGGGCTCAGGGCGGACTCAACACTTCTGCGGACAGCGCGAGTGCTGCCCCCGGATCAGCCAGGCCGATCCAGCCGGGTCAGGCGGGCGACCAGAGCGACCAGACACACAGTCAGAGCCCCGTATCGGCCAAGCCGTCGCCGTCTCCGTCGCCGGTTCGCGGCTCGCTGCTGATCCTCGTCGGCATCGTGCTCATCGCGCTCAACCTGCGGCTCGCCGTCTCGGCGACCGGCACCCTGCTCACCTCGCTCGGCTCGGCGCTGCACCTCGGGGCGGCCTCGACCTCGTTCCTGACCACGGTCTGGACCCTGGCCTTCGCGGTCGGCGGCCTGGCCGGCTCGACCCTGGCCCGCCGGTTCGGGCTGGACCGGGTGCTGACCGCCTCGATGATCGCGATCATCCTCGGCTCGGCGCTGCGCGGGATACCTGCGCAGCCCGCGCTGATGATCGGCTCGGTGGTGACCGGACTCGGCATCGCGCTCAGCAATGTGTTGCTACCCGCTGTCACCCGCGAGTACTTCCCGCACCGCATCGGCATGGTCACCGGCCTCTACGGCAGCGCGCTGTCCGGCGGCGCCGCGCTCTCCGCGCTGGTCGCCGTGCCGATCGCGAACATGCTCGGCTCGCCGGAGCGCGGCCTGGCGTTCTGGGCGCTGCCGGGCATCGTGGCGCTGCTGGTCTGGCTCGCCGCGCACGGCCGACGGGCCGCGCACGCGCAGGACCGGCGAGAGCGCGCCGCCGCAGCCATGACTCCTGCGGCCCTCCCGCCGCGCAACCCCCTGCGCACGCTGGCGCGGTCGAGGATCGCCTGGGCGACCGCCGCGCTCTTCGGGCTGCAGTCCGCCGCCGCCTACGTGATCATGGGCTACCTGCCCTCAGTGCTCGAAGCATCCGGGCGCAGCCCGGCCGAGTCCGGCGTGATGCTCTCCGCGGTCTTCTTCCTCGGCCTGCCCGTGTCGTTTCTCGTGCCGGTGCTGGCCGGCCGGACCCGGGACCAGCGGCTGCTCGTCAGCGTCCTGACGGCGGCGACCATCGCCGCGTTCCTCGGCCTGGCCGCCGCCCCGGGTTCGCTCGCCTGGATCTGGGTCGTGCTCGCCGCGATCGGCATGAACACCTTCCAGCTGGTCCTCGCCCTGATCGGGCTGCGCGGAACCACCGCGGCCGGGGCGGCCGCCCTCTCCACGTTCAGCCAGTCCATCGGATACCTTGGCGCAGCCGCGGCACCGTTCGGCGCCGGGATGCTGCACGACGCGGCCGGCTCGTGGACCGCCCCGATGTTCGCCATGGCGGGCGTCGCGGTCTGCCAGGGGATGGTCGGCCTGTACGTCGCCTCGGGGCGGCGCGGAACGCTGGAACTGGAGGGGTGAGCCGATGACCGAGCTGGCCGGAGTACGCCGCGGATCGCTCGTGGACGAAGTCATCGAGCAGCTGCGCACCCGCATCGTCGGCGGCGCGTGGCCGGTCGGCCGGCGCATACCGCCGGAGTCCGAGCTGATCGAGCGGCTCCAGGTCGGCCGCGGCACGCTGCGCGAGGCGGTGAAAGCGCTGGCCCACGCCGGCCTGCTCGAGGTGCGCCAGGGCGACGGCACCTACGTGCGGGCCAACAGCGAGCTGGCCGGGGCGCTGCGCCGACAGATCGCCCTGTCCAGCGACCTGCACGTCCAGGAGGTCCGCCGCGCCCTCGAGGTCGAGGCCGCCCGCCTCGCCGCGGTCCGCTGCACCCAGGACGACCTCGACGCCTGCGCCGCGGCCCTGACCGCCCGCGACGAGGCCGCCGACCTCGCCCGCGGCTCCGCCGGCTGGGACCTGAGCTGGGGCGAGCCGTGGGTGCGCGCCGACGTGGCGTTCCATCAGGCGGTCGTCGCGGCGGCGCACAACCCGATGCTGCTGGAGATGTACATGGAGATGGCCGACGCGCTCTCCTCGGTGCTGCACCGGATCGCCGCCCTGCCGACGCAGGATCCGTACTTGAGGCTCGGCCACCACACCCTGCTCGCCGCACTGCGCGCCGGCGACCGGCAGTGGGCCGTACGCGAGGCGATGCACAACGTCGAGGCCAACCTGGAGTGACGCTCGGGCCGGCGCGTGACGCGATGTTTAGTTTAAGTAGTCATCCGAGCGCTGAAATGACTAGTTGAAGTAGTCATCTCGACATGCCGCGGCCTGCTTCGCACCGGGCTGACGGGCATCAGCCGACGGGGAGTCCGCGTAACGGCCCGGCCCCAGTATTTTGTACGACATGAGCTCATCGACCCCGTCGCGGGAACCGAATGACCGGCCACCGGCGTTGCGCGCCTCCGACGCCGATCGCGAGCACGTCGTGCAGCTGCTCGGGAAGGCCTATTCGGAAGGGCGGCTGAGCGCGGACGAGCATTCCGAGCGGGTCGAGTTCGCGTATGCCTCGCGCACGATGGACGAGCTGCGGCCGCTGGTCGCCGACCTGCCGGTCGAGTTCTCCCCGACGGCCGAGCGGCCGGCGGGGACGGGATCGGGGGCGACCGACCTGGCGTCGCTCGGCGCCAGCGGGGACACGGTGGTCGCCGTGTTCAGCGAGGCGAAGCGCACGGGGCGGTGGCTGGTGCGCAACGGGCTGCACGTGCGGGCGCTGTTCGGCACGGTCGAGCTGGACCTCTCCGAGGCGGTGCTGGAGCAGCGGGAGATCACCATCACGGCGAACGCCCTGTTCGGCGAGGTGGTGCTGCGGGTGCCGGACGGGGTGATCGTGCACGACCAGGGCACCGCGCTGTTCGGCGCGCGCAGGGCGTCGGTGGGCGAGGTGGAGTTCACCCCCGAGACCCCGGTGATCCGGGTGCTCGGGACCGCGCTGTTCGGCAGCGTCGAGTCGAAGCGGCCCAAGCGCAAGCGGCTGCGGTTCCGGCTGTGAGCCGGCCGCCGGCCGAGAAGCCGCTGGTGGTCAACCGCTGCACCGTCTGGTTCGACGAGTTCGACAAGCTCGGCGTGCTGCACAACGCCCGGTACGCCATTCACGTCGAGCGCGCGGTCAGCCTCTTCTTCGCCTCGGTCCAGAGCGCCGCGGACCCGGCCGACCTGCACTTCCTGGTCAGGCAGTACGCCATCGAGTTCGTCCGGCCGTTCACCCGCGAGCTCGGCGAGCTCACGGTCGAGCTGTGGATGGAGCGGCTCGGCGCCACGAGCGCGATGTTCGGCTTCCGCTGCCAATCCGAAACCGGCGCGGCCGGCGCCTCTTCAGCAGAGGTCGAGCATGCCCGCGGCACCCGCACCGTGGTGCGGGTCGATCCGGCGACCGGCCGGCCGGCGCCGTGGTCCGACGCCTTCCGGGAGCTGTTCCCCGAAGAAGGCTGACGCAGTGCCTGATGCAGCGCCTGACGGAGCGTCGGCTGCGAACGCCCTCGCGGCGTTCAGCCGGCCATCGCGCCCTGGATCGAAGGCATGTCGAGCGAGTTGTCGGCGAGGAGTCGCAGCATCGTCAGCAGGTCCTCGTGCTGCTCGGGCGACCAGCCGGCCAGCTGCTCGCGCAGTATCTCCTCGCGGGCCGAGCACAGCTGGTCGACCATCTGGGTGCCGCGCGCGGTCAGCGAGATCGTGCCCTGGTCGTCGTGTTGGGCGAATCCGCGCTCGACCACCAGGTCCATCTTGTGGCGCACGATGTCGAGTGGGATGCCGATCCGCTTCGCCGCCGCCTCCGGGGTGATCGGCCCGGCCTGATTCAGCCGGAACAGCGTGTACGCCTGCCCGAAGGTGATGTCCGCGCCGGCCCGCTCGATCACCGCCTGGTAGCGCTGCTCCAGGTTCTTCTTGCTGCTCAGCCTGGTCAGCGCGGCCTCGATCTCGCCCAGCGAGGTGCGGAAGGTCGGCAGGCCGGCCGTCTCGCCCGGCGCCGACGCCCGGGTCGCCTCCCGCAGCGGCACCTCGCGCAGGAACAGCGCGAGCACGAACGCCAGCAGTGCGATCGGCACCGCGACGAGGAACACCCGCTGCATGGAGATCGCGTAGATGTGCAGGAACGGCTGGGCCAGGTCGTGCGGCAGCTGGTGTACCGCGGTCGGATCGGCCAGGATCCGGGCGACCGGGAAACTCGGCGACAGCGTCCCGGCGGCGAGCCCGTGGCTGACGTTGGTGGTGAGCCGGTTGTCCAGGATGGTGCCGAAGATCGAGGCGCCGAACGAGCCGCCGATCGAGCGGAAGTAGGTCGCGCCCGAGGTCGCCGTGCCCAGGTCCGCGTAGTCGACCGAGTTCTGCACCGCGATGATCAGCACCTGCATGGTCAGGCCGAGCCCGATGCCGAAGACCACCAGGTCCGCCGAGAACACCCCGTACCCGGTCGTGTCGGAGACCCGGGAGAGCAGCGCCAGGCCGGCCGCCATGAACAGGGTGCCCACGATCGGGAAGATCTTGTACCGGCCGAACTTGCTGATCAGCTGTCCGGTGCCGATCGAGGCGACCAGCAGCCCGGCCATCAGCGGCAGCAGCCGCAGCCCCGAGCCGGTCGGCGAGACCCCGTTGACCACCTGCATGAACAGCGGGATGAAGGACAGCGAGCCGAACATGGTCAGGCCGACCACGAAGCCGATGCCCGAGCACATCGAGAACACCGGGTTGCGGAACAGCCGCAGCGGCAGCACCGGCTCGGGCACCCGCTGCTCGACCGTGATGAACGCCACGATCAGCACGGCCGCGCCGGCCGCGCAGCCCCAGATCTGGCCGGAGTTCCAGGCCCAGGTGGTGCCGCCGAGGCTGGTGATCAGCACCAGGCAGGTCGACGCCCCGGCCAGCAGCACGGTGCCGGCGTAGTCGATCTTCGGCCGGACGCCGGGGGAGTGGCTGCGCAGCGCGATGGCGACGACGGCCAGCGCCACCACGCCGACCGGCAGGTTGACGTAGAAAACCCAGCGCCAGCTCAGGTTGTCCACCAGGAAGCCGCCGAGCAGCGGGCCGAGCACCGACGCGACGCCGAAGACCGCCCCGATCAGGCCCTGGTACCGGCCCCGGTCCCGCGGCGGCACCACGTCCGCGATCAACGCCATGGCCAGCACCATCAGCCCGCCGCCGCCGATGCCCTGCAGCGCGCGGAAGGCGATCAGCTCGGTCATCGAGTGCGACTGGCCGCACAGCGCCGAGCCGGCCAGGAAGATCACGATGCAGATCTGGAACAGCGCCTTGCGGCCGAACAGGTCGCCGAGCTTGCCCCACAGCGGCGTGGTCGCGGTCGAGGCCAGCATGTAGGCCGTCACCACCCACGACAGGTGGGACGCGCCGCCGAGGTCGCCGACGATGGTCGGCAGCGCGGTGGCCACGATCGTCTGGTCCAGCGCGGCCAGGAACATCGCCAGCATCACGCCGGCGAATACCAGCCGGACCTGCGCCGCGCTCTCCTCGATCGGCGGCTGCCCGGCGGCCGGGTCATTCGCGGTGGACCCGGCATCTGCGCGCTGCTCGGACATCGACCGCCTCCGTTGTGCCGCAACCGGTGGCGCACCTCATACGCCTCACCCCGAGAGGTACCACCGGGTCAGCCCGCCAATCCGCGGTCCGCGGCTGAATGGCTGACAGATTTCGGGCGCCGAGGTGGTGAAACACCGGAACGCGGCCGACTGTGACATCGCCTCAGACGTACCATCGGCCGCGTCCGTCACACCGGCCGCCGATCAGCCGTAGTCGATGCCGGAATAGGTGCGCAGCTTCGAGAGCTGGTGCTCGGACTCGATCCGCCGGACGGTGCCGCTGCGCGAGCGCATCACCAGCGAGGAGGTCAGCACGCCGCCGGAGCGATAGCGAACCCCGCGGACCAGCTCGCCGTCGGTGACCCCGGTGATCGCCACGAACGCGTTCTCCCCGGTGACCAGGTCGTCCGCGGTCAGCACGCGGTCCAGGTCGTGCCCGGCGGCCAGCGCTCGCTCCCGCTCGGAGTCGTCGCGCGGCCACAGCTTGCCCTGCATCACCCCGCCGAGGCATTTCATCGCGCAGGCCGTGATGATGCCCTCCGGCGTCCCGCCGACGCCGAGCAGCAGGTCCACGCCGGTGTCCGGCCGCACCGCCATGATCGCGCCGGCCACGTCGCCGTCGGAGATGAACTTGATCCGGGCGCCGGTCTCGCGCACCTCGCGCGCCAGTTCCTCGTGCCGGGGCCGGTCCAGGATGACCACGGTCACCTCGGACGGCGCGGACCTCTTCGCCCGCGCGACCGCCTGCACGTTGTGCGTGACCGGCGCCTCGATGTCGACCATCCCGGCCGCCTCCGGGCCGGTGACCAGCTTCTGCATGTAGAAGACCGCCGAGGGGTCGTACATGGCGCCGCGCTCGGCGAGGGCGATCACCGCGATCGCGTTGGGCATGCCCTTGGCGGTGAGCGTCGTGCCGTCGACCGGATCGACCGCCACGTCGCACTCCGGCCCGGTGCCGTTGCCCACCTGCTCGCCGTTGAACAGCATCGGCGCGTGGTCCTTCTCGCCCTCGCCGATCACCACCACGCCGTCCATGGAGACGGTGTTGATCAGGTGGCGCATCGCCTCCACGGCCGCGCCGTCCGCGCCGATCTTGTCGCCGCGCCCGACCCAGCGGCCGGCCGCCATCGCCGCCGCCTCGGTCACCCGGACCAGCTCGAGGGCCAGGTTCCGGTCGGGCGGCTGATGCGCCGCGTCCGCGGACGGTACGGGCAAGGGGGGAGAGGGCTGGAACTCGTTCACGCTGTCGGTGTCCTTCCGCACGGGACATCAAGGTATTCAGTTGTGGACGCCGCCGCGGGCGTCGCGCGCCCGGCCGGGTTGAGGGAGACCCGGCCGTCGTATTGCCGTAATGCCGTAATGATCGTAACGGCAGGGACAAGACGGTTGCGCATGTCGCCCTGGTCACAGCACTGAAGCGGTACCCGTACCAGGGCTTCCCATATGACACACGCGCACGCCTATTACCCGGTGTGGCGTAGGGCACCCCGCCCGCCGGGCTGCACGACCGGTCGGGGACGATGGAGGACATGGCGAACGACCGGCTGCGCAAGACGACCCGGGACATGGTGCTGTCCCTCGCGGTGATCGGCATCCCGATCGCGGCGGTCCTGCTGATCGAGCCGTCCACGCCGGGCAGCCCGGTGAACGCGATCGGCACGACCGCGTTCCAGCAGACGCTCGGCGCCGCGCGGGTCGCCGAGCCCTTCCCGCTGCTCGTCCCGCACGGCCTGTCCTCGGGCTGGCGGGCGACGTCGGAGACGTATCAGGAGCCCGGCAACGGTCCGGCCGACTGGCACGTCGGCTACCTCGCGCCGGACGGCGGGTACGTCGACCTCGACCAGACCACCGAGCCGCTCGGCGACTTCCTCAACGACCAGGGCTCGGACGCGACGCAGGGCCCGCAGGTCCAGATCGCCGGGAAGTACTGGCAGTACTACAGCGGGACCAAGCCCGCGGCGCTGACCACGATCCTGGTCCAGGACAGCGGAAAGTACACCGTGATCGTGGCCGGCAGCGCGCCGCTGCGCGAGCTGGAGTCGTTCGCCCAGTCGCTCGCCGCCGCCGGCTGAGCGGGCCTCAGTTCTGCCTGGCCCCGGCCGCCGCGTCGAGCCGGGCTCGGGCGTTGTCTAGTTTGGCCTGGCAGTGGGCGGCCAGCGCCTCGCCGCGCTCCCAAAGCGCGAGCGACTCCTCCAGGGTCAGGCCGCCGGCCTCCAGCCGCTGCACCGCCGCCGCCAGCTCGTCGCGCGCCCGCTCGTATTCGAGCCCGCTGATCCCGTCGGTCGGGGCGGGCCCGCCGGGTGCCGGCCGATCATGATCGCCGGGCTCTTCGGGCTTCGGTAGTGTGGCCATGGGGTCCAGAGTAATTCCCGGCGAGGACAGCGAGCGTATTCATGGCTATGGCGCCCGTGGAAACTGCGGTCGACGAGATACCGGCCCGGCAGGCGACGGCGGCGGACGCGGTGGAGCTCACCAGGCTCCGTGCGGTGATGATCGAGACCTTCGGCTCGATCAGCGACGACTCGTGGCGCCCGCTGTGCATATCCACCTTCGAGAAGGCCCTGTCCGATCCCGAGGGCCCGCTTCAGGCCTTCGTCACCGACGCTCCGGGCGAGGCCGGCGTGCTGGCCTCGTGCGCCGCGGGCGTGATCACGACCCGCCTGCCGAGCCCGCGCAATCCCCAGGGCAGGACCGGCTACATCCTCAGCGTCGCGACGGATCCGCGGCACCGGCGCCGCGGCCACGCGCGGGCCTCGGTCTCGGCACTGCTCGACTGGTTCCACCGCTGCGGCATCCACCAGATCGACCTGAACGCGTCCGAATACGCCGAGAGCCTGTACCGCGGACTGGGCTTCACCGAGCCGTACGGCAAGGCGATGCGCTTGATCACGGACTGACGGGCGGCCGGTCCCTGCCACTTCAGCAGGGTGTTCGCTCTGAGCGAACACGCTTCGGCGCCGGCGCGTCAGTCCGCGACGGTCACCTTGAGACTGCCGCCGACCAGCCGAACCGACAGCGGGTCACCCGGCGCGACCTCGTCCGGCTCGCGCACGACGGCGCCGTCCGCGCGCTGGACGACCGCGTAACCGCGCTCCAGCGTCGCGAGCGGCGAGAGCGCGCGCACCCGGGCGAGCGTCTGGACCAGCACCTGCGAGTCGCGGTCGACGCGGTGCGACACGGAGCGCAGCGCGCGGTCCCGCAGCAGCTGGATCTCGTTGGCGCGCAAGTCGACCATCCCGTACGGCGCGGCTAGCACCGGACGCGAACGCAGGTCGCCGATGCGCCGCTCCTCCCGGTCCACCAGCCGGTCGAGGCAGTTCCACATCCGCCGCCGGGCCTGGGCCACCCGGTCCAGCTCCTCGTGCACGTCCGGCACTATCCGCTTCGCCGCGTCGGTCGGCGTCGAGGCGCGCAGGTCCGCGACCAGGTCGAGCAGCGGCGAGTCCGGCTCGTGCCCGATCGCCGAGACCACCGGGGTCGAACAGGCCGCCACCGCACGGATCAGCGTCTCGTCCGAGAACGGCAGCAGGTCCTCCACCGAGCCGCCGCCGCGCGCGATGACGATCACGTCGACCTCGTCGTGCGCGTCGAGCTGCTTAAGCGCCGCGACGATCTCAGACACAGCAGATACACCCTGCACCGGCGTCTCGCGCACCTCGAACCGCACGCCCGGCCAGCGCCGCTGAGCGTTCTCCAGCACGTCCTTCTCCGCGGCCGACGCGCGGCCGCAGATCAGGCCGATCAGCTTGGGCAGGAACGGCAGCCGCTTCTTCAGCGCCGGATCGAACAGCCCCTCGGCGGCCAGCCGCCGCTTGAGCTCCTCGAGCCGGGCCAGCAGCTCGCCGATGCCGACCGGCCGCAGCTCGCTGGCCGCCAGCGAGAACTGGCCGCGCGGCCGGTAGAAGTTCGGCTTCCCGCAGACCACGACCCGCGCGCCCTCGGACGGCGGCGGCTGGATCCGCTCGTAGACGCCGCGGAAGCAGGTCACCGAGATGGAGACGTCCCGGGACGGGTCGCGCAGCGTCAGGAACACCGTGCCCGCGCCGGGCCGGCGGCTGATCTGGGTGATCTGGCCCTCGACCCAGATCACGCCGAGCCGGTCGATCCACCCGCCGACCATTTCGGCGAACTCGGCGACCGGGACCGGCTGTTCGAACGAAGTCTCCCTCGGCACGACGCCCACGTTAGCGGCAATGTCTGTCACGTTGCTGGAAAGGCGTAATCCGTCGGTGGGCGCGGCGGTACGGCGATCCGAGCGGTCGTCACTCACATGGGTTGCACAGCTGATCACGGCTGATCACCACTGATCACGGCTGATCCCGGTCGTCGGTCGCTCGACCGGCCGAGCGGCGGAGGTCCGGGCGAAGATCCTGTGGCGAAGCTGTGAAGATCTCATACCGTGAGCTGGGACGTGTGTGACGCGCCCGAATACCATGGAGTCATGGTCACTGCTCCTGGCACGGTCACCGGTCCCTCCGCCACGCCCCGGCCCAAGCGGGTCCTGCTCGCCGCGCCGCGCGGATACTGCGCCGGTGTCGACCGCGCGGTGCTCACAGTCGAACGGGCGTTGGAGCAATACGGTGCGCCGGTCTACGTGCGTAAGGAGATCGTGCACAACAAGCACGTCGTGCAGACGCTGGAGCGGCGCGGCGCGATCTTCGTCGAGGAGAACGCCGAGGTGCCCGAAGGCGCCACGGTCATCTTCTCCGCGCACGGCGTGGCGCCCGAGGTGCACGAGCAGGCGACGCAGCGGCGGCTGAAGACCATCGACGCGACCTGCCCGCTGGTGACCAAGGTGCACAAGGAGGCGCTGCGGTTCGCCGACGAGGGCTACGACATCCTGCTGATCGGCCACGAGGGCCACGAGGAGGTCATCGGCACCACCGGCGAGGCGCCGGAGCACATCAAGCTGGTGGACGGCCCGCAGTCGGTCGGGGACGTCGAGGTGCGCGACCCGGCGAAGGTCGCGTGGCTCTCCCAGACCACGCTGTCGGTGGACGAGACCCAGCAGACCGTGGCGAAGCTGCGCGAGCGGTTCCCGCTGCTGGTCGACCCGCCGTCGGACGACATCTGCTACGCGACGCAGAACCGGCAGGTGGCGGTCAAGCGGATCGCCGCCGAGTGCGACCTGATCATCGTGGTCGGCTCGACGAACTCGTCGAACTCGGTACGGCTGGTCGAGGTCGCGCTGGAGTGCGGCGCCCCGGCCGCGTACCTGGTGGACGGCGCGCACGAGATCGACCCGGAATGGTTCGAAGGCGTCTCGACGGTCGGCTTGACGTCGGGCGCGTCGGTACCCGAGGAGCTGGTCCACGGCGTGCTCGACATGCTGGCCGAGCAGGGCTACGGCGAGGTCGAGGAGGTGCGGTCCGCGCAGGAGAAGCTGCTGTTCGCGCTGCCGCACGAGCTGCGGCGCGACCTCACCGCGAAAGAGGCCGGCTGACCCGGCTGACGGAGGGTCGGCTGGCGCTGCACGCGGTCTGACCGCGCGTCAGCGATGCGGCTTCAGTTTGCGGCGTCATCCATTGAACGGCAGCCGGCGGGCCAGCACGATGCCGAGGCCCAGCGCGGTTCCGGCGAAGGCGGCCCGCGCCTTGATGGCGAGCAGCGCCAGTATCGTCGTGACGGTCCCCATGAAGCCCGGACCGGTGCGCTCCGGGCTGAACTGGGCGACGAACAGCAGGCCGGTCGCGAAGGCCAGCGGCGGCCCGACCACGGCCGAGTACCAGTGCGAGCGGTGCACCTTCATCGCCGCGTAGACGCTTGCGGCCAGGAACAGGCCGGTGATCGCCCAGGCGGCGGTGCTGACGAGCAGCAGGTCGAGCAGACCGCCGAGGACGCAGGCGCCGGCCAGCACGACGCTGACGCCGACCGTGGTCAGCGGCGTCGTCCCGGCGAGCGCGAGGGCGGTGGACTGCGGCTGTTTGAGCCCGCCGGTGCCGGCGGCCGGCGGGCGTTTGGCGCCGTCGGGGACCGGGCGGCCGCGCCGCGGGTACTGCCGCAGCGGATCTGACGGCGTGCGATATGACCCGGTGTCGGAATCGGTGCGGGACCGGCCATCGAGCTCGGGTGGCTGCGCCGACTTCCTGCCCTTCGCTGACTGCCTACCTTGGGCCGATTGCCCGCCCTGGGCCGCGCCACCGCCCCGGCGCGGCGGCCGCTCGTGCGGGGACGGCGTCTGCGATCGGTGCTGCATGAGCGCAGGCCGCAGCTCCTGCGCCTGGCCCGGCCGGCGCCAGGCCGTGCGCTGCACGAAGTCCGGTTCCGGCCACCAGAAGTCGGTCCCGGCGGGCTGGTGGCGTGAGGCGGCCCGGAAGTCCATATCTTCACGCTAGTTATCCCGGATGGCGGCCCGCCGATGCCACGCCCCCGCAATCACCCGTCCGGACGACCGAGCTCAGCGGCCGTGCGGCGTTATGCGTTCCGTCGTGGTGCGGGGGTTGGTGAGCGACGGCGACGATGACTGGTCCGGCAGGGGTAGTCCGTTCGCGTCGCCTGCTCCGTTCGAGCCCGCGTGGTCAGCGCCGTCGAGGGCACTGTCGAGGGCGCTGTCGGCTCCGGCCGGCGAGCGCGGCGCCGTGTCCAGGCTCCGCGGCGCATCGATCTCCGCCTCGCCGATCCCGAGGTCGCGCAGCCTTCGCGCGGTGACCATCACCCGGCTGTCCAGTGAGCCGACCGCCCGGTTGTACGAGGCGACCGCGCCGCTGAGCGAGCCGCCGACCCGGTCCAGGTGCCCGGCCATCACGCCGATCCGCTCGTAGAGCTCGCGGCCGAGGTCGATGATCGTGCGTGCCTCGGAGGCGAGCGTGTCCTGGCTCCATGCGTACGCGACCGTGCGCAGCAGCGTGATGAGCGTCGTCGGCGTGGCCAGCATCACCCGCCGCTCGGCCGCGTACTCCAGCAGGTTCGGGTCCGCTTCGAGCGCGTGCGAGAGGAAGGCCTCGCCGGGGACGAACAGCACGACGAACTCAGGTGTGGCCGCGCCCGCGGAGTTGAGGCGGCGCCAGTAGCCGCGCGAGGCAAGCTGTTCCACGTGTGCCTTGAGCTGCCGGGCGTGCGCGCGCAGCCGCTCGGTCCGGGTCTCCTCGTCGGGCGCCTCCGCCGCCTCCAGGAACGCGCCGAGCGGCACCTTCGCGTCGACCACGACGTTCTTGCCGCCGGCCAGGTGCACGACCAGGTCGGGCCGCGCGGCGCCCTCGTCGTTCTCCGCGTCGGCGCCGACGACGAACTGCTCGGTGAAGTCGCAGCGCCCGACCAGCCCGGCCAGCTCGACCGCCCGGCGCAGGTGCAGCTCACCCCACCGTCCGCGCACCTGAGGCGCCCTCAGCGCGGTGACCAGCGCGGCGGTCTGCCCGCGCAGCGCCTCGCCGGCCATCCGCACGTCCTCGATCTGCTGGGCCAGCGCGGCCTGCGAGGCGGCCCGGCCCCGCTCCAGCTCCCGCATCCGGTCGTCGAGGTGCTGCAGCGACTCCTGGATCGGCGCCCCGGCCTGGGTGAACTGACGGTCCGCCAGCTGCAGCAGCCGGTCGGTCGACCGATCCAGCTCCTGTGCCGACGCCCCGCGCCGTCCGCCCGCCCGCGCGCGCTCCCACAGCACGCCGAGACAGAGCCCGAGTACTACACCGACCAGCAGGAGCACCAGCGCTTCCGAGTCCATGAGCACCTATCGTGGGAGTTCGGCGGCCCTCAGACAACTAGACTTGCCGACCATGGCCCTGCAGATCGGAATCGTCGGCCTGCCGAACGTCGGCAAGTCGACCCTCTTCAACGCGTTGACCAAGAGCCAGGTGCTCGCCGCGAACTACCCGTTCGCCACGATCGACAAGCACGTCGGCGTGGTCGGCGTGCCGGACGGGCGGCTGGCCGTGCTGGCCGGGATCTTCAAGTCCGAGCGGATCGTGCCGGCCACCGTGGAGTTCATCGACATCGCGGGCCTCGTGCGCGGCGCCTCAAAGGGCGACGGCCGGGGCAACCAGTTCCTCGGCCACATCCGCGAGGCCGACGCGATCTGCCAGGTCATCCGGGTCTTCAGCGACCCGGACGTGCACCACGTGGACGGCCGGGTGGAGCCGCGCAGCGACCTGGAGACGATCAACACCGAGCTGATCCTGGCCGACCTGCAGACCGTCGAGAAGGTCCTGCCCCGCCTGCAGAAGGAGGCGAAGACGGCCAAGGACAAGCAGGCGACGGTCGCGGCCGTCGAGCAGGCCAAGGAGGTGCTGGAGCGCGGCGAGACGATCAGCGCCCACTTCCCCCGCCCGGACCGCGACGGCGCCGGCCGGGCGGCCGCCGCCAAGGACGCGCTGGACCCGGCCCAGCTGCGCGACCTGCACCTGCTGACCGCCAAGCCGTTCATCTACGTGTTCAACATGGACGAGGCCGAGCTCGTCGACGAGGACCTGAAGGCCGAGCTACGCAAGCTCGTCGCCCCGGCCGAGGCGGTCTTCCTCGACGCGAAGGTCGAGTCCGAGCTGATCGAGCTGCCCGACGACGAGGCGCTGGAGCTGCTCCAGTCGGTCGGCCAGCAGGAGTCCGGCATCGCCCAGCTGGCCCGCGTCGGCTTCGAGACCCTCGGCCTGCAGACGTACCTCACGGCCGGCCCCAAGGAGACCCGCGCCTGGACCATCCGCAGGGGCTCCACCGCCCCCGAGGCGGCCGGCGTCATCCACACCGACTTCCAGCGCGGCTTCATCAAGGCCGAGATCGTCTCCTACGACGACCTGGTCGCCGCCGGCTCGGTGCCCGAGGCCCGCTCCCGCGGCCGGGCCCGGATCGAGGGCAAGGACTACGTGATGGCGGACGGCGACGTGGTGGAGTTCAGGTTCAACGTCTGAGCCGCGGACGGAGCAGGACTGAACTGAGGCTGCCGAAGAGCAGCGAGTCGTGTTCCGGCATATGTTGTGCGGCGTGCTGCGCAACAGATCGGCATAACCGCGGTTTCGTTTGGCTCACGAATCACGCGATGACCGAGTTCACTGCTTCCCGACTCCTGTAACACAGACCTAACGCAGCGTGGTGGATTTACACATGCACCACCTTGGCAGGTTTGCCGGCTGCGCGGTCGAGAGGGTTCAGGAGAAGTCTCGTGGGATATCGCTACAACCCGCCTCCGAACTGGCCGCAGCCTCCGTTCGGATGGGCGCCGCCGCCGGGATGGCAGCCGGATCCCTCGTGGCCTCCGGCACCCGCGGGGTGGCAGTTCTGGGTGGCGGACGGGTCGTCCGCACCCGGGCAGCGGAGGCAGGTGCAGGTCGCGCAGACATCGGCCGCTGCGCCTTCGACGCAGCCCGTCGTCTCGCCCCAGGCGGCTCCGGCTCCGATGGGTGCTCCTCCGCAGGATAATGCGTATACACGGGCGTCCGACCAGTCGGACTCGGCCCATTCGGTCGCGACCGGGCTGTTCAGCCGCCGCAGGAATGCCGAGGCTGATGCGGAACTTGCGCGGACCGAACTGGGCCGGGTGACCGGGGAGCTGTCGGTGCTTCGCCTCGAGAACGCTGCATTGAAGGACGAAAAGGAGTCGGTCGCCCGGGAACTCGCGCGAGTCCGGGGTATGGAGCCCGACGAACTGGCGGCCGAGATCCGGAAATTGCGTGAGGACCTTGCGGCACTCGACGCACAGCTCGAAGAGCGTCGCTCGGCCCAGGTCGCGGAAGCCGCCCGGCAGGAAGCGGAACTGTCCGCATCCCTCGATCGGCTGCGCCAGCAGGCGGAGCAGGACACGCGTTCCGCGCAAGAACGCCGAGATGCCGCGCTGGCTGAGGCGGCGCGCGCGGATGAGCGGCTGCGCGGCATTCGCCAGAACATCGTTGTCACGGAAGACACAGCGCTGCTTCAAGAGGTGGGCATCTATAGCTACCACCACGTGCTCGAAGACGCCGTGGCCTACAAGTCGGCACTTGCAGACCTGGCCGACAGTATGAAGGCGACGGTGGCCAAGGGACAGGCCGTGCAGGGGAAGACCAACTGGACCGTCAACGGCTCGGCCTCCCAGGGGCGCAAGATGGTGAGCGATTTCTCGAAGCTCATGCTGCGCGCCTACAACGCCGAAGCTGATTACGCCGTGCGCAGCATGCGCCCGCACCGGCTTCACTCCCTGGTCGACCGGTTGGACAAGTCCCGCGCCACCATCGCAAAGCTCGGCGCGACGATGGACATCCGGATCACCGACACTTATCACAGGCTGCGCGTGCGCGAATTGGAGCTGACCGCCGACTTCCTCTCGAAGCAGGAGGAGGAGAAGGAGCGCCGCCGCGAGTTGCGTGAGATCCAGCGCGAAGATGAGAAGCTCCAGCGGGAGATCGAACGCGAGCGGGCCCGGCTGGCGAAAGAGCGGCAGCAGTATCTCGGTGCGCTGGCCAGGATGCAGGAGTCCGCGACGGCCGGCGGTCAGGGTGCGAACGGCTCCACGGAGCTCAGCGCGAAGCTCGCGGAGATCGATGCGGCACTTGCCGCGGTCGACGCTCGTGAAGCCAATATCCGCGCCGGCTATGTCTATGTCATCTCCAACATCGGTGCTTTCGGCGGCGACGTCGTCAAGATCGGTCTGACGCGACGCCTCGAGCCGATGGAGCGCATCAACGAGTTGGGTGACGCGTCCGTCCCCTTCCGATTCGACGTGCACGCTCTGATTTTCAGCGAGGACGCGGTCGGGCTCGAGCGGAACCTGCACAAGGAGTTCGAACCCAGACGGGTCAACCGGGTCAATCATCGGCGTGAGTTCTTCCGTACGACCCCGGGAGAGGTCCGCGATGCCCTCACCCGGTTCGGCGGGCAACACCTGCTCGAATTCCACGAGGAAGCAGAGGCTTTGGAGTGGAGGGCCAGCGCCAAGCCGAAAGAGGTCGCCGTGAAGTAGGTCTCACGTCAGACACCCGTTCGGCGGCGCCGTGCCGCGCTGCGGGCGACGCGGGGAGTCGGCGCTGGCAGCATGGGGCGCATGGAAGACAAGCAGATCGTCGAGTTCCTCAGCCTGGGCACCCGCACCGGGAAGCTCGCGACGGCGGGGCTCTCGGGGGCGCCGCACGTGGCGCCGGTCTGGTTCGTGGTCGACGGGCGGGAGCTGGTCTTCCAGACCGGGCGCGACACGGTGAAGGGGCGGCACCTGCGGGCGAATCCGCGGGCCTCGCTCTGTGTGGACGACGAGGTCTTCCCGTACGGGTTCGTGATCGTGCACGGGTCCGTCGTGCTCGACGAGGATCTGACGGCGATGCTGGCCTGGTCGATCCGGATCGCCGAGCGGTATGTTCCGGGCGGCCGGGCCGAGGAGTACGGGCGGCGCAACACCGCGGCCGGCGAATTGCTGTGCCGGATGCGGATGGATCGCGTCGTCGGGGCGGTTGACATCGCTTTGTAGGGCGCTGTGCGCGCTTGGCGGTTGATTGGAGAGGCCGATGGCTACCGGTGCCGAACTGATGGTGGACGCTTTCGGGCGGGTGCGGGAGGTCGTGCACGCGGCCGTCGCGGGGCTGTCCGCCGACGAGCTGGCGTGGCGGCTCGATGAGCGGACGAACTCGATCGCGTGGCTGGTGTGGCACCTGACGCGGGTTCAGGACGACCACGTCTCGGACGCCACCGGGGAGGAGCAGGTCTGGACCGCGCAGAAGTGGGCGGAGCGCTTCTCTCTGCCGTTGTCGGACCGGGCGACGGGGTACGGGCACGGATCTGCCGACGTCGCCGCGGTGCGGGTGGAGTCGCCGGAGCTGCTGGCCGGTTACTACGACGCCGTATATGAGCAGACTGTTCAGTTTGTCGAAGGGCTCGCCGATGCGGATTTCGACCGGGTCGTCGACGAGTCCTACGACCCGCCGGTGACGTTGGGCGTGCGGCTGGTGAGTGTGATTTCTGACACGCTGCAGCACGCGGGTCAGGCCGCGTTCGTGCGGGGCGTGGTGCAGCGCACCCGGTGATCGGCGACCGGTGATCGGCGGCGTGACCGGGCCGCCTACCGGCGGGCGCGCTTCGCGGCGACGAGGCCCGCGATGATCGCCACGAGCACGACGATCCCGAAGCGGGTGACGATCGGCTGGTGGGTGGCGAGGCCGGCGCCGGCGAGTGCGACGCCGGCGGCGGCCGCCAGCGCGCCGAACAGCAGCAGGAGCCGCCGCGGGACGGTGGCGGCGAAGTGCTGCACGACGCGGACGAGTACGAACATCGGTCGGTCTCCGAACTCTGAGTGGAACGGGGTACCCGCGGCTCACTTCTCGCCGCGTCGTGCCTGGTCGATCCGGCGGATGATCGGGCCCGGCTCGGCCGGCTCGAGCAGCCGTGCGAGCTCTTCGAGTGCTGCTATCAGTGCTGCGCCGCGCTTGGGGCTCACCGCGCTGCCGAGCGCGGTGCGCAGTGCTTCGTCGACGCTCGCCGAGCCGGCCTGCGCGACCGTGTCCGGATGCCCCGGCGCGACGCTGACCAGGGTCCGGCGGCCGTCCTGCGGGTCCGGCCGGGACGCCACGATGCCGCGCTCGCGCAGCTGCGCCACCGTCTCGGAGACATAGCTCTGCGGCAGGCCGGTGCGCGTGGTGATCTGGCCGATCGCGCTGTCCGGGTGGGCGAAGACGTCGCGCAGCACCAGGCCTGCAGCGGTCGGCTGGTCCGGCGAGTCGCCGCCGCGCAGCACCGTCTCGCCGATCTTCGACAGCCGCCGCCCGAGCAGGACGAGGTCGAGCGCTTCCATGGCCCGACATTACATCGGTGGCGATGGATCTGTAAAGATGTATCGGTTCCCGATGGACAGCCTCCGGCTTGGCGACATCCGTCGACAAACGGCGACGGTTCACCGGGTGGTCACCCGACCGCCCCGGCGCGTTGTGGATGCGGTCTGTCATCCGGGCGCCGGTTCCCGTAGGGTGCCGCAGTGACGTTCCCGGACTCCCCGCTGGACTCCCCGCTGAATACTGCGATCGGCGCGTTCGACGCCGCGGTCGCAGCGCAGGACACGCAGGCCACTGATCAGGCTTTCAGCGCCGTGATGCAGCAGCTGCCGAACATGACGCGGGATCAGGCGGTCGCCGCCGGCCCGCAGCTGGCCGCGCTGCTGGCCGACATCCCCTCCTGGCCGCGGGCCTCGCTGGCGGTCGCGGTAGGGGCCTGCGTCGAGCGCGGGGCCGACGCCGCGGTGTGCGCGGAGCCGCTGCTGGCCTCGCTGCAGATCGCGCTGGAGGCCGCGTCGGTGTTCGCCGAGCGGTGGACCTCCAGCGGCGGCGGGGACACGCCCAACCTGGCCGAGGAGCCGTCGATCGAGGAGCTGACCGCGCGGATCGGCCCGGCCGACGAGCCGGCCACCCGCGAGGCCGTCACGGCGTGGTGGACGCTGGAGCAGTGGGAGCGCGCCGCCGTCGCCGTGCTCTCGGACGCGCGGGTGCGCAGCGGGGCCGGGCGGCATCCCGGCCTTCTTCATCTCATCGACGTGATCGAGCCGGTGTACGGCGACATGGCGCCGCTTTCCCGCGCCCTGCTGGTGCTCGACGACGAGCCGCTGCTGGTGCTGCACCGGCCGACCCGGGCCGGGTTCCGGCTGCGGATGACCGGTGTGGCGGACAACTTCCAGCTGCACACCCTGCTCGGCGGGGTCCTCGTCGGCGGCGGCCGAATACCCGGTGAGCCGCCGTCCGCGCAGGCGGTCGCAGTGAGTACGGACACGGCTTTCTCGGCCGAGGCCCGGCCGATGACCGAGGGCAACTTCAACCTGGTCGCCCCGGGCGGCGACTGGATCTGGAACGAGGGCACCCCGCGCGACATCCCGGTGGTCGACGGCGTGCGCCTGCTCGTGCTCGACCCGCCGCCGTACCGCCGCACCTGGCAGGCCGGCCGGTTCTTCCCCCGGATGACCGCCAGCCTGGAGCTGGAGGGCGTGCTGGGCCCGGCCGAGGCCGAGCGCTGGTTCGAGCGCGTGGCCGAGCCGAAGCGGTAGGAGCGGTAGGAGCGGTAGTAGGCCACGGCGCGGCCTGGAGCGGCGGGGACGGCACAGGTGTCGGCGGCGGCGCGTAGAGTCGGCCGCGTGACGTCAGGTAACCCGAGCAGGGCGAAGTTCGCCGGCTGGCCGGCCGAGGCGCTGGAGTTCTACGAGGGCCTGGAGGCCGACAACTCGAAGGCCTACTGGACCGCGCACAAGTCCGTCTACGACCGCGCGGTGCTCGCCCCGATGGAGGCGCTGCTGGCCGAGCTCGAGGCCGAGTTCGGCGACGCGAAGCTGTTCCGGCCCTACCGGGACGTCCGGTTCAGCGCGGACAAGTCCCCGTACAAGACGGCGATCGGCGCGACGCTGTCAAAGGGCGGATACGTGCACCTGTCCGCCGACGGGCTCGCGGTGGCCAGCGGCTACCACATGATGGCGCCGGACCAGATCGAGCGGTACCGGCAGGCGGTCGCGCAGGACGTCACGGGGGAGGAGCTGCGGCGGGTGATCGCGCAGGTCGAGGGCGCGGACGTGCCGGTCGTCGGGGAGAGCCCGCTCAAGACCGCCCCGCGCGGTTACGACAAGCACCACCCCCGGATCGACCTGCTGCGCAACAAGGGCCTGATCGCCTGGAAGGAGTGGCCGGCCGAGCCGTGGCTGGAGACGGCCGGCGCGAAGACCCGGGTGGTCGGGGTGCTGCGCGCGGCCCAGCCGCTGCACGCGTGGCTGGAGTCGCGGGTCGGACCGACCGAGCTCTCACGCGAGGACCGGTAGCGTCCTGCGTCGCCCCAGTCCGGAGAGCCGGCGGGCCGGGCGGTCGTGCCGCCCGGCCCGCGCTTCGGCGACTCACGTCGTAGCGCTCAGAGCGCTGTCGCCGGGTATCCCCGTAGTCCTCTCCAGGGAGCCAGTCCTTCCTAACCGTCCATCATGGCCCGATCGCCGGCGCCCGCAAGTGGCGGACCGGTGGATCAGGAGGTGAAGGTGGTGGCGCAGACGGTGCCGTTCAGGCTGATCGCCTCGGGGGCCTGGTAAGCGGCCGTGTTCCCGCCGACGAAGCCGATGTTCTGCGAGTTGCCGCCGTTCGGCGCCAGCTGCGCGTTCCAGTCCAGGCTGGTGACCTCGACGTTCTCGCCGGTCTGGGACCAGTTGCCGTTCCAGCCGCCGTCCTCGGTCTCGCCCGCGTCCGGGAAGGTGAAGGTCAGCGACCAGCCGTCGATCGCGGCCGGACCGGTGTCGGACAGCGTGACCGAGGCGACGTAGCCGCTGCCCCAGCTGTCGGTGTAGCTGAAGTCCACCGAGCAGGTGCTGTCCGCCGGCGTGGTGGTACTGAAGGAGACCGGACTGGAGGGTTCGGACAGGAATCCCTTCTGATCGGTCGCCAGCACGTTGACCGTGTATCCGGTGCCGGGCATCAGGTTGTGCAGCGTCACCGAGTTCGTGGTCGACTCGCCCACCAGCTGGTTGGCGGCGCCGTTGAGCTGCTGGTAGATCTCGTACCGCACGACCTGGCCGCCGGTGGCCGGGGTCCAGCTGACGGTGGCGCTGTTCGCGGTGACGTTCGACACGCTCGGGCTGCCCGGCGCGGTCAGGGGGCTGACGTTCTTGCCGGACGGGGTGAGCACGACGGTCTCGATCGAGTACGCCGGCAGCGTCTGGGTGGCGGTGGTCCCGGCGCCGGCGCTGGTGATCGAGCTCGCCTCGTCGCCGTAGGTGTAGACGGTCGGCGTCGCGGAGCTGGGGAAGTAGCCGTTGTAGTTCAGGTTCACCGTGTAGGCGTTACTCGGGTCCTTGTTCACCAGCATGACGGCCAGGTCGCCGTTCGCCTGCCGCACCGCGTGCGCGGCGACCAGCGGGTTGTCCGTGGCCGAGCCGACCATCAGATCGCCCGGTCTGCCCAGTTTACTCAGCATACTGATCGCATAGTAGGTCGGGAACGGCGTGTTCAGCGGCGGCTCGCAGACCGAGCCGGTGCAGTCCCCGCTGGAGAGCACGCCCCAGTCGTCGTAGTCGGTCGCGCCGTCGGGCGCGGTCGAGATCGTGCCCGGTCCGTTGCGGGTGTCCCACCAGTCCACCGTGAAGACGCCCTGCTCCAGCGCGGTCATGTACGCGTCGTCGGCGAACAGCGCGTCGGGCTGGGTGTCCTCGTCCTGGCCCGCGTTCACCTCGGTCATCGCGACCTGGATCTTCGAGGCGTTGGCGCCGCCGTACTGGTTGATCTCCTGGTGCAGCTGCTGCAGCTCGCCGGGCAACTGGGCCGGCTCGCTCAGCGCGGTCGCCGCGCCGGTGCCGCTCGGGTACCAGTGCACGATCACGAAGTCGATCGCCGATCCGGCCAGGGACAGCACGGTCTGGTTCCAGTCCGCGGTGTCGCCCGAGCCCATCAGGCCGGCCGGCCAGTTGCCCGGCAGCGTGAGCACGGCGCCGATCTTGATGGTCGGGTCGACCGCCTTCATCGCCGCGGAGTACTGCAGGAAGTTGTTCGCGTAGGTCGTCGGGCTCAGGCTGCTGTGGTCGTCGGACTCCCAGGCGGAGCCGTAGTAGCCGTTCCCGTAGGTCTCGTTGCCGATCTCCCAGTACTTCACCCCGTAGTTCTTGGTCACGTTCGCGTACTGCACCCAGCCGGCCGCCTCGGCCGGGGTCCCGGTGCCGTAGTTCGCGATCAGGATCGGCTGCGCGCCGACCGCCTGCGCGGTGCCCATGAACTGGTCGAAGTCAGTGCCCGGAGCCACGTATCCGCCGGGCGCGGTGTTGTCCTGCCAGTTGTAGATATCGCCGTACGAGCCGCCGGGGTAGCGCATCATGTCGACACCGGCCTGTGACAGCAGGCTGACCGAGGCCGAGGTGTTCATGTTGGTGTCCCAGACGGCCTGGTTCAGGCCGTAGCCGGTGCTCGGGATGGTGCCCATGCCCTCGTCGGCGTTCACGCTGACGTTCACCGTCGGGTTCGTCGCCGCGGAGGCGACGGGCGTCCCCGCGGCCTGGGTCAGCGCCCCGCCGAGCAGCGCGGCGGTCGCCACGGCGGCGGCGCGCAGCCGTGGGGAGCGCGGTCGGATGGCACGGGTCGGGCCTCGGTTCACGTCGGGCTCCTCACGTGGGCTGACAGGGTCCCGGCGGCCGGCGTCGCGCAGGGGCGGGCGGCCCGGAGGCCTCCGGGTACTGCCGAATGGTCGCCGCTCGTCCGGTGTGCGTCAAAGGATTGTGAAAGTTACACACGGTCCGGCCGCGGCGGTTTGAAACTTTCCCTCGCGCACGGTTCGGCGGCACTGCCGCGCTCTGCGTCTTCGCAGGTCATCGCTGGTGTGTCAGCGACGCGGCCGGACCGGCCGGCGTCCGGGTCTTGCCGTGCCCGCGCCGGTTCGTAATCTCCAGGCGGGTCAGCCGATGCCGGGCCGACCGAGAGCCGACCAGACCAGGGCGCTGATCCGGACCCCCGACCGGGAGCGCACGGGTACCGCGTCGCGGCGTGTCCTTGGAGGAGCCTTGCGCACGAAAAGCAGATCCCGAAGCGTCGTGGCCGGCGCCACCGCGCTGGCGTTGGCCGCGCTCGGCGTGGTGGCGCTCGCCTCGCCGAAGGCGCACGCGCTGTCGACCTCGGCAGAGTTCGACTACGCCGAGGCGTTGCAGGACTCGATGTACTTCTACGAGGCGCAGCGCTCCGGCCAGCTCGCCCCGGACAACCCGGTGGACTGGCGCGGCGACTCGGACCTGACCGACGGCTCCGCCAGCGGGGTCAACCTCACCGGCGGCTACCACGACGCCGGCGACCTGGTGAAGTTCGGCCTGCCCGAGGCCTGGGCGATGAACATGCTGGCCTGGGGCCTGATCGACTATCCGCAGGGCTACAGCGCGGCCGGCCAGACCCAGGCGGCGATGGAGAACCTGCGCTGGGGCGACGACTACATCCTGTCCGCATATCCGTCCTCGACGACGTTCTACGGCCAGGTCGCCGACCCGAGCACCGACCACCAGTACTGGGGCCCGGCCGAGACCAACCCGACCGTGCGGCCCGCCTACGCGGTGACCGCCTCCTGCCCGGGCACGGACCTGGTCGGCCAGGCCTCGGCGGCGCTGGCGGCCTCGTCGGTCGCGTTCAAGAGCAGCGACCCGAAGTACTCGGCCCAGCTGCTCACCCAGGCCGAGTCGCTCTACACCTTCGCGAACAGCGACCGCGGCGACTACGCCTCCTGCATCACCTCGGCGTCGGGGTACTACAACTCGTTCAGCGGCTACTGGAGCCAACTGGTCGCGGCGGAGATCTGGCTCTACCGGGCGACCGGCACCGCCGGCTGGCTGACCCAGGCCGAGACCGACTACGCCAACCTGCCGCTGGCCTCGCAGTCCACCCTGCACGAGTACAACTGGACGGTGAACTGGGACGACGACAGCTTCGCCGACTACGTGTGGATGGCCCAGGCGACCAACCAGCAGCAGTACATCACCGACGCCGAGGACAACCTCGACTGGTGGACCACCGGCTTCAACGGCTCCGAGATCGCCTACTCGGCCGGCGGCGAGGCGTTCCTGAACACCTGGGGCTCGCTGCGGTACTCCTCGAACGCCGCCTTCCTGGCGCTGGAGTTCAGCAGCTACCTGACGGCGAACAACCTCGACCCGACCCGGGCCACGGCCTACCACAACTTCGCCGTCGGCCAGATCAACTACATCCTCGGCGACAACCCGAACCACGAGAGCTACGAGGTCGGATTCACCAACGGCGGCAAGAGCACCGCCTGGCCGCAACAGCCGCACAACTCCACCGCGCACGACTCGTGGGCGGACAACCTGACCACCCCGGCGCAGACCCGGCACACCGACTACGGCCTGCTGGTCGGCGGCCCCACCAGCAACGACGACCAGTTCCAGGACGTGCGCAGCGAGTATCAGTACACCGAGGGCGCACTGGACTACAACGCGCTGTTCTCCGGCGACCTGGCGGCGCTGACCCAGTCGTACGGCGGCGCCGCGGTGTCGAGCTTCCCGAAGGAGGAGCTGCCGGACGGCCCGCAGCAGTACGTGCAGGCCTCGATCAACAACGAGGGCACGAACTTCATCGAGATCAAGGCCCTGGTGGTCAACCAGTCGGCCTGGCCGGCCCGGCCGATGCCGAACGCCGGCTTCCGCTACTACTTCACCCTCGACGCCGGCGAGAGCGCGAGCCAGATCACGCTCAGCTCGTCCTACAACCAGTGCAACCCGCTCACCGCGCCGACCCAGTTCTCCGGCAGCACGTACTACATCACCGTCAGCTGCTCGAACCTGAACATCGAGCCGGTCGGCGAGGCCGACTACACCAACGACGACTGGGAGGCGCAGGTCCAGTTCCGGATCACCTTCCCGTCGGCGCACAACCCGGCCGAGGACTGGTCGTTCCAGGGCATCCCCAGCACCTCCGGCGCGACCCCGGTGACCGTCGGCGACATGCCGCTGTACTCCGGCAACTCCGTGGTGTGGGGCAGCGGACCGGCCGCCGCCACGCCGCCGAGCGCGCCCGGCACGCTGAGCGCCGGCTCGGTGACCTCCACCGGCGCGACGCTCTCCTGGACCGCGTCCACCGCGGGCACCAACGCGATCGCGGGCTACGACGTGTATTCGAGCGCCGGCACGCTGGTCGCAACCGTCGGCGCGTCCACGACCTCGTACGCGCTCACCGGCCTCAACGCGGACCGCACCTCGCCCTACGGGTACTACGTGACTGCGGTCGACTCGCAGGGCCTGGCGTCGGCGGGCTCGAACATCGCGCAGTTCATCACCGCGCCGTTTACCTCGCTGACCGCCTCCGACGCCACCGCCCCCTCGCAACCGGGCACCCCGGTCGCCTCCTCGGTCAGCAGCAGCGGCGCCAAGCTGACCTGGACCGCCTCGAAGGCGGGCTCCAGCGCGGTCGCCGGCTACGCGGTCTACGAGCTCTCACCGACCCCGACCCTGGTGGCCACCGCGGCGGCATCGGCGACCTCGTACACGCTGACGGGCCTGACTGCGGGCACCGAGTACGGCTACGAAGTCGCCGCGCTGGACTCGGCCGGCCGCATCTCGCCGGCCCTGTCAGCGGTCTCCTTCACCACGCTGGCCGCCGGCGCGACCTCGTCGCCGTCCGCTTCGGCTTCGGCTTCGGCGTCTGCTTCGGCGTCGGCCTCACCATCTGTCTCGGCCTCGCCGAGCACCTCGCCGAGCCCGTCGGCCAGCCCCAGCGCCAGTCCCAGCCACTCGGCCTCGCCGTCGCCGTCAGCCTCGCCCTCCTCCAGCCCGACCGGGGCGGCCGGCTCCTGCTCCGCGGCCTACACCTTGGAGAACAGCTGGAGCGGCGGGTTCCAGGGCCAGGTCGAGTTCACCGATACCGGCACCAGTGCGATCGCCGGCTGGACGCTCACCTGGACCTTCCCGGGCGACCAGAAGATCAACACGCTGTGGAACGCCACCTACACGCAGACCGGTGAGGCGGTCTCCGCCACGGCGGAGTCCTACAACGCGGACATCTCGCCCGGCGGCTCGGTCACCATCGGCTTCACCGGCACCTTCACCAACAGCGACACCTCGCCGACCACCTTCCAGCTCAACGGCGTGACGTGCACCTGATTCCCATCCGGTCAGGTTGATCCGCGCAACCCTGAGCCGGCCCGGCGGTGGGACGGAGCGCTCGCCGCTCCTGCCCGCCGCCCGGCCGGCGAATCAGGCGACGATGGTGACGGAGTAGGGCGCCAGCGAGAGACCCGCGGCGGCCGACGTGGTGCCGTCCTGCTGTGTCGCATCCGCGGCGGAGTCGATCTTGACGGTCGCGTCGGCGGTGCTCATCTGCTGGTACGGCTGGCCGTCGGGCACAGCGGTGCCGACCTGCACGATCTGCGTCTGTCCGCTCAGGTTGACCAGGATCTGCGTTGCCGACGTCCCTTTTGTGAAGGACGCACCGACCAGGGCCGAGTCGCTCGTCCCGGAGAGCATCGGTCCGCCGGAGAAGGTGATCGGCGTGATCGCCGTCGCGGATTGCGCGGCCTGGTCGATCCATGTCATCACCTGACCATCGGGAGTCAGCGTCGCCGTCGTCTGCTCGGTCGGCGACGACGGGTCGGCCAGGTAGGCATAAGGGTTCTCCGGACCGAACGACGACCAGAAGTCGGTCTGGGTCGTGTCGGGCATGGCGGTGGCCAGAAGCAGTGCCTGCGTGCTGGTCGCCAGCGCGTCGGCGAAGGTCTTCTCGTTGCCGCCGGCGTTCAGCGAGAAGTCGTAGTTGACGCCGTAGTAACCGGAGGGCAGCGACCGCGCCGTCCCGAGGCCGACGCCGACTTCCGCCGCCGGCGCGGTCGCCGGCCTCCCGCCGGCGTCCGCGGAAGCGGCCAGAACTCCCGCCGCCACCAGGATCCCGGCGGTTCCCGTCGCGATCAGCGTCAGTGCGGTCCGGCGCCCGCCGAATCCGGGACGGTGTCCGCGTCGTGCGCGCTCCCTCTCAGGATCCTGTGCCCCCCGCTCGATGGTTGCCATGACAGTGAGCTCCTTCCGAAGCCGACTCGATGCGCCCCGCACCCCCGGTCCCGCGGCGCGGAGCGGGTCCTCCGACCGCCCTCGAGGATAAGCAGGGCCCTGTAAGGTCGGCGTAACGACGCCGCCTACGAGTCCCGGCAACGTGGGTTGCGCAGTCGTAGGCGGCGCAGGACGGCACAGTCGAAGGCGACTGGTCGGGAGCGGTCAGATGCCCTGCCAGGCCGGCTTCGTCGCGTAGGTCGCCCGGAAGTAGTCGGCCAGCTTCAGGTCCGCCGCCGCGGCTTCGTCGACCACCACGGTCGCGTGCGGGTGCAGCTGGAGCGCCGAGGCGGGCACGACCGCCGCCAGCGGCCCCTCCACGGCCAGCGCCACCGCCTCCGCCTTCGCCGCGCCTGTGGCCAGCAGCACCACGTGGCGGGCCTGCAGGATGGTGCCGATGCCCTGGGTGATCACGTGCTTGGGCACCTCGTCCAGGCCGCTGAAGAACCGGGCGTTGTCCATCCGGGTCTGCTCGGTCAGGGTCTTGATCCGGGTGCGCGAGCCGAGCGAGGAGCAGGGCTCGTTGAAGCCGATGTGGCCGTCCGTGCCGATGCCGAGGATCTGCAGGTCGACCCCGCCGGCCGCCGCCAGCCGCCGCTCGTAGTCGGCGCACGCGGCCGGCAGGTCCGCCGCCCCGCCGTCCGGGCCGAGGAAGGACTCGGGGCCCAGGCCCAGCCGGTCGAGCACCTCGCGCTGCAGCACGCTGTGGTACGACTCCGGGTGCCCTTCGGGCAGGCCCACGTACTCGTCGAGCTGGCAGACCCGGGCCCGGCGCGGGTCCGCCGAGCCGGCCGCGACCAGTTCGGCCAGCGCCTGGTAGATCGGCAGCGGGGTCGAGCCCGTGGCCACCCCGATCAGCGCGGTCGGCTTGCCGGCCAGCAGGGCGGCGACCGACCCGGCGATCAGCCGGCCGCCCTCCCGCGCATCGGGGACGATGACGACTTCCACGGGGGCTCCTCACAGACTTCGGGCGCGGCACCGGGCCCCGGACGGGACCGCGCCGCGCTGTGCTCTTCCGGAGTTCCTCCGGACCGTGCTTTCCTTCCGGACCGCGCTCTCCTCCGGTTCTCCCGCGCACGCGGCGTCATGCGGACGGCGCACCGGCCTCGCTGTCCGCAGCTCGGCCTCCCTAATGGTATAGACCACATCGGGGTAGATTCAAGCCGCACCGCCGCCGCCCGTCCCGGCCCCGGCCGTACCGCCGCCACTTGCCCGGGCGGTGGCCCGGCCTCTGAGCTGCGCCCCGGCCCGGCCCTGCGCCATCCATGACAGACATCTGATTCTTCGGCCCGACCCCGCCCGGACGCCACCCGGCCATCCGGACTTCCCACCCGGTCAACGGTTCACGGCCGCCGAAGCCGACGCCGTCGCCAGTCAGTGCCGATTCCTGTATAGCTTCGGCATGCACATGCGACGCGACGTGAACGAGTTGAGTGTCACGGAAGCTGCCGAGCTCGAGGAAGTCGAGGCAGATCTGGGCGATCTGGCACTCGTTCTGGCGCGCGCGGCGATTGACACGGGCCGCCGCACATCGTTCGACGAGGTATTGACGGCATTCGGCCATACGCGGGAATCCCTGGCCGCGCTGCCTGATGCAGTCTGAAGAACTGCTGACCAAAATCCGGCCCGCGTTCAATGGGATCCGGAACGCGATCTGCATCTGCGGCCTTGACGCCGCCGCCTTGGTCCGCTCCGCTCCGCTCCGGCCCACCCCCCCCCGCCCCGGCCCGGCCCGGCGCCCCTGCTACGCGCCTTTGTAGTAAAAGTCTGACATGAGGTGATGAATCGGGCGACCGTGCACCCGCACCGCAGTCGGCCCGCTCTGCCCCGCGCGTCTGCCGGGACCACCGAGGTCACGCTGTTACCAGATCAATCAGCCAGTTGCCATACTGTTTACCGAGAAATGGGATGACCGTTCATTCGACGAGAGATTTTCCTGCAGATGAACCGCGATCGATAAAATCCTGTGACGAAAAGCCCCTTGCGCCACTGTGCCGATCCGACTACTGATCAATGCAGGCTCTCTGCCGAGCCGAAATCACGTGTCGCGGCAAACCGGTCGCGGCACGTTCACATGCGGACGGCGCGGCGTCCGGTACCACCGGTCCCGTGCTGCCGCCTGGGGTGAGGGGAAGTGCGCAATGCCCGCAGACTCCCGGGCAGTCGTGAAGCGCAGATCGTGGCGGCCGAATCTGCGCGGTGCGGTGTTATCACTGCCTACTGCCGCCGCAATGGCCGGAGTGTTCGTCCTGGCGGGTCCGGTCACCGCCGCATCGGCCACCGCGGCGGTCCCCGGCACCCAGCCGGCCTGGGCCACCGCCTCGGCTGCGCGGGGCGCCACCGCGTCGGGCGAGCAGGTCAAGTCGACCGTGTTCCTCGCCGGCCAGAACGAGTCGGGAATGGTCGCCTACGCACAGGCCGTCTCCGACCCGTCCAACTCCGCCTACCACGCCTACCTGACGCCTGCTCAGTACCAGGCACGCTTCGGCGCGACGGCTGAGCAGGTCTCCGCCGTCGAGTCGTGGCTGCGCGGAGCAGGGCTGACGATAACCGCGACCGACGCCGAGACCATCTCGGTGTCCGGCACGGTCGCCCAGTCCCAGGCCGCATTCGGCACGACGTTCGAGAACTACCAGGTGGGCGGCAGCGTCTACTACGCGCCTAACAGCAATGCCCAGATACCCGCGTCGGTCGCATCGGACGTGCTGACGATAAGCGGCATGACCAACATGCCGATCGTGGCCAAGCCCTCCAGCCTGGTCGGCGAGGAGTCCACCTCGCTGGTCGCGGGCGTCACCGGCGTCAAGGCGACGGAGAGCACCGGCAGCGACGGCGCGCCGTTCCTCGGCCCGACCCCCTGCTCCGAGTACTACGGGCAGAAGGTCGACTCGAGCGACCCGGCGTTGAACGGCAGCTCGAGCAACCCCTACGTGATCTGCGGCTACGTGCCGTCGCAGCTGCGCGGCGCGTACGGCGTGACCCAGTCCGGGCTGACCGGCAGGGGCGCGACGGTCGCGATCGTGGACGCCTACGGCAGCTCGACGATCCTGTCGGACGCCAACACCTACGCGACCAACCACGGTGACAACGCCTTCAAGTCGGGCCAGTTCGCCGAGACGGTCACCCCGGCCGACTGGACCAACGAGGCCGCGTGCGGCGGGCCGGCCGGCTGGGCGCCCGAGGAGACGCTCGACGTCGAGGCGGTCCACGCCATGGCGCCGAACGCCGGCGTGCGCTACTACGGCGCGAACTCGTGCGAGGACTCCGACCTGCTGGCCTCGTTCGACCAGATCCTCAACGCGCGCTCCGCGGACATCGTCTCGGACTCGTGGGGCGAGGTGATCTACTCCTCGACCGGCAACGAGCCGACCGCGACGATCGCCGAGTACACCCACGACTTCGAGCAGGGCGCCGTCGAGGGCATCTCGTTCCAGTTCTCGGCCGGCGACTGCGGCGCCGAGGACCCGGCGACCAGCTGCGGCACCACGGACACCTCCACGACGCCGCAGGCCGACTTCCCGACCTCCGACCAGTGGGCGACCTCGGTCGGCGGCACCAGCCTGGCCATCGGCAGGAACAACCAGCAGCTGTGGAACACCGACTGGGGCACCGACGCCCTCGCGCTGGAGAGCGGCTCCTGGGCCTCGCTCGGCTGGATCTACGGCGGCGGCGGCGGTACCAGCGCGGTCTTCTCCGAGCCCTTCTACCAGAGGGGAGCCGTGCCGACCTCGCTGGCCGAGACGCTGCCCGACGGCACCAGGGTGAGCAGTCCGATGCGCGTCGCCCCGGACGTGTCCATGGACGCCGACCCGTTCACCGGATTCCTCATCGGTGAGACCCAGGCGCTGCCGGACGGCAGCACCGGGTACGGCGAGAGCGACATCGGCGGCACCAGCCTGGCCTGCCCGCTGTTCGCGGGTCTGCAGGCGGACGCGATCCAGGCGCAGGGCGGCCGGCCGATCGGGTTCGCCAACCCGGCGATCTACGCCAAGTACGGCAGCCCGGCGTTCACCGACGTGGCCGACTCCGGTCCCGGCGTGCACGCGGCGAACATCCTGCCGGCGTTCGAGGGCGACCCGGACATCGCCGTGACCTTCGGCGACGACCGGCTGCTCAAGGCGACCCGCGGCTATGACGACGCCACCGGCGTCGGCACCGCGTCGCGCGACTACCTGCTGCTCTCCTACCTCTGGTGACCGAGGTCTGAGACAAGCGCGAGGCGCCCCGGGGATCTCTCCCCGGGGCGCCTTCGTGTTCTGTCTTCGCAGTCTTCGAGCGCCGCGCCGGCTCAGCCGATCGAGGCGAACAGGATGACCCAGAACAGGATCATCACCGCCGACACGATCACCGCGGCGATCGCCTGCCCGCGCCCGACGCCGGCCGGGCCGCCCTTGTTGAGCCCGACGATGCCGAAGGCCAGCCCCACCGGCAGGGCGCAGGGCACGATGATGCCCACCAGCGCGAGGATGAGCCCGGTCAGGGCGGAGCTGTTGCTCGGCGGCATGCCGCCGGAGTAGTAGGGCTGGGCCTGCGGGTAGCCCGGCCGCGGCGCGACCGGCATCGGGCGCGGCGGAGTCTGCATGGGCGGGCGCGGCCCGGGGCCCGGCGGCGTCTGCGGCGGGCGGGCCACCGGCCGCGGCGGGAACGAGGGGTGCGGCTGCTGCATCGGCACGCCGCCCGGCACGCTCGGGATGCTCCCGCCGGGGCCGCCCGGCCCGCTCGAGCCCGGCGGCCGGGTCATGGTCGGCATCGGCGCGGCCGGCCGCGGCGGGCCGGGCTGCGAGTAGGGGCCGGGACCGGGCTGCGAGTACGGGCCGGAGCGCCCCGGCGGCATCGGGCCGGGCGGGCCGTACGGACCGGGTCCGCCGCGCCCGGCCATGCTGGCGGGCGGCGGGCCGGGCGGGGCCGGCTGGAACTGCGGCGGCCGGGGCCCCTGCGGAACGCTCGGCGGGACCAGCGGCGGGGGCTGGAACTGCTGCGGCGGCGCGGCCGGGGGCGCGGCTCCGGCAGCCGACTCGGTGTTGAGCGCGTCCGTCGCCTGGATGAGGATCTCCTGCGCCACGGCGCTCGGCAGCCAGCCGGCCAGCGGCCGCTCGCCGGGCTCGGTCTCCAGCTCGGCGGCCAGCTCTCCGGCGCGCGGTCGGGCGGTCGGCTCGGTGTTGAAGCACCGTGAGATGGGTTCGCGCAGCGGGGCGGGCAGCGCCGTGTCGAGCTCGGGGCCGATCGCGAGCGCGCGGGCGTACTGCTCCTGCGCGCCGCCGCGTCCGTACGGCCCGGCCGCGGTCGCCGCGTAGTGCAGGATCGCGCCGAGCGCGAACACGTCCGAGCCGGAGCTGAAGCTGCCGGTCATCAGCTGCTCCGGCGCCATGTACGGCGGCGAGCCGCTGACCATGCCGGTGCGGGTGAGCCCGTCCTCGGCCTGGCCGCGGGCGATGCCGAAGTCGATCACCTTCGGGCCGGAGCCGGTCAGCAGCACGTTGCCGGGCTTGAGGTCCCGGTGCACCAGGTCCACCGCGTGGATGGCGGCCACCGCCCGGCCGATGCAGACCCCGAGTACCCGCACCGAGTCCTCGGGCAGCGGCCCGAACCGGCGCACCGCGTCCTCCACCGAGATCCCCGGCACGTACGCGGTGGCCAGCCACGGTATGCGCGCGTCCGGATCGGCGTCTACGACCTCGGCGATGTACTCGTCGCGCACCCTTCGGGCCGCGGCCACCTCGCGGGAGAAGCGGATCCGGAACTCCCGGTCGACCGCGAGCTCGCCGTGGATCGTCTTGACCGCCACGGACCGTCCGGTGGAGTCCGACCGTCCGAGGTAGACCTTGCCCATCCCACCCCGGCCGAGCCTGGCGACCAGCCGGAACGGACCGATCCGGGCGGGATCGTCCGCTGCCAGCGCTTCCATCCGTCTGGATTCCCCTCGCTCGCGGCCCGCGACCGGTGTTCGCCGACCATGTGCGCATTGAATCGCGGGGCCATTCGGCGGTGCAAGCCTACCGGCCCGACTGTGTAGCCGCTGTTACCGGGCGGGCCTCAAGCGCCGAGCGAGTCGAGGATCTCCTGCACCATCGCCGTCGTGGTCCCGGGGTGCAGAAAGGCGAATCGGGCCACTGTCTCGCCCTCCCAGCCGGTCGGCGTGACGAAGGCGATCTGGCCGGCCAGCAGCCGCCGGGACCAGGCGTCGTAGTCGGCCGGGCCCCAGCCGGTCCGGCGGAACAGCACCGCGGACAGTTCCGGCTCGCGGACCAGCTCCAGATCCGGGTGCTCGTGGATCATCCCGGCCGCGGTCCGCGTGATGGCCAGCGCCGCCTCGATCGCGTCGCGGTAGGCGTCGGTGCCGTTGACGGCCAAGGAGAACCAGAGCGGCAGGCCGCGGGCGCGGCGGGTGAGGTGGTAGGCGTAGTCGGTCGGGTTCCACTCCTCCTCGGCGTCGGTGTGGATGACGTCCAGATAGGACGCGTCCTGCGTGTGGACCGACTTGGCCAGCGCCGGCTCCCGGTAGAGCACGGCGGCGCAGTCGAAGGGCGCGAACAGCCACTTGTGCGGGTCGACTACGAACGAGTCGGCGTGCTCGATCCCTGCGTACCGGTCCCGCACGCTGGGCGCGAATAGGCCCGCGCCGCCGTAGGCGCCGTCGACGTGGAACCAGAGCCCGTATTCGCCGGCCGCCGCGGCGATCCCGGCCAGGTCGTCGATGATCCCGGCGTTGGTGGTGCCGGCCGTGGCGACCACACCGATCACCGGCGGGCGCGGCCCCGGCAGCGCGGCGTCCCGCTCCAGCGCGGCGCGCAGGTCCGCGCCGGTGAGCCGGTGGTCGGTACACGGCACGAGCAGCGGCTCGACGCCGATGATGTGCAGGGCGTTGATGATCGAGGAGTGCGCCTGGTCGCCGACCGCGATCCGGCAGGGGTCGTACATGCCCAGGCCCAGCCGGCGGCGCGCGGAGTCCCGGGCCACCGTGAGCGCGGACAGGTTGCCCGCCGAGCCGCCGGTCACGAAGCAGCCGCCGGCCTGCGCGGGCATCCCGGCCAGGTCCGCGATCAGCCGCAGCACCTGGTTCTCCGCGGCGATCGCGCCGGCCGCCTCGAGCCAGGAGATGCCCTGCAGCGAGGCGCAGGAGACCACCATGTCGAACAGCAGCGCGGCCTTCGTCGGCGCGGCCGGGATGAAGGACAGGAACCGCGGGCTGTCGCAGGAGATGACCGCGGTGGCCAGGTGGTCGGCGTAGACGGACAGGACCTGCTGGGGGTCGCGGCCCTGCGGCCCGATGATCCCGTCGAGCACCGCGGCCAGCTTCGCCCGGTCCCCGGGATGGTCCAGCGGCACCGGGTCGAGCTGCAGCCGGTCGCGCATGTAGTCGAAGACCAGATCGGCGAGGCGCGCGTCGTACGTGTGCATCGGCAGGTGCGGGCTGGAGGAGTGCATGGTCCCGAGTATTACCAGGCGTGCGCCGGGGAGTCGACTCGCGCGGGACGCAGAATCGGCTGTCATGGCGACATGAAGTCCGGGGATTTCTTGTGCATGTGCCAATCAGGCCAAGGATTCGCCTTGCGGTGCTGCCGGATTCGCAAATGCCCGCGCGACCGGGCCGGTCCGCCGCGCGTGGGACGATGGCCGGCGTGGACGAACACACCGCAGTCGAACACAGTGCAGACGAGCACAGCGTGGACGAGCACAGCGCGGCCGGGGCGCCCGCGGTCGGCGTGGTCGTGGCGGCGGTGATCGAGCGCTCCGGCCGGATCCTGGCCGCCCGCCGGACCGAGCCGCCGGCGCTGGCCGGGCTGTGGGAGTTCCCCGGCGGCAAGGTCGAGCCCGGCGAGTCGCCGGTCGCGGCGCTGGTGCGCGAGTGCCGGGAGGAGCTCGGCGTCGAGGTCGAGATCGGCGAGCGGGTCGGGCCCGAGTATCCGGCGCTCGGCGGAGCGATGCGGGTGCTTACATATCGGGCCTGTATCACACAGGGTGATCCGATGCCGCTGGAGAGTCACGACGAACTGCGCTGGGTCCGGCCGGGCGCACCGGAGACGGCCGAGCTGCCCTGGCTGCCCGGTGACCTGCTGATCCTCGACGTGCTGGCGGTTCCGGATCTCCCACCCGAATGGGTCAAACGCGCGGAAACATAATATAAAACCCCTTCCCTGGGGGTAGGAGATCGCCAGCAGATCCCCTCACCCGCATGGAGCGGTGGATGTCCGCTCAGCCCGAACCCGCCGACGGACCGGCGGCCCGCGGCGCGCTCCCGGACGGCGCCGGAGCCGGCCGATCCGACGCGGCGCGCCGCCCGCCGGCCGAACCGCGCCGGCCCGACGACGCCCGATCAGCCGATCGCGACATCACATCGCGTGACACTCCGTCAGGTGGCAAGCCCGCACACCAACAGGCCGCCGAACCGGCGTCCGAGCCGACGCCGGATCAGGCGCTGTACGAGGGCTCGCTGCTCGAGGCGCTCTTCCGCCAGGTCCCGGTCGGCGTGAGCATCTACGACACCGAACGCCGTTATGTGCGGGCGAACGAGACCATGTGCGCCTTCGACGGGCTGACCGCGGCCGAGCACGTCGGCCGCCGGATCGAGGAGACGATGCCGGGCGTCGACCACATCGTCCTGCTGCTCCAGCAGCACGTGCTCGACACCGGCGAGCCGGTGACGAACATGCTGACCAGGAACTCGGTGCCGGGCGCCGGCAGCGGGTCGGACCAGTACTGGTCGGTCTCCTTCGCACGCCTGGAGGCGCCCGACGGCCGGGTGCTGGGCCTCACCGGCATCATCGCCGACGTGACCGAGCGTCAGGCTGCGCTCGAGCGCGGCCGGCGGTCCCGGCGGCGCGCGGCGATCCTGCACGCGGCCGACAACCGCATCGGCACCTCGCTCGACCTGGACGCCACCGCCGGACAGCTGGCCGAGGTGGCGGTGCCGTCGCTCGCCGACGCCGCCGCGGTCCATCTGCTTGAACGCGTCCTCGAGCCCGCCGTCGAGCCCGGGCCGGCGCCTGAGGGGCCGATCCGGCTGCGCCTGGCCGCGCACCGCGGCACCGTGGACGGCGAACTGCCGGACGACCGGGACCAGGAGGGCGATCCGCTCGTCGTCGAGCCCGGATCCGAGCTGTACGAGCTGATGGCCGGCAGCGTCGCGCTGGCCGCGGCGCCCGGGCCGGTCCCGGCCGGGCGCGAGCTGCTCGACCCGCCGCCGGACCCCGTCGTGGCCCGGTTCCTCGCGCCCGACCAGGACGGCCGCCGCGTCATCGTCGCGCCGCTGACCGCCCGCGGAGTGCTGCTCGGCCTGGCCCGGTTCACCCGGTCCGCGGCCCGCGAGCCGTTCCGCCCGGCCGACCTGGAGATCGTCGGCGAGCTCGCCACGCGCACCGCCGTCAGCCTCGACAATGCCCTGCTTTACCTGCGCGAGCGCACCGCCGCCCTGCTGCTCCAGCGCTCGCTCGTGCCCGGCAACGCCGGCCCCGAGGGCACCCGGCTGGCATACCGCTACCGCGCCGGATCGAGCGGCACCGAGGTGGGCGGCGACTGGTTCGACGTGATCGCGCTGCCCAGCTACCGGGTCGCGTTCGTGATCGGCGACGTGATGGGCAGCGGCCTGCACGCGGCCGGCATCATGAGCCAGCTGCGCGCGGCGGCCCGCACCCTCGCGCGGCTCGACCTGAGCCCGGCGATCCTGCTGCGGGAGCTGGACGAGGTGGCGAAGTCGCTCAGCGAGTCGCATATCGCAACATGCATATACGGAGTCTATGACCCGGTGTCCGGGTTCTGCTCCATGGCCTGCGCCGGCCACCTGCCGCCGCTGCTCGCGGTCCCCGGCGGCCCGGTCGAGACGGTCCGGCTGCCGGCCGGCATCCCGCTCGGCGTCGGCGGCGAGCGCTTCGAGGAGCGCGCCTTCGCGGTCGAGCCGGGCAGCGCCCTGGTGCTCTACACCGACGGCCTGGTCGAGGACCGCTCCCGGGACATCGACGAAGGCATCGACGACCTGCAGCGCGTGGTCTCGAAGGTCGGGCCGGCCGTGCCGGGCGAGCCGCAGCGCGCGCGCATGGGCCTGTCCGACGGCTGGCTGGAGCGGGCCTGCGACGCGGCCTTCGAGTCGCTGCTCGGTGCAAAGCCGGCCGACGACGCCACCCTGCTGGTCGCCGCGCTCGACCGGTTCCCGGAGGACCGGGTCGCGGCCTGGGTCCTGTCCGCCCAGCCGACCGTGGCCGCCGGAGCCAGGGAACTGGTGCGCCGCCAGCTGCGCGACTGGTCCGCGCTGCGCCCCGGCTCGGCCGACATCGCCGCGGACACCGTCGAGCTGCTGGTCAGCGAGCTGGTGACGAACTCGCTGCGGTACGGCCGCGGCCCGATCGGCCTGCGCCTGCTGCGCGGCCGCGACTCGCTCGTCTGCGAGGTCTCCGACGAGCTGCAGGCCGCGCCGCGCCCCCGGGCGGTGCACCAGGGCGACGAGGGCGGCCGCGGCCTGTTCCTGGTCGACCAGCTCTCCCGCCGCTGGGGCGTGCGCACCACGGCGCACGGCAAGATCATCTGGTTCGAGGTCTGAGAAGCAGGTTCAGGCCCAGCCCTGCATGACGCCGGTATCCGGATCACGCTTCGTCAGGCAGTAGGTCCCGCCGACCGGATCGCGCATGATGGTGCGCCACGGCAGCGCCCGCACCGTCGTGGCGCCGAGCGTCTGCTCGTGCCAGGCCCGGACCGCCTCGATGTCGGCGCAGGCGATGTCGATGTGCGCGCCGGTCGGCTCGTCCGCCCCCTCGAGCCACTGCACCAGGATCCTGATCGGGACGCCCGGGCCGAGGCCGGGCGCGGCCGGCGGCTTGAACAGCACCAGCCCGTGCCGGCCCGGGTGCCGCTCCCAGCCGGTCAGCGCGCCCCAGAACTCGATCTCGGCCGCGACGTGCCGCGGCGCGACGTCGATGCAGACCTGGTCGAGCCGGCTGCGGCCGCCGGAGCCGTCCGGGCCCGGCCGGTCCAGCGGCGCCGGACGGCGCGCCTCGCCCTCCCATGCGCAGACGCAGAACAGCTTCCCGGCGGGGGAGCGCAGCACGGACAGGCCGGGCTCCTCGAACACCGTCGTCGCGCCCAGCCCGACCGCCCGCCGCGCGTAACCCGGGACGTCCTCGACCGCGAGGTCGAGATGGGCCCCTTGCCCGTCGTCGCCGACGCCCTGGATCTTCACGAAGGCGTCGGACGCGGCCTCCGGCAGCAGCGTGGCGAACTCGCCGCGCTCTCCGCGCAGCGCGGACAGCCGCGTCCCGGTGGCCGCGAGCCAGAATTCGCAGGCCCGCTCGAACTGCGCGAACGGCCGGTCGATGAATGCGTAGATCCACCGGATCGCGCCGCCCGCGCCCTCCGCACCGCCTGACCCTGCGTCACTCAAGCGTCACCGCCACATATTCCGGCTTCCTGTCTCAGCCCTGGACATCGGTGCCGTTCACCGCGTCCAGCTCGCCCGCGCCCTCCGCCGAGACGGCCGACTGGCGGCTCTCCGGAGTCGGCGCCGGCGACGCGGCGATGGCGGTGACGGGCTTGCGCAGCGGGCTGCCCGAGCCGTCCCGTCGCGGGTCGCGCGCCGGCAGTTCCACCGGATTGCCCGCGCCGTCCGCCGCCCGCGCCGGCGCCGCCCCCGCCCAGGCGAACACCAGCTGGTCCTCGCCGCGCAGGAAGCGCTGGCAGCGCACCCCGCCGGTGGCCCGGCCCTTCGACGGGTAGAGCTGGTACTGCGTCAGCTTCGCGTTCCCCGTGCCGGTCCCCGGCAGCGCCGAGGTCGACCCGGCCACCGACAGCACCACCGCGTCCCGGTCCGGGTCGAGCGCGGAGAAGAAGATCACCGAGGCCCGGTCGGCCAGCCGGATGCCCGCCATGCCGCCGGCCGGCCGGCCCTGCGGCCGCACCTGGTCCGCGGAGAACTTCAGCAGCTGCGCGTCCGAGGTGAGGAAGACCAGGTCCTCCCGCCCGGTCAGCAGCTCGATCGCGCCGACCACCCGGTCGCCCTCCTTGAGCGTGATCACCTCGAACTCGTCCTTGTTCGGGGGGTACTCCGGCACCACGCGCTTCACCACGCCGGCCGCGGTGCCCAGCGCCAGGCCCGGCGACTGCGGGTCCAGCGTGGTCAGGCACAGCACCGCCTCGTCCGCGCCCAGATCCACGAACTCGGAGATCGGCGCGCCGCCGGCCACGCCCGGCAGGCTCGTCATGGCGGGCAGCTCCGGCAGGTCGATCACGTTCAGCCGCACCATCCGCCCCGCCGAGGTGACGACGCCGACCTCGCCGCGCAGCGCCGCCTCGACCGTCGAGACGACGGCGTCGTGCTTCGCCCGCACGTCCGACTCCCCGTCGGGAGACCATCCGCCGCCCCACGGCTCGCCGGAGGTGGCGACCCGGGCCAGCAGCCCGGTGGTCGAGAGCAGGACCCGGCACGGCGCGTCCGCGACCTCGAGCGGCACCGCCGCGGCGGTCGGCACCGCCCCCGCCTCCAGCAGCACCGTGCGCCGCGGCGTGTCGAACTCCTTGACCATCCGCGCCAGCTCGTCCGACACGGTCTTGCGCAGCAGCGCGTCCGACTCCAGGATCGCGGTCAGCTCGGCGATCTCCCGGGCCAGCTTCTCCTTCTCGTTCTCCAGCTCCAGCCGGTCGAACTTGGTCAGCCGGCGCAGCGGCGTGTCGAGGATGTAGTTCGCCTGCACCTCGGTCAGCTCGTAACGCTGCATCAGCTTGGCCCGCGCGTCGGCCGCGTTCTCCGAGGTGCGGATCGTCTGGATCACCGCGTCGATGTTGAGCAGCGCGATCAGCAGGCCGTCGACCAGGTGCATCCGGTCCGTCCGGCGCGCCCGGCGGAACTCGCTGCGCCGCCGCACCACCTCGAACCGGTGGTCCAGGTAGACCTCCAGCAGCTCCTTGAGCCCGAGGGTGAGCGGCTGCCCGTCGACCAGCGCCACGTTGTTGATGCCGAACGACTCCTCCAGCGGGGTCAGCTTGTACAGCTGCTCCAGGATCGCCTCCGGGTGGAAGCCGTTCTTCACCTCGATCACCAGGCGCAGCCCGTTGGTCCGGTCGGTCAGGTCCTTCAGGTCCGCGATGCCGAGCACCTTCTTGGCCTGGACCAGCTCCTTGATCTTCGCCACCACCCGCTCGGGGCCGACGTTGAACGGCAGCTCGGTCACCACGATGCCCTGCCGCCGGCCGCCGACCGCCTCGATGTGCACGGCGGCCCGGATCCGGAACACCCCGCGGCCGGACTCGTAGGCGTCCCGCACCCCGTCCAGGCCCACGATCCGGCCGCCGGTCGGCAGGTCCGGCCCCGGGATGAACCGCATCAGCTCGTCCAGCGACGCGTCCGGCTTCTTGATCAGGTGCCGGGCGGCGGCCACCACCTCGCCGAGGTTGTGCGGCGGCATGTTGGTGGCCATCCCGACCGCGATCCCGGCGGCGCCGTTGACCAGCAGGTTCGGGAACGCGGCCGGCAGCACCTCCGGCTCGGTCTCCTGCCCGTCGTAGTTCGGGCCGAAGTCCACCGTGCCCTCGGCGATGTCCGCGGTCATCAGCAGCGAGGCGGGGGACAGCCGGGCCTCGGTGTACCGCATCGCGGCCGGCGGGTCGTCGTTGCCCAGCGAGCCGAAGTTCCCGTGCCCGTCCACCAGCGGCAGCCGCATCGAGAACGGCTGCGCCATCCTGACCAGCGTGTCGTAGATCGCGGCGTCGCCGTGCGGGTGCAGCCGGCCCATCACCTCGCCGACCACGCGGGCCGACTTGACGAACCCGCGGTCCGGCCGCAGGCCCATCTCGTTCATCTGGTAAAGCACCCGGCGGTGCACCGTCTTGAGGCCGTCGCGCGCGTCTGGCAGCGCGCGCGAGTAGATGACCGAGTAGGCATACTCCAGATAGGAGTTTGACATCTCCTCGGTGACGTCGATCTCGACGATGCGCTCTTCGAACGGCTCGTCAGTCTCCGGGTTGGCGCCGCGGCGGGCCATTTATCGCGCTCCTCGCTCCTGCTGTGCTCTCGGCCTCGGCCCACGCGTAAGGGACACGTGGGACGGACGGATTTTAGTGCCCTCGGATCTCCTGCCACCGCCCAGTTTGGACCCAGGCTCCGACACACCGGTTCGCCAGGGTCGAACAGGCCCCAGGGCGCGGAACGGCTCGCCGGGGCGCGACGCGCGGCGGCGGGGGCGGCTCCGGCCGAGGCGCGCTGCAGCCGGTGTACGCGCAGCGGCCGGTTCGGTGCGAGGATTGGCCCATGCCCCACACCACCGACGCCGGCTCGATCGACCCCCGGCTGCTGGCATCCATCGAACGCAGCGGCTATTACCCGGCCCTGGTCGCCGAGGCGGTCGAGAGCGCGCTCGGCGGCGAACCGGTGATCAGCCATCTGGTGCACCAGGAGACCACCTTCGACGCGGAGGAGGTGCGCCGGCACGTCACCGTCCTCGCGCTCACGGCCCGCCGCCTGATCGTCGGCCACACCGACGAGCACGGCACCGAGCCGGAGCTGGACGGGGTCGACTCGCAGGTCGGCTCGTACGCCTCCACCTCGACCGAGACCGTCCGGCTCGACCAGGTCTCCACCGTCGTGGTCACCCGGGTCGTCGACGATCCGGCCAGGCACGTGCGCGGCACGCTCCCGCGCGAGGTGGTGCTGACCGTCGGCTGGGGTGCGGTGGGCCGGATCGACCTGGAGCCGGCCGGCTGCGCCGACCCGAACTGCGACGCCGACCACGGATACACCGGCACGGTCACCCGCGACGACCTCTCGCTGCGCGTATCCACCGGAGCCGATGGGCCGGACGCGGTACGCGACACGCTCGACTTCGCCCGCGCGCTGGCCGCCGCGACGGTCGGCAACCAGTCGGTGCTCCCGCCGTCGGCGGCCCACGGGTAGCGGGAGGCGGGATGGACGCCGAGGCGGGCCGCCGGGCCGCACCGCTCGCGGCCGGTTTGGACCTGCCGTGCTATCAGGGCGGCTCGCTCAACGACGTGCTCCCAGCGATCGGCGTCGCCCTCGGCGTGCCCAAGGCCGGTGCGCCCACGGATTCGGGCGCGGATCCCGGTGCTTATCCCAGCGCTTATGCCGGTGCTGATCCCGGGGCGTCCGACCGCCCGGCAGGTCTCACCGGTTCGGGTTACTTGCCACAATCGGATTACCCCGCGCCGAACATGACACCCGTTCAGCCCACCCTCAGGCGCCCGTGCGCCGACCTCGTGCTCGAACCGGTCCGCCGCGCCTGCCTGTTCCTGATCGACGGCATGGGCAGCGAGCTGATCGCCGCTCACCCCGACTCGGCGCCCTACCTCAGCAGCCTGCTCGCCGCGGAAGACGACCGCGGCCACACGCTCACCGCCGGATTCCCGTCCACCACCTCGACTTCGCTGTCGTCGATCGGCACCGGCCTGACGCCGGGCGCGCACGGCATGCTCGGCTACCGGCTCGCCGTGCCCGGCAGCGGCAGGCTGATGAACTTCCTGAAGTGGGACCAGGACGTCGACCCCTTCGTGTGGCAGGCGAAGGAGACCATGTGGGAGCGGTTCGCCCGGTCCGGGCTGGCCGTCACCCACGTGACCTCGCCCCGGTTCGCCGACTCGGGCCTGACCCGCTCGGTCTTCCGCGGCGCCCGCTTCGCCGGCGCCGAGCCGCCGCACCAGCGCGCCGCCGACGCCCTCGACGCGCTCGAGGCCGCCGGTCCCGGCCTGGTCTACCTCTACTATTCGGACCTTGATTTCGTCGGTCACACCGCCGGGGTCGCCTCGCCGGCCTGGCTCGACCAGCTGCGCTACGTCGACTCGCTGGTGCAGTGGCTGGCCGAGCGGCTTCCGCGGGACAGCGCGCTGTACGTGGTCGCCGACCACGGCATGGTGAACGTGCCGCAGGAGCACCGCATCGACGTGGACAACGACCCCGAGCTGTGCGCCGGCGTGGCGCTGCTCGGCGGCGAGGCCAGGGCCCGGCACGTCTACGCGCAGCCCGGCGCGGCCCGCGACGTGCTGGCCATCTGGGCCGAGCGGCTCGACGGGCTGGCCGAGGTGCGCTCCCGGCGCGCGGCCATCGAGGAGGGCTGGTTCGGCCCCCGGGTCGACCCCGGCTTCGCCGAGCGGATCGGCGACGTGGTGGTCGCGATGTCCAGCGACTGGGCGATCACCGCCACCGAGCGCGAGGCGGTCGACGCCCGGCAGATCGGCATGCACGGCTCGATGACCGCGGCCGAGCAGCTTGTTCCATTCCTCGAGGTGCGACGATAAGCGAGTGGTCGACGCGATGGGCAGTGACATGGGCGGCGGAGAGATGGGCAGCGGAGAGATGGGCGGCGGCAGCGACTCGGGCTTCTCGACCGGCGGCTTGCTGGTCGGCGCGGACGAGCTTGCGCGGTTGATCGGAGGCGGCGCCGACGGGCCGGCCGGCCCGGCCCCGCTCGCGCTGCTCGACGTGCGCTGGTCGCTCGCCGGTCCGCCCGGCCGCGACGCCTACCGCTCCGGGCACATCCCGAGCGCCCACTTCGTCGACCTCGACACGCAGCTGGCCGCGCCGCCCGGCATCGGCGGCCGCCACCCGCTGCCCGGCCCGGACACCTTCCAGACGACGATGCGCAGCCTCGGCGTATCCAACGACCGGACCGTGGTCGTCTATGACGCGGCGGACTCGACAAGCGCCGCCCGTGCGTGGTGGCTGTTGCGCTACTACGGGCACCGCGACGTACGCGTGCTCGATGGCGGATACGCGTCGTGGACCGCGTCGAACCGGTCCGTGGAGACCGGCCCCGGTCCTGAGAAGGCGGACCCGCCCGGCGACTTCACCGCGGTCCCCGGCGGCATGCCGCTCATCGACGCGGACGGCGCGGCCAAGCTCGCGGCCGAGAGCGTCCTGCTCGACGCCCGCGCCGCGGCCCGGTTCCGCGGCGAGATCGAGCCGGTCGACCCGGTGGCCGGCCACATTCCCGGCGCAGTCAGCGCGCCCACCGGCGAGAACGTCGGCCCGGACGACCGCTTCCTGGACCCGCAGACGCTGCGGACCCGCTTCGCCACGCTCGGCGTGAGCGCGTCGGGCAGCCGTCCGGTCGGTGCTTATTGCGGCTCGGGTGTGACGGCGGCTCACGAAGTGCTGTCGCTCTACCTCGCGGGCATCCCGGCGTCGCTCTACGCCGGCTCGTGGTCCGACTGGATCACCGACCCGACCCGCCCGGTCGCCCGCGGCGAGTGACCCGCCGCACGGCGAAACCAGCTCGGAAATCAGCCCGGCCTCACGCGCCGACGGCCCGCACCGGCCGACCCGGTGCGGACGTTCCTTCTCAGCCTGCTGAGCCCTGCGCTGTGCTCGGCGCTGTGCTCGGCACTGAGCCCGGCTCCCGGGTCAGCTCCCGTCCTCGCCGTCCTCGCCGTCCTCGCCGTCGGTCTCGCCGCGCGTGTCATCCGCGTCGTCGTCACCGTCGCGCTTCTGCTCCCCGGACGTCAGGTCGTCCAGGTTCAACTCGTCGTCCCGGTGCACGAACCCGTCCGGGTCGTCCAGGTCCTCCGCCGTCGGCAGCAGGTCCGGGTGCGCCCACAGCGCGTCGCGGCCGGTGATCCCGCGCGCGTCCGCCAGCGACGCCCACATCCGCGCCGCGTCCCGCAGCCGCCGCGGCCGCATCTCCAGGCCCACCAGCGCGGAGAACGTCTGCTCGGCCGGGCCGCCGGTCGCCCGGCGACGCCGCAACGTCTCGCGCAGCGCCGAAGCCGACGGCAGATTAGGCGCAGCCGCCGCGTTGACCACCGCGTCGACCCATCCCTCGGTCAGCGCCAGTATCGTCTCGAGCCGGGCCAGCGCAGCCCGCTGCTGCGGCGTGTCCGGCGCGGTGAAGACGAGCCCTTCCTCGAGCATGCCCTGCAGGCCCGCCAGGCCCTCGGGGCTCTGCGCGTTGCGCATCATCTCCTCGATCCGGCTCTGGTCCACCGCGATGCCGCGCGCATATGCCTCGACCGCGCCGAGCACGTGTGACTTGAGCCACGGCACGTGCGCGAACAGCCGGTGGTAGGCCGTCTCACGCAGCGCCAGATACAGTCGCACGTCGTTCGCCGGCAGCTCGAGGCCCCCGCCGAAGGCCGCCACGTTCGCCGGCAGCAGCACCGCCTTGCCGTCCGGGCCGAGCGGCAGGCCGATGTCCGAGGAGCCGAGCACCTCGGTGGCCAGCTGCGCCAGCGCGGTGCCGACCTGCTGCCCGAACAGCGAGCCGCCCATCTGCTTGATGATCCCGCCGACCGGCGTCGCGGCCGCCTCCTGCGGCAGCAGCTCGGACATCGCCCCGGTCATCCGCTCGGCCACCGGCTCGACCAGCTGTTTCCACACCGGCAGGGTCTGCTCGATCCAGTCCGCCCGGCTCCAGGCCAGCGCCCCGGTGGTGCCGGCCGGCAGCTCGGTCACCCCGTCCAGCCAGTGCTCGGCCAGCCGCACCGCGTCCTCGATCGGCCCGAGCTCCCCGCGGGTCGGCGTCGGATCCGGCTGCGCGGCCGAGACGGTGCGCGCCACGTCCTGCGCCAGCGGCCAGTTCACCGGCCCCTCGCCGCTGTTGATCAGCGACTGGATCCGGTTCATCATCATCATGAACATCTGCGGGTCGAAGCCCGGCATCTGCCCGAAGCCCGAGGCCAGGCCGCGCAGCGCCTCGCCGATGTCGGGGCCGCCGGACTCGCCGCCGCGGCCCGCCCCGCCCAGCCCGAGTGCGCCGAGCAGCCCGGACAGCGCGTCGCCGCCCTGGCCGGACTCCTGCTCCTCGCGGGCCTCGCGCTCGGCCTGCGCCTGCCGCTCCCGCTCGCGTTCGGACTCCCGCTCCTCGCGCTCCACATCCGCGCCGAGGCCCTCGAGCCCCTTGACGACATCCTCGAAGGGCACGGGCTCCGGCTCGCCGTCGTCGGCGGGCGGGATGTTTTCCGGGTGGTCGCTCACGTCGAACCTCGAGACGATCGTCCACACTGGAGCGTGGCTCCGGTGGCTCTGACGGTTGGATGGGGAAGAGCCGTTGGCGACACGGGACGGACCGGGCGGAACGAGAACGGCACGGCCCGCGCTCCGCCGCCGCACCCGTCCGGCGGAGCCCGAAACGCCCGGCCCCGACGGCGAGTGTGCCGCGTTCTGTTCCTTCCGCGCCCAAGTCGCCGGACATGACTTTACGGCGGCGCAGCAAGTCTTCAACCCGTGCGGTGCACCGGCGGGTTGCCGGGGGTCCGACAATGGCTGTGAGACGCGCTTCGCGACTGTAATAACAAATGGAGAGTGCTTGTGAGTTCCCCGGCAGACAACAGCCGCCGCGGCGCAGGGCGCCCGGTCGTCGCGGTGACCGGTGCAGCGGACGGGATCGGCGCCGCCGTGGCGGTCCGGCTGGCCGCGAACACCGAGGTGCGCCGAACGATCGGCCTCGACCTGCGCCCCGTCGACCTGCCGGGTGTCGTCTACCGGGCCGCCGACGCCCGGGACCCGGGCCTCGCCGGCCGTCTCACCGGTATCGACGTGGTCGTTCACGCCGACATGGACATGTCCCTCGACACCGAGCCGTCGAAGCGCACCGCCTGGAACGTGCGCGGTGCGCAGACCGTGCTGACCGCGGCCGCCGCTGCCGGAGTCGAACGGGTCGTGCTCTTCACCAGCGCCGCGGTCTACGGCGCGTACCCCGACAACCCGGTGCCGCTCGCCGAGGACGCCCCGCTGCGCGCGGTTCCGGGCGGCTCGCTGATCGGCGACTTCCTGGAGATCGAACGCCTGGCCGAACGGGCGCCCAAGGCGCATCCCGGCCTCGCGGTCACGGTGCTGCGGCCGGCCGTGCTCGTCGGGCCCGGCGTGGACACCGTGTTCACCCGGCACTTCGAGGCGCCCCGGCTGCTGGTGGTCAAGGACACCGAGCCGTACTGGCAGTTCTGCCACGTCGACGACCTGGCCGACGCGCTGGTCCACTGCGCCCTCGGCGAGATCGACGGCCCGGCCACGGTGGCGAGCGACGGCTGGCTGAGCCAGCAGGAGATCGAGGAGCTCTCCGGCATCCGCCGCCTGGAACTGCCCGAAGCGCTCGCCCTCGGTGCCGCCGAACGGCTGCACCACCTGCACCTCACCCCGGCTCCGGCCACCGATCTGCAGTACGTCATGCATCCCTGGGTGGTGTCGACCGAACGGATTAAGGCGACCGGATGGCGCCCCGCTCGGAGCAACACCGAGGCCTTCGACGCGCTGCTCAGCGAGATCACGGGACACCACGCCGCGCTGGCCCGCCGCCTCGGCAAGAAGGACGCCGCGGCCTCGCTCGGCGCGGCGGGCGCCACGGTCGCCATCGTGGGCACTGCCGCCCTCGTACACCGCGCGCGCAAGAAGCGTCGTACGGGCAACTGACCGCGCGCAGCGCACGCATCGGAAACAAAAACGTCGCACGGATGCTTAGTCATGGTCATGGGGACTGCGAGAATGTACCGGTGACCACGAACGACCAGATCCGCCTCATCGATGTCAGAGCGACCCCGCTCTCCATCGACGAGGTCGTGCACGCGGTCACCGACCCGCGCGCCGGCGCGATCGCGCTCTTCCTCGGCGTCGTCCGGGACCACACGCCCGACCGGCCCGGCGCCGAGGTCACCGAACTGGAGTACACGGCTCACCCGACCGTGCTCGAGTCCCTGAGGTCGGTCGCCGAGAAGATCGCCGCGGAGCACCCCGAGGTGAACCTGGCCGCCGTCCACCGCACCGGCGAACTGGCGATCGGTGAGACCGCCGTGGTCGTCGCGGCCGCCGCGGCGCACCGGACCCAGGCCTTCGTGGCCTGCCGCGCCCTGATCGACCTGCTCAAGCAGGAGGTGCCGATCTGGAAACGCGAGCTGTTCCGGGACGGCTCCCACACCTGGGTGGGCGTCTGACCTAGGCTTCCGGGCATGCTCGGCATCCTGGTCTGGTGGGCGGTGCCCATAGCGGCGGTGGCGATCGCGACCCTGGTGGCGGCGATCGGCCGACGGCTGCGCCGGGGCCGCGAAGACATGTTCACCACACAGCGGTACGGACGTGCCCTGAGTCTGCTCGCCCGCACCCAGAATCATGGCGCGACCAGCGGTGCGGACGGTGCTGCAATCGGGGACGTACGCGTCTTCCCGACCTCGGAGCCTGACGAGGTGCAACACCGAGCCTGATCCACGCAGTCCGACCAGGCATCGCTGCTTGGTCACTCGCCCCGGTGAGTGATTTGTGGGCCACAACGCCCCGGCGCCTTACCGCAGAGCGCGTGCATTATGGTCGTGCTTATGCCGCGTCGCCGTATCACCACGCTCACCGTCTCGGGCGTTCTGCTTGCCGCCTTTCTGTTGACAGCGTTGCTCATGCCGGTGCCCTACGCGGAGATGACGCCCGGCCCGACATTCAATGTGCTCGGCACCTACAACAGCACCCCGCTGGTCACCATCACCGGCCACAAGACCTACTCGACGAGCGGTGAGCTGCGCATGGTCACGGTCGGCGTGACGGACGAGAGCTACCGGATGCCGCTGGGCACCGCGCTGCTCGGCTGGTTGAACTCGAACGAGGCGATCGTCCCCAAGGAGACGATCTACCCGCCGAACACCACGCAGCAGCAGAGCGACGCGACGAACGAGCAGGAGTTCACCGACTCCCAGGACGAGGCGATCACCGCGGCCCTCGCCGCGCTGAACATCAAGCCGACCGGGACCGACGTGGAGATCGCCCAGGTGCAGGACGGCTCGCCGGCCGACAGCAAGCTCGACCCGGGCGACACCATCGTGTCCGTGGACGGCGCCCGGATCAACGCCACCGGCAACGCGGCGCTCGGCCAGGTGACCGCGGCCGTCCAGCAGGTCACGCCGGGCCAGCAGTTGACCTTCGTGGTCGAGCGGGACGGCAAGCAGGTCAGCGTGCCGGTGGGCACCGTCCGCAACTCGAGCGGCAAGGCCTCGGTCGGCATCGGCATCGAGACCGAGAACACCTTCCCGTTCCAGGTGGACATCCAGCTCAACGGCGTCGGCGGCCCGAGCGCCGGGATGATGTTCGCGCTGGGCATCATCGACAAGCTGACCGCCTGGAACCTGGCCGACGGCAAGATCATCGCCGGCACCGGCACCATCGACGCGAACGGCAACGTCGGCGCGATCGGCGGCGTGCAGATGAAGACCCTCGGAGCCCGCCGCGACGGCGCGGTCTACTTCCTCACCCCGAGCGGCAACTGTTCCGAGGCCGCGCAGAACGTACCCGCCGGCCTGACCCTGGTGAAGGTCAACACCCTGCAGGACGCGCTCAACGCGTTGAAGGACATTGACGCGGGCAGGACCCCGCCGGCCTGCTAGTGCGTTGGCCGGTTTGATTGACCGGTTCATGTGTTGTCATGCGGCGAGGGCGAACTCGGTGCGGGCCCGCCCTCCCCAGCGCAGTCC
>DASYAE010000201.1:0-45374 GCA_036501535.1 Actinocrinis sp. | reverse complement strand
TTTTCAGCTCACGCGGGGCCGAGTAGGGCGAGGGGTCCGGGCGGGGTGTCGCGGGCGTCGCCCGCTCTCACGCGTCCGGGCCGGTCTCGTTTTCCTCGGCCCTGGCCTGCGGTGTCCTGTCCCTCCGGTCGCGGGCCTTGTCCCGGTCGCCGGTCGGCGCGGCGACGTCTTCAAAGACGTCGCCGAGTATGTCGCTCTCGACCGCCGCTTGCCGCCAGTGAGCAGCGCCGTCGTCGTCTCCCTGTTCAGTCAGGGCGCAGTAGAGTGCGGTAATGGCGAGCCTGTCACCGGCCTCGGCGCCCGGGGTCAGCCACCGCACGGCCTCAGTCGGGTCGTCGGCGCTCAGCAGCATCGTGCCGAGGAGGGTCATCGCCATGACGTCGCCGGCCTCCGCGGCGGCACGCACCGTCTGCAGATCCGGTTCATCGCCGAAGCGCTCGACGATCGGACCGAGCAGCCGCTCCATGGGGAACCCCGCGGGCACGCGGCTTCGAGCCTCCTCCGCGCGGCGCTTCCACTCCTGGGCCCCGGCCTGGTCCCCGCGCCTCTCCTGGATCTCTGCCAGGTACCCCATGCCGACGACGCTGAGTCTGCCGTCCAGGAGGCGCTGTGCCCACGGTTCGGCAGCCTCCCAATCCTGCTTCAGGAGATACGCCGTAGCCAGATCCGAGATGGCCCTGGTGTCGCCCGCTTCGGCCCCGGGCGTCGACTCGCGTATCAGGGCGTCGAGGTCGAACCCCTCCGGTATCGGGAAAGAGCTCATGCCTTCAGCATGACGGGCCGTCGGATTGTGCTCCACTCAGCGTGCAGACACGTGCCTGCCGCGACCTTCGACCGGTGACTGTCGTCGGGCTCAGCGGGTGAACAGCTTCCAGTGCCCCTCGGAGACGACCTCGGCGGCACCGTCGATCACCTTGATGGCGGTCTGATCGTCGATCGCGTATGCGGGCCCTGGCATGCCGGCGACCCACCGCTCCGCGTCGGCCATGGAGTTCCCCGGCAGGTTCACGTGGTCCAGGTGCGGGAACATCGAGAAGTCGACGACTCCCAGCGTCGCGTCGCCGCCGCCGGGCGGCTCCCAGCCGACGAAGTACTCGCCGATGCTGGGGGCCATCACCAGGCTCCCGGCGCTCACCCCCACGTAGACCGTCTCGTGCAGCGACGGCAGCAGGTCCGCCAGCCCGGACTGCTGCATCCAGTGCGACAGGTACATGGCGTCGCCGCCGAATGCCAGCAGGGCGTCGGCCTCCCGGACCCGGGGGACCCAGGTCTCCTCACCGAGGCTGGGCAGGGCGGTGAGCTCCAGCACGCCCAGCGACTTCCATCCCAGCTCGCTCAACGGGGTGCGGTGCTCCAGGCCGCTGATCAGCTTCCATGCCATCTCGGCGCCGTTGGGCAGGGCGTACGCCGCGGTGGGAATGCACAGGGCGGTGGCCTCGCCGATCGGTTTGCCCAGCATCTCGACCAGCGCGTCGTGGATGCTCTTGTTGATGACGCCGGCGGAGGTGAGCAGAAGCTTCATAGCGGCTTACTTTAGCCAGGCTGACTGACCGCCCCGATCTGGAAGATGCCGTATGCGAACGGCTCCGCCGACAGGGAGTGTTCGGACACGCTGACGCCGCTTTGGCGCACCGGCGTCGCAGCGGCCAGCGCGGGCCGGTCGTGCGGCAGTTCGACGGCGCGTTCGGACGGGTTGACGACCACGAGGTAGCGGCCGCCGCGGATGTACGAGAGCGGATATCCGTCGTTCAGGACCTCGAGGCTGCCGCGCGGTCCCAGCTCCGGGGTGCTGCGGCGCAGCGCGATGAGGTCGTGCACGAGGTGCAGCAGCGAGTGCTCGTCGGCGCGCTGCTGCGCGACGGTCGGGCGCTCGGGATCCGGGTCGATCGGCAGGTAGAGCCGCTGCTCCGGAGCGGTGGAGAACCCTGCGTTCGGGCTCTCGTCCCACTGCATCGGCGTCCTCGAGCCGGCCCGGTTGTAGCGCGGGGCGAGCACGCTGCCCTCGGTGTCCGGCAGCCCGGCGATGTAGCGCATGCCGATCTCGTCGCCGTAGTAGACGGCCGGCACGGTCGGGAAGGTCATCTGGAACGCGAACGCGGCCGGGAGTTCCGCGGCCGAGCGCGGTGCGCAGTGCAGGCGGGCGAAGTCGTGGTTGGCGGTGGGCAGCACGATGCCGCCGGGCTCGCCGATCTTCGCGGCGGCATCTTCGAAGGCGGCGACGAAGATGCCGGCGGTTCCCCCGCCGTCCGCGGCGAAGTAGCACGGCTCGCTGTGCCATTCGTCCCGGTCGGTGGCGCGGGTGTTCCAGAGCGAGCGCATCGCCCGCCCGTCGCCCGCGCCGCCGAACTGGAGGAAGAAGTCCGCGTGGAAGCCGGCCGGCACCGCGGTGCCCGGATCGCCCCACTCGGAGAGCAGCGCGGCGTCCGGGTGCGCGCGGTCGAGCCAGGCGCGCAGCTCCAGCCACAGCTTCCCGGTCTCGGTGAATCCGGGGTCGTCCTTGACCAGTGATGAGGCCATGTCGACGCGGAACCCCGAGACGCCGAGGCCGAGCCAGTGCGTCATGATCTCGCGCAGCGCGGCCCGGTTGGCCCGGGGGCCCTCGGCGTCCACGGCCTGCCGCCACGGCTGGTCCGGGCGCGGCCGGGCGTAGCCGAAGTTGAGCGCCGGCTGGAAGTCGAAGAAGTTCGGCAGGTACCCGCCGGGGCGGGTACCCGGCGAGGCGACGAAGCCGCGCGGCAGTTCGCCTTCCGAGCCGCCTCCTTGGCCGCCCTCCTCCGTTCCCGCGGTCCAGATGTAGCGGTGGTCCTCCGGGTCGTCCGCCGAGGCGAGGAACCACGGGTGCCGGTCGGAGGTGTGCCCGGGGACCAGGTCGAGCAGGACCCTGATGCCCCGGGCGCGGGCCTGCTCGACCAGCTTGGCCAGGTCGTCGTTGTCGCCGTACCGCGGCGCGATCGCGAGGTAGTCGGACACGTCGTACCCGGCGTCGCGCATGGGTGACGCGAAGCACGGGTTGAGCCAGATCGCGGTGACGCCGAGCCAGGCGAGGTGTTCGACGTGCTCGGCGACTCCCCGCAGATCGCCGATGCCGTCACCGTCCGAGTCGGCGAAGCTCTGCGGGTAGACCTGGTAGAGGACGGCGTCGGTGAGCCAGCCGGGTGCGGTGGACGCGGACACGGTTGTGAGGGCCTTTCAACTTCAGCTGCGGGGAGGTACGCCGGTCGGGAGTCGGATCGGATCAGCCCTTGACCGCCCCGGCGGTCAGTCCGGAGACCACCGCGCGGCGGAAGACGAGGACCAGGATCGCGATCGGGAGCATCGCGACCGCCGAGGCGGCGAAGATGGTCCCGTACGGCGTGGTGAACTGGCCGCCGAACAGCGCGATGCCCACCGCGATGGTCCGGTACTGGTCCGCGTTGTTCAGCGTCAGCGCGATGATGAACTCGGTCCAGGCGGCGACGAACGTGAACACGCCGGCGGTGAACAGGCCCGGCAGCGCCTGCGGCAGGATCACCTGGATCACCGTGCGCACCGGGCCGGCGCCGTCGACCCGCGCGCTCTCCTCCATGGCCTTGGGGATGCCGAGGAAGAAGTTGCGCAGGATCCAGATGGAGAACGGCAGCATGAGCGCAGTGTACGAGAGCACCAGGCCCTGGTAGCTGTTCAGCCAGCCGATGTCGCGCAGCAACAGGTAGAGCGGCGCGACCACGGCGATCGTGGGGAACAGCGAGATCATCAGCAGCGCCGTCATGATCGAGGTCTTGCCGCGCATCGGCAGGCGGGCCAGCGCGTACCCGGCGAACGTGCCGAGCCCCAGCACGATCACCGTCGTGCAGACGGCGACGACCGCCGAGTTCAACAGGTACCGGCCGAAGTTGTAGTTCGAGAAGGCGTTGCCGTAGTTCGCGGTGGTCGGGTGCGGCGGGACCGCGGCGGCCGAGGTGATGTCGACCTGGCCCTTGAAGCTCGAGGCGATCATCCAGTACAGCGGCAGCGCCACGAACGCGGCGATGACCAGCGCGGCGATGTTGGTGCCGAGGTTCTTCCTGCGACGTCGGGCCATGGGTCAGTCCTCCTGCTCGCCGACCTGGGTGCGGAATACCTTGAGGAACAGCAGGCAGACCACCAGCACGATCACCGCGGTGCTCGCCGCGACCGCCGCGCCGGGTCCGAACTCGAGGTCGTTGAACAGGACCTTGTAGCCGAGCAGGGCGAGCGACTCGGTGCTGGTGCCCGGTCCGCCGCCGGTCAGCACGTACGGCAGGTCGAACAGGCCGAACGCCTGCAGGATGCGGAACATCACGGCCACCGCGAGCGCCGGGCGCAGCAGCGGCAGCCGGACCCGCCAGAAGATCTTCCAGGCGTTCGCGCCGTCGATGCGGGCCGCCTCGACGACCTCGCCCGGCAGCATCACCAGCCCGGCGAGCACCATGATGGCCACGAACGGGGTGGTCTTCCAGACGTCGGCCACGCCCATCGCGATCGAGGCCTGCATCGGGGTGCCCAGGACGTTGAGGTTGTGCACGCCGACGCTGTTGAAGATCGCGTCGGCCACGCCGTACACGCCGTTGTAGATGTAGGCCCACAGCTGCGCGGAGACGACGGTGATCAGCGCCCACGGCAGCAGCAGCAGCGCCATCAGCCAGCCGCGGGCCACGGTGAGCCGTTCGAGCACGAGCGCGACGAGAGTGCCGAGGATCATCTCGACCGTCACGGTGACCACGGTGTACCCGAAGGTGAACTCGAGGTCGTGCCAGTAGCGCTGCGAGCCGAACAGGATCGAGTAGTTCTGCCCGGTCAGGCCGTTGAGCTGGAACCCGTTGCCGGTCACGTTCACGTGGTTGAACGACATCACCACCGAGAAGACGATGGGGAAGATCAGCACCGCCGCGACGACCAGCAGGGCCGGCGCCGAGAACGCCCAGCCGAGCCGGGCCGACGAGCGTCTCAGGGAACTGCGGGAGCGCCGACCGCCGGCGCCCAGGAGGGGCGGTGTGGTGCGGGCGTCTGTGGTTGTCACATCTCACTCCACCGGAAGGGAAAAGCAGGACAGGGGTGGGCAAACGCGGTACCGGGCGGGCCGCGGGTGCGGCGCGGCCCGCCCGGCGTGCGTCACAGTCCGTTGCTGGCCAGCGCCGTGTTGATCTGGCTGTTGGCTGCGGACAGCGCGGACTGCGGGCTCACCGAGCCGGACAGCGCGGCGTTGATGTTGTTGTAGATCGCCTCACTGATCTGCGAGTACTGCGGCACGTACGAGGGGCGGGCGTTGAGCTTGTTCTTCGCCGCGATCGGGTAGGCCGGGTTCGAGGCCTGCACCTGCGCGTTCTGCAGCACGCTCGCCACGACCGGGATCTCGCCGCCCTGCTCGGCCATGATCGTCTGCGCCTGGGTGCCGGTCATCCACTTGAGGAAGTCGACGTCGGCGGCGATGTTCTTGCTGTGCGGGTTGATGTACAGGTTCCAGCCGCCGGTGACCGAGTAGCCCGGACCGGTCTCGCCCTGGAACGTCGGCAGGTTCGTCACGCCGACCTTGCCCACGACCTGCGAGGTGCCCGGGGTGTTCGAGTCCGCGTACGCGTAGGTCCAGTTGCGCAGGAACGCGACCTGGCCGGAGGTGAACAGCGACTCGGACTGCTGCTCCTGGAAGGTGGTGATCGCGGCCGGCGCGACGCCCGAGCTGATCAGGCCCCGCATGTAGGTCAGCGCCTTCTGCGCCGCGGCCGAGTCGATGGTGGACTTGGTGCCGTCGGCGTTGACGCTGGCCGCCCCCGCGTCGGCGGCGAACTCGGTCCAGTCGCAGGTCAGGCCCTCGTAGGAGTCGAACTGCGCGGCGAAGCCGTACTTGACCAGGCCGAGGCTCTGCAGCTTGGCGGCCTCGGTCTGCAACTGCTCCCAGGTGGTCGGCACCGGCAGGTTCGCCTGCTGCAGCAGGTCCTTGCGGTAGAACAGGAACGCGTTGTCGGTGAACAGCGGCACCGCGTAGGTCTGCTTGTTGTAGGTCAGGCTGGTGACCAGGCCCTTGGAGAAGGTGTTCCAGTAGCTCGAGTCGAAGTACGAGTTCAGCGGGAGCGCGAGGCTCTGCTTGCCGAACTGGGCCGGCCAGACCACGTCGCCGTTGTAGACGTCGAAGCTGCTCGAGCCGCCGGAGATCTGGGTGACCAGCGTGGAGCGGTAGGTGTCCGAGTCGCTCGGCGCCTGCTCCAGGTTGACCTTGATGTTCGGGTAGGCCTTCTCGAAGTCCGCGATCAGGGTCTTGCGGACGTCGACGGTGGTCGGGCCGAACTGGTTGGCGAACCAGGTGATGGTGCCGCTGGCCGACCCCGTGGCCGCCGGAGTCGAGGAGCCCGACGAGGAGCAGGCGGTGCCCAGAGCCAGCACGGCCGCAGCGGTCACGGCCATGGCCGTTTGCCTGCGCTTGTTCGTTATTCTCATCGATCGCTTCCTTGCGGATCGTGCGGCCAGGGGGGCGGCCGCAGGCGGGCGGGTTTCTTCGAGGGTGGACTTACGACAGCAGCGGAGCGCGGACGGTAGCCCGCAGCACGAGGCAGGCCGCCCCGCGCGTCCACATGTCGCCGTCGACCGGATCGACCAGCACGGCGCAGTCGGCCGCGGCGGTCGAGAAGGCGTGATGGGCGAGGGCGTCCTGGATCGCCTGGCCCATCAGGTCGTATACGGACACTCCCTCGCCGGCCAGGATCACCAGCTCGGGATTGATCAGGTTGCAGAGGGTGGCCAGCCCCCGGCCGAGCGCGTCGCCCGCGGCCGCGAAGGCCGCCCGCGCCGCGGGCGCGTCCGGGTCGCCTGACGCGGGCTCGCGCCGGGCCAGCGCCGCGGCCGTCTCGATGTCCGGCTGGGGCAGGCCGACCTGCCGCAGCCGGTTCAGGATCGCCGCGAAGCAGGCCAGCGCCTCGAGGCAACCGCGGCGCCCGCAGGTGCAGGCCGGGCCGGCCGGGTCGATCGGGATGTGGCCGAACTCCGCGGCCAGCCCGCTGGATCCGGTGAACAGCGCCCCGCCGACCAGCAGCCCGCAGCCGATGCCCGCGCCGGTGGTGACCACGGCGAAGGTGTCCGCCTCGCGGCCCGCGCCGAACCAGCGCTGCGCCACGACCAGGGCGTTGACATCGTTGCCGACGACCACCGGGAGCCCGGTCAGCGTGCAGAGCGGGCCGGCCACGTCCACGTCGCGCCAGCCGAGGAGGCCGGAGTAGCGGCAGTGCCCCGAGTCCGCGTCGACGTGGCCGCTGAGCCCGACGCCGACGCCGAGGGCGCGCGCGGCGCCGTCCGGGATCCCGGCCAGGAGCCGGCCGGTCAGGCGGCCGGCCGCAGTCAGCGCGGTCTGCACGGAGCAGCCGTCGATCTGGAACTCGGCCCGCCCGAGCACCCGCGCGCCCATGTCGGTGACCACGCCGGAGACCAGGCCGGGCGCGATCTTCAGGCCCACCACCAGGTGGCGCTCGAGGTTCACGCTGAGCAGCCGCTGCGGGCGGCCGGGGCCCGCGGCCGGGGAGGACTCCGGCTGCTCGCGGATGTAGTCGGCCTCGAGCAGTGCCGGCAGCAGCCGGGTGACCGTGGACGGCGAGAGGCCGAGCCGGGTGGCCAGCGCCGCGCGGGAGATCGGGCCGGCGGTGAGCACCTGCCCGAAGATCTCCGCACGGGTGGCCTCGCCCAGCACCCCGATCACCGCGCCCACGCGTGTCCTTCCCGGATCCGATCGCCCGTTGAGGGTCCGAGGACCGGGTAGCCGCGCCGGTGCCGGGGACCGCCGGCGTGCTACGCCGGACGTTACGGGAGTATGTCCCCAGCAATTTTCGTGGGTCAAGAAATAAATTAACCGTTATCCAGACGTGCCCGCGAAGCAGCCGATCAGTGATCGAATTTGCGGGCTTTCCGACCGATTCGGTGTACTACGTCTGATCCGCTCCGACCGCGTCCCGGATCACGAGGCACGCGGCTCCGCGCGCCCACAGCGCGTCGTCCTCGGTCTCGTCGACGATCAGCTCGCACCGCTCGGCCGCGGTGGAGAAGGCGTGCTGGCGCCACGCCTTGATGCAGGAGGACCCGAACAGGTCGAAAGCACTCGCCCGCTCACCGGCGAGCACGATGCGACCGGGGTTGACCAGGTTGCACACGATGGCCAGCGCGCGACCGAGCGCCTCGCCCATGTCCTCGAACGCCGCGACGGCCAGCGGGTCGCCGGCGCGCGCCGCGGCGACCGCCTCCTCGATGCCCGGATAGTCCGCGCCGCCGCTCTCCGCGATCTGCCGCAGCACCGCGGAATCCGAGGCCAGCGTCTCCAGGCAGCCGCTGCTGCCGCAGGTGCACTGCGCGCCGCCGCGCATCATCGGGATGTGCCCGAGCTCGCCGGCCAGGCCGTTGACACCGGTGAGCAGCACGCCGCCGAGGACCAGCCCGCACCCGATCCCCGGGCCGACGGTCACCAGCGCGAAGCCGTGCACGTCGCGGCCCGCGCCGAACCAGCGCTCCGCGACCGCGAGCGCGCCGACGTCGTTCTCCACGATGGTGGGCACCCCGGTGGCCGCGGCCAGCGGCGCGCTCACCGCGACGTCGCTCCAGCCGAGCACGCTGGAGTGCACCACGCGCCCGTCGCCCTCGACATGACCGCCGAGCCCCACGCCGACACCGATGAGCTTGTCCCGCACGCCCGGGTGCCCGGCGAGCAGGTCCCAGACCACCGCGGCCGCGGCGGAGAGCGCCGCGGACGGGTCGTGACCGGCCGTCAGCAGCCTGGCCCGCCGGTCGAGCACCCGCGCGCGCAGGTCGGTGAGCACGCCGGTGACCGCGCCCGGACCGATCTTCACTCCGATCGCCGCGTGGCGGTCCGCGGCGACGTCGAGCAGCCGCTGCGGGCGCCCGAGGCCGTGCGCGTGCTCCCCGGTCTCGGTCACGAACCCGGCCTCGATCATCGGGTTGACGACCTTCGTGACCGTGGACTGCGACAGGCCGCTGCGCTGCGCCAGCTGCGTGCGCGAGACCGGCCCGGCCGTGAGGATCTCGGCGAACAGCTGGGCCCGGGTGCCGTCCGCGCCGCGGTCGGCCGCGCCCGGCCGTGCGGCGACGGCGGACAGCCCGATGGTGATCTGGTCCCGGCCTATCGTCATTTCGGGCTCCCCACCTGCCTGTCTGGGGACATAGTTTCCTGGGTCATGATAAGGCGCTCCGGGCCCTCCGAGCCGCACCGCGGGTCCAGGCTCAGCGAGCGTATGGCATGTGAGCTCTTATTTATTGACAGGAGAAATTATCTTCGCGACACTCACCCCAGCCGCGCCCACGACGGCCGCGACCGGCACTGGAGGCATCAACGATGAGCATCTCCCGCCGAGCCCTGCTCCGCGGCACCGGCGCCGCGGCGGCCGGCTCCCTGGTGGCGTTCGCCGACCGCGGCCCCGCCGCCGCGCCCCGCCCGGGCACCGCGGCCCCCGGCGCGCCCGAGGCGCCGATCCAGGCGGCGCTCGCCGCCGCGGCGGCCGTCGCCCTCCCGGTCACCAGCCGCAACAGCGTCTACACGCGCAGCGGCCCCGGCCCGCAGTACTGGTCGCCGTACAGCTGGGACTACAACAACAACGCCACGCTGCCCGAGAGCGTCTGGCAGCAGAACATCACCTGGGTCTCGCAGAACCTGGCGCCCTACGGCTACACGATGTGCTGCACCGACGGGTGGGTGGACTACACGCAGACCACGAACTCGAACGGCTACATCACCAGCTACAGCGACTCGTGGGCCAACAACTGGTCCTACTACGCGAACTACCTCAAGGGCCTCGGCATGAAGCTCGGCGTCTACTACAACCCGATGTGGGTGGCCGCCAGCGCCGTCGAGAACACCTCGATCACCGTCGTGGGCACGAGCATCCCCGTCGCGGACATCGTCAACAGCGGCGACGTGCTGAACTCCGACGACGAGATCTACTGGGTCAACGTCAACGCGAACGGCGCCAAGGAGTACGTCCAGGGCTACGTGGACTACTTCAAGAACATGGGCGTGGCCTTCCTGCGCACCGACTTCTGGGCCTGGTACGAGTCCGGCTTCGACCAGAACGTCGGCACCGTGGGCGTCGACCACGGCAGCGCGGACTACGCCACCGCCCTGTCCTGGATCGCCGAGGCCGCCGGCAGCGGCATCGAGGTCAGCGTCGTGATGCCGAACCTGTTCAACAACGCCGCCAACGAGATCCTTTACGGCGACTCGGTCCGCATCGACGCCGACATGACCACCGGCGGCTGGGCCTGGCTCAGCGCCGGCCGGCAGACCTGGCAGGACGACTGGAGCCAGTGGAACAACCCGTTCCTCGGCTTCACCGGCTGGGCGCACCTCTCCGGTCGCACGGGCCTGATCCTGGACGGCGACTTCCTGGCGATGAGCAGCTTCGCCTCCACCGCCGAGCAGCAGACGGCCGTCAACCTGTTCACCGTCGCCGGCTCGCAGCTCGCGATCACCGACCGGGTCGACACCATCGGCGGCGCGCTCAGCCTCTGGCAGAACACCGCGGTCCTCGGCCTGCGCCGGCAGGGCCTGGTCGGCAAGCCCTACTTCTACAACAGCGACATGTACTCGTCCGACTCCGGCTCGCGGGACTCCGAGCGGTGGGCCGGCCAGCTGCCGGACGGCACCTGGGCGGTGGCCCTGTTCAACCGGAACGACACGAGCACCGTGACCAAGACCATCAACCTCGCCACCGACCTCGGCATCTCGGGCAGCGCCACCGTCTACGACCTGTGGGCCTGCACCACCGCCACCGGCCAGACCCAGGTCTCTACCGCGCTGGCCCCGCACGCCTCACAGATCGTCCACGTCGTCCCGTCCGGCAGCGGCGCGACCGTGTATCAGGCCGCGTTCGCGAACTGGGGCGGCGGCGCGATGTTCAACAACAACCACTCGGGCTACTCGGCCATGGGCTTCGTCGACAACCTGCAGGCTGCCAACGCGGATGCGGCCGTGACCTTCGCCGTCGACGCGCCGACCGCCGGCAGCTACACGATCACCTACCGGTACGCCAACGGAACCGGCGCCACCAGCACCATGACGGTCGGCGTCGGCGACCAGCCCGGCAACGTCGTGATGACGCCGGTCACCGTCGACTTCCCCAACCTCGACACGGCGTGGACCACTTGGGGCACCGTCACCGGCACGGTCACGCTCACCGGCGGCACGAACCTGATCACCGTCGCGCGCACCGGTTCCGACACCGGCGCGATCAACCTGAACTACATCACGGTGAACAACACCCCCGCCGCCCCGACCATCGCCTCGATCTCGGCGACCTCCGCGGCCGCGGGCCAGCAGGTCACCATCACCGGCACCCACTTCGGCGCGGCTCAGGCCGGCCGCTATGTGACCTTCGGCGACAACGGCGTCAGCTGGGGCGGCCCGGTCGACCTGGCCCTGTTCGTGATCGACAGCTGGTCCAACACGTCGATCACGTTCACCGTGCCCACGCCCTCGGGCCCGGGCAACGAGTGGGCCGTCGTGCCGGGCACCACCGCGACCGTCTCCGTGACCACCCGCGGCGGCACCTCGAACAGCGTCTCGCTCAGCATCACCTGACCTATTAATTAATGTTTTGTCATGAGCGGCGGGCCGCGATCGACTCCACGATCTCGCCGCTGCGCACGGCGATGTTCGAGAGCAGCGACGCGCTCAGGCCGTGGGTGTGCTCGGTGCCGCCCTGGAGGTAGATGCCGCACTGCAGTTCGGGGGCGCAGATCCGGTAGTCGCGCTCGACCCGGTACCGGCCGGCCTCGTCGCGCAGGCAGTACGGCTCGAGCTCGCCCAGCAGGCCGGCCGGCTCCATCGGGCCGTAGCCGGTCGCGCAGACCAGTGCGTCGACGTCGAGCTCGGTCAGCCCGCTGCCGATCCGGCCGGACAGGGAGACCCGCGTCTCGCTGCCGGAGCGCTTGACGTCCGTGACCCGGGTGAGGTTGAGGACGTTGAGCCGCTTGACGCCGCGGACGTCGTCGTCGTACGCGCGCCGGAACAGGCCGCTGATGACGTCGTCGTCCACGACCCCGTAGTTCGTGTTGCGGTGGTACTTCCAGAAGGCCTCGCGGGCCTGCGGGGTGCCGAAGTAGTAGTCGTCGACCGCGGCGGGGTCGAAGATCTGGTTCGCGAACGGCGTGTCGTCAGCGGTCGAATACCCGTAGGACGGGATGACCGCCCACACCTGCGCATGCGGGAGCTCGTCGTAGAGGAACCGGGTGATCTCGGCCGCGCTCTGGCCCGCACCGACGACAGCGACGCTGCGCAGCTGCGCGGGATCCATCCGGCAGTACTTCTCCAGGAACTCCGAGCTGTGCCAGACCCGCTCGTCCCGCTCAGTGTCCGCCGGCATGCGCGGCACCAGCCCGGTGGAGACGACCACGTTGCGGGCCCTGACAAGCCGAGAGGCGCCGGAAACCGCGTCGCGCACCTCGATCTCCAGCCGGTCGGCCCGGCCGGCCGCCGTCGGCGCGAGCCGGATCCGGGAGACCTCGGCGCCGTAGGAGGGACGCCGCGCGAGGCGCGCCTCGGCCCACTCGAGGTACTGGTGGAACTCCCGGCGGGTCGGGAAGAAGTCCTGGTTGTTGACGAACCGCGGCAGCCGCCCGGAGTCGTGCAGGAAGGACACGAAGCTGAACTTCGAGGCCGGATTGCGGAAGGTGGCCAGATCCTTCAGGAAGGAGACCTGCATCGTCACCGACGGCAGCAGCATGTTGCGATGCCAGCCGAACGCGGGCTGGCGCTCCAGGAACACCGCGCGCAGCGGGCCGCCGGCGGCCTCGGCCGGCCGCTCCTCCAGCGCGATCGCGAGCGCCAGGTTCGACGGCCCGAACCCGACGCCGGCGACGTCGTACGTCTCGTTCTCGTGCTCGTGTTCGCAATCACTCATCACAGAACTCTCTCCCGCTGGCGTGGCCGTGAGATGCAATGCGCGAAATCCGTGAAAACCCTCAAGGGAAAAACGCTGAGACGCGTCGGGACAACGACGCGCCGCGTTGACCGGCGCGCGGAATCGCTCGAGAATACTTGAGGGGTGTCAGGCACACGGATCACGGGTGGAATACCGGCCGGCACGGGTTCCTGTCCTGTCGGCAGGACACGGAAAACCATCGCCGGGAATCAGCTCCGCCGCCTCGCCGGAAGCCGCCCGAAAGGCTTCGAAGAGGTCTGGAAAACGGTGCTGCGACAGTAGCACAGCCGCCGTCGCCGATCCGGCGCGGTCGAATCCGAAGGGATGGATGACCCGTGTTCGTTCCCGCCCAATACCGCGAGCCCGACAGTTCGTGGATGGTCGACCTGATCCGGCGCAATCCGCTGGCGCTCATGGTCACCGACGGAGGCGCGCAGCGCGGCCCGTTCGCGACGCACCTGCCCGTCATCGAGGATCCGGAGGCGGCGCCCGCGGCGGTCGGGGCCGGCCTGTCCGGCGCGGTCCTGCTCGGACACATGAACCGGCAGAACCCGCACTGGTCCGCCCTGGAGGACGGCCAGGTGATCCTGCTGGTGTTCACCGGGCCGCACGGCTACATCTCACCAACCGTATATAAGAAGACGCCTGCGGCCCCGACGTGGGACTTCACCGCGGTGCACGTGCACGGCACGGTGCGCAAGATCGACTCGCTCGAGGAGACGCTGGGCGTGGTGAAGTCGACCGTGCGCAACTTCGAGGCCGGGCTCGGCACGGGATGGGACATGACCCAGTCGCTCGACTACTTCGACCAGCTCGCCCCGGGGGTCGGCGCCTTCCGGGTCACGGTGACCGGCGCGGAGAGCATGTTCAAGCTGAGCCAGGAGCAGCAGCCGGAGACCCGCTGCCTGGTCCGGGAGTCCTTCGCGGGCCGGGAGGACGGGCGGCACCGCGAGACCGCCGAGCTCATCGCCCGGCTGCCCTGAGCCTCGACGCGCGGCGATCGGCGCCGCACCCCGGCCACCCCGGGGTGCGGCGCCGGCAGCTGGAGAAATCACGCCTCGAGGGCGGCCACCACGTCGGTCGGCGACGGTTCCCCGCCAGGCTCCAGTAGCCCCTCGCGCTCCCGCTGCTCCTGCAGGATCTGCTCGGCCGCGCTGTCGAGCGTCATCAGGACCCACTTGTCGAAGACCATGCCGGTGTGCGCGGCGGCCTTGTGCCACCACTGCAGCCGGCTGCCCGGCACCGGCAGCCGGCTCATCGAGGCCGGCGGCTGCTCCGCCGCGACGGCCGGGGCCCCGTCCCGCGAGTCCTGGATGCACGTGCGCAGCTGCTTGGTGGTCCACTGCATCTTCTCCGCGCGCTCGAGCCAGTACTCCTGCTCGTCGACCGGGAGCGAGGCGACCTCGGCGTGGTGCTGGAAGCTCAGCCTGGCCCGCCGCCGGCTCATGTCGAACCGGCGCGAGACCCAGGCGTAGTTGCGCAGCGTCTGGTATTTCAGGCCGGCGGTGCGGATCCCCCGCTGATACCGGTCCGCGTAATTGTCCTTCCCGTAGACGAGCCAGTCGCCGAGCCACCACGAGGACGAGTCGAGGATGCCGGCCAGCCGGCGCCCGGCCTGCTGCCAGTCGTCGAAGTTCAGCCCGGGTGGCATCTGCAGGCCAACCCGGGTCGTCAGGACCATTCCATGCCGATCCGGTTCGCGGCCAGCCCTCGGCGGGCCGTGTGCCACCGTGGGTTTTCGGGGCATCACCATTCTGGCCGACTGAAGGTCGCCTTTCTCGTTCATCAGCTCGCCTCCGTGCGGGTGTCGTTCAGCCGAACAAGAGCCCTGTGAGAAATCCGGACGGGTCCGCGGTCGCGGCGCCGTGGCGGATTTCTCCGGCGTGTCCGGGCCTTCACGGTCAGAGGACCCGACAGCGATTCCAGGTTCGGCGGGCGGGCTTAATCCGGTCTTGGTCAAAGCTAGGGACAAGGCCCGTCAAAGGCGTGCCTGGTGCAATGGCGGGATGCAATTAGGACACGTATGCGTGGTCGGCCTGTCCGCGGCCGGCCTCTCGGCCGCCGAGACGCTGCGCGCCGAGGGCTTCACCGGACGGCTCACCCTGATCGGCGCCGAGCCCCACCTGCCCTATGACCGGCCCCCGCTGTCCAAAGCGGTCCTGGCCGGCGACCTAACGCCCGAACACACCTGGCTGCGCCCCGACGGCGACTACACCGACCTGGGCGCTGACATCATCCTGGGCACCGCCGCCACCGCACTCCATCCGGCCGAACGCGTCATCGGCCTGGCAGATGGCAGCACCCTGCGCTATGACGGCCTGATCATCACCACCGGGCTGCGCCCGCGCCCCCTGCCTGTCGCGGCGGGCCTGACCGGCGTTCACGTGCTACGCACCCTGGACGACGCCCTTGCGCTGCGCCACGCCCTGCTCGACGCTCAGCGCATCGCCGTGATCGGCGCCGGATTCCTGGGCACCGAGGTCGCCGCCACCGCCCAGCGCATGGGCTTGGACGTCACCTTGATCGACCCCGCCCCCGCACCGTTGACCCCGCAGCTGGGCCGGGAAATCGGTGCCCTGCTGCGCCGCCAGCACGCCACCCGCGGCGTGACCGTGCTGCCCGGCGTCGGCGTGCGGCGCATCCTGACCACGAGTACCAAACGCGCCGCAGGCGTCCTCTTGGAGGACGGCACCGCGATCCCCGCCGACGCCGTCGTCGTGGCGATCGGCTCGATCCCCAACACCACATGGCTGGCCGACAGCGGCCTGCCATTGGGCGACGGCGTGCTCTGCGATCAGTACTGCCGCGCGGCCCCCGGCATTTTCGCCGCCGGCGATATCGCCGCCTGGAGCGACCCGAGTACCGGGCAGCACCGCCGCCTGGAACACCGCATGCACGCCACCGAACACGGCGCCGCCGCAGCCCGCAACCTTCTGCATGAGCACGACACCGCCACCCCCGACACGGGCATGACGCCGTTCAAGCCAGTGCCCTACTTCTGGACCGACCAATACAACGTCAAACTCCAGATCATCGGCATCCCCACCACCGAGGCCCACATCGTCCTCGAGTCCGGCGACGTGGCCCAGGGCGCCTTTAGCGCCGTGTACGTCCAGGACGAGCGGGTGATCGCCGCCGTGTGCTGGAACCGGCCAGCCCGCCTACCCGCCCTCCGCCGCCTCGTCGCCAACCACGCGCCCTGGCCCACCCCCACTACAACACCCGAACAAACCACCACGGAGGCGCTTCGAGAACTCGCCACCACCCACTGATCGCGGATTCTGCAAGCCGTGCGCGCCCTACGAGACAGCTCTCGCGCGGAGCCTGATGTGGCTCAGTACCCCGCTCAGGTCCGCCAGCAGCGCGGCCTCCTCGGCTCTGAGGTAGAAGTGCTCGCCGGGCAGCACCCGGAGCCGGAAGGCGTCGCCGGTCATGTCCGCCCAGCAGCGCATCTGGTCCGGCGTCACCTCGGAGTCGCGGTCGCCGGTATAGCCGAACACCGGGCAGTCGAGCGGCGGTCGCAGGCCACCGCGATACTCGTCCACCATCCAGTAGTCCGCGCGCACCGCAGGGAGGACGACCTCGCGCAGGCCGGGGTCCGCAAAGACCACGGCGCCACTCGCGTCGAAGCGCACGACGTCTGCGATGATCTCCTCGTCCGTGCCGAAGAGCTTCCGCCAGCCGTCCGTCACGTGCGGCGGCCGCCTGCCGGAGACGCACAAGGCGGCCGGCGGGCATCCCCGCTCCTGCAGGCGCAGCGCCACCTCGTGCGCCACCGAGGCGCCCATGCTGTGGCCGAACAGCACCAGCCGATGCCGCGTCAGGTCGCTGAGGGCGTCGGCGATGTCGTCCGCCAGGGCTTCCAGGCCGGACGCGAACGGGTCGCCGAGCCGGTCCTCCCGGCCCGGGTACCGCACCGCGAGCACGCCGATGTTGGAAGGCAGTCCCAGCGGCCAGGTGCGGTATGCGCTGGCCCCGCCGCCGGCGTGGGGAAAGCAGACGAGCTTCGTCTCGCAGACCTCGTCGTCACGGAAGCGGCGTATCCACCGCTCCTGCACCGGGTTCGTCATCGAACACCGCCATCGATCTTTGCGATGGCGGCGCGCTCAGCGTCCTGCTGCGCGCGCCGGTCGAGGATCGAGTCGGCGATCTCGCCGCTGCGCACCGCGATGTTCGACAGCAGCGACGAACTCAGGCCGTGGGTGTGCTCGGTGCCGCCCTGGAGGTAGATGCCGCACTGCAGCTCGGGTTCGGTGACGATGCGGTAGTCCCGCTCCATCCGGAACCGGCCCGCCTCGTCACGCAGGCAGAACCGGCCGAGGTCGCCGATCAGCGCCGTGGGCTCCATCCCGCGGTAGCCGGTCGCGCAGATCAGCGCGTCGACGTCGAGATCGCGCTCCACGGCGTCCGGGCCGACCTGCAGGGAGACGCGGGTCTCGGCGCCGGAGCGCTTCACGGCGGTGACCCTCGAGAGGTTCAGGAACTGCAGGCGTCTGACTCCCCGCACCTCGTCGTCGTACGACCTGCGGTACAGGTCCCTGATCACCTCATTGTCGACGACCGAGTAGTTCGTGTTGCGGTGGTACCGCCAGAACGCCTCGCGCGTCTCGTCGGTGCCGAAGTAGTAGTCGTCGACGGCCGCCGGGTCGAAGATCTGGTTGGCGAAGGGGGTGTCGTCGGCGACCGAGTAGCCGTAGGACGAGATGATCGAGCACACGTGGGCGTGCGGGAGCTCGTCGTAGAGGAACCTGGTGATCTCGGCCGCGCTCTGGCCCGCGCCGACCACCGCCACCCGGCGCAGCTGCGCAGGGTCCGTCCGGCGGTACTTCTCCAGGAACTCAGAGCTGTGCCACACCCGCTCGTCGCGCTCGGCTCCCACGGGCATGGTCGGCACCAGGCCGGTCGAGACCACCACGTTGCGGGCCTCGACCACCCGGCCGGGCCGGCCGGCGGCGCCCGCCACCTCGATGCGCAGCCGGTCCGAGCGCTGCGCGTCGGCGCCCGGCGCCAGCCGGATCGACGTCACCTCCGAGCCGTACGCGACCCGGTCGGCCACCCGGGCCTGCGCCCACTCGAGGTACTGGTGGAACTCCTGGCGGGTGGGGAAGAAGTCCTGGTTGTTGACGAACTGCGGGAGCCGCCCGGACGCGTGCAGGTACGCGACGAAGCTGTAGCACGAGGTCGGATTGCGGAAGGTGACGAGGTCCTTGAGGAAGGAGATCTGCATGGTCGCCGACGGCAGCAGCATGTTGCGGTGCCAGCCGAACGCGGGCTGGCGCTCCAGGAACAGGCTGCTGACCTCGCTGCGCGGACCATCCGCCCGGTACTCGTCCAGGGTGATGGCCAGCGCCAGGTTGGACGGGCCGAACCCCACGCCGACCACGTCGTAGGGCTCTACTTCACAAGCACGATCACGATCATTCATCGAGAACTCTCCCGCTGGCCTGGATGTGCGATGCGCTGCCCGCACCGCGGAGGAAATGGACGATGATGGGCGACGGGCGACCCGCGACGGTCAGAGGACCTCGCCGTCCCTCGTCCGCTTGCGCAGGGACGGCCGGCTCGACTTGGTGAGGTCCTCGGACATGGCCGACAGGCCCATGATGGTGCGCGCCGCGAACAGCTTGCGGATGGAGACCTCGAGGCTCAGCTCGGCCCGGATGAGGCCGACCAGCCTGATCGCCCGCAGCGAGTTGCCGCCGAGGTCGAAGAAGTCCTCGTCGACGCCCACCCGCCGGTCCAGCTCGAGCACGTCGGCGAACGCCTCGGCCAGCACCCGCTCGGTGCGGTTGCGCGGCGCCCGATACCGGCCGTCGTCGAACTCCGGCTCCGGCAGCGACGCCCGGTCCACCCTCCCGTCGGCCGTGACCGGAAGGCGGTCCAGCACGACGAAAACCGACGGCACCATGACCTCCGGCAGCCGCCCCGCGGCGAACTGGCGAAGCTCCTCGGCCAAGGCACCGACACCGGCACCCTCGGCGTCCCGGCCGCCCGCCGGGACCACGTAAGCCACCAGCCGCTGCTGCCCGGAGTCGTCCGTCCGGCCGACCACCACCGACTGCGCCAGCCCGGCGTGCTCGGACAGCGTCTCCTCGACCTCGGCCAGCTCGACCTGGACACCGCGTATCTGCGCCTGGGCATCAGCCCGGCTCACGTACTCGAGCCGGCCATCGGCACCCCACCGCACCCGGTCTCCGGTCCGGAACATCAGACCGCCGACCGGACCGAACGGACAGGGCACGAACCGCTGCGCAGTCCTCCCGGGCTGCCCGGAATAGCCACGCGTCACGCCTTGCCCGGCCACGTACAGCTCTCCGGCCACCCCAGCCGGGACCGGCGCGAGCCCTGGCCCGAGAACGTAGAGGGCTGTGTTGTCCATCGGGAGGCCGACGACGGCGCCTGCGTGGTGCGCCGGTTCGCCCGGCACCATGCGGTGACAGGCTGCGAACACCGTCGTCTCGGTCGGACCGTAGCCGGTGACGACCGTCAGCTCGGGACAGGCCGCGCGCACCCGCGCGACGGCGGCCGCGGACACCCGGTCACCACCGGTCCACACCTCGCGCAGCCCGGCGACGCACTCGGGACGCTCGGACGCGATCGCCGAGAACAGGGCCGCAGGCAGCCACACCGTGGAGATCCGGCCCGCCGCCACCTCACTCAGCACAGTCTCGGTCAGTACATTGACGTCCAACTCCCCCGGCGGGGCCACGACCACCCGGCCGCCGTTCAGCAGCGGCATCCACAACTCGAGAGCGAGCGCGTCAGAGGTATGCGGCGAATGCCACAGCACAGCGCTGTCGCCGCCTGCTTTCCAGTGGCGGTCCATGACGAACCGCTGCATGTTGCGGTGCGTCACGGCAACCCCGGCGACTGCACCGGCCAACTCAGGACCGTACATCACAGCCGGCAGGCCGTCTCGATGAGCCGAGACCGGAACCTCCTGTGAACTCTCGTCGTCCTCGTCGAACAGCACTACCGGCACATCCAGATCGCCAGGGAGTCCCTCAGCACTCATCGCATCAGCCAGCACTGCGCGCGCCGAGGAATCGCTGAGCACCGCCTTGATCCGCTCCGCCGGGGACGCCGGGTCGATCGGCAGGTAGGCTCCACCCGCCTTCACCACGCCCACCAGCGCGACGGCCAGGTCCACCGACCGCGGCATCGCCACCGCGACGACCGTCTCGGGTCCGACGCCGCGGCGCCGCAGAGCCCTGGCAACGCGGCCCGACCGCTCGTCCAGCTCCCGGTACGAGACCGCCGCGTCCAATCCTCCGGCCCCGGCCACTACCAGCGCCACGGCCTCAGGAGTCTGCTCCACCTGGCGCGCCAACAGGTCCGCGACCGTCAGCTCCAGCAGCGGCAGGTCAGTGTCGTTCGGCGCGGTCAGCACCAGGTCCCGCTCGACGCCGCGCACCACGTCCAGCGCGCCGATCGGCAGCTCGCCGCCTGCGGCCAGCATGGCCCGGATGAACTCGAGCAGTTCCGCGCCGATAAAGCGCAGCTCCGCGCTCGAGTACAGGCTCGCCGGGGCGTCGAGCCGGAGGAACAGCTCGCCCTCGGCGGTGCCGTCGGTGTAGACGCCGATCGACAGCTCGTCGAAGGCCCCTGTCGTCGCGCCGACGTAGCGCGCCGGACAGCCGGCGAAGTGCATCCGCTCCACGAACTCGACGACGTTGATCACGGCGCCGAAACTGCCGCGGCCGCTCAGGCCGGTTCCGCTCACCCGCTGGATGTCCGAGAGGTGGCAGGCGGTGTGGCCGAAGATCTCATACGTCTGATCGATCACCGCGTCGGCGACCTCGGCGAAGGTCGCGCCGAGCGGGACCTCCGCCCGCACCGGCACCACGTTCACCGCGAGGCCCGGCGTCTTGGCAACCACCCCGACCCGGTTGCCCACGGCCAGCGAGAACAGGAACTCCGGGCGGTCGCAGCGGTGCCGGAAGTACACCGCCGCGGCGGCGGCCAGCAGCGACGACATCCAGACGCCCATGGACTTCGCGGCCTCGGTCCACGCGTCCGCCTCCGCGCGCGGGACGGGCAGCGTCCGGCTGACCATGCCGATCGCGTCAGAGAGCTGCGACCAGCGGTCGGCGCCGCCAATGCGCTCGTCGAGCGCGGCGCGCGCCGTGTCGGACAGGGCGATGCGCGGAACCTGCGCGGGCTCGGGCGCATCGGCCAGGTAGCCGCGCCAGAACTCGGTGTCCTCGGCGAACTTCGGCGAGTCCTGATACTGCGCCGCCTCGGCCGCGAACGACTCGACGTCCCACGGATGCTCCGGCTCCGGTACCGCAGAGCCCTGCGCCAGCGCCGTGTACACCTCGGCGAGCCGGCGCGAGAACAGGCCGCCCGCGCCGAACCCGTCCGAGACGAGGTGGTGGTAGGCGATCACCACGAGCGAGCGGGCCGACCCGAGCCTGACCACGCCGAGCCGGACCAGCAGATCACGCTCCAGGTCGAACGGCTGCCCCACCACGCCGGCCAACGCCTCGCGGGCCGCCTGCTCCGGATCGGCCTCGGCGCTGAGGTCCAGGAAGAACGGCTGCCAGTCGGCCAGGTCCCGCGGCACCTGCCGCAGCGCGCCGCCGTCCTCGACAAAGGTGACGCGCAGCACCTCCGCCTCGCCCAGCACGTGCCGGAACGCGGCCTCCATGACCGCCGCGTCCAGCTCGCCGTCCACGTCCCACATGAACAGCGCGTGGTTCAGCGTGTCGGGAGACATCTTCTGCGCCCGCCACAACCCTTTGTGCGCAGCCGACGCACCGAATGAACGCATACGGATTCATCTCCTCAGCAAACAGGCCAGGCCGAACGACGAGCGCAGCGCGCTACGGCGCCCACGGGACGAGGGGATCACCGGCGGTCGCGGTCGGCGATCAGAGTCTTGATCTGCCCGGCGACCAGGCGCGCGGTCGGGAACCGCAGCGCCAGATTCGCCCGCAGCTGGAGGCCGCTCGCCGCGGCCAGGCGCTTGCTCAGCTCCACCGAGAGCAGCGAGTCGAAGCCGAGCACCCGGAACTCCTGGTCCGGATCGACGGCCTCGCCGGCGGCGTGTCCGAGCACTGCGGCGACCGTCGCAAGGACCTGCGCCAGCGCGACCGCTTCGGCCTCGTCATCGGGGAGGGTCGAGAGCGTGTCCCACAGGGCGGGCTGGTCGTCGACCGCGGGCAGCTCCGCCGCCGGCACCTCGGCCGCAGCCGCCACCTGCGCAGAGTTCAACCAGTACCGCTGCCGCTGGAACGCGTACGTCGGAAGGTCCACCCGCCGGCGCGTTCCGAACAGCGCGCCCCAGTCCACCGACCCGCCCCGGACGTGCAGCTGGGCCAGCGAGCCGACCACGGACTCCACTTCGCCGCGGTCCCGCCGCGACGAGGCCAGGACCACCGCGTCGGCCAACTCCTCGACGATCTCCTGCACCGGGACGCTCAGCACGGGGTGCGGGCTCATCTCCATGAACACCCGGAATCCGTCCCCGGCCAGCCGCCGGACGCAGGATTCGAAGAGCACCCGCTCGCGCAGGTTGTCGTACCAGTAGCGGCCGTTCAGCCCCGCGGTGTCGACGATCTCACCGGCCAGGGTCGAGTAGAAGGGCAGCGCCGAGGTCTTCGGGGCCAGCCCCGCCAGCGATCCGATCACCTCGTCGCGAACCCGGGCCACCTGCGCCGAATGGGAGGCGTAGTCCACCGGTATCCGCCGGGCCTGGACGCCCTCAGCCTTCATCTTCTCGACGAGTTCGTCGAGCGCGTCCGGCTCCCCGGACACCACCACTGAGCGGGGTCCGTTGACGACCGCAATGCTCACCCGGTCGCTCCACGGGGCGAGGCGCGCCGCCACGACGTCCTCGGACTCTGCGATCGACGCCATGCCGCCCTGGCCGACGATGTTCACCAGAGCCCTGCTGCGCAGCGCCACGACCTTGGCGGCGTCCCTGAGCGAGAGCGCGCCGCATACGCAGGCGGCGGCTATCTCGCCCTGACTGTGCCCGATCACCGCGGCCGGCTGCACGCCCCACGACTGCCAGAGTCGGGCCAGGGACACCATCACCGCGAACAGCGCGGGCTGAACCACGTCCACCCGGTCCAGCGACGGCGCATCCTCGACGCCGCGCAGCACGTCGAGCAGCGACCAGTCGACCCACTCGGCCAGCGCGGCCGCGCACTGGTCGAGGGACTGCGCGAAGGCCGGGAAGGCGTCGTACAGCTCCCGGCCCATGCCGACCCACTGCGAGCCCTGCCCCGGGAACATGAACACCACACCGCCGAGCCCCCCGGCCACACCGCGCACGACCCCGGCGGCCTCCGCACCATCGCTCAATGACGCCAGCGCGCCCGCCAACTCGTCCCGGTCCCGCCCCAGCACCACCGCACGATGCTCGAACGCTGACCGGCTCGAGACCAGCGACCATCCGACGTCTGCGATATCCGCATCCGGTTCGGTCACCAGGAAATCGCGCAGCTTGTCAGCCTGCCGCTGCACGGCCGCCGCGGTCTTGCCCGAGACCACCCACGGCACCAGCCCGCCGAGGACCGAGCCCGCGGCGCGCTCGTCAGCCTGCTCCGGCGGCGTCTCCTCTTCCAGGATCACGTGCGCGTTGGTCCCGCTGACCCCGAACGATGACACCCCGGCCCGCCGCGGCCCATCATACGCCCGGGTCCACTCGCGACCTTCCACCAGCAGCTCGACCGCGCCGGAGGACCAGTCCACGTGCCGTGAGGGCGTGTCCACGTGCAAGGTCTTCGGCAGGTATCCGTGGCGCATGGCCATCACCATCTTGATCACCCCGGCGACCCCGGCGGCGGCCTGCGCGTGACCGATGTTCGACTTCATCGATCCCAGCCACAGCGGCCTGCCCTCGGCTCGGTCCCGACCGTAGGTGGCCAGCAGCGCCTGCGCCTCGATGGGGTCCCCCAACACGGTTCCGGTGCCGTGCGCCTCGACCGCGTCCACCTCGCGCGGCGCGACCCCGGCGTTCGCCAGCGCCTGTCGGATCACCTTCTCCTGAGCTAGGCCGCTCGGCGCTGTCAGGCCATTGCTGGCGCCGTCCTGATTCACCGCGGAGCCGCGCACGACGGCCAGCACCGGGTGCCCGTTGCGCCGGGCGTCGGACAGCCGCTCCAGCAGCAGCACACCGACGCCCTCGGCCCATCCGGTCCCGTCGGCTCCCTCCGCAAAGGACTTGCACCGGCCGTCGGGCGAGAGCGCGCGCTGCCGGGAGAACTCCACGAAGATCGCCGGCGTCGACATCGTCGAGACCCCGCCGACCAGCGCGAGCGAGCACTCCCCCGAGCGCAGCGACTGCATCGCCAGGTGCATGGCCACCAGCGACGACGAACACGCCGTGTCCACGCTGACCGCCGGCCCGGTCAATCCGAGCTCGTACGACAGCCGCCCGGACGCGACACTCATGGCACTGCCATGCAGCAGATACCCTTCGAGCTCGTGCTTGCCGGCCTCCAGGAAGCGCGACCCGTACTCGGACGTGCTCACCCCGGCGAAGACGCCGACGTCGGTCCCGCGCACGTCCGCGGGAACGATGCCGGCCCGCTCGAAGGCCTCCCACGAGGTCTCCAGCAGCAGGCGCTGCTGCGGATCGATCGCCAGCGCCTCGCGCGGGCTGATGCCGAAGAACCCTGCGTCGAAGCCGGCCACGTCGGCCAGGAACCCGGCCTGGCGCACGTACGAGCCGCCGCGGGCATCGGGATCCGGGTCGTAGACGTCCCGCCACCCGCGGTCCTGCGGGAACTCGCCCACTGCGTCCACGCCGCCGCGGACCATGCCCCAGAGCCCTTCGGGCGTTGACACGCCGCCCGGGTAGCGGCACGCCATGGCGACCACGGCGACCGGCTCGGTGCGAGCGGCCTTCAGGGCATCGTTCTCCTGCCGGAGGCGGTCGCGCTCCCCCAGCAGCATGCGCAGCGCCCGCTCGACCCGGTCGCCGCCGCCCGCGGCGCGATCAGCGGAGTTGTTCACTTCACGGCTACCTATCTCACGATTGCCCGTCTCACGGCTGGCCATGTCACTTGCCCCTCTCGTCCAGAGCCAGGTCGACCAGTGCTTCCAAGTCCAGGTCCGCCAGTTCGTCCTCGGCGGCGGCCGCGGCCGACTCCGCCGCAGCCGGCCCTTCGGCGCAGGCCAGAACCAGCTCCAGGAGGCCCGCGCTGCGCAGCCGGTCGATCGGGACGGTCCGCAGCAGCTCTCTGATCTGCGCGTCCTCGGCCGGGTCCGCCTGGTTCGCCGAGTCGGCGCCCGGTTCCGGACGCAGTTGGCCGAGTATGTGCTGGCCCAGTTCGCGCGGCGTCGGGTAGCTGAACACGAGGGTTGATGCCAGGCGCAGCCCGGTCGCGGAGGCCAGCCGGTTGCAGAGCTCGACCGAGGTCAGCGAGTCGAATCCGAGGTGCGTGAAAGGCTGGTCCGAGTCGACGGCGCCGCCGGAGGAATGTCCGAGCACGATGGCGACCTGGTCGCGGACCCAGTCCAGCACGGCCGCCTCCGCCTCGCCCGGCGGGAGCGCGGCGACTCGCGTGGCAAGGCTCTGGGAACCACCGCCACCACCACCGCCGTCCCTGGGCGTGCTCGCCCTGCTCCGGGCCGGTCGACTGCTCTCGACCAGGTCGCGCAGCAGCGGCGGCAGTTCGTCAGGGGTCTTATTCCGCAGCGCGGAGAGGTCCAACCGGGCCGGGACGAGGACCGGCCGGCCGTTCGCGCATGCCGAGTCGAACAAGGCGAGCGCTTCGGGTGTCGGCATCGCGGCGATGCCCATCCGCCGGATCCGCGCGAGGTCGGCCTCGTCCAGGTCCCCGGTCATGCCGCTGCTCTGCTCCCACCAGCCCCAGCACAGCGACGCGGCGGTCAGGCCGGAGGCCCTGCGCTGAGCGGCCAGGCCGTCCAGGAACCCGTTCGCCGCGGCGTAGTTCGCCTGCCCGCCGCTGCCGAGCGTGCCCGCGAGCGCGGAGAAGAGGACGAACGCCGACAGGGTGCGTTCCCTGGTCAGCTCGTGCAGATTTACCGCACCGCCGACCTTGGCGCGCAGCACGCGGTCAAGGCTCTCAGTGGTCAGCGATTCGACGGTGCCGTCCGCCAGCGCGCCGGCCGCGTGCAGGACCGCCGTCAGGGGGTACTCACCGGGCATGTCCGCGAGCAGGTCCGCGACGGCGTCCCGGTCCGCGACGTCGCATTCCACGACCTTGACGATCGCGCCCGCGCCCTCGAGTTCCGAGACCAGCTCGGCGGCGCCGTCGGCCGCCATGCCGCGCCGGCTCGCCAGGACCAGGCTCCGTACTCCGCGCTCGGCCACGAGGTGCCGCGCCACCAGCGAGCCCACTCCCCCGGTTCCGCCGGTGACCAGCACGGTCCCGCCGCCGAAGTCGCCGCCGAGCTCGAACACGATCTTGCCGATGTGCCGGCCCTGACTCATCTCGCGGAACGCCCTGCGCGCGTCGCGGATGTTCCAGACCGAGATCGGGTTCAGGCGCACCCGCCCGTCCGCGAACAGCTTCATGACGGCCGTGAACATCTCGTGTATCGCGTCCGGGCCCGCCTCGTAGAGGTCAAAGGCCTCGTACTCGACCCCGGGGTGGTCGGCCGCCACCTGCCGGGGATCGCGGATGTCCGTCTTGCCCATCTCGATGAAGCCCCCGCCGGCAGGCAGCAGCTTCAGCGAGGCGTCGACGAAGCCGTGCGCGAGCGAGTTCAGCACGACGTCCACGCCGCGGCCGCCCGAGCCGTCCAGGAACTTGTCCGCGAACGCCAGGTCCCGCGACGAGGCCAGGTGGTCGTCGTCCAGTCCCAGGCCGCGCAGGGTGGGCCACTTGGCCGGGCTCGCGGTCCCGTAGATCTCGGCGCCGACGTGCCGCGCCAGTTGGACGGCGGCCATCCCCACGCCGCCGGCCGCAGCGTGGATGAGGATCCGCTGTCCCTTCGCAAGGTTCTGCACACGGAAGAGCGCGTGGTAGGCGGTGAGGAAGACCCCTGGCACAGAGGCCGCCTCGGCGTAGCTCCATCCGGTGGGGATCGGCATGAGCATGCGATGATCCGCAATGGCCACGCGGCCGAAGGAGCCGGAGAAGATACCCATCACCCGGTCGCCTGGGGAGAGGCCGGTGACGTCGTCCGCCACCTCCAGCACCGTGCCGGCTCCCTCGCTGCCGAGCCCGGCGTCAATGGCCGTCTTGTCGATAAGGCCCAAGGCGATGGTGACGTCCCGGAAGTTGAGCCCGGCGGCGTGCACGGCGATGCGGACCTGACCGCTCGTCAGGGGCGCTTCGACCTCGGGGCAGGGAATGAAGGTCAGGTTCTCAAGCGTGCCCTTGGTCGGGATGCCCAGCCGGTGCGCGCCGACCGCCGGCGGCTCGATCTGGTTGGCGGCGGCGGACGAGGCCCGCGTCATGCTCGGGGCGAGGATCGCACCGCCGCGCAGAGCCAGCTGGCTCTCACCGGACTCGAGCGCATCCGCGAGGCTCACCCAAGATGCTTCGTCGTCGTCGATGTCCACCAGCCGGAACCTGCGGGGGTGCTCGGTCTGGGCGGAGCGGATCAGGCCCCAGACAGATGAGCCGCAGAGGCTTTCGACGCGCTCTCCTGTGCTCACCCCTGTACCGGTGTCGAGTGCCAGCCGGGTGAGGACCACCAGCGTGGATCCGGCGAGCCGCTCCTCGGTGAGGAACTGCTGGACCCAGCCCAGTACGCGCGCGTCCGCACTGCCGACCGCGGCGGGTAGATCGGCGTCGGCGGCGACGAAGTCGTCAAGGCAGAGGACGATGTTCCGGGGCGCCTCTCCCGTGAGAACATCGTCCACTGACTCGTGGAAGACGCCACTCGCACCGGCCGCCGTAGACAGTCGCGAGGCCAGGCCGTCCGCCGCTCCGACGACGGCCCACTGCGCGCGTTCCACCTCCTGCTTCCCCTGCTGCACCGGCCGCCATTCGACCTCGAACAGCGACTGCCCGTGCCCGCCGCGCACCGAGCGCACCTGCTCGGCACTCGCCGGCCGGAACGTAAGCGCCCCGACGCGAGCGACTGCGCGACCATGCTCATCCGCGACCACCACGGAGACGACGCCCTCGCCAGCCGGTGAGATCCGGACCCTGACGGTCGGGCCGCACTGACCGACCAGGTCTACTGCGGACCACGAGAAGGGCATCCAGCCCTGCCCGCCGCTCACCTCGATGACGCCGCCGACCACCACCGCGTGCAGCACGGAGTCGATCAGCGCCGGATGCATCGCGAATTCGGTACTGGCGAACCCGCCATCGCTCATCGGCAGCGTGGCCTGAGCGAAGATGTCGTCACCGCGCTTCCACACTTCGCGCAGCCCGCGGAACGCAGGACCGTAGTCGAACCCTGCGTCCGCGAAGGAGTCGTAGAGACCGTCGATGTCGAGCCGGTTCGCCCCAGCCGGCGGCCACACGGCGAGCAATCGCGCGTCATCGGCCCAGTTGGCCGTCAGCGCACTACTCGCTGACAGGCTCCCCGTCGCGTGACGGATCCACCCACCAACCGCCCGGTCGTCTCCGCCCGGACGCGAGTACACGTCCAGAGATCGACGTCCCGCCTCGTCCACCGCCCCGGCGACGATCCGCACCTGCACACCACCGGAGTCCGGAAGGATCAAGGGGACTTCCAGCGACAGTTCCTCGATCCCCGCGCACCCGACGAAGCCGCCAACCCACAGCGCCAGGTCCATATAGGCCGTCGCCGGAACGACCACCGCGCCGAACACGGCGTGATCGGCCAGCCAGCCGTGCGTCTGCAGGGACCACAGGTCGGTGAACACGACTTCGTCGGTGCCGGGGTGGTCCATCACAGCACCCAGCAACGGGTGCTCTGGAGCTGAGAGCCCTGCGGAGGCGACGTCCGGCGCGCGCATTCCCTCCAGGAAGTCGAGCCAGTACCGCTGCCGCTGGAACGCGTAAGTCGGAAGATCCACCTGCCGCCGCGCCCCGATCAGGGCGTCCCACTGCACTGCCTTGCCCCGGACGTGCAGCTGGGCCAGCGAGCCGACCAGCGCCTCCGCCGCCTCGCGGTCCCGCCGCGACGACGACAGGACCACCGCGTCGCTCACGCCCTCGCTGGCGAAGGCCTCCTTGGTGATGCTCGCCAGCGTCGATCCGGGCCCCACTTCGAGGAAAACGGTCGCACCGGCCGCGCGGGCGCGCTCCACCGCGTCGAAGAAGCGGACGGGCTCGCGGATGTGCTGCACCCAGTGCGCGACGGACGTCAACTCCTGGACCGTGGCCTCACGGCCCGATCGGGACGAGACGACCGGAATCGCCATGCTGCCGGCGTGCAGCCCGCCTATCGATCCGGCGAACTCGTCCAGGATCGGGTCCATGAGCGGGGAGTGGAAGGCGTGCTCGACGTCGAGCTGTTTCGCCGACCTGCCCTCGCCGACCAGCCGTTCCCTCAGCGCAAGGACCTGGTCGCGGATGCCCGAGACCACCACCGAATCCGGGCCGTTGACCGCTGCGATGCCAACCCGGTCGTACTCTTGGAGCAGAGCACTTACGTCCTGCTCCGAGGCGCGCACCGCCAGCATGGCGCCCCGCTCGGTGACCGTCTGCATGACCCGGCCGCGCGCGGCCACGAGCCGGGTCGCGCCGTCCAGGTCCAAGACTCCTGACACGTGCGCGGCGGCGATCTCGCCGACGGAGTGACCGATCAGCTGGTCCGGCTCCCCGCAGAGCCGAACCAGGAGCCGGTACGCACTGACCTCGAGCGCGAACAGCGCCGGCTGCGCGATGTCCGTCCGACCGGCCAGGTGCTCCGCGGGCGCCTCGCCGAGTAGCAGAGGCTTGAGTGCGACGGGGAGATGCGGATCGAGGTGTTCGCAGATCTCGTCGAGGGCGTGTGCGTAGACGGGAAAGGTGGCGTACAGCTCCCGCGCCTTGCCAGCCCACTGCGTTCCCTGTCCGGGGAACATGAAGGCGGTGCTGCCGACCTCTCCGGCGACGCCGCGCACGACTGCCACGGACTCGGCGCCGTCGCTCAACGACGCCAGAGCGCTCAACAGCTCGTCCCGATCGCGGCCCAGAACTACCGCGCGATGCTCGAACCCTGACCGGCTGGACACCAACGACCACGCGACGTCGGCGAGGTCCAAGCCCGGATCGGCGGCGGCCGCGAAATCGCGCAGCTTCTCGGCCTGCGCCCGAAGCGCCCCCTCCGACCGCGCCGACACGACCCACGGCGTCCATCCGACAGCACCACCCGGCGCCGTCCCCTGCTGCGCCGTCCCCTGCTGCGCCGTCTCCTGCTGCGCTGCCTCCTCCCGCGCCGCCTCTTCGTCGGGCGCCTGCTCGAGGATCACGTGCGCGTTCGTGCCGCTGATTCCGAAGGCTGACACGCCTGCACGCCGGGGCCGTCCCGGTGTGTCCGGCCACGCTCTGGCCTCGGCCAGCAGCTCCACCGCGCCGGCCGACCAGTCCACGTGCGTCGTCGGGCGGTCCACGTGCAGCGTCTTGGGCATCACCCCGTGGCGCATCGCCATGATCATCTTGATCATGCCGCCCACGCCCGCCGCCGCCTGCGCGTGGGCGATGTTCGACTTCAGCGATCCCAGCCACAGTGGCCGGGCCGGGTCCCGGTCCTTCCCGTAGGTGGCCAGCAGCGCCTGCGCCTCGATGGGGTCGCCCAGCGTGGTGCCGGTCCCGTGCGCCTCCACCACGTCCACGTCGCCGGCCTGCACCCGGGAGTTCGCCAGCGCCGCCCGGATCACCCGCTGCTGCGCCGGGCCGTTCGGCGCGGTCATCCCGTTGGACGCGCCGTCCTGGTTGATCGCCGAGCCCCGGATCAGCGCCCAGATCCGCCGCCCGTTGCGCCGCGCGTCCGACAGCCGCTCCAGCACCAGGACCCCGACGCCCTCGGAGAAGCCGGTGCCGTCCGCCGCGTCGGCGAACGCCTTGCACCGGCCGTCGGCCGCCAGGCCCCTGTTGCGGGAGAGCTCCCGGAACACCTGCGTGGTCGCCACGACGGTCACGCCGCCGGCCAGGGCCATCGCGCACTCGCCCTGCCGCAGCGACTGCACCGCCTGGTGCACCGCCACCAGCGACGACGAGCACGCCGTGTCGGTCGATATCGCAGGACCCTCTAGGCCCAGCGAGTAGGCGACGCGCCCAGACGCCACGCTCAGCAGAGAGCCGGTCTGCCCGTAGCCTGAAATAGTCGCCGGGGTGAAGAAGTGGTTCCCGTAGCCGAAGTACGCAAGGCCCGCGAAGACGCCGGTGTTGCTGCCGCGCAGGGTGTGCGGGTCGATTCCGGCCCGCTCCAGGGACTCCCAGGAGGCCTCGAGCAGCAGTCGCTGCTGCGGGTCCGCGGCCAGCGCCTCGCGCGGGTTGATCCCGAAGAACTCGGCGTCGAAGCCCCCTGCGTCGTCCAGGAACGCGCCGGAGCGCGTGTAGCAGGTGCCCGGCCGGTCCGGATCCGGGTCGTACAGGGCATCCAGGTCCCAGTTGCGGTCCTCCGGGAAGCCCGACACCGCGTCCCGGCCCTCGAGCACCAACTCCCACAGCGCCTCCGGGGAGGCCACCCCGCCCGGGTAGCGGCAGGCGACGCCGACGACCGCGATGGGTTCGGCAGCGGCCTGCGTCACCTCGTTCAGCCGCTTGCGCGTCTCGATCAGCTCGATCGACGTCCGCTTGAGGTAGTCGAGAACATCGGCGTTGTTGTCATTTGTCATCGCTCTCCCCTAGCCGAGCTCTTTGTCCAGCAGGGAGAGAAGCTCTCCAGCTGATGCCGAACTGATCCGGTCGACGATGCCGACCGGCGATCCGTCGCCCACCGCCGCCATCGAGCGGACCCGGCCCTGCAGCTCGCCGAGCAGCGCGGAGATGGTGGCCCGGTCCGCGTCCTCGAGTTCGAGGAAGGCGCCCTCGAGCCGGGCGCCGAGGCCCTCGATCTCCTTGGCCAGGCGGGCGACCGGAGACTCCGGGACGCCGGGGTCAGGGTTGATACTCGCGGTGAGGAACTGCGCGAGGGCGGCGGGGTTGGGATAGTCGAACGCGAGCGTGGCGGGCAGCTTCATGCCGGTGACCGCCGCCAGCTTGATCCTCAGTTCCAGCGCCGTGAGCGAGTCGATCCCCAGCTCCTTGAACGCCACCCCGGGGCCGATTCGCGCAGTGTCGGCGTGGCCGAGGACCGTCGCGGTCTGCGCCCGCACGGCATCGAGAACCACCGCCTCGGCCTCGGCCCGCGGCAGCGACCTCACCCGCTGCGCGATTCCGATCTCGGCGGCGGACGCGTGGTTCCCCGCGCCGCCGAGCACGGGTGTGGCCCCGATCAGACCACGAAGAAGCGGCGAGCCTCCACCCTGCCCCGCCAGAATCAGCCGCGCGGGCACCAACACCGGCTCGTCCCGCGAGATCACCGCGTCGAAGAGCGCGAGCCCTTCGTGCGACGACATCGGCTGCACGCCCTGCCGTTGCAGGCGAACGAGATCCAGCTCGACGAGGTCTGCGCTCATCTCGCTGCGCTGCGCCCAGAAACCCCAGCACAGCGCGCTGGCGGTCAGCCCCGCGGCCCGCCGCGCCTCCGCCAGGCCGTTGAGGAACGCGTTGGCCGCCGCGTAGTTGGCCTGCCCCGCCGTACCGACCACGCTCGCGATCGAGGAGAACAGTACGAACGCTGAGAGGTCCAGGTGCTCGGTCAGCTCGTGCAGGTACCAGGCGCCGCGCACCTTCGGCGCCAGCACCGAGTCCACGCGGTCCTCGGTCAGCGCCTCGACGACCCCGTCGTCCAGCACGGCCGCGCAGTGGATCACCGCCGTAAGCGGGTGCTCGGGCGGCACCGCGGCGATCAGCTCGGCGACGGACCGGCGGCTCGTCACGTCGCAGGCCACGATCTCGACCTGCGCACCGGCCTCGGTCAGCTCCTCGCGCAGCTCTGCCGCCGCCGGAGCCGCCGGCCCCCGCCTGCTGGTCAACACCAGCCGGTTCACTCCGTGCCGCTCGACGAGGTGTCGGGCCAGCATCGCGCCCAGACCGGTGGTGCCGCCCGTGATCAGCACCGTCCCGGACCCGAGGCCGGCAGCGTCCTGCGCCCGCGTCCCCTGCGCACGAGCCAACTGCGGGGTCGTCACGACACCGGCCCGGATCTTGAGCTGGGGCTCGCCGGTATCGACCGCCGCCGCGATGCCAGCCCACGAGCCGGGCTGGTCGTCGATGTCCACGAGCGTGAACCGGCCCGGACTCTCGGTCTGCGCGGTGCGCACGAAGCCCCAGACCGCGGCAGCCGCGGGGTCGGTGTGCGGAGCCTGGTCGTCGTGGATCGCCTGATGCGTCACGATGACCAGGCGGGAGTCTGAGAACCGGTCGTCGGAGAGCCAGCGCTGCGTCCAACGCAGCACGCTGTGGATGTTCTGTTCGGCAGCGACTGGCGTTTCGCCGACGTCCGCGCTCGCCTGATCGACGAAGGCGATCACGACCGGCGGTACCTCACGGCCGGACGCAGCCAGTTCTTCGAGTTCTGCAAACCTCAGCGTCGCGTACTGGCCTGCTTCGGCCAGCCTCGACGGGATCGAGAGCGGCACCCACTCCACCTTGAACAGCGAGTCCTGACGGTCGAAGCTCAGCTCAGTCAGCTCATTGACGTCCACCGGCCGCAGGCTGAGCGAGTCGACGCCGCCGACCGGGACACCGTCCTGGTCCGCGATGGCCACGGACACCGTGTTCTCCGCAGTGGGCGCAAGACGGACACGCAGCACGGTCGGCGCAGCGCAGTTCATCCGGATTCCCGTGCACCGGAACGGAAGCCAGCCCTCGAGCCGGGAGGTGTCGACGAACTGCCCCAGACCAACCGGCAGCAGCGCGGCGTTCAGCAGCGCCGGGTGAATCCGGAACCTACCCGGATCCGTGTCGGCGAGCTCCACCTCCGCGAACAGCACGTCGTCGCGACGCCACACGCCCCTCAGAGCGCGGAACAAGGGTCCGTGGCTGAATCCGAGGGCGGACAACCTCGTGTATTCGTCCTCGAACGGCACGTCCACCGCGCCAGCTGGCGGCCACGAGACGAAGCCCTCTTCAACACGGGGTACTCCGCCCTCGGTGCCGCCGGACCCAACGATCCCGACTGCGTTGCGTGTCCACTCGGATTCGTCCTCGCCCCGCGAGTGCACGGAGATCGCCCGCTTGCCGTCTATCACGACACGAATCTCGCGATCGGCCGTCCGGGACAGCACCAGCGGCGTCTCCAGCGTGAGTTCGTCCACGGCGTCGCATCCGACCTTGCGCGCCGCCCACACCGCCATCTCCACCAGCACCGATCCCGGCACCAGCACGGCGCCGTGGACCACGTGGTCTGCCAGCCACGGATGGCGTTGCAGCGAAAGACGCCCGCTGCCCACCACGCCGCCGCTGCCCTCTGTGTCATCGGGCAGGTCGATCACGGCGTCAAGCAGCGGGTGGTCGGACGTAGTCGCGGCGGTGGACTCGTTCGGCGTGTTCAGCCAGAAGCGCTGCCGCTGGAAGGCGTACGTGGGCAGTTCGACCCACCGCCCCTCCCAGCCCGGGAACGCCGCCCCCCAGGAGACTGCGACGCCCGCGACGAAGGCCTCGGCTGCCGACCGGTACAGCCGCGCCAGCCCGCCCTCACCGCGCCGCAGCGTGGCCGTGACCAGCCCGGCCGCGCCGGGTGAAGCCTCGAGCATCTCCTGGATGTTCAATGTGAGCAGCGGATGCGGGCTGACCTCGATGACCGTGCCGTGCGCCTGCTCGATCAGGCCCCTCATGGTGGTCTCGAACCGGACCGGCTCCCGCATGTTGCGGAACCAGTAGGCCGCGTCCAGTTCCGCGGTGTCGATCTGCTCGCCGGTCACCGTCGAGTAGAACGCCACCGGCGTGGCCATGGGCGTGATCCGGCCCAGCTCCTGCATGAGCTGGTCCTCGAACCGGTCCATGATGGGCGAGTGGCCGGGAACGCTCGCCGGGATCCACCGTGCGCGTGCGCCCTCTGATTCGCAGGTCGCGACCAGTTCCCTGACCGCCTCGGCCTCGCCCGAGACCGTCGTCGAGTTCGGCCCGTTGACCGCAGCGATCACGACCCGGGACCCCCACCGCTCCAGCAGCTCCCGCACCCGGTGCTCGGGCAGCAGGATCCCAGCCATGCCGCCGTGCTCGGCGGCGGTGGCCAGCATCCGGGATCGCAGGACCACGATCTTGGTCGCGTCCGCCAGGCTCAGGGCGCCCGCGGCGCAGGCTGCTGCGATCTCGCCCTGCGAGTGGCCGATGACCGCGTCCGGCGTCACCCCCAGCGATCGCCACACCCGGGCCAGCGACACCATCACCGCGAACAGCACCGGCTGGACGACGTCCACCCGGTCCATGTCCGCGGCCTGCGGCCCCCCGCACACGGTGTCGATCAGCGACCAGGAGACCAGCGGCGCCAACGCCTCCGCGCAGGCGCGCATCTGCTCGGCGAATACGGGGCACGACTCCCATAGCTCCCGCCCCATGCCGGCCCACTGCGATCCCTGCCCCGGGAACACGAACACTGTCTTTCCGGTCGGCCGCGCCGTTCCGGCGACCACGCCGGCGGCGTCGCCGTCACCAGCGGCGAGGGCCGCCAGACCGGCTAGCAACTCGTCGCGGTCCGCGCCGATCACCACCCGGCGGTGCTCGAACAGCGAGCGGGTCGACACCAGCGAGCGCCCCACCGCCGCAATCGGCGGGTCCGGGTCTGCCGCCACGAGGTCCCGCAAGCGCAGCGCCTGCTCCCGCAAGGCCTCCGCCGACCGCCCCGACAACACCCACGGCACCGCGCCAGAAGCCTCGATAGACACCTGAGACTCTTCAGACTCCTGAAGCACTGGGGATACCGGCGCCTGCTCGAGGATCAAGTGCGCGTTCGTGCCGCTGACCCCAAAGGACGACACTCCCGCGCGCCGGGGCCGCTCCGGGGTGCCAGGCCACTGCCTCGCCTCGAGCAGCAGCTCCACCGCACCCGCCGACCAGTCCACGTGCGGGGTCGGCTGGTCCACGTGCAGCGTCTTGGGCAGCACTCCGTGGCGCATCGCCATGATCATCTTGATCATCCCGCCGACACCGGCGGCGGCCTGCGTGTGGCCGATGTTCGACTTCAGCGACCCGAGCCACAGCGGGCTGCCGGGATCCCGGTCCTTCCCATAGGTGGCCAGCAGCGCCTCCGCCTCGATGGGGTCGCCCAGCGTGGTGCCGGTCCCGTGCGCCTCGACCGCGTCCACTTCGTGGGCTGACAGGCCGGCATCGGCCAGGGCCGCCCGGATGACCCGCTGCTGGGCCAGCTCGTTCGGCGCGGTGAGCCCGTTGGACGCGCCGTCCTGGTTGATCGCCGAGCCCCGGATCAGCGCCCAGATCCGCCGCCCGTTGCGCTGCGCGTCCGACAACCGCTCCAGCACCAGCACGCCCGCGCCCTCGCCCCAGCCGGTCCCGTCGGCCGCCTGCGCGAACGACTTGCACCGCCCGTCCACCGACAGGCCGCGCTGCCGGGCGAGCTCCACGAACAGCCCCGGGGTCGGCAGCACCGACACCCCGCCGGCCAGCGCCAACGTGCATTCGCCGGATCGCAGGGACCGTACCGCCTGGTGCACGGCGACCAGCGACGACGAGCACGCGGTGTCGGTTGAGACCGCCGGGCCCTCCAGGCCCAGCACGTACGCGACCCGGCCCGAGGCGACGCTGGTGTAGGTCCCTGCGATCCCGAAGCCCTCCACCTCGGCGGCCGCCCCGCCGCCCATCCGCGGCCCGTAGTCGACCCCGTATATCCCGGTGAACACCCCGGTCGCCGAGCCGCGCAGCCCGGCCGGGTCGATGCCCGCCCGCTCCAGCGCCTCCCACGACGTCTCCAGCATCAGCCGCTGCTGCGGATCCATCGCCAGCGCCTCGCGCGGGCTGATCCCGAAGAACGCCGCGTCGAACTGCGCGAGGTCGGGCAGGAATCCGCCGGAGCGCGTGTACGTCTTGCCGCGTGCCTCGGGATCGGGGTCGTACACCGCGTCCACGTCCCACCCGCGGTCCTGCGGGAAGTCGCCCATCGCGTCCACACCGCCAGACACCACGTCCCAGAGCCCGTCGGGGGACGTCACCGCGCCCGGGAAGCGACAACCGATGCCGACGACCGCGATCGGCTCGCGGGCGGACTCCTCCAGTTCGCGCACCCGCTCACGCAGGGCCTGCGCATCGCCGACGGCGCGTCGCAAGTAGGAACGGAGCTTGTCGACGTCCTCCACCAGGGCCTCCACAGACGATTGCTTGGACGTACGGGCGGGCGTGCTTTCCGATGCTTGCCGGCGCTTGTCAGAGCGCGTATCCGCGGTCGATCAGTTCGTACAGCTCGTCGTCGCTATGGCTTTCCGGACCCCGAACCGTCTCCTGCACCGTTTGCTCCGGCACGAGCAGGGAGAAGATGTGGCGTCCGAGCGCCTGCGGAGTCGGATACGAGAACGCGACGGTGGCCGGGAGCCGCACGCCGGCCGCGGCGGTGAGCCGGTTGCGCAGCCGCACAGCCATCGACGAGTCGAAACCCAGGTCCTTGAACGTCTCCGTCGATCTCGCGGCGAGATCGAAGCCGGTCAGATCAGCGTTCTTTGTGCTGAGCACCGCCGCGGTCTCGGCGCAGACGAGGTCGAGGACCGCCGGCTCCGAACCCAGTTCCGCCGCCCTGGTGCTGGCGGCCCCCACAGAAGAGCCCGGGTTCGCATCGTCCGCGTCATCGGGCACTGTCAGCCAGTACCGCTGCCGCTGGAACGCATACGTCGGCAGTCCGATCCTGCGCCGCGGCCGGTCCGCGGCGAACGCCGCCTCCCAGTCCACCGGCACGCTGCGCACATGCAGCTCTGCCGCCGATGTCAGGACCTTGCCCCAACTCCCGTCGTCCTTGTGCAGGGTGCCCGCCACCACCGGCGGCGCCGCCAGCGCATCAGCGGCCTCCTCCATCGCCACCTCGAGCACCGGATGCGGGCTGACTTCCACGAACACACCGCCGCGGTCACGCATCAGGCGCTCCACGACCTCGCCGAAACGTACCGTCGAGCGCAGGTTGTCGTACCAGTACGAGCCGTCGAGCACGCGCGTGTTGAGCAGTCCGCCGGTGACCGTGGAGTGGAATTCCACCGCTGACTCCGTCGGCGAGAGACCCGCGGTGGCCTCGAGCAGGCGGTCACGGATGCGCTCGACGTGGTGGGAGTGCGACGCGTAGTCCACCTTGACCCGCCGTACCCTGACACCGTCCTCGGCCGCCGCCGCGGCGAACAGGTCCAGCGCCTCGTCGTCCCCGGAGAGCACCACCGACGCAGGCCCGTTGACCGCCGCCGTGGAGAGCCGCCCGGACCACTGCATCAACCGGTCCTGGACCCACTGTGGGGACGCGGACACCGCGCTCATCCCGCCGCCCAGGCCGGCCAGTTCGACCAATGCCCGGCTACGCAGGGCGACGACGCGCGCAGCGTCCTCGAGCGAGAGCGCACCCGAGACGCACGCCGCGGCGATCTCGCCCTGCGAGTGCCCCACCACGGCGTCGGGGACGACGCCCAGCGACTGCCAGACCTGCGCCAGCGACACCATCACCGCGAACAGCGCCGGCTGGACCACGTCCACCCGGTCCAGCGACGCAGCCGACGGCGCACCGGTCACCACGTCCACGAGCGACCAGTCCACCCACGGTGCCAGAGCCCGCGCGCACTCGTCGATCCGGCGCGCGAAGACCTCTGACTCCGCGTACAGCCGCCTGCCCATGCCCGGCCACTGAGACCCCTGACCCGGGAACACGAAGACGACGGGACCCAGTGGCCCCACCGGACCCACCGGCCCTGCAACCACACCGCGCACCACCCGCGCCGAATCCCCGCCCGCAGCCACCGCGTCCAGACCGGCCAGCGACTCCTCGCGCCCGCCGGTCAGCACCACCGCCCGGTGCTCGAACATCGACCTCGTCGACACCAGCGAGTGCCCCACGTCGGCCGTCGACAGCGAGGCGTCCGCGGCCACGAGATCCCGCAACCGCGCGGCCTGCTCCTGCAGTGCCGCCTCCGACCGCGCCGACAGCACCCACGGCAGCACTGCGCCATCAGAGCTTTGGCCCGCGGCCGCACATGGTTCTGTCCGTACCTCGGGTGCCTGCTCGAGGATCACGTGCGCGTTAGTGCCGCCCATCCCGAACGCCGACACCCCGGCCCGCCGCGGACGATCCGGAGCGCCCGGCCAAGCCCGCGCGGCCGTCAGAACCTCGAAGTCCTCCTGGAAGCCCGGGATCGCAGGGTTCGGGGACCGGAAGTTCAGGCTCGGGACCAGACGGCCGCGGTCCACGCAGAGCGCCGCCTTCACGAATCCGACGATTCCCGCGGCCGGCTCCAGGTGCCCGACGTTCGTCTTCACCGAGCCGATCACCACCGGACGGCTCCGCCCGGTCGCCCGGAAAACCTTGCGCAGGCCGGATATCTCGGCCGGATCGCCGAGCCGGGTGCCGGTGCCGTGGGCCTCGATGTAGTCGACGCCGTCGAACGGGACGGCCGCGCGTTCGAGGGCTGACAGCACGGCCGCCGCCTGCCCGCCGGGACTGGGGTCGGGCATCCGGGAGGACGCGCCGCCGCTGCCGACGCCCCAGCCGCGCACCACCGCGTAAATGTGATCGCCATCGGCCACGGCGAGGTCGCGCCGCTTCAGCAGGACGAACGCCCCGCCCTCGCCCCGCACGAAGCCGCTGGCCCGCTCGTCGAAGGTGAAGCAGCGTCCGTCTGGCGAGAGAGCACCCAGATTCGCCAGGCCGAGCCCGGTCTGCGGATCGACGATCAGGTTCACGCCGCCCACGATCGCCATCCCGACCGCGCCACTGCGGATCCGCTCGCAGGCCAGCGCGACCGACACGAGGGACGAGGACTGGCCCGAATCCGCGCAGAAGCTCATACCGCGCACGTCAAAGAGGCTTGAGATCCGGTTCGCGATCAGCGCACTGCTCGAGCCGAGCGCGGCGTAGTGGTCGTCGAGGTCGGCGCCGGAAAGCCGGCGCAGCACGTCGTATCCGGAGGACGCGGCGCCGACGAGGACGTCGATCTCGCGGCCGGCGAGCGCGGCCGCCGGAACACCCGCGTCCTCGACGGCCTCCCAGGCCAGTTCCAGCCCCAGCCGCTGCACCGGGTCCATCGCGGTCGCCTCGGCCGCGTCCGTTCCGAAGAACTGCGCGTCGAACCCGTCGACGCGGTCGAAGAACGAGCCCGCCGCCATCGTTGCCGCGTCCGGGTGGGAAGCAGCGTTCGACCTCACTACCCTCTGCTCCGGGAAGCGCCCGACGGTCGACCTCCCCTCGAGCAGCAGGCGCCAGAACTCGGCCAGGCCGGGCACGCCCGGGAAACGGCACGACATGCCGATGACGGCGACATCGGTGGCTGCGCCACTCATGCGAACCCCTTCCCTCATCAGGACTCAGCGCCAGCGGGTCAGCAGCGCGCGCAACTCCTCGGGCGCGCTCATGAAGTCGTGATGGCCGCCCTCGACGACCCGGAACTCGACCGAGTCCGAGTACTGGCTCCATCCGCGCAGCTGGTCGAGGCTCACCTCGGGGTCGTCCCGCCAGTGCAGCACGACGATCGGGCACGGCACCGCGACCGGCTCGGCCCGCCGGTACTCGCGCGCGGCGGTGAGGTCGTTCAGCAGCACGTTGAGTCCCACCGCGATCATGTCCGGCCGCGGCGTGATCCCCCGGCTGCGCACGACTGCCTCCAACTCCTCGCGCAGTTCGGCCTCTGACATGGCGAGCATCCGGTCCTGCGACTCCTCGTGCGGCGCCACCTGGCCCGACACGAAGAGGCAGGTCGGCAAGGGCAGTCCCAGCTCGGCGAGCCGGAGCACTGTCTCGAACGCGGGCAGTGCACCGGCGCAGTGCCCGAAGAACGCGAACGGCCGGTCGGACAACGGCTCCAGCGCTCCGGCCAGGTCGGCGGCCAGGCTCCGGTAGGTGCCGTAGTGCGGTTCGCCCAACCGGTTCTCGCGGCCGGGGAACTGCACCGGGCAGACCTCGACGTCCTCGACGTCGCCGAGCGCGGCCGGCCAGGCGCTGAAGGCCGAGGCTCCGGTCCCCGCGTAGGGGAAGCAGAACATCCGGGCCGGGCCGTCGGCCGACGGCGGCCGGACCAACCACGGCGAGGTAGCGGACGCCGCTTCCGATCCAGCTCTCATGACGTCGTCCGTCTCTGCGCGGCGATCGGCAGGTGGGTCATCCCGGCGATGAAATACGACCTCAGATGCTCCGGCTCGCCGGCCAGGTCGATCGAGTCGAAGCGCTGGGTCAGCTCCTCGAAGAAGACCCGCAGCGTCATCCGGGCCAGCGGCGCCCCGATGCAGTAGTGCGGCCCGAACCCGAAGGCGACGTGGCGGTTGTTGTCGCTGCGCGTGATGTCGAACTCGTGCGGATCGGCGAACTGGGCCTCGTCCCGGTTGGCCGACCCGATCCACGCGACGACCGCGCCGCGGGCCGGGATCGTGCCCCCGGCGATCTGCACGTCGTCCACGGCGTACCGCATGAAGTTCGCGGCGGCCGACGTCCAGCGCAGCCCCTCCTCGGCCAGGGCCGGGATCAGCGACGGGTCCGCCTGCACCTTCGCGAACTGCTCGGGCCGCTCGACGAGGGTGTGCACGGTCCCTGAAACAGTGTGCGGCGTCGTCACGTTGGCGCCCAGCAGGATGCTGTAACCGTCGAGGGCGATCTCCTCGTCGGTCAGCGGCGCGTCTCCCGCGCGCAGGCTCATCAGGTGGTCGAGCAGGCTGCCGTCCTCGCCTCCGGCCGCGCGCCGCCGCTTGACCCAGCCGGTGACGTAGGTGATCAGCTCGTGGTGCGAGATGGCCAGCGTCGCGGCCCGGCTGCCCTGCTGGAAGTGCGGATCCGAGGGGGCCGTCACCATCGCGGTCAGCTGGACGAGCTCGTCCCAGTCCCGCTCCGGGATCCCCAGCAGCGGGCCCGCGACGATCATCGGCAGCCGCAGTGCCCGCTCGGCCAGGTCGAAGGGCTCGCCGTCGAGCGCCGGCTCGAGGAAGCGCACGATCGACCGCCTGATCCGGTCCTGCGACGGCGCCACCGCGCGCGCGGTGAGCCTGGCGCCGATCGCCCGGCGGACCTGGGTGTGCCGCGGCGGGTCGGTCGACGTCATCAGCCGGCCCGCCATGAGGTCGTCCTCGCCGAGGTGGGTGCACACCGTGCCGCGCTCGGAGGTGAACTCCCGGTGGTCGCCGAGCACGCGGCAGACGTCCTCGTAGCGGGTCACCGACCAGAACTCCCGGCCGTCCGGCAGGACCTGGTGATGCAGGGGCCTGCGCGCCCGCATCGCGCTCCAGACCGAGTGCGGATCGCCGGAGGTGTAGAGATCGAGGTCGAACAGGTCGACGCGGTCGAGGTCGATGCGGTCGAGGTCGGTGTCGGTCCCGGCGCCCGGTATCAACCTCACGGCGTCCGCGCCTTCTGCCGGTCGGTCAGCTGCCGGTCGATCAGCTCGGCGACCCGGGCCGGGGTCTGCGCGAGGTAGAAGTCGCGCACGGAGAGGTCGACACCGTGGTCCTGGGCGATCCGGTCGATGATCTTGATCCCGGTGATCGAGTTGCCGCCGAGCGTGAAGAAGTCGTCATCGGGCTTCACGTCGCCGTCGTTGAGGAATTCCCCCCACAGCGCCGAGATTCCCTGCACGAGCGACGCCGGCGCACCCGAAGGCGCGGGCTGAGTCTCGGACACCTCGTCCGGTCCACCCAGCTGGTGGACCCGCGGCCACGATTCCATTGCCAGCCTTTCCTTTCTCCGCCGAAAGGGAATTGCCGTCCCGCCGGCGAGACGAATCGGTTGAACCCGTTGAACCCAGTGATTCCGCTGAACCCGGTGATTCCGGTGATGAATCCGGTGAACGACCGGACGAGTGTCCCGTGATCCTCCGGCCGCTCACACCCCGCCGGCGGTGTCCCGCGCCGGCCGTCCGGACGGGGTTGAGATGAACCCGCGAATCTGCATATTGACGCACTGTTCCGGCTCGTTCCGGGTCGTGCGAGAGACCAGGCCTTCGTGGTCATAGACAGCGTCAGAACGCTGCGCTGTCGGTGCGCCGTCGCGACGCCACGATAAATGGCCGGAGAAACCAGTGCAAGGGACGGCAGTGCGCGGACCCCCTGCTAGGGGTCGCTTGTCCCGCTGACAGGACAGTAAAGCGGATACCGGTGCTGCATGGCGAATTCGGCCCCACCAGGATTCTCATTCGCCACAGATGGTGTATGTTCCTAGGGGTTACCACGATTCGGACCGTTCGCAGTCGGCCGGCCTGGCCCGCGACAGTCCTCGGGGCCCTACTCGCACAGCCCTGCTCCAGCCGTGCTCTCGACACGCGCAGGCTGATCCTCATCATCAGCACTCAGTTTCGCGGCCGGTCACAGTCCCGCCGCGATTTCGGCTCGATCGCCAATTCGGTCACAGACCACGTCGATCCGCCGCGCACACCGACGGCTCCTTTCCCAATCCGGAATCGAGCCGGAATCTCCCGCTTCTCATCAGCAGAAGGGACTCACCGTGCCGCACGCACAGCCGGAACTGACCACGCACGAGCTGCGGGTCGCATCGACTCGGCGCTACCTGATGTGCCGCCCCACCTACTTCGACGTCACGTACTCGATCAACCCCTGGATGGACCCGGAGCGCCCCACCTCCCCGGACACGGGCCTGGCCCAGTGGAAGTGGCTGCTCGACACCTTCGCCGAGCTGGGCCACGACGTGCAGCTGATCGAGCCGGAGCCGGGGCTGCCCGACATGGTCTTCTCCGCGAACGGCGCCACCGTCGTCGACGGCAAGGTGCTCGTCGCGCGCTTCCGGCACGCCCAGCGCATGGACGAGTCCGCGGCCTATCTGGAGTGGTTCGCCGACCGCGGCTGGTCCGAGGTCCGGCAGGCGCAGTACGTCAACGAGGGCGAGGGCGACCTCCTCACCACGGGCACTGAGATCCTGGCCGGAACCGGCTTCCGCACCGACCCGCGGGCGCACGACGAGGTGCGCGAGTTCTTCGGCCGGCCGGTGATCAGCCTGAACCTGGTCGATCCGCGGTTCTACCACCTCGACACGGCCCTGTCGGTGCTCGGGGACGACGAGGTCATGTACTACCCCGGGGCGTTCTGCCCGAAGAGCCGGGCGGTGCTGGCCGAGCGGTTCCCGGACGCGATCCTGGCCGGGGAGGCCGACGCGGAGGTGTTCGGTCTCAATGCCCTGTCGGACGGCCGCAACGTCGTGCTGCCCCGGGCGGCCGTCGGCCTCGCGGCGCAGCTGCGCGAGCGCGGCTACAACCCGGTCGGCGCCGACCTGACCGAGTTGCTCAAGGCTGGAGGCAGCGTCAAGTGCTGCACGCTTGAATTGCGGGATTGAGGCGCTCGGCCGGTGAGGGAGGGCGGCGCGGTCCGCGGGCCGGCTGCACGGAAGAACGAGAGAGGAACCATGGCAGTCACAGTCACACGCCGGCACAACACCGTGCACAACGCATGGATCCGGCAGTTCCACGACGCCGGATCCGACGCGGGACCGGGCCGCCCGGTACTGGTCTGCTTTCCGCACGCCGGGGGCTCGGCGTCGGCCCTCATCCCGCTGTCCGAGGAGCTGTCCACCGCGGCCGAGGTGCTGATCGTGCAGTACCCCGGCCGGCAGGACCGACTGGCCGAGCCCGCCCTGGAGGACCTCCGGCTGGTGGCGGACCGCGCCACGCAGGCCCTGACGCATTGGCGGGACCGGCCGGTGGCCCTCTTCGGCCACAGCATGGGATCCCTAGTGGCGTACGAGGTGGCGCTGCGGCTGGAACGACGCTGGGGCCGCGCCCCGGTCGGGCTGTTCGTCTCGAGCAGGGCCGCCCCGTGCGTCACGTTCAACAGGGGCATCCACACCATGGACGACGAGCGACTGACAGCACATCTGGCCAGCCTCGCGGGCACACCCCCCGCACTGCTGGCAGACAAGGAACTCCTGGCCGCCATCCTCCCGTCAGTACGCGCAGACTACCGGGCCGTCGAGACATATCAGGACCGCGCGGGATACAAGGTCGGCTGCCCCATCAGCAGTTACTGCGGAGACAAGGACGCCGGCGTCCCCCGCGACGGCCTCGGGAAGTGGGCCGACTACACGACCGCACAATGGACATCAAGGCTCTTCGACGGCGGTCACTTCTACCTGCAATCCCGCAGACACGAACTCGCCCTGGCCATCCGCCAGGACCTGGCAGCCTTCACCGCGCACAGCACGGTCGAGCACGACCGGCAGCGGGCCGGCGCCTTCTAACAAAACTCAGCCGCGCACTCACTTTCCACGCTGGGACTCGGCCACGGCGGTGAGTTCGCTGGAACTCGAGGCGACCGCGGGGCCTGCTTGGCCACTTGAGTACAGCGCAAGACGACCGCGGTAACCGGTCCGTGGTGATCCGTCGCGTGACCCGAAGCAGCCCAGAACACATGGTCGCGGCGGATTGCCACGGGGCGCCTTTGACTTCAAATCAGCCTCGCACTGTCCACGAACGAA
>DASYAE010000200.1:0-23653 GCA_036501535.1 Actinocrinis sp. | reverse complement strand
CAAAGGCGCCCCGTGGCAATCCGCCGCGACCATGTGTTCTGGGCTGCTTCGGGTCACGCGACGGATCACCACGGACCGGTTACCGCGGTCACCTTGCGCTGTACTCAAGTGGCCAAGCAGGCCCCGCTGAAGCAGGCAGGTTCCAGCGAACCCACTGCCGTGGCCGAGTCCCAGCGTGGAAAGTGAGTGCGCGGCTGAGTTTTGTTAGAAAGTCGCGTTCCAGCGACCTTAGATGGTGCGCAGCCAGCCGCGCTGGGCGCAGGAGCGGCAGTCCAGCTTGGGATTCGGAGTGCGGTGGATGGCGGCCACCTCCGGGCTGCCGGGGGCGGTGCCGCCGGTTGGCACGATCTGGCAGATCAGGACACGTCCTGTCGGGGCGCGGTGGACCGCCCTTACGACTGCCTCGCGGAATCCGTCGTCATCCGGGTCGGTGAGGTCCTGATGCCAGTACACTCGCTGGCCGACCTCGAATCCGTCCGACGGTGGTTCCAGGATGATGCCCACGCACGCAGGCTATGACTGTCGGCTGGCCAGATGGTTTTCGTCCTCGTTAAACCTGTCGCACAGGTCGCAATAGCCTGTGGGACAGTATCGGTGCTCTGTGACGCAGCCGCTCCCCGACCGGGGGAGCGGCTGCGATCGAATGCCGGTTACCAGGTGACCGTCACCTTGATCGTGCCGGTCACGCCGCCCGACAGAACACTGATCGTCGCGGTCCCCGGCGAGCGGGCCGAGATCTGCCCGGTCGACGGGTCGACGGTTACGACCCGCGGGTTGCTGCTGGACCACAGGTGCGACGCCGGGTCGGCGATCGGTACCTGCAGCGCGGTGAGGTCGTCGCCGGTCGGCGTCGTGCCGGTGGCGGTCAGCTGCTCCCGTGCGCCGATCGCCAGGGTCGGCTGCGGCGCGGTGACGGCGATGGTGTCCAGCACGGGCTGGAAGGCGAACTGGATGGTGCCGTTCGGCAGCACGTGGAAGAGCGCGTAGTTATAGAACCCACCCTGGTCCACCGTGGCGTACGGGGGCACGCCCGCGTCCGCGACGGTGAAGTTCGGCAGGCCGTTCGGGTCCGGGGTTCCGTCCGGGTCCAGGATCTGCTCGGCCACCCCGCGGGCGTGGCCGAAGAGCAGCATCACGTGCTGCTGCGGGTGGCTGCGCTGGTAGTCCTCGGCGATCTGCTCGTACATCTGCGCCTCGTACCGGTCGGAGAACTGGCTGTTCGCGATCGGGTGCGGGTCGTAGGCCGGCATGTGCGTCAGCAGGATGACGTCCTTGGACGTGCTGGAGTCCAGTGCGGAGACCAGCCACGAGTACTGCTCCTGCATCGGCACCTGGTAGGGGTCTGATGCGAGAAGTCCGCCGTTGGCGCTGTCGGTCTCGATGACCTCGGCGGCGCCGTCGGTGTACGTGTAGTGCGTGTCGCCGAACAGCGTCGTCCAGTATTCGTCCTCCGGATCAGCGCCCTGACCGATCTCGTGGTTGCCGACGGCGTCGTGGAACGGCAGTCCGAAGGTCTGCAGCTCCTGGTAGCCGTACTGCAGGTCGGCGATCGTGCCGTCGTCGGTCAGGTCGCCGTTGACCTGGATCATGTTCGGCGCTGCGTTGGACGGCAGGGCCTTGATCGCGGTGTTGATGTCGTTGGTCACCACCGAGCCGGTGGTGTCGTGGTCGGCGGCCTGCAGGTGGGAGTCGTCCCAGTCGGCGAGGGTCACGCCGCCGGGGGCGAACTGGGCCGGGCTCGCGGTGTACTGGAGCCACTGCGGGTTCTGCGGGATGGCTGTGTAGGTCGGCGTCACCGGCGGACGCGGCGAATAGAGCGCCTCGAGGTCCGCCACGTAGATGTCACCGGTGAGATCGACCGACGGGTCGATGACGAGGAAGTCCAGGAAGCTCAGGGTGAGCGGCAGCTGAGCGCCCTCAGGCACCTGCGCCTCGATCAGCTCCCAGCCGTCGTAGGTGACGGCCGTCGGATAGAAGGTGTCTGTCTGTCCGTTGACCTCGGTGTAGGCCTCTGCGAAGGTCAGCGCGCCGTGCGCGAGCGGGGCCGCCGGCGTGCCGCCGATCCCCTTGATCCACACGCCGATCGCGTCCGGCGCCAGGCCGTTCGGCGCGTCGCCGACCGTGATGGTGTGCCCTGCGACCGGCGAGAACACAACCTGCGATACGCCGCTGGCCGCGGGTATGTTGTAGTGCACGTCCATCGAGCCCGCGTCGCCGGACTGGGCGATCTGCGTGGTCGACTCGCTGAGCGTCGCGGCGGAGCCGTTGGTGAGGTTCAGCGACCAGTTGCTGGTGTCGGTCATCGGATCGGCCACGGTCGCCGAACTGCCGACCGCCACCGAGGCCGTCGTGCTGGTTCCACCCGCCGTCGCGGTGACCGTGGCGAGTCCGGTGCCGGTCGCCGCGGCGGTGAACAGGCCGCCGGTGCTGACCGTGCCGAGGTCGGCCGGGGACACGGACCAGGTGGCGTCCTGCGGGGTCATCGTCAGCGCGGTCCCGTGCGGCGCGGTGCCGGTCACGCTGAACTGCTGCGTGCCGCCGTTGCCCAGGTCTGGCTCGGTCGGGGAGATACTCAGAGACTGCGGCTTGGCGGTGACCGTCAGCGGCTCGCGCGATGTCGCGCCGCCCGCCCTGACGACCAGCCAGCCGGAACCGGAGCGCTTCCCCGCGGTCAACATCAGGGTACTGGTTGTCCCGCTCGCCGTCGGGCTGCCGGTCACGCTGGCCAGGTTCGGCGGATCGACCGAGACCTTGACCGGGGTGGCCGCCGGGTTGCCCTTGGCGTCGGTGGCGTAAGCGGCGACCTGCTCGGTCGTGCCCGTCAGCAGGGCCATGGCCTTGCCGCCGTTGACGACGGCGCGCGTCGCGGCAGCCGGCGCGGCCTCGGTGGAGTAGAGGAACAGGCCGTTGGCCACAGGCCGCTCGGCGCCGTCGGACGGGGTGTTCAGAACACTGACCTGCGGCTGGCCGGGGAGCCTGGCGACCATCTCGGCGGACCCGCCGGAGTCGAACTCGATCGCGTTGTACGCGCCGTGGGCGAGCATCCACTGGGCGAACTCCGGCCGGGTCAGGCCGACGGCCTGGTTCTCGCTCTCCCGGCCGTCGAACACGGCCTCGATCGCGTGCGTGCCGTCCTTGCTGACGCCGATCCCGACGATCGGGTACTGGACGTTGTTCTCCCCGCCGCTTTCCACCGGAACGGTCATCGTCCCGTTCTGGTCGAGGTAGGCGCCGCCGCTGACCGCGCTCGTGATCTGGCCGATGCTGTACGGGGCAAGGGAATCCGACACCGTCACGGCGTCACCCGCGTGCATCTTCTGCAGCCAGGTCGAGTCCGCGGTGCCGCGGCGCGCGATCAGATCCTCCTGCCCGGCAGCGAGCTGGGGCAGTGCGGTCTGACTGGTCTTCACGCTCGTGATGGTCAGCACGCCGCCGCTAACCGTGCCGGCCACAATCGTGGAGGCCCCGATGGTGACCGCGCCCAGGTAAGGGGTCACCGCAGTCAGGCCGGTCTGGTCGATCCGGTTCAGCGCGACCAGCGGGTTGGTCGCCCCCGTCGTGGTGTCGTCGACCGTGCCGCTGAACGTCTCGGTGGCCATCTCCATCTGGCCGGTGTTCAGCACCTCGAGGTCATACGGCCAGGAGGAGACCGGGCTGGCCTCGAGGGTCCCGTTCTGGACGAGCATGCCGTCCGGTTGGCCGGTGGCGTTGATGGCGAAGAAGTCCGAGTTCACGCCGGCGATGGCGCCGGTGCGGTCGGCCATCGAGGAGATGACTTCGTCGGACGGGTCGATCAGCTTGTCGCCGGCTTCGACCGCGCCGAAGTGGAGGTTCGAGTTGGTCAGGTCGACGTTCAGGACCTGGGCCTTCTGCGCCCCGCCGACGGTCTGGTAGGTCTCGGTGTGCAGCTGCACCCCGCTGGTGATCGTCTCGGGGCTGGTGGACTGCTCCCCGACCACCTGCGGCCAATATGTGGGTGTGGACGGCAGCCAGGGCCGGGGGGAGTTGCCACCGGCGCCGTTTGTGGAGGCCGCGAATGCGGCGCCTCCACCGGAAGCGGCCGTCGCCGCGACGGTAGCCGCCGCGCAGCAGACGGCGACGATCGTACGCACGATCGACTGTGTGGGTCTCATGTTTTGCGAGTGATACAACACTTGGCCAACAAGAGCAAATAAAGGCGAACAGCCGTCTACAAGTAAATGTCCCGCTGCTGGCACCACTTCGACTTCGACATACCCAGGACGGCCCCGGCCCGCGAACCGCGCCCGTAGCATGAGTGCGACCGGTGCGCTCCGTGCGCTCTGCTCGCCGAGGGGGAGCCATCCATGTCAGTGATCATTCACGGCACGGTCGCCGACCTGGCCGGGCGGCCTGCCGCGGGACAGCGGGTCGCGGTGCTGGCCTGGGCGCCGAACGCGGCCATATCGGTCATGCTGGTCCAGGGTTTCGCGGATCGCGAGGGCAGGTTCCGGCTCGAATACGCCGAGCCTGCCGAGCCGGCCGACGACGCCTACGTGACGGCCTGCGCGTTGGGCGCGGACGGCCGGGTGCTGGGCTGGACCGAGAATCTGGCCGGGGCGCCGGAGGACGCGCTGGTCCGCATCGCGCTCGGCGCGGCGAACCCGATCCCGTTGTCGGCCGGGCGGCCGGACGACACGGAGCTCGATCTGCCCACATCCGGGACGCTGGCCCCGCCGCCAGCGCCGGACGGCGAGGAGTACGCGGTCTCCGGACGGATCAGCTGGCCGGACGGGACCGCGGCGATCGGCGTCGTGGTGCGCGCGGTCGACAAGGACCTGCGCAGCGAGGAGGCGCTCGGGCCCTACGCTCCCGACTTCGACCATGAGACGCGCACCGACGGCGACGGACGGTATCGGATCCCTTATCTGAGCCGGCAGTTCAGCCGGCACGAGATCGCTTCGGCCGACCTGGTGGTGCGGGTACTGGCCCGGGACGGGCGGATCGCGGCGGCCTCGTCGGTGCTGTTCAATGCGCCGCGGGACGCGACGGTGGATCTGGAACTGCCCGCGCGGGCGCCGAGGCTGCCGGCCGAGTTCGAGCGCGTGATCGCCGCGCTTGAGCGGTTGCTCGACCGCGGGCAGGACGACCGCAGGCAAGACGACCGCGCGGACCGCGACCCGGCGGTGACGGCGAGCGCGATTACCGCAGCGGACATACCGTTCCTGGCCGGGGAGACCGGCATCCCGGTGGACCGTTTCCAGGCCGTGATCGCCGCGAGCGCGCTCATCGTGCAGCCGGACGGGGTGCCGCCCGACCCGAGCGAGGTCGAGGTCGAGGTCGAAGCCGAGCAGTGGGTGCCGGCCGCGTCCGGCGTGTTTGCCGCGGTCGTCGACCTGCAGCATCCGGCTGCTGCGACGGTCCCCATCGAGGTCTTATACGGCCTGATCCGGGTCGGCGACCCGGCCGACTGGCCCGCGATGGCCGCGATCAGCGCCGATCGGCTCACCGAGGACATCGATCGCGCCGTCGACGAAGGGATCATCTCGGACCGGATGCGCACTGTCGCGCAGCGCCACGCCGACGCGATCGCCGCGGTGGCCGGGCAGGCGCTCAGCGCGTGGGTGGAGCAGGTCGCCGGGCTCGCCGACCCGGCGCTGCGGTACGCGAGGACCGGCACGGTGGTCAATCCGGTCGTCGACGCGCGGCTCGACCTGGCTCTGCGCGACGCGGTCCGGCAGGCGATCGGCACCGCATCGGCGGATCTCGCCGTCGCGGCGGCGCCCGCGCTGGACGGGCTGTCCTGGCGGGCGGTCCGGCCGCAGTCGACGATCGCGGCCAGGGCCGTCAATGTGCTGAATTGGGCCGTCAAGCTCGATCCGGCGGTGGTGCCGGCCGCGCGGGCGGCCCTCGCGCAGCTCGATCAGCAGCCTGCGACCACGGTCGGGGCCGCGCTCTCGCTCGACGTCCCGGTGCGCGACAATCCCTGGCTCGCCGACGATCTGTGCACTGCGACCATGTCGGTGCTCGCCGGGATCGCCGGCCTGTCCGGCGCCGCGCGGGACGCGGTCGTCGCGGCCGCGTCTGCGCTCGCCTCGACGCCCGAGGAAACGCTGGCCGAGCTCGCCGCGGAGCAGGAACTCTCCCCGGATCAGGCTGCTGCTGTGCGCGTGATGCTCGAGCTGAGCGACCTGACGGACGGCAACATCCCGCTGATCGGGGTCCTCTCGGAACAGGGCGCGACGTCGCTGCCGGAGCTGGCCGGATGGTCCGCCGAGCAGTGGCGGCGCCTGCTGCGCGGCAAGGCGGACGAAGGCGAGGGCGAGGGCGACTCGGTCGCAGCGATTCCGCTGCCGCCCGGCCTCGGCGTCGAGCAGTACGCGGATCTCCTGGTCGCCGGCCTCGAACTCGCCTGCCCGACCCAGGCGCTGGCGGCGCGGCTCGACGGCGAGGACGACGCCGTGCGGGCGTTCTTCGCCGACAATCCCGACGTGGATCTGCGCGCGGTGGACCTGGCCCGCGGCGACGTCGACTCGCTGGACTGGCAGCACGTGCCGACCGGGGACCGGCCGCGGGTCGAGGCAGAGCTGCGCTCCTACCAGCGGCTGCTCGCGCTCGCCGACACCACCGCGGACCGGGTCGCCTTGTCCCGCAGCGGATTCGACTGCGCCTTCGCGATCGTCGAGCTCTCCGAGGCCGAATTCTCCGCACGGTCGGGCCTCGACGGCGCCGTTGCCCGGCTCACCTACGCACGCGCGCAGGACCTGGCGGCGAACGCCGCGCATGCCTTCAGCGCTGTGCTCGACGTGATCCAGCCGCCCTGGCCGGGGATGCCAGTGGCAAATCAGAGTCCGGACCTGCTCGGCGAGGTCATCAAGGTCCGAGGACTGGCCGAACTGCTGGAACCACGGCCCAGTGGCGGCTGCGCGGACTGTGACTCGGTGCTCGGCCCGACCGCCTGTTTCGTCGATCTGATGCACTTCGCCGAGCGGCAGATCTCCGGGCCGACCTTCGTCGCCCCGAAGCTCACCGATCATCCGCGGTATCTGAAGAACCGCCGCCCGGATCTCTGGACCCTGCCGCTGACCTGTGACAGCGCGGGGACGCTGATTCCCGCGCTGCGGATCGTGAACGAGGTGCTGGAGACCCGGCTCGCCGCACTACTCGGCCGCGATCCGTACCAGGCCCTCGCCGATCCGGCCGATCAGGCTGCGTGCACAGTCCCGTTCAGCCTGCCTCACGCCGAACTGGGGCTTTACCTCGGACACTTCGGCCTCACCCCGGCCTACATCTACCGCACGCTCCGGCTGCCCGACGCGACGGTCAATCGCGCGCAGACTGGCCTCGATGTCACAGAGCAGGCTGCCGCCGGGCCGCTCAGCCTCGACCAGCTTCAGTTCGTGCTGACCGGCACGCCGAGTCTCGCCGCACCCTATGTCGGCGACCTGCAGTCCGTCTCGGCCCTCGTCGAGCCGAGCGCCCGAGCCGGGCTGGTCGACGCGCTCGCTGCGATGCTCGACGTGAGCTCCGGCCGGCTCTCCGACATGATTTCCTGGACCGGTCTCGAGATCATCGACGACCTGCCGGACGACCCGCAGTCGCTGCTCGACCTGGTGCGGCGCCTCGAGCGCGTCGCGCTGCTGTTCGACCGGCTCCGGTTCAGCGACGAGACGGTGGGCTACCTCACCGCCGACGTCGGCGCAGGCGCCGGAAAGCTCGGGGTCACCGATCGCGCGGACCTGACATACACCGACATCGGGTCACTGAGCGCGTACGCCGCTTTCTGCGCCCGCACATCCGTTCCGGAAGCTGAGACGCACACGCGCGCACTGCTCGACGCGTACGCCGCCACCGACTCGTTCGGTCCGGATCAGCGTTCGCATCTGGCGCTGCTCACCGGCGCGACGACCAGCCTCGTCGATTCAGTGCTCGACGCCTTCGCCCTGCCCGCCGTCCCGCTGGCCGCGCTGAGCCAAGCTGACGAGATCATCGCGTGCTGCACGACGCTCGGCATCGACGCGCATGCGCTGCTCAAGCTCGGCCAGGACGGCAACTACGCGGACCTCGCCGCAGCGGCCCGCGTCGCAGCCGATGCCGTCGCCGCGCAGTTCGCTGATGAGGCGACGCGTGACAGGGTTCTGTCTGCATTCGAAGACGAAATCAATGCCCTGAAGCGCGATGCGTTGTGCGGCCACCTGATCGGTGATGGCGGCGGCGGTGCGGAGCCGCATTTCGGCTCGCGCAAGGATCTGTCCGACTACTTCCTCGTCGATGTCGAGGCGGAGGGCTGCGCTCGCACCACGCGAGTGGACGCCGCGATCTCGAGCGTGCAGCTCTACGTCCAGCGCTGCCGTATGGGGCTGGAGCAGGCCGATCCGGCGCTCGTGCCGCAGGAGCAGTGGGCCTGGCGGCGCAGCTTCCGCGTCTGGCGGGCCGGCCGTGAGGCTTTCCTGCACCCCGAGTCGCATCTCGACGCTGATCTGCGCGACGACCGGACCGCCCTTCTCAGCAGTCTGGCGGACGCCGCACCAGAGCAGCAGGTCGCCGAGTACCGCGCCGAGTCGGAGAGGCTGGCCGGGCTGGAGATCATCGAGGTCTGTTACGACGCCGCGTCCGGCGTCCATCACGTCCTCGGCCGCACCCGGCAGGATCCGCCGACGACGTACCATCGCAGCTGGGACGGCGTGACCTGGCAACCCTGGACGCCGGCAGGTGCGCAAGGCGCGCAGACGACGCCGCCCGGCATCCCCGAGACCGTGGTCCGGATCGGCGGCGAGCAGTTCGTGGTGCGCGAGAACAAGACGCCGCTGCTGCTCGGCGGGCTGCCAGCGCGGTCGATGGCGGACGCCGTCCAGGCCGAGCGTCAGTTCTCGTCGGCGACGCACATCCTCGACGAGCCTAACGAGGCGGCGCAGCCCGACGCCGCGCCGAGCGCCTTCGCGAAGTCCTCGACGCCGATCCTGTTCACCCCGCTCGCGATCGCCGCACGCAACAGCCTGATCCGGCTGTCCGGGTCCGGATCAGGACCCGATCAGCCGGCCGACGCATTCGATGTCTACCACCGGGAACTGCTCCTCCACCTTCCCCTGCTGATCGCCGAACGCCTCAACGCGGCCGGCCGCCATGAGGACGCGCTGCACTGGTTCCAGCAGGTCCTCGACCCGACCACCACCGAGTCCCGGTCCCTGGAGCAGCTGGTCACCGACCCGGCCGCGCTCGCCGCGTACCAGAAGGCCCCGTTCAACCCCTTCGCGGTCGCCCGGCTGCGCCCCGCCGCGCTGCAGAAGGCGATCGTCCTGCAGTTCGTCAGCAACCTGACCAGCTGGGTCGATGACCTGCCCGTGCAGGACGATGCGCAAGCAGCGAACGAGGCGACGCTGCTCTGCGCGCTCGCCTCGGACATCCTCGGCCCCCGCCCGGCGGACCATACCGCGCGCACCTCCCCCGCCGCACCTGAATCAGAGCACACCTACGAGACCATCGCCTCCGTCCTCGACGACGCCCCGAAACTGTTGGCCACGCTGGAGAACTGGGTGTATCAGACCCGATGGTCAGCCCTCGGGTACCCCGCCGCCGCATCCGTCGTCCCCTTCGACACCGTCACCGCACTCGCCGACGCCCGCGCGCGCCAGTACGCCTTTTGGGCCTCCGCACCCGTCGAGCCCGCCTACCCGCCGCACCTGATCGTCCAGGCGGCGCTCGCATTCCGTGTCCCGCCGAACCCCGCGCTCCTCGCCTGCTGGGACGCCCTCGAGGACCGGCTGGCCAGGCTCCGACGCCGGGCTCCGGGTGCTGCGACGCGGTAGCAGCCGGCCGATTACGCTTTTCAAAGGCGTAATTCCAGGAAATTTCGGCCTCTTGACGGTAATTCGACGCGTCACTAGGTTTCACGACCGAGCGAGGCGGTGGCGCGCCGGCCGGCGGACGCGCCGGTTCACCGTCCGGTCCCGCGCCGCCTCGCCGGACTGCCCCCCACCGCGAAGGCCACCCCCATGCGAATGCTGAAACACCGGGCGCTGTCCGTCGGCGCCGGGATCCTGACCGCGCTCGGCGCGGCGGCGTCGGGGACGATCGCCTCCGCGGCGACCGCGCCCGACGCCTCCGGCACCGCCGCGCGGGTGTGGATCACCACCGCCGACGGGACCGACAAGCTGACCGACCTGGGGACCGTCGATTTCTCGACCGCCCCGACGACCGCGCCGACCGTCGTCGTCGACCCGACGCTCACCTACCAGACGATGCAGGGCTTCGGCGGCTCGATCACCGACTCCTCGGCGACCGTGCTCTACACCCTGCCGGTGGCGCAGCGCGCACAGGTGATGGCCTCGCTGTTCTCGCCGACGACCGGGGACGGGCTCGACTACCTGCGCCAGCCGATCGGCGGCTCGGACATGGTCGCCACCGCGCCGTACACGTACGACGACCTGCCGGCCGGGCAGAGCGACCTGTCGATGGCGCACTTCAGCGTCGCGCACGACCAGGCCGAGATCCTGCCGCTGCTGCGCGAGGCCGAGCGACTGAACCCGCACCTGCAGATCATCGCCACCCCGTGGAGCCCTCCCGCGTGGATGAAGACCTCTGGCTCGCTCATCGGCGGCCGGCTGATCGCCAGCCCGCAGATGTACCAGGCCTACGCGCTCTACCTGCTGAAGTTCATCGAGGCGTACCGGGCGAACGGGGTCGCGGTCAACGCGATCACCATCCAGAACGAGCCGCAGAACCGCACCTCGGCCACGTACCCGGGCACTGACATGCCGTCCTGGCAGGAGGACGCGGTCATCGAGGACCTCGGCCCGATGCTGCAGGCCGCGCACCTGCACACCGAGATCATCGGCTACGACCACAACTGGTCCGAGGACCCGACCAACATCACCGGCACCCCGCCGGACGAGACGATGGACGTCAACGACTACCCGCAGCAGGTGATGCAGTCGCCGGCCGCGAAGTACGTCTCCGGCGTCGCCTTCCACTGCTACTACGGCGACGCGAGCGCCATGACCGCGTTCCACGATCAGTTCCCGAACACGCAGATCATGGAGACCGAGTGCTCCGGCAGCGAGTCCTCCGACCCGGCGGACACGTTCTCCGACACGCTCAAATGGCACGCGCGGAACCTGGAGATCGGCTCCACCCGCAACTGGTCCGGCACGGTGATCAACTGGAACATCGCACTGAACCAGGGCAACGGGCCGCACGTCGGCGGATGCGGCACCTGCATGGGCGTCGTGACCGTCGGCCCCGGCGACGCCGTGACGAACGACGCCGAGTACTATGCGCTCGGCCAGCTCTCCCGCTTCGTGCAGCCCGGCGCGGTGCGCATCGCCAGCACCTCCTTCGGCACCACCGGCTGGAACGGCGAGGTGATGGACACCGCGTTCGTGAACCCGGACGGCTCGACGGTCCTGGCCGCCACCAACGAGAACGACAGCCCGCAGGCGGTCGCGGTGCAGGAAGGCGACCAGCGCTTCACCTACACCCTGCCCGGCGACTCGATGGCCACCTTCGTCTGGCACGGCAACCTGGCCGGCCCGCACCCGCTCAAGCAGGTCGCGCCGACCGGCTGGACCGCCACCGCGAACCCGGCCGGCCCGACCGGCGAGGACGCATCGCAGGCCGCCGACGGTGACGCGAGCACCCGCTACACGACCGGCGCCGCGCAGGCCCCCGGCCAGTACCTACAGGTGGACTTCGGCAGGCCGGTCAAGGCCCGCCAGGTCGTCTTCGACACCGGCGTCTCGCTGACCGACTACCCGCGCGGCTACAGCGTCGAGGTCAGCACGGACGGCACGCACTGGATCACCGCCGTCCCGAACGCCGCCGGCACCGGCGAGTTCACCACGGTGAACCTGAACGGCAGGCCGATCCAGTACGTCCGGCTGACACTGACCACCGCGGACCCGAACAACGACTGGTGGAGCGTCGCCGACGTGCGCGCCTACGTGGATGGCGGCCAGAGATAGACGAACGCTGAAAACGGGAGCGGGAGCCCCGGGACCGTCCACGGCGGTCCCGGGGCTCTCCTGTTCGTTCGGCCCCGGACGGATCGAGCCAGCAAGTCCTATGATCGCTTGACCAGGCGCGCCGGCACCGCTCCGGTCGCGCCCCCGGACCCGGACCCGGCAGGAGACGACGCCATGGTGTACCGCCCCGCCTGGGTCCCCGGCGACATCGACATCGAGCGGCCGTCCGTCGCGCGGATGTACGACTACTTCCTCGGCGGATCACACAATCTTGCGGCCGACCGGGAGCTCGCCAAGCAGGCCCTGGAGGCCTTCCCGGACGCCCCGTACATCGTGCGCGCCAACCGCGCGTTCCTGCGCCGGGCCGTCACCGTGCTCTGCGATCTCGGCGTCGACCAGTTCCTCGATCTGGGCTCTGGCATACCCACGGCGGGCAACGTGCACGAGACCGTGCGCCTCGCCGATCCGGCGGCCAGGACGGTCTACGTCGACTCCGACCCGGTCGCCTTCGCCCACGCCTCCGCGCTGCTGGCCGGCGAGCCGCTGGTGCGGGTGCTGCACGAGGACCTGCGCGACCCGGACGCGGTGCTGCGCGGGGCGGCGGCGACCGGGCTGCTCGACTTCGCCCGGCCGGTGGCGGTGCTGCTGGTCTCGGTGCTGCCCTTCATTCCGGACGCGGACGACCCGGCCGGGATCGTGGCGGCCTATCGGGATGCGACCGTGCCGGGCTCGTTCCTGGCGATCAGCCACGGCACCAACGACTACCGGCCGGAGGCGGTCGGCAAGGTCGAAGGCGTATATACACGCACGACGCAGCCGGGTGTCTTCCGCAGCAGGGCGCAGATCACGGGGCTGATGCCGCGTTACGAGCTGCTGCCGCCCGGCCTGGTCGACGCGATCCTGTGGCGCCCGGATCCGGGCGACGACCCGGCGGACGATCCGCTGAACGGCGACGTCGGGCGCTACAGCCTCCTGGCTGCCGTCGGGCGGCGCAGCTGACGCGGCTGACACGGCTGACGCACCGCCTGGCACGGCCCAGCGGCGCGGCCGGGCCCGGCGGCCTTGTGCAGCCGCCGGACCCGGCCGGTCATCTTCACCTTATGGTCGCGGGCTCGGTCACCCGCTCTGCTGCTCTGGAGTGAGCAGCTGGATGGAGGCGGCGCTGGCGTAGAGGTCGACCGGGCCGGAATCGGCTGTGCGCACCTGCAGGTGCGTGTCCGCGGCGTCCGGCACCTCGCCTTGCACGGTCAGGGTGATCGGCGTGGCCGTCAGTTGCACGGTCGCGCTGACCAGGTCCTGTGCGCCGTTCCAGAAGTCGACGTAGACGGCGCCGGTGCCCTGGAGCGTGACCGAGCCCTGATAGTACTGGCCGCCCGGGAGCTGCGCGGGCGGGTCGACCCAGATCCAGCTGTTCGGGCCGGTGCTCGTCTCGGTCCACTCGACCGCGCTCGCGCCCTGCGTGGTCGTGGTCGGGGTGATCGTGCCCGGGATCGAGCCGACGCCGTTCTCCACCGGGCCCTGCCAGGACAGCTGGCCGGTCGGCGTGTCGCCGAGCAGGTTCGGGCCGGTCGGCACCAGGATGGTCGGCTCGCGGCCGGGCGGGAACTGGAGCTGGCCGGACGCGTAGGACGGCGGTGCGTCGCCCGCGGCCGCGCCCCATGTCGTGTCCGCCGTGGTGCTCATCGTGTAGTCGAGCCGGGTGGTGGACGGCTGGCCGCCCGCGCCCTGCCCGGCCGGCGTCAGCGACGCGGGCGAGTCCTGGGTGCCGGTGAGCGCGGATCCGGGCAGCCAGACCTGTGCCCACGACTTGCCGTTCACCGTCAGACTGTGGACATATGTGCTCGTCGACGCGCCGGGGGCGTTGATCTCGACCTGGTGGCCGCCCGGCAGGCTGAGCTGTGCCTGCGGGAAGACCGGGGCGCCGAGCGCGAGGACCGACACGCCGGGCGTCTCCGGGTACAGGCCGAGGCAGGCCCAGACGTACCACGAGCTCATCGCGCCGAGGTCGTCGTTGCCGGGCTCGCCGCCGGGCGTGTCCGAATACTCCTGGTCGAGCAGCTCGTGCACGGTCGACTCGGTCTTGTACGGCTCGCCGGCATAGTCGTAGATCCACGGCGTGCCCAGCGAGGGCTCGTTGCCGGCCCACATGTAGGGCAGGTTGGGCCCGGCGTTCAGCTGCTGGAAGAAGTCGTCGAGCCGTGAGATCGCCGCCGCATCGCCGCCCATGGCCGTGATCAGGCCCTGGATGTCCTGCGGCACCATCCACGTGTACTGCGCCGCGTTGCCCTCCTGGAAGCCGGACTGCCCGAAGCTGCCCATGCCGTCGGTGGTCGGGTCGAACTCGGGGAACTGGCCGGTGCTGTCACGCGGCTGGATGTAACCAGTGTCTATGTTGAAGATGTTGGTCCAGTTCTGCGAGCGCTGCAGATAGGTCGACGCGGTCGAGCTGTCGCCGAGGTCCCCGGCCAGCTGTGCGATGGAGAAGTCGGCGCTGGCGTATTCGAGGGTCTCGGAGGCGCCGTTGGGCTCGGGCGACAGGTCGCTCTCGCCGGTGTTGGGGACGTAACCGAGCGAGAGGTAGTCGGACAGGTCCGGCCGCTCGGTGTACGTGCCCTGACCGAGCTGGCCGGCGGCCGGCACCGTCGAGGCGCCCTTGACCATGGCGGTCAGCGCAGCCTTCGCGTCGAAGTCGCGCGCCCCGAAGGCGTAGGCCTCCGCCAGGATCGGATCGGCCGCGTCGCCGTTCATGACCTGGGTGTAGTCGTCGGCGAAGCCCCACTTCGGCAGCCAACCGCCCTGCGCCTCGTCGTTGAGCAGCGAGGTCATCATCTGGCTGGTCTGCTCGGGCGCTATCACGGCCAGCAACGGGATCTCCGAGCGGTAGACGTCCCAGCCGGAATAGTTCGCGTACTGAGTCTGGCCCGGCGGCTCGCGGTGCACTTGATCGTCATAGCCCAGATAGTCGCCGTTGTCGTCGGAGAAGATGCTCGGCTCGAGCAGCGAGTGGTAGAGCGCGGTGTAGAACTCGGTGCGCTGCGCCGCGGCGCCGCCGCCGATCCGGATCCGGTCGAGCAGCTGGTTCCACGCGGCGTACGTGCCCTGGCTCACCTGCCTGACGCTCCAGCCGGGATCCTCAGCCTTCAGGTTCGCCGCCGCGCCGGCCTGGCCGACGTAGGAGATGGCGACCTTCATCGTGACCTGATGCTGCTTCGTGGTGTCGAAGGTGGCCCATGCGCCGGACTGCAGGCCGGTGGTGCCGGCGACCTGGGTGCGCGACTCGGAGCCCTTGGCCTCGACGCCGTTGGGCGCGACCAGCGTCCCGTTCGACTTGGCCGGCTTGCCGTTCGGGGCGGCCGGGATGCGCGGCTGCGCAGCGCCCTTACTCGACGTCTTGGCCGAGCCGGGCGTGCTGACCACGGACTCCTGGCGCAGCGAGACCGCGGAGGCCAGCAGGTCGACCGAGCCGGTGGAGGCGGTGCGCACCTGGACCTGCGGGGCGTTGATCGAGCCGGTCGGCACGGTGGAGTCGATCGTGAGGGTGGTCGGCGTGGAGGTCAGGTTGACCGGAGTGCTCTCGACGTCCTGCTGGCCGTTGTAGAAGTCGAGGAAGACGTCGCCGCTGCCCTGCAGGGTGACGCTCGCCTCGTAGGTGTCACCCTGGGTCAGCGCCGGCGGCGTCGCCTGGATCCAGGTGTTGGGCAGCGCCGTGGTCTGCTGCCAGGAGACCGCGCTCTGGCCGTCCGACGTGGTCGCCGGGGCGATGGTCGCGGTGCTGCCGCCGCTGCTGACCTCGTGGTAGGTCCAGTCCAGCTGGCCGGTCGGGTCGGTGAAGACGTTGGCGCCGGTCGGCGCGGTGTGCCAGGTCCCGTACGAGGCGAACGGCCGGGAGAAGTCGGCCACGAAGCTCACCGGGTAGGTGCCCGCCGATCCGCAGAACTGGCCGGCGGTCTCGGTGCCGGCGATCTCGTGGTCGTTGAGGATCTGCACGCTCGCCGAGGTGTTGCCGGACTGCGCGTCGCCCATCTTGAACAGCACGTTCGAGGACGTACTCGACGGATAGGAGAACTGCGCGATGCCGGTGCGCGCGGTGGCCGCGAGCGAGGCGCCGATCGGGTCGGCGGTGGACGGGTTCAGCGTCACCGAGTAGGAGCCGGGGGCCGCGTGCTCGTCGGCGTGGGAGAACGCGTCCGTGGTGGTGACCGGGTCCGAGCCGATCGACCCGACCGTGGGCAGGATCGGGAAGTCGCCGAACGCGCTGCACCCGGGGCCCGACATGTGGGTGAGGCTGAACCCGAGGGTCGAGGAGTCGGCGTAGTCGTAGCCGCCGCCGTCCGGGCGCGACGGCGTGTCGGGGCTGAAGCTCAGCATCCCGAACGGGGCCGAGGCGCCGGGGTAGGTGTCGACCTGGCCGACGGTCGCGCCGCCGGATCCGGTGCCGATCAACGGGTTCACCAGCGCGGCCGGATCGAAGACGAGGGCGGACGACGAGTCCGGGGCGGAGGCCTGGGCGACTCCCCCGCCGACGCCGACCAGCCCGGCGCAGGCGGCTGCGACCAGGAGCGCGCGCGACCGCGCGCCGCGCCCCCGGAGCGGTGGAAGACCCCGGCGTCCGGTGCGTGCTCGGCAGCTGAGCATGGGACGACCTTCCGATTGCAACGATGTATGACAACGTTGTCAACGTGTCATCCTGGGTTGTATCGGATGGCTCGTCATCCCGCAAGGCTTCGCGTGCTGCGACGACGGCGCCGGAGCCGGAGCCGGTCACCTGGCCCGGCGTCCCGCAGGACGGCGGCGGGCTACTCGGCCACGTAGGTGGAGCCGGTCCAGGCGAAGACGTACAGCTCGCCCAGATCGTGCAGTATCGTCTCCGCGGTGCGCTGGAAGTGCTCGTAGCGATTGCCGCGCAGCAGCTTCAGCTTGCTCTCCGAGAGGGTGATGTGGCGGACGCGCTCCATCTCGGGAAGGCTCTCGGCCGGGCCTCCGGCAAGGATGGCGTTGGGTGTGATCGCGACGCTCACGGCGGTGTTCCTTCCTGCAGGGCCGGTCCGGGGGACCGGGCTCGTCGTGCTGGTGACGCAGGGACGGATTTCTCTCGCGGGGATCCGGCTTCCGTTTCCATCGTGCGCGGCCCGGCCCGTACCAAGAACCCCTAACGGCCCCGGGCGCGCCCCGGCCGGCCGCGGCGGGCACCGCTGCCCCGCACGTGGGGCCGAACTTCCGAGGGTATAAGGGAACGCACCTCGATAATAGCGAGCGTTGCTTAAGGGGGGCATGAGAACGCCTTGAGGGGCCGGGTGGCGCCTGGCCCGGGTTTTTCCGGGCTCTGATACGGCGGCCATGGCATCGGTGTCGGTGCCGGCATTGGCATCGGTATCGGTGCCGGTATGGGCATCGGTGTCGGCATCGGCATCGGCGCCGTCCGGGGGTCCCGCGTTCAGCCGGCCGCCGCGGCCAGCTTCAGGTCCAGCCGGGGGTCGCTGGCCAGGATCGCCTGGTGCATCTCCTTCAGCTCCCGGCTGGGCTCGATGCCGAGCTCGCCGATCAGCGTGCTGCGCACGTTCTGATAGGCCTTCAGCGCGTCGGCCTGCCGGCCGCAGCGGTAGAGGGCGAGCATCAGCTGGCGGTGGAACACCTCCCGCAGCGGGTGCTCCGCGATCAGCGAGTAGAGCCGGCCGACCGCCTCGCGGTGGCGGCCCTGCTGCATCTGAGCCTCCACCAGCAGCTCCATGCACTCCGCGTGGGTCTCGCCGAGCCAGGTGGAGAAACCGCCCAGGATCGGGCCGTGGCAGGTCTCGCCGAGCAGCGGCCCACGCCACAGTGCCAGTGCCGTGGACAGCGAGTTCTCCGCCTCAGCGTGTAGGCCCTCCTTTGCAAAGGCCCGGCCGTCCGCAACGCGGTCCAGGAAGACGCGCGCGTCCAGCTCGTCGCGGCCCAGCCGGAGCCGGTAGCCGGACGGCCCGGTGGCGATCGGCCGGTGCGCCGGGTCGTCCGCGGCCAGGAACTTGCGCAGCTGGGAGACGTAGACGTGGATCCCGGCCAGCGCCCGGGACGGCGGCCGGTCGCCCCAGACCTCGGCGATCAGCTGGTCGGAGAGCACCAGCTGGTCCGCGCGCACCAGCAGCGTGCCGAGCAGGGTCTCGATCTTGTGCGCGCCGATGGTGCGGGCGGCCGGGCCGGTGCACACCTTCAGGCTGCCCAGGATCTCGTACCTCATCGCGCGCTCCGCCCGCCGGGCGCCCGGCCGATCAGGGTCTGGGTCTTGCGGATCACACCGGTCGCCTCCTCCTGCCGGGCGCCGGGACGCGAGCGCCCGGCCCGGCCCTGATCATGGCCGTCGCCCCGGTGTCCGTCCGGCGCGGCGCAGGCGTGTCCGAGCCCGCCGCGGCCGCTGCGAGCACGATCGGGACGTGCATATCCATCAGGATACGAAGTCCCTGGCGCGGCGAGAAACCCCTAACCCGGCGGCCCGGACCCTGCCGATTCAGACATCGATCATCGGTGCGTCGGGGTTGCGGCGGCCGGGCCCGGCGGCGCGGGCGCCTGTTCTGCGTGTCAGCGCAGGTGGTCGAGCGGGAGGGGGCGGCGTCTGAGCAGGGTGCGCAGGGAGAAGACGCTGCGCACGGCGGTGACCGGCTCGATGGCGAGGATGCGGTCGAGCAGGACCTCCTCGTACTCGGCCAGGCCCGGCACGACCGCCTCGACCAGGAAGTCGGCGTCCCCTGACACGAGATGGCAGGCGACCACCGCCGGGATCAGGGACAGCCCCTGCTCGATCTCCCGCGAGGCCTGCCGCGAGTGCTTCTCGACGGTCAGCTCGACGAACACGGTCAGGCCGAGCCCCAGCCGCTCCCGGTCGAGGTCGGCGCGGTAGCCGGCGATCACACCCTGCGCCTCCAGGGCCTTGGTCCGCCGCAGGCAGGAGGACGGCGAGAGGGAGACGTGCTCGGCCAGGTCCACGTTGGCTATCCGCCCGTCGGTCTGCAGCCGGGCGAGGATGGCCAGATCGGTCGAGTCCAGTTCTGTCTCCGGCATGAAGTTCTCCTTGTTGGGATTGAGTTGACGGAATATTGCACCAATGGCCGCCAGGACGGCAAGCTTTGCCATCGCGTGCGGGCCGTTCTGTGTGACGATTCCGGCATGACCGCCGAGAAGCCCGCGAGCAGTCCCCCGCCGACCATTGCGCTGTCCGCATCGCCGACCGGTGCACTGTCCATCCCGCGCGGCGTCGCGCTGTATGTCGGCGCGCTGCTCGGTCCCGGCCTGCTCATGCTGCCCGGCCTGGCCTCCGAGCTGGCCGGGCCGGCCTCGATCCTGGCCTGGGCCGGGCTGCTCGCGGTCTCAGGGCTCTTCGCCGTGGTCTTCACCGCGCTGGGCACCCGGCTGCCGGGCGGCGGCGGGGTGATCGCGTACGCCGCGGCCGGACTGGGACGGCGCGCCGGGCGGGCGGTCGGCTGGTGCTTCCTGACCGCGGTGGTGCTCGGCGCACCGGTGGTCTGCCTGATCGGCGCCGGCTACGTCACGGCGCTGACGGGTGCCGGCCGCGGCACGACCGCCCTGGTCGCGGCGCTGCTGCTGTCCGGTGTCACGGCACTGACCCTGGCCGGCGCCCGGATCGGCACGGCGGTACAGATGGCGCTGATCGGCCTGCTGCTCGCGGTGATCGTGGTCGCCGTGGCCGGCTCCGCGCCCTCCGCACGCGCCGCGCACTGGACGCCTTTCGCGCCGCACGGCTGGACCGCGGTGGGCGGGGCGGCATCAGTCCTCATGCTCTCGTTCGTCGGCTGGGAGGCGGTCGCCCCGCTGACCCGGCGGCTGCCGAACCCGCAGCGCACCCTGCCGCGGATCACCGCGGCGTCCTTCGCCGTGACCGCCGTGATCTATCTCGCGCTGGCCGCGACGGTCATCGCGGTGCTCGGCCCGCGCGCGAACGGCCCGGTCCCGGTCGCCGACCTGCTTCGGGTGGCGGTCGGCGCGGCCGGCCCCGCGATCGCAGCCGGCGCGGCGGCGCTGCTCACCCTCGCGACCGTCAACGCCTACCTGACCGGAGCCGCCGCTCTCGCCGCCCACCTCCGCTCAGAGTCCCGCAACGGGCCGGAGCCGGAGCGGAAGCCGGAATCGGAATCGGAATCGGAGCTGGCGTCGGCGAACGAGCGGGAGCCGGCCAGGTCCGCGCGCGCGTTCTTCCTCTGCGTCGCCGCGGCCGGAATCGTCGAGCTGACCGCCGAGGCGTTCGGCGCGCTGGATGCCGCGCGTATGGTCACACTGCCCACCTCACTGTTCCTCGTGGTCTACGTCGGTTCCACCGCCTCGGCCACGCGTGTGCTGCGCGGCCGCCTGCGGGTCGTGGCCGCGCTGGCGTGCGCCGCCTCGGCCGTCGTGCTGGCCTTCAGCGGTGCGGCCATCATCGTGGCCGTCCTGGTCGCCGGGGCCGGGCTGCTCGCCCCGCGGCGCCGGGCCGGCGCGGCGCGTCCGGCGATCGCCCTTCCGGCGCCTCGCATCTGCGTGCCCGCGACGGAGGCGAGGAGACCGTGAAGGCACGCGGGCCTCACATGTCGAGTACGAGGTCTCCGTCCGGCCGCGAGCAGCACACCAGAGCCTCGCCCTCGGCCGGCGGTTCGAGCGGATCCGGCCGATAGGCGACCGCGCCGGCCAGCACGCCGGTCACGCAGGTGTGGCAGACGCCGGTGCGGCACGCCCAGCGGGTCGGGACGTCGCAGGCCTCCGCGAGTTCCAGCAGCGAGCCCGGGCCCTCGGACCAGCGGACGGTGATTCCGCTACGGGCGAAGGTGATCCGGGCACCGGTGCCGGGCGGGCCCGGCGGCTGGTGCGGCGCCTTGACCGACACGCTGGTCACACCGGGGTTGATCGGCGCCCGGGCGCCGAAGAGCTCGGTGCGGATACGCGCCGGCTCGAGGCCGAGCCCGGTCAGCGCGTCGCGCATGGCCGTCATGAACCCCTGCGGGCCGCAGACGTACGCAGTCGCATTCGCGGGAATTCCGAGTCCTGCGAGGGCCGCGACGGACAGGCGGCCGGACGTGACCCAGGGGCCGGAGGCCTGCCGGGCGGCACCGGCGCCGGCAACCGCGCCTGCCTGTGCGTCTGTGCCTGCCCCTGCGTCTGCGTCTGCGCCCGAGTCCGGTGCGGTGAGAAATACGTGCTCGTGCACGTTGGGCAACGAGTCTGCCAGCCGGTGCGCCTCATCGGCGAACGCCTGTTGCGCGGCGTTGCGGGCGGTGTGCAGCCACCACACCTCGCGCTCGCTGCGCTCGGCAGCGAGCCGGTGCAGCATGGCCAGCACCGGTGTGACGCCGACTCCGGCGGAGAGCAGCAGCACCGGTTCGTCCCCTGGTTCGAGCACGAAGTCCCCGCGCGGCGCGGCGGCCTGGACCTCGGCGCCGGCCCGCAGACCGCTCTGGATGTAGGTGCTGGCCAGGCCTTCGCGCTTCACGCTGATCCGGTAGGCGGCGTCCGCGGGCGCGGACGAGAGCGAGTAGCTGCGCACGGGAGCGGGGTCGCCGGCCCCGGGCAGCCGGAGCGTCAGGTACTGGCCGGGCGCCGGCTCGGGCAGCGCGGCACCGTCCTCCGCCTCGAGATAGACCGAGGTGATCGTCGTGCTCTCCGGAACGATCCGGGCGACCCGCAACGTACGAAAGCCGGTCCAGCCGGGCTCGACTCCCGGCTTCGGCGCGGCCGCGGCGCCGATCCCGGCGCCGTCCTGCGCAGCGCGCAGCAGGTCCTCGAACGACTGGTGCCAGCCTGGGCTCAGCGCGGGAATGTCGAGGGCGGCCCTGAGCTGGTCGGGATCGCGGCCGGGCAGGTAGAGCAGGGCATCGATGGTGGCGACGCTCATCTCGTGCGGCCCGCGGCGAGTGCGCACGATCGCGTCGCCGGCCTGTACCCGGCCCTCGCTGATGACGCGCAGATAGAAGCCGGGCCGGTGGTGCGCCACGAGCAGCGACGGCAGCCGCGGCGCGCCGAGCCGCATGCCGAGCCGGAAGCAGGTGACCCGCGGCTGGGTGACCTCGAACTCGGCCTCGCCGATCCGGTAGCGGTCGCCGATGCAGACCTCGTCGTCGCCGAGCCCTGCGACGGTGAAGTTCTCGCCGAACTGTCCGTGCGCGATGCCGTCGCGGCCGAGGTAGTCCCGCCAGTACTCCATCGACTCGACCTGGTAGACCAGAATCGCCCGCTGCTCGCCGCCGTGCCCGGCCAGGTCGCCCTGCCCGTCGCCGTCGATGTTCAGCCGCCGGACCATGCGCGGGCCGGCCACCGGGTCCTTCCAGATCCCGGTGTGCACGGTCTTCCCGTGCCAGTCGACGTCCTTGGGCATGCCCACGTTGACCGACACCAGCGCGGCCGCGGTCGTCATCCCGTCATCCTCTCTGCATCCTCTCTGCGCGAGGGCACAAGGCTCGGCGTGAGATCGTCTGTACCGCCTTCCGGCCGGTTCAGGTGAGCGGTTCGCCGCCGTCCACCCGCAGCGTCGTCCCGGTCAGGAACGGGTTGGTCATCGCGAACACGACCGCGTCGGCGATGTCCTGCACGGTGCCGATGCGCCGGGCCGGGTTGTGCGTGCGGAAATACTCGAAGTACTGCTCCTTGCCCTCGTCGCCCAGGCCGTCCCAGATGCCTGTGTCGATGACTCCCGGGGAGATCGCGTTCACCCGGATCGGCGCCATCTCCAGCGCCAGGGAGCGGGCCAGGAAGTCGGCCGCGCCGTTGGTTATCGCGACGCCGAGGTAGCCGACCGCCGGCTTGAACGCCGCGACGCCGGAGAACAGCGTGAACGAGCCGTCCTCGGCGATCGTCCGCGCGAAGTGCTTGGCCAGCATGAGCGGGCCGACCACCTTCGTGTCCAGCGACCGCAGGATGTCCGCGCGGTCCAGGTCCTCGAGCTGTCCGCGGGCCCGGGCCGATGCGGTGGTGACGAGGTGGTCGATCGGGCCGAGCCGGTCCGCGAGCGCGGCTATCGACGCGTCGTCGGTCACGTCGACCTGCTCGGCCCGGATCTCGGCGCCACCCGGAGACTGCTCGTCCGACCCGTAGACCGCCCGGTCGGTGTAGGCCGCGCGCAGCGCCTGCGGGTCGCGGCCGCCGACGACCACGTGGGCCCCGGCCTCGCTCGCCGTGTCGACGATCGCGCGGGCGATCCCGCTCCCCCGGCCGATGACGACGACCGTCCTATCTTTCAGTGAGGTACCCATGGCGCCTTCATCTCCTTTTCGCATTCGAATCCGTCCACGCCGAAGCCGGGCGGCGGGCCGCCGTGGATCAGTGGCGTGCCGGTTCGCTGTGTCGTCTGTCGTATCTCGTCTGCCGCCTGCCGTCTGTCCTTGTCGAGTACTGCGACGCCCGCGCCGTGTCACCCGCCCTGCGCATCAGCTGAATGCGTGCGCTGGTAGTGCCGGGCGACCCGGACGCGGTTGCCGCACACGTTGGCGGCACACCACTGCCGCCGCCTGGTCTCCGCGAGGAACAGCATCGAGCAGGCAGGATTGGCGCAGCGTCGCAGCCTGTCGAGTTCGCTCGGCGCGGAGACCAGCTCTATCGCCTCGCGCGCGATGGCGGCCAGCGCCGCGTTGCCGCCGTGCTCTGTGTGCCACCGGGTCTGCGCCCGCGCGTCGCCCGACCCGCCGAGGACCAGCCGGAGACTGGTCGGCACCGACGCGACCATGGCATTGACGTCCTCGACCGCGGTCGGGTCGGGCGCCCTGCCCTCCAGCTGAGCGTCCAGC
>DASYAE010000199.1:0-9932 GCA_036501535.1 Actinocrinis sp. | reverse complement strand
CTGCACGTGGCCGGGCGTGTCGGCGAGGATGAAGCGGCGGCGCGGCGTCGCAAAGTACCGGTATGCAACGTCGATGGTGATGCCCTGCTCCCGCTCGGCGCGCAGGCCGTCGGTCAGCAGCGCCAGGTCGGCGCCGGTCAGCCCGCGCTCCCGGGAGACCCGCTCGACCGCGTCGAGCTGGTCGGCGAAAACCGCCTTGCAGTCGTGCAGCAGGCGGCCCACGAGCGTGGACTTGCCGTCGTCGACGCTGCCGGCCGTGGCCAGGCGCAGCAGGGAGATCTCGGTGTCCGTCACGATGTCCGTCATCCGGTTTCCTAGAAATAGCCTTCGCGCTTGCGGTCTTCCATCGCGGCCTCGGACATCTTGTCGTCCGCCCGGGTCGCGCCGCGCTCGGTCAGGGTGGAGGCGGCGACCTCGCGGATGACCGCGTGCACGTCAACCGCGCTGGAGTCGACCGCGCCGGTGCAGGACATGTCGCCGACCGTGCGGTAGCGCACCAGCCGGCGCTCGACCTGCTCGCCGTTCTTGGGGCCGCCCCAGTCGCCCGGGGACAGCCACATGCCGGAGCGCTGGAACACGTCGCGCTCGTGCGCGTAGTAGATGGACGGCAGCTCGATCTTCTCCCGCTCGATGTACTGCCAGACGTCGAGTTCGGTCCAGTTGGACAGCGGGAAGACGCGCACGTGCTCGCCGACCCGGTGCCGGCCGTTGTACAGCTGCCACAGCTCGGGGCGCTGGCGCCGCGGGTCCCACTGCCCGAACTCGTCGCGCAGCGAGAACACCCGCTCCTTGGCCCGCGCCTTCTCCTCGTCCCGCCGCCCGCCGCCGAACACCGCGTCGAAGCGGCTGTCGTTGATCGCGTCGAGCAGCGGGACGGTCTGCAGCGGGTTGCGGGTACCGTCCGGGCGCTCGCGCAGCCGGCCGTCGTCGATGTACTCCTGCACCCTGGCCACCACCAGCCGCAGCCCGTGCTCGGCCACCACCCGGTCGCGGTACGCGAGCACCTCGTCGAAGTTGTGCCCGGTGTCCACGTGCAGCAGCCCGAACGGCACCGCCGCCGGCCAGAACGCCTTGCGCGCCAGGTGCAGCATGACGATGGAGTCCTTGCCGCCGGAGAAGAGCAGCACCGGCCGCTCGAACTCGGCCGCGGTCTCCCGGAAGATGTGCACGGCCTCGGACTCGAGCGCGTCGAGGTGCGAGAGGCGCGGGGCCGGATCCGCACCGTCGGCCGCGACGGTTGTCGCGGCCTGTGCGCGGGACGGGTACTCGTTGACCAGTACTCCGCTCATCGCCGTCTCCTCCTGTTCGGCCCGGGGCGCCGGCCCCGGGCAGGGCTCCGGTGTCCCGAGTGTCTCCAAGTCGTTCACGTGTGCAGTCCGCACTCGGTCTTCGCCAGCCCGGCCCAGCGCCCGGCCCGCGGGTCCTCGCCGGGCGCGGTGCGCCGGGTGCACGGCTCGCAGCCGACCGAGGTGTAGCCGTCGAAGAACAGCGGGTTGACCAGCACGCCGTGCTCGCCGACGTAGTCCTCGACGTCCTGGGCGGTCCAGGCCGCGATCGGGGAGATCTTGACCATGTTGCGCTTGGCGTCGTAGCCGACCACGCGGATGTCCGAGCGGGTCGGCGCCTCCTCGCGGCGCATCCCGTTGATCCAGGCGGTGTAGGGCTTCAGGCCGCGCTCCAGCGGCTCGACCTTGCGCATCGCGCAGCAGCGGTCCGGGTCGCGGTCGTGCAGCCGGGCGCCGAACTCGGCGTCCTGCTCGGCGACGGTCTGCCGCGGGGTGACGGAGATCAGGTTGACCTTGTAGGCCTGGGCGACCGCGTCGCGGGTGCCGATGGTCTCGGCGAAGTGGTAGCCGGTGTCGAGGAAGAGCACGTCGATGCCGGGCGCGGCGGCCTGGGCCAGGTGCACCAGGTGGGTGTCCGCCATGGAGGAGGCGAGGACCAGCCCGGCGCCGAAGGTGGTGTGCGCCCAGGAGACGACCTCGGCGGCGGGGGCCCCGGCCAGCCGCGCGTCGGCCTCGTCGGCCAGCGCGCGCAGGTCGGCTTCGGTCATCGTGGCGTTCATACGGCGGCGTCCGCTCCTGCGGCCACCGCTGATGTGGCGGTGGCTGTGACGGCGGCCGCGGCGGCGCCGGCGCTGGTGAACTTCAGCCCGACGAAGGCGACCTCGAACACGCGTGCGCAGGAACGGCAGTGCCAGGCCCGGTGGCCGCTCGGCTCCGGGCGCAGATCCTCGTCCCCGCAATACGGGCAGTACTGGGGTGCGGCGCGTTCGCTCACGGGTCCGGTCCTCCGGTCGGTTCGAGTGCGCGCGCCCGGGGAGCGGGACCGGAGTCTGAAAAGAGAGAGCCGACCGCCGCTCACCCTGGCACCCGCGGCGGCGATCCGCGCCCTGGTGGGGCCGGACTGCCGGATGGAAAAACGGCGGGCGGGGGTACTACGAGGTCGGCATACAGACCGCGCTGGAAACACGCTTGTAGTCGACGTGACGCCGACCGACAAGGGTTATTCCGGTTCGCGACATATTTAGAGGGTGCCATCGGATCGGGCTGCTCGTCCAGCCTGTATCGCATGACGGACGTCACCTTGAGACGATCTGCTGATCGACGCCCCACCGGCGGATCACCATACTGGCCTGTGGGGGCGAGCGCCGTCGGCGGGCTCGGGGGCCCGGAACCGCCGGTGGGACAGGATGAATGGGAGCCATGGGCATCACGGGAGCTTTGGGCGCCGCGGATGCGAGCGCGCGGAACAGCGGATGGAACGGCGGGGACGGTTCGCGCGACGGGCTCGGAAGGAGCAGCGGGACCGGTACCGGCAGCGGCCGCAAGGGCGGGAGGCTGTGGGATCCGTTCGGCACTCTGCACGGTGCGCTGTGGATCGGTGGCGGACAGTGGTCGGGCAAGTCGACGGTGGCTCAGATACTCGCCTTCCGCTACGGGCTCACCGCGTATCACTACGACTACCACGACGCCCGCGCGCACGAGGACCGGCGCGTAGCGCGCGACGCGCGGCTGGGCCGCCCGGTGCCCGAGGTCCGCGATCCGGACGAGACGTGGGTCAAGCCGTCGCCGGAGGAGCTGGCGGCCAAGAGCCTGGCCGGCTTCCCGGAGCGGTTCGGCTGGGCGCTGGACGACCTGCGCGCCCTGGTCAGCGGCCGTCCGGTGCTGGCGGAGGGCTGGGGGCTGCGCCCGGAGCTGGTGGCGCCGCTGCTCTCTTCGCCGCGGCGGATGGTGGTGATGGTGCCGACGGAGGAGTTCCGCGCCCGCCAGGTGCGCCGGCTGCCGAGGGCGCGCAAGGTGCACCAGCGGGTGAGCGACCCGGAGCGGGCCCAGGCGAACCGGCTGGAGCGGGACCGGCTGGTGGCGCAGGACGCGGCGGCGCGGGCGGAGGAGCTGGGGATCATGGTGATCCGGGTGGACGGCTCGCTGAGCGCGGCCCAGGTCGCGGACGTGGTGGCGAGCCGGTTCCGGCCGTTCCTCACCTTCGAGGGGGAGTCGTTCTGACCGCCCTGCCGACGCTGCCGGTCCGCTAGCCTGTCGCGGATGGCGAGGATTCATCCCGGCGCGACGCTGACGCCGCACTTCTCCGAGTTCCTGCCCCCGTGGATCGCGCGGCAGCCCTGGTACGCCGGGGCGGAAGGCTCCGTTCCGGCGCTGGTCCCGGTCGGCTATTTCCGCATGGAGGATCCGGCGGGCGAGGTGGGGATCGAGACGCATCTGGTGCGGGACGGGTCAGTGCTCTACCAGGTCCCGATGACGTATCGCGGCGCGCCGCTGGGAGGCGCGCAGGACGCGCTGATCTCGACGACCGAGCACAGCGTGCTCGGCAAGCGCTGGATCTATGACGCGACCGCGGATCCGGTGTGGATCGAGCAGCTGCTGGATCTCGTTCGCACCGGCGGGGTGTCCGAGCCGAGCCTCAAGCGCCGCGTCGGGCCGGCCGAGGTCCGCGGCCGCCGGCTGGGCGCCGGCGTCCCGACCCCTGAGACTGTGGTGATCGACATTCGGCTCGTCCTGGTCGCCGGCGAGCCGGCCCCGGAGGCGGAGCCCGGCGTCGTCGGCGTGGTGACCGGCAGCTGGTATCCGGACGGGCCGGACGACGCGGCGGCAGAGGGGTGTTTCGCTGCGCTGCGCGAGCGGCACGCTACCTCGTAGTGGACTTGTCCGGCTCATATTGCGGACAGTGGAACGTCTCCTGCACGTACCCGGTCTTGCGGCCCCAGATGGCGAAGCGCTCGCTCTTGGATCTGACGGCGCGATAGGCGTCCTTGCAGTCGCGGAAGCAGCCCATGGTCCCGATCAGGCCGCCGCCGCCGGGCTGGAAGCTGCCGAACGCGCAGGTGATGCAGGCCTCGATCCGGGCCCGGCCGGCGATCTGGCGCTGGAGGTCGAGCAGCGCGTCGTCGAAGAAGCCGTGGACCCGGCGCGTCGCGACCGCCCCGGTCGGCAGGCGCAGCGCCAGGACCAGGTCCTCCTTCGGCGCGCCGCCGGGGCCGAGTTCCGGGCCGAGCACGAGGCGGCAGTCCAGCGGGGCCATGATGCGGCCGGAGCCGCGCCCCGCCCCGGCCGCGCCGACGAGCAGCAGGACCCTTATCGGCATGCGCCACTCGAGGGTGTAGGAGCACAGCGTGCCGTCGTCGAGGTCCGGCAGCGGCTCGGCGGACCGCGAGAGCGGCGAGACCAGGTCGAGCCCGTCCAGCGTCTCGCCCGAGAAGGTGCGGCCGCGCAGCCCCAGCGTCCAGGTCTGACCGTCGTTGACCAGGGTGGTCTCGGTGCTGCCCCACCGATCCGTGACGACCGCCGAATAGACCTGCGGCGGCGCGTACATCAGCTCGCTTATCGGCTTGTCCGACATACGGCACAGTATCCTCGTCGCGGCCGGACTGGGCCGCGCTGTCGACCACCGGATGGTGACCGGTTAGTCACCAGTAACGTGCCCAGTAGCATGTCGCTGTGGAGCCGACACCGACCAGACGGATGACCGCGCAGCAGCGGCGCGAGCAGATCCTGCAGATCGCCGCGCAGGAGTTCGCGGCCGCCGGGCTGCACGGCGTGTCGACCGAGACGATCGCACGGCGGGCGGAGATCACCCAGGCGTACGTGTTCCGGCTGTTCGGGACGAAGAAGCAGCTGTTCCTCCAAGTGGTCGGCGCGGCGTTCGACCGGATGACCGAAGGCATGCGGGAGGCCGCCGGGACGGCCGCCGGGCGGGAGGCGCTGGCCCAGATGGGCGCGCACTACGACGCCATGCTCGGCGACCAGACCGGGCTGCTGCTGCAGCTCCAGGGCTTCGCCGCGGCCGGCGACGCCGAGGTGCGCGACGCGGTGCGGGCCAGCTTCGGCCGGATGTGGCAGACCGTCAGCGCGATCACCGGGCTCGACCCGGTCACCGTCAAGACGTTCCTGGCCTTCGGGATGCTGCTCAACAACAGCGCCGCGCTCGACCTGCGCGGCCTGGACGAGCCGTGGGCGCTGGAAGCGCGCACCAGGATCCGCCCGGGCCTGTTCGACCACATCACCGCCGAGACGAACCGGTGATCCGACAGGTGTACCAGGCCGGTGAATCCGACCGGTGAATCCGATACTCGGCGCCGGGATCAGGCTCCTTCGGTGCCGGCGGAGGTCTTCTGGCGCATGACGAGCTGCACCGGATTGCCGTCGGGATCGGCGACCCAGGCCGAGCGCAGCGCGCCGTCCAGGAAGTCGTGCGGCGGGCTGAGCGGGGCCGCGCCCTGGGTGAGGAGGCCGGCGTACGCCTTGTCGACGTCGGCGGTCCACAGGACGAGCTCGGCCCGGGGCGACCCGGCGCTGCCGACGTCGATGCCGTGCACGTCGCGCAGCGAGTCGACCGAGGCCACGCCCAGGGTCAGGTCGCCGAGCCGCAGTTCGACGTGCTCCGGCGCACCGGTCTGGGGCGTGCGGAAGGTCTCGATGAAATCGAGCAGCACGCAGTAGAAGCGCGCCGACGTCTCGACATCGGCGACGTAGTAGTTGATCTGTGGACTGAAAAACATGCGCCTAGGCTACGAGCGCTCCCGCGACTGCGGCGGCGTTCGCGGAGAGTGTGCCGAGCAGTACCCAGCGCATCCCGATCGCGCCGGTCGCGTCGGCAGACTCACTGATAGACATACGCGGAGCCCGAGTAGGTCAGGCCCATGCAGTAGTCCGTCGATGCGCACGAGACGCTGGACAGCGAGGGACCGGCCGCCGTCGACCAACGGCCCCCGAAGTACTCGGCCGTGTCATCGCTCGCGGCGGCGACGAAGCAGAACCCGTTCAGCTGGCACGAGACGGCGCTGGAGTCCCGAGACGCGTCGAGCGGCCAGAAACTCCACGAGGCCCCGGAGAAGACGTACGCGCCCGCCCCGTCGGAGGCGATGCACAGTGACGCACTCGCGCACGACAGCGACTGCAACTGCTGCGATATGTCGAACTGGTGCAGCACCGCCCCGGGAGCCCAGTTGCCATCAAGATACGTATATGTTGCGCCGCCGGCGGTCATGGCCAGGCACCACGCCGCCGACACGCACGAGACGAACAAGAGCCCGTTCCCGGTCAGGTCCGCGACCCTCGAGCCCAGCGACCAGCTTCCGTTCTGGTAGATGTACACATCGTCTGCGTCGACGGCCAGGCAGAAACCGGTCTGCGGGCACGAGATGGAGGCGACGTCGATGCCGCCGTTCGAGACGACGGGTGCGGTCGGCGTCCAGGTGCCACCAGTGAGTACGTAAGCGTAGACAGAGGTGCTCTGGCTGGCCAGGCCGCAGAACGCGGTCCCCGCGCACGAGACGGACTGGAACAGGTCGGAGGTGGCCGGGCCGCCACCGGACGACCATGCGCCGTTTGCGAAGGTATGCAGCGTGCCGTCGTCTTCCACTGCTTCGCAGAAGCCGGCGGTCGGGCAGGAGAGGCTGGAGACCGGCACGCCGCCGAGGGCCGGTGCCGCCGACCGCACTCGGCGGATTGAGCGCCTGGTAGCCGACCGTACCCAGAATGACGCCGGCCACAAGCACGAACACTGGTACGCCGATACGCACGGCGAGTGGGATCCGCCATCCGCGGAGCGTGGCGCGCCGGGGCGCGGACTTCCCCGGCGACTGCGTCTGCGCCTGCGCCGGCGAGGGCAAAGGACCTTGCTGTAGCGACACGGCGATCATCGGTTCCTGATGCTGCGCCGGAGACTGCCCGTGCCGTCTCCAGACCGGCGTCGCAGGCATCGTGTCCGAGTCCGCGTCCGCGACCGGCCAAGGACTTTGCGCGAGGCGCTGCAGCTCGACCGCGGCCTGCTGTGCGGTCGGCCGGCCGCCGGCGTCCCTGCTCAGCAGGGAGCTGATCAGCCCGGCGAGCTCCCCGGCGTGGTCGGCGGGCGGAACGGCGCCGGTCAGGATCCTGGTCAGCTGCGCGGTCGGGGTCGGCGCCGCGAAGGGCGGGCTGCCCTCGACCATCGTGTACAGAGTCGCCCCGAGGCTCCACATGTCCTCCGCGCCCGGCGGCTGCGCGTCGCGGCCCTCGAGCCGTTCCGGGGACATGAAGTCCAGCGTGCCGACCACCACCCCGGCCACGGTCAGCCGGCTCGTCGCGCCCAGCATCCGCGCGGTGCCGAAGTCCGTGAGCACGGTGCGCTCGCCGTCCAGCAGGACGTTGTCCGGCTTGAGGTCCCGGTGCAGGATCCCGGCCTTGTGCGCGTGCGCGAGGGCCTGCGCGATCTGCGCGCCGATCCGGGCCGCCTCCCGCCAGTCCCGCCGGCCGGTCTGCTCGGCCAGCGAGGCGCCGGCGATCAGCTCCATCACGATCCACGGGGCGCCGTCGTGCTGCACCACGTCGTACACGGTCACGATCCCGGGGTGGTGCAGGCGCCCCGCCGCCCGCGCCTCGTTCAGCATGCGCGCCAGCAGGTCCGTCCGCTGCGGTTCGGTGAGGCCGGCGGGTAAAAGCAGCTCCTTGAGTGCTACGTCCCGCTCGATGGTCTCGTCGAAGGCGCGCCACACGCGGCCCATGCCGCCGCACCCGATCTCGCCGGTCAGCCGGTACCGCCCGGCCACCACGCCTCCGACCGACCCCACCATGCCGTACACGATAACCGGACGCGGAACGCAGATCCATGATTCACAGTTCCATGATCCACGGTTCCGAAAGTCAGTTGGCCGCGCAGATGTACGCCAGCACCTCTGCCAGCGGGCGCGGCACCCGGTCGAGCGCCACCGCGCCGGCCATCAGCGCCGCGTAACGCTCCTTGCCGCCCGACCGCCCGCTCATCAGCCGACGAAGTTGGTCGTGCAGGCTGCGGGCGCGCTGCGCGGGCTGGTTCTGCAGCGTGCGGAAGGAGCGCAGCTGCCCCTCCGCCTCGACCAACCGCTCCGCGGCGGGCGGCCCGACCGCCCGGATCAGCTCGTCCTCCAGGTCGGCCGAGCAGGCGAAGAAGCCGAGCGCCTCGAGCCGCGGCCGGTCCGGCTCCGGCATCGGCCCGACGAGCCCGGCCCGCTCCAGGCCGCGCCGTACGAAGCGCTCCGTTCCCCTCCACCAGCACGACCGCCCGCGGATCCGCCATGCCCGGCGCCTCGCCCACGGTCCGCCGCGCTCAGCGGCCGCCGGCCGGAAGCAGCGCCCTGATCCACAGGTGCCAGGGCAGCGGGCTCGCCGAGCCGTCCGCGCGGGTGGCGACCGGCTCGCGGACCGCCTCGATCAGCAGGCCGGCCTGCTCGAGCGCGGCGGTGTAGGCGCTCAGCGGGCGCCGGTAGCTGGCGAAGACCATGGGGATCCCGTCGCGCTCGGTGTGCTCGCGGGTACGCCGGTGCTCGAAGTAGCGGCGGTCCACCACAAAGCCGGTCTCGTCGCCCTCGCCGGTGGTGCGGCCGCTGTTCGCGGGATGCAGGATCGAGACGGCGAGCCGACCGCCCGGCTCCAGCAACCGCGCCGCCTCGCGCACCGCGCCCGGCATGTCGTCGATGTCCATCAGGCTGTTGTAGGCGACGACGAGGTCGAACGAAGCGTCGGCGAAGGGCGTGCGCGCGGCGTCGGCGATTTGGTACTCCCCGCCGGGATGAGCCTCGCGCGCCGCCTCGATCAGCGTTGCCGAGATGTCGACGCCGACCACCCGGTGACCGTGCTCGGCCAGGTCGCGGGTGAGCCGGCCCTCGCCGCAGCCGAGGTCGAGGGTGGCGCGGCCCGGGGCGGGCAGGAACTCGAACAGATCGCGGTGAAGTCGGTCCGGGGCGCGGTTCCGGTCTTGTCGACCGGCCCGTTTCCCCGGACCGCTTCCCGCACCCGGCGTGCCCGTCTCCGAGCACCGGGCGCTCCGCAGATCTCGTCTGGGTGTCGCGTGTGGTCGTTATTCCGTGATCGGCCAGGGGCTCGGGATCGCTGCTCCCCGGTAGCGGTAGCGGGTCGTGCCCACCTTCGCCGGGTCGAACAGGGTCCGTTCTCCCGTGGTGGGCCACCACCGGGCGCCGCAGTAGCGGCGGCGAAGGGACTTCCAGGTGGACCGGCGGTGTTTGCGCCGCAGCCACCGCCATACGCTCTGCCACGCATAGTGACTGAGGTAGGCGAAGGTCGCGGAGGACACTCCGGGCCGGAAGTAGGCGCACCAGCCCCGCAGTACCGGGTTGATCCGGTTCAGCAGGGCGTCGAGCGGCTGGTTCGTGCCGACCTGTCGGCACAGCGTCTTGACCTTCGCCATGACGGCGCGCAACGCCTTCTTGGCGGGATAGGTGTAGACGTAGTGCTGGTTGGTCCCTTTCTTCCGGTGGCGCTGGATGTGCCAGCCGAGGAAATGACGACGTCGTCATTTCTTGGGATATGTAGACTGCCCGGCTATGCCGATGCCGGACTGTTCGGCCTGGTCGGGGTGATGGTACTCGGGGTTGGGCGCGACATTTCAGAGTTGGCTGAGGAAGGCGAGCAGGGTGTCGGGGGCGGTGTAGCGGCCGGGGG
>DASYAE010000198.1:0-15562 GCA_036501535.1 Actinocrinis sp. | reverse complement strand
CGTTGGCCGGCGGCGGTTAGGTGATTATTTCGCCTGGTTCGATCTGACGAGGTGTTACCTCAAACTCGGGGCTACTCATCGTGGTCGGGTGGTGGCTATCGCGGGGCGGGACATGACCTCTGTGGTGTAGATCTCACTTCGTGTCAGTTCTGATGTCCGGTGTGGTGATGATTGGCTTGTCCACGGCTCAAATCCGGGCAATCGTGGATAACTTTTCGGGAACCGTCCCAGTTTCCCGCCGCATCCCATAGGGTAGGGCGACCGCCGCCGTCGGATGAGCCCTCGGCGATACCGGCCGGCGGCCGCACAAGTCCTGCCGTCGAGACCCCCGGGTGTTGCCCACATCCATGACACCGCCACGCACGTCCCAGTTCACCGCACCCGTGCGGCCCGCCCCGCAGCGCGGGGCCAATCCGCACGAGGCGCTGCGCCACCATGTGGTGACCGCAGTGCTGGTCAGCCATGACGGTTCGCGCTGGCTCGGCTCGGTGCTCGAGGCCCTGCTGAACCAGCAGCGCCCGGTCCAGCGGGTCATCGCCGTCGACACCGGCTCGCGGGACACCAGCGTCGACCTGCTGGAGACCGCGCTCGGCCCGGACCAGGTGCTGCACCGCAAGCGCTCCACCGGCTACGGCGCCGCCGTCGCGTTCGGGCTGAAGTCCTCCGCGCCGGTCGGCTTCGACGAGTTCGGCTACGAGAGCGGGCTGACCCCGGTCGAGTGGATCTGGCTGCTGCACGACGACAGCGCCCCCGCGCCGGACGCGCTCGGCCAGCTCCTGCTCACCGCCGAGGACTTCCCGGACGCCGTGGTGCTCGGGCCGAAGGTGCGCGGCTGGTACGACCGCCGCCAGCTGCTCGAGGTGGGCGCCACCGTCGCCGCCAACGGCCGGCGCTGGACCGGCCTCGAGCGCAACGAGCACGACCAGGGCCAGCACGACGAGGCCCGGCCGGTGCTCTCGGTCAGCTCGGCCGGCATGCTGGTGCGCCGGGACGTGTGGGACCGGCTGCGCGGCTTCGACCGCGGCATCTCGCTGTTCCGCGACGACCTCGACTTCTGCTGGCGGGTCAACAACGCCGGCTACAAGGTCGTGGTCGCCCCCGACGCGATGGTCTTCCACGCCGAGGCCGCCGCCCGCGAGCGGCGCCGGGTCAGCGCCGGCGCGAACCGGCCGCACCTGCTCGACCGCAGCCACGCCCTCTACACCGTCGCGGTCAACCGGGCCACCCGGTTCTGGCCGCTCCTCTACTTCAAGCTGGTGCTCGGCTCGCTGCTGCGCGCGGTCGGCTTCGTGTTCGCCAAGTCGCCCGGCGTCGCGGCCGACGAGCTGTTCGCGGCGGCCGGCTTCGCCATCCGGCCGGACCGGATCCTGCGCGGCCGCTCAGTCCGGCGCAAGATCCGCACCGCCGACCCGCAGGACCTGCAGGACTTCTTCCCGCCGCGCGGCGCCCTGGTCCGCAGCGCCTTCGACACCTTCTGGACCCAGCTGCGCGGCGACGACCCCATGGAGCAGGAGTCCTCGTCCCGGCACCGCACGGTGGAGAGCGGCCCGGTCTCCGAGGAGGCCGAGGCGCTGGACACCGACTCCGCCGCGCTGATCAAGCGGCTGCTGCGGATGCCGATCGTCGCGGTCGGCCTGGGCCTGACCGTGGTGGCCCTGATCGCCTCGCGCTCCCTGCTGTTCGGCGGCGTGCTGGCCGGCGGCGCGCTGCTGCCCTCGCCCGGCGGGGCCTCCGACCTGTGGAGCGAATTCCTCGCCGCGTGGCATCCGGTAGGCCTCGGCAGCACCGCTGCCGCGCCGCCCTACCTGGCCGTGGTGGCGATGCTGGCCACGATCCTGGCGGGCAAGGCCGACCTGGCGGTCGCCGTCCTGCTGATCGGCTCGGTCCCGCTGGCGGGGCTGAGCGCGTCGCGCGCGCTGCGCCGGGTCACCTCCTCCGCCCCACTGCGTATATGGGGCGCCTACGCCTACGGCCTGCTGGCCGTCGCCACCGGCGCGATCGCCTCCGGCCGGCTCGGCACCGCGGTCGCGGTCGCCATGCTGCCGCTGGTGGTCACCAGCGCGACCGACGCGATCGGCAGCCCGGCCCGGCCCGGCTCCACCCGGTCCGCCTGGACCTGCGCCTTCCTGCTGTCCGTCGCCACCGCCTTCAACCCGGTGACCTGGCTGCTCGCGCTGGGCTTCGCAGCGCTGTCCGTGCTCACCGTGGTATGGCGGGCCCGCTCGAACTTCTTCGCCACGGTCATCCGCATGGTGATCGTGCTCGGCATGCCCCTGGCGGTGCTCGAGCCCTGGTCGTTCACGCTGATCCAGCACCCGTCGAACTTCCTGGTCGAGCCGGGGCTGACCGGCGCGGGCCTCGACAGCCCCGCGCCGAGCCCGGTCGGGCTGCTGCTCGGCGACCCCGGCGGCCCGGGCACCTACCCGGCCTGGATCGGCGTCGGCCTGCTGCTCGCCGCGCTCGCGGCGCTGCTGCGTGGAACCCGCCGCCGCGTCGTCGTCTCGGCTTGGGCCCTGGCCCTCGTCGGCTTCGCCTCCGCGGTCGCCATAAGCCGCGCGCAGGTCACGCCGCTGGGAGCGGATCACACCACGCCGCTGTGGCCCGGCGTCTCCACGGCCATGCTCGGCCTCGGACTGATCACCGCCACGATCGTCGGCGCGGAGGGCGTGCGCGAGCGCATCGGCTCGGCCTCCTTCGGCTGGCGCCAGCCGCTGACCGTGCTGGTCGTCATCGCCGCCGCGCTCGCCCCGGTCGCCGCGGGCGCCTGGTGGCTGCTGCGGGGCGCGCAGGGGCCGGTCGCCCGCGTCCCGGCGCAGATCCTGCCGCAGTACGTCGCCGCCGAGGGCCAGACCGCGGCGAGCCCGCGCACCCTGATCCTCACCGGCGGCGCGAACGGCGCCATCGACTACAACCTCGTGCGCGGCACGGGGCCGACGCTCGGCGACGCCGACATCCCGGTCCCGGCCGGCGAGACCGCCACGCTGAACCAGGCCGTCACCGAACTGCTGGCCGGAGACGGCGCCAACGCGATCGCCGGGCTGGACGTCCTCGACATCGAGTACGTACTCGTCGGCTCCACGGTCTCGAGCGGGGTCGGCCAGACCCTCGACGGCCTGCCCGCCCTCACCGAGCACTCGGTGATGCAGGGTGGCAACCAGCAGTACGGCGTGTGGTCCGTCGACCTGTCGGCCGCCGGCCTCACGCTCGGCCGGATCGACGTCGTCAACGTGAAGACGAACGCCATGCTGCCCGTCGCCTACCAGTGCAGCGGCAGCGTTCCGGCCGGCACTACACGCATCTGCTCCCAGGGCGTCGGCGCGACCGTGGTCGTGCCGCCGGGCCCGGCCGGGCGCGCGCTGACCTTCTCCGAGGAGGGCTTCTCCGGCTGGTCCGCGTCCATCGACGGCCAAAAGCTCACCGGTGGGACGGCCGGCGAGGTCGGCAACCTGGAGGGCTGGGTGCTGCCCGCGAGCGGCGGCACGGTCACCATCAGCTTCCACTCCTACACGCACACCGGCCTGCTTATCGGCGAGGGCATCGTCGCGCTGATCGCGATGATCATGGCTCTGCCGTTCGGCCGCCGCGCGGACGAGCCGGACGAGGACGAGCTGATCGAGGCGGGGCTCGAGCAGCCCAAGGCGGAGACGCCGGACGGACCGGACGGACCGGCAGGCGGTCCCGCGGGACCCGGCGGCGTGCCCGGCTACGAGCCCGAACCGGGACGCCGACGGGAGCCGGAGCCGGAGCGCATGGGCTCCGGCGGATATCCCGCACCGGTGCCGGAGTGGGCCGCAGCGCCCGAGCCGACGGTGGACGTCTCCGCCGCGCCGGCCGTGGAGCAGTACACGAACGCAGAACTCGGCTTCGAGCCGGAGGGCTACGAGGAGCAGCAGTATCCGGCGCAGACCGGGCAGTACCAGACCGCGCAGTATCAGGAATCGCAGTACCAGGAATCGCAGTACCAGGCCGCGCAGTATCAGGAGCCGGAGTACGAGGCGGCCCAGTACCAGGCCGGCGCCGCGGAATCCGGCCAGCACTACCCCGAGCAGTACGGGTCCGAGTACCCCGCGCAGCAGCCGGAATCCGCAGGATACGGTCAGGACGCTTACACGGCCGCCGGCTACCCGGCCGACCAGTACTCCGCGACCGGCCAGTACCCCGCGCAGCAGTACCCGGCCGGACAGTACGGTGCCGATCAATACAGCGCCGAGCAGTACAGCACCGATCAGTACAGCGCTGAACAATACGGCACCGCCCAGTACGGCGCGGATCAGTATGCCTCCGGCCAGTATCCGGCCGCGCCCTACGCCGGGGCGCAGGCCGAGGCCGAACAGTACCCGCAGGACCCTTACTCCTCCGGGACCTACGTCGACAATCCGTACGAGCCGGCCGCCGGCTATCCCGCGCCCGCCGCACCCGGCTATGCGGAGCCCGCCGCTCCCGGCTACGCGGTGCCCGAGCAGCGCCAGCCGGACCAGTCCGGCCACTACCCGGCCGAGTACGGATACGACTACCAGCAGCAGTACGAGTACGACCGGAACGGCACCGGTCACGGCGAGCAGGACGGATACCGGTGAGCGACCAGACCCCCCAGCCCGGCATGCGCACCCGCCAGGCCGGCGAGTCAGGCGGCCGCCCCTCCGCGGCGCGCGCCGCCGCCGCCCGCGCCGCCGAAGTCCGGGCCGGGGCGGTGAAGGCCGCCGCCGGCTCGCTGGCCCGCGCCGGAGCCCAGGTCAGCCACCCGCGCCAGACGGTCGCCGCGGGCGGGCGCCGGCTCCAGGTCGCGGCGGCCGTGATCGCCGCGCTCGCCGTCGGCGTCGGCTACAGCTACATGGACAAGCCCGCCGCCGCGACCGCGTCGAACACCGGCGCCGCCGCGCCGACCGACGCCCCGGTCAACAGCGCCATGGTCGCCTGCCCCATCGTGACCGGCTCCGCCGACGCCGCCATCGCGGCGTACACGCCGCTCAACGCCGCGGCGAACAAGGCGGCCGCGGCGAGCCCCTCGGCCTCCGCCTCCGCCGGATCGTCCGGGTCGACCGGGAACTTCGCCCGGGTCTCGATCGCCGGCACGACGGACCCGCTGTTCTCGTTCACCCAGACCGGCGCGATCTACACCTCCACCGGCCAGTCCGGCAACATCAGCAACCTGAACCAGGAGTCGCAGCCCTTCACCGGCCAGGCCGAGGGCGCCTTCGCCCCCGGCTTCACCGCGACCGAGACGCTCTCGAGCACCTCGGTCACCAACGAGCAGGGCCTGGCCGCGACCCCGTGCACCGCCCCCGCCACCAACCTCTGGTTCATCGGCACCGAGCTCGGCCCGGACCAGCAGGCCCTGCTCAACATGGTGGACACCGACGCGGTCTCGGCGCAGGTCAACATCAGCGGCTACACCGGCTCCGGCCCGATCAGCTCCACCACCATGGCCGCCGACCAGGGCCTGGTGGTCGGCGCGCAGAGCGAGTACAGCGGCACCATCGACCTCACCCAGCTGAACACGGCCGCCGGCGGCTCCGGCTCGAACGCGGCCGGCAACCCGCTGGCCGTCGACGTCAGCGCCACCTCCGGCCGGGTCGCCGCGGCCCTGCTCGACTCCGACGGCGGCAACGGCCGGGACTTCGTCCTGCCGCAGCAGCCCGCCACACACCTGGTCATCCCGGGCGTCCCGGCCCCGTCGAGCAACCCGTCCACGCCGATGAAGCTCGAGCTGATGCTGCTCTCGCCGACCGCGGACACCGGGGTCACGCTCAAGTGGATCGGCCACTCCACGATCACCCCGACGGTCACCGTCCCGCAGCTGAACGCCGGCCAGGTGGCGCAGGTCAACATCTCCTCGATCCCGACCTCCGGCGAGCCGGCGGCGCTGGAGATCGACAGCACCAGCGGCACCCCGGTCATCGCCGAGGTCAAGGTGACCGCCGAGGGCGGCTCCGACACCGCGTACCTGAGCCCGGTCCCGGCACTGACCGGCGAGTCGGTCGTCGCGGCGAACACCGCCGGGTCCGTCGTCGAGCTGACCAACAAGGGCGCCACCGGGGCGCAGGTCCTGGTGACCGCCGAGGGCGGCACCAGCCCGGTCTCGCAGACCGTCTCGGTCCCGGCCGGGTCGACCGTCGCCACGACGGTCCAGGCACCGCCCGGAGCATCAACCTTCGCTATCTCCGTCACCCCAATGGGTGGCGCGGGCTCCATCTACGCCGCCCGGCTCATGACCGACGGGAACGGCGGGCTCACCATCCAGCCGATGACCACGGCACTGGAAGACGTGCAGGTCCCGCCGGTACACCAGGACCTGTCCGGCACGGTCCCACAGTCCTGAGTCTGCGGGTCGGCCGGCCTACTCGGGATCGATGATCTCTGGATCGAGGCCGAGCAGATCGGCCACCAGTTCGACCACCACGTCGTGCACGAGCAGGCCGAGCTCCGCGCGGACCGGCGCCCGCACCTCCAGCGGCCGGCGGTAGACCACGATCCGGGCCGGCTCGCCCGCCTGCGCCTCCACCACCCGGCCCAGCGGCACCGGATCCGAGGACAGCTGCTCCTCGCCCGGCGGCGGCACCTCCTCGACCGCGAACTCCACGCCGGACAGCTGCGGCCAGCCGCGCTCGAGCTGCTCGACCGAGTCGAGCACCAGCTCGTCGAACTGCTCCGACCGGGTCAGGCTGAGCGGGACCTCCGGCGGCGCCAGGGGTCCGCGCAGGCCACGGCCGCGGCGGTCCCGCACCCGGCGCCGGCGCGGCCCGGGCGCCCGCTCCGACCGGGGCTCCGCTGAACTGTGCACGGAACTGAGCGTATCCCGGGCAGGCCGTTCTGTGGCAGTGCGATTTCGCGCAGCCCGGTCAGACCGGTCCGTACCCGTGGCCGTCTGTGCCGGGTGCGATCGCGGGCGCCGCCCGAGGCGTCGGAGGCCCGTGTGAATCGTGATTGATCGCGCCGCCGCACCCGCCGACCGCCGATTCCGTCTACACCCACTCCGGCCTGCGCCTATTACCGGATAACGGGTTTCGAGCCGCCCCGAGCGCGCGCGAACGCCGCTTCCGCGCTCCCGGGGAGCTTGCGTGGCGTATAGCAGCGCCGGGTTCCATCGCAATACACTCGCGCATGTGAGCCCCGTCCGTCGTTGTTCGCGCACCGCTTGCGGCCGCCCGGCCGTGGCGACGCTGACATATGTCTATGCGGACTCGACCGCGGTCCTCGGGCCGCTGGCCACGTATCCCGAGCCGCACTGCTACGACTTGTGCGCGGAACACTCCGAACGGCTGACCGCCCCGCGCGGCTGGCAGGTCGTCCGGCTCTCCCCGCCCGAGACCGGCCGGCGCACCCCGTCCAGCGACGACCTCGAGGCGCTGGCCATGGCCGTGCGCGAGGCCGCTCGCGCCCCGGCCCCCGACCCGGCCCGGGACGCCCGCAACGCCGAGTCCGGCCCCACGAGGCCCGGCTCGCGCACCGCCGCGAACGGCGACATCCCGCCGCGCCGCGGCCACCTGCGCGCGGTCAGCGACACAGAGTCCTGACCCGCCCGGACGATTCCCGCCCGCACCGCGCTTTCGAGCCCTGCGAGCGCGCGAACGGCCAGAACCGATAGGCTCGCCGCGCGCAGTGACGAACAGCGACCACCCCACCAGCGCCGGCCCGGCGCCCACCCGGATGGAACGGAGCAGCCGAGCGTGAACGCCCCGCACCCGACCGCAGGCGACCTGACCCACCTGGTCAAGGCCTACGACGTCCGCGGCATCGTGCCCGACCAGCTCGACACGGCGGTCGCCGAGGCGCTCGGCTCGGCTTTCGTGAAGGTCACCGGCGCTGCGGCTATCACAGTGGGACGCGACATGCGCCCCTCGTCCCCCGAGCTGTCCGACGCGTTCTCCCGCGGCGCCGCCGCGCAGGGCGCCGACGTGGTCCAGATCGGGCTTGCCTCCACCGACGAGCTCTACTTCGCCTCCGGCCACCTGAACCTGCCCGGCGCGATGTTCACCGCCAGCCACAATCCGGCCCGGTACAACGGAATCAAGATGTGCCGCGCCGGCGCCGCCCCGGTGGGCCAGCAGACCGGCCTGACCGAGATCCGCGACCTGGCCGCGGCCGAGCTGGCGAACCCCGGCAGCACACTGCCCCCGGCCGGCCGCACCGGCTCGGTCTCCCGGCGCGACCTGCTGCCCGCCTACGCCGAATACCTGCGCACCCTGGTCGACATCAGCGGTATCCGCCCGCTCAAGGTCGTCGTCGACGCGGGCAACGGCATGGGCGGCCACACCGTGCCGGTCGTCCTGGCCGGCCTGCCGGTCGACCTGGTGCCGATGTACTTCGAGCTGGACGGCTCGTTCCCGAACCACGAGGCCAACCCGCTGGACCCGAAGAACCTCGTCGACCTGCAGAAGAAGGTCGTGGACGCCGGCGCGGACATCGGCCTGGCCTTCGACGGCGACGCAGACCGCTGCTTCGTGGTGGACGAGCGCGGCGAACCGGTTCCGCCCTCCGCGGTCACCGCCCTGGTCGCCGTGCGCGAGCTGGCCAAGGCGGCGTCGAAGGGCGTCCGCGGCGCCACCATCATCCACAACCTGATCACCTCGTGGGCGGTGCCCGAGATCGTGCGCGAGCACGGCGGCAACCCGGTGCGCACCCGCGTCGGCCACTCCTTCATCAAGCAGGAGATGGCCGAGACCGGCGCGGTCTTCGGCGGCGAGCACTCGGCGCACTACTACTTCGCCGACTTCTGGAACGCCGACACCGGCATGCTGGCCGCCATGCACGTCCTCGCCGCCCTCGGCGAGCAGGACCGGACCCTGTCCGAGCTGGTCGGCGAGTACTCCCGGTACGCCGCCTCCGGCGAGATCAACAGCGAGGTCGCCGACCAGGCCGGCCGGACCGCCGCGGTGCGCGCCGAGTACGGGGGCCGCGACGGCGTCACCCTCGACGAGCTCGACGGCCTGACCGTCGCGGGCCCGGACTGGTGGTTCAACCTGCGCCCCTCGAACACCGAGCCGCTGCTGCGGCTCAACGTCGAGGCCCGCACGCCGGACGAGGTCGCCGAGATCCGCGACGCGGTCCTGGAGATCGTGCGGGCATAAGGTAAGCAGGTCAGACGCCACCGAGTCAGACGCTACTGAAGCCGAACGGGAGTCACCGATGGCCGACCTGGTCGAACCGTCCCTGCTGGAGATCCTCGCCTGCCCGTCCTGCCGCTCCCCGCTGCGCGAGGACGCCGAGAACTCCGAGCTGGTCTGCACCGACGCCGGCTGCGCCCTGGCCTACCCGGTGCGCGACCACATCCCGGTGATGCTCATCGACGAGGCACGCAAGACCCACGCGACCCCGTAGCCCGAACGAGGCTCCATCCGAACGCTGCGCCATCCGAACACTGAGCTGTCCGAACACTGTGCTATTTGAGAGTCGTGCCTCCGGACACCGGGCCGCCTCGGCCGGGACACTGCGGGAGTGACCGTGGAACTGCATGAAGAGCTGCTCTCCGACGCCGAGGCTGCGGAGGCGGCCGACCGGGGCTCCACCCTGCGCCTGATCGCCGCCAGCGGCGCCCGGATCCGCCGCGCGGCCGCGCTGCGCGAGTTCGACGAGCCGGCCGCGCAGGCGCTGGACCTCATGGCGCAGGACGGCCGGCCGCGCGCCGCGGTCGTCATCGGCTACGGCACCGGCGCCACCATCGCCGGGCTGATCGGCGCGGCCGCCGGAGCGGGCGCCACGGTCCCGATCGTGCCGGTGCCCGGGCCCGCGCTGCCCGGCTGGGTCGGCCCGCTCGACCTGGTGGTGGTCGCCTCCACGGCCGGACGGGCGCCGGAGATCTGCCAGGCGCTCGGCGAGGCGGCCCGGCGCGGCAGCCGGGTGGTGTGCATCGCCCCGGGGTCCTCGCCGGTCGGCGAGCTGTGCCAGCGGGTGCGCGGAACCCTGATCGCCATGGGGGACGAGCAGGCGCCGGTCTGGGCCCGGTTCTGGTCCGTCGCCGTCCCGGTCTTCATCGCCCTCGAGACCGCCGGCGTGCTGCCCCGCCCGGACTACGAGGCGGCCGCCGCCGCGGCGGACGAGACCGCAGTGCGCTGCCGGCCCAGCCAGGAGCCGTTCGTCAACCCGGCCAAGGAGATCGCGCTGCGGATCGCCGAGAGTTCGGCCGCGGTCTGGGCCGGCGGCCGGATCGCCGCCATAGCGGCCGAGCGCTTCGCCGACCAGGTCGCCCTACGCGCCGGCCTGCTCGTCTCGCACGCGGCGCTGGCCGACCTCGGGCGCGGCCAGCTCGGCCTGCTCGACGGGCCGCTGGCGGCCGGCTCGGCCGACCCCTTCTACGACCCCTTCGAGGACGGCGGCGCCGCGGCGTCCGGCCGCGCCGCGGTGGTGCTGATCTCCGAGGAGGGCGTCGACCCGCGCACCGCCGTGGCCGAGGCGCTGGTGCGCGAAAAGGGGATGCCGCTGACCACCTTTTCCACGCAGTACCCTGATCCGCTGGCCCGGGCCGCGCAACTGGTCGCGCTGGCCGACTTCTCCGCGGCCTACGTCGCGCTGCTCACCGGAGCGGACGCTGACCAGGGGCGCACCATCGAGGAGTACCGGCTGCGCACCGCGCAGTAGCCCGCCCGCGCAGCAGATCCCGGCTCCGCCCGGCCGCAGGTCCGTGTCTGCGCGCCGGAGTCGATAACGATGATGCCAAGAACTTCGCGGAGTCGATGTCAGCAGTCCTCGGCCCCCGCTAACATGGTCGCCTGAACACACGCGGCAAAGGGCGGGGTCGCGGGGAATGACTGCAACACCGAAGTATCGGGAACATGGGGACTGAGCGTGGTTCGGACCGGATGTTCGTTCGCAAGTTGTCTGCGCTGAGGTTCTAGCTTTTCGGGACGGTACGTGTGTCTGGGGAAACAGGAGCGCCGGTGAGCAGCGGGGAAGTCGCCCTCAAGTTCGACGATGTCCAAGATGCGGCAGCGTCGGTACGGTCGGTGGCGGCGAACATCTACGAGCAGCTCGACGAGCTGCAGACGGCGGTCAACCGGGTGGCCGCGGAGTGGTCCGGCTCGGCCGCCTCGAACTACCACTACCAGCAGGCCCGGTGGAGCTCTGCCTCCTCCGACCTGCACTCGCTCCTGCTCCAGATCGCCTCCCAGCTCGAGGCGACACACGGATCGTTCACCACGACCGAGAGCTCCATGCGGGATCTCTGGAGCTCCTGACCACCACCCCTGCACTCCCCTGAACCGCCGGTTCGACCGGCCGTCGAGGCCTCTGCGTCCGGACCCGCCCCGTCATACTCGTAGACTGACGCGCGAGACCTTCAGGAGGAGTGGACAATGGCGCACGCCGACTTCAAGGTGGCCGACCTCTCGCTGGCCGCCTTCGGCCGCAAGGAGATCCAGCTGGCGGAACACGAGATGCCCGGCCTGATGGCCGTGCGCCGCGAGTTCGCCGAGACACAGCCGCTGCACGGGGCCCGGATCACCGGCTCGCTGCACATGACGGTGCAGACCGCCGTGCTCATCGAGACCCTGGTCGCGCTCGGCGCCCGGGTGCGCTGGGCGTCCTGCAACATCTTCTCCACCCAGGACCACGCCGCCGCGGCGATCGCGGTCGGTCCGGACGGCACGCCGGAGAACCCGGCCGGCGTGCCCGTCTTCGCGTGGAAGGGCGAGACGCTCGAAGAGTACTGGTGGTGCACCGAGCGCGCGCTGTCCTGGCCGGGCGGCGATGAGCCCAACATGATCCTCGACGACGGCGGCGACGCGACCCTGTTCGTGCACCGGGGCGCCGAGTTCGAGGCGGCCGGCAAGATCCCCGAGCCCGCCGCCGACGACCCGGAGGAGTGGCTCGTCATCCTCGCCTCGCTGCGCGCCTCGCTGGCCGCGGACGGCAAGCGCTGGACCCGGGTCGCCGACTCGGTCCGCGGCGTCACCGAGGAGACCACCACCGGCGTGCACCGGCACTACGAGATGTTCGAGGCCGGCACCCTGAAGTTCCCGGCCATCAACGTCAACGACGCGGTCACCAAGTCCAAGTTCGACAACCGCTACGGCTGCCGGCACTCGCTGGTCGACGGCATCAACCGGGCCACCGACGTGCTGGTCGGCGGCAAGGTCGCAGTGATCTGCGGCTACGGCGACGTCGGCAAGGGCTGCGCCGAGTCGCTGCGCGGCCAGGGCGCCCGGGTGGTGATCACCGAGATCGACCCGATCTGCGCGCTCCAGGCCGCGATGGACGGCTACCAGGTGGCCACGCTCGACGACGTGGTCGGGACCGCGGACATCTTCGTCACCGCGACCGGCAACCGGGACATCATCTCGGCCGAGCAGATGTCCCGGATGAAGCACCAGGCGATCGTGGGCAACATCGGGCACTTCGACAACGAGATCGACATGGCCGGCCTGGCCGCGCTGCCCGGCATCGTGAAGACCGAGGTCAAGCCGCAGGTGCACGAGTGGCGGTTCGCCGACGGGCACACCGTGATCATCCTGTCCGAGGGGCGGCTGCTGAACCTTGGCAATGCCACCGGCCACCCCAGCTTCGTGATGTCGAACTCCTTCGCCAACCAGGTGCTGGCCCAAATCGAGCTGTTCACCAAGCCGGAGGAGTACCCGATCGGAGTCTACCGGCTGCCCAAGCAGCTCGACGAGAAGGTGGCCCGGATGCACCTCGGCGCTCTGGGCGTGCACCTGACCACGCTGACCGACAAGCAGGCCGCGTACATCGGCGTGAAGGTCGACGGTCCGTACAAGTCGGACCACTACCGCTACTGACGGGTCGTCGGACCGCGCCCGCCGCAGGACCGGAATCGGAACAGGAACCGGAACACCGGCTCAGCGGTGGGCTCGCGACCCGACCCGGCGGCCTTGCGGTCCGCCGGGCATCGGCCCCGCGTCTCCGAACGCCGGCCCGGCCCGATACGCCGGGTTCGGCGGCATTCCCGAGGGCATCCCCGGCGGCACCGGCGGGAGGCCGTAAGCCATGGGCACCGGGCTGAACGGCGTCATGCCGACCAGCGGGCCGCCGGTCTCCCGCCGGAACCGCTCGCCGGTCACCGCGACCAGGTAGAGGTAGGCCGGGGTGCCGGGCGGCGGCGCCGGGTTCACGTAGGCGGAGACCTGCCCGGCCAGCTCGGTGGCCAGGCGCGCGGCGGCCGGCCGGTCCAGCTCGAACACCCGCGAGATCAGCTGTCGCGCGGCGACCACAAGACCGGCCGGCACCTCGCCGACCGAGGCCCGCTCGGCCCAGGCGAGCAGCGCGGGGGAGGGCAGCACCGGCAGCGCGCCGAACCGGGTCACGTTGCGCTCCCGGATCGCGATCGTGCCGGCCAGCAGGTCGCCGATCCGCTGCCCGCGCCGCGAGGCGACCGAGGCGAAAGCGCCCGGCGTGCCGACCAGGACCAGCCACAGCGGCGAGGACTCGCCGAGCACGACCGCGGCGAACATCGGCAGGTTGAGGTCGGCGAACAGCCCGGCCAGCGCGCGGGCCAGCGCGTGGCGGAACCGCTCCGGCCCGCCGTCCACGCGCACGATCCGCAGGCCCAGCGCGAGCTTCCCGATCGAGCGGCCGACGGTCAGGGTCTCCATCGTGACCGGGTAGCCGAGGGTCACGATCACGATGATGACGATCCAGAAGGCGTTGTTCGAGTCGGCGTTGCTGTTGCGCCAGATCGTGCTGAAGACGATCGCGTGCAGCAGCAGGGTCAGCATGCCCTGGATCGCGAAGTCGAGCAGCAGCGCGGCGCAGCGGCTGGTGAGCCTGGCCGGGCGCAGCTCGAGTTCGACGCCCTCGGCGATGACCAACTCGGACACGTATCCCCCACTGGTTCTTCGGCCCGTCCGGCTGGTGCCCACCGTAGAGTACGGACCTGGCAGTCTGCCAGGCACCGCCGGTACGGTGGGCACCAGCGGAGCGTTAGGCGTACGCCGCGCTACAGGTAGATCAGCTGAGCGTTGGGGTGGACCGGGGTTGGACATCGACTCGTTCGTCGCACGGCACGCACCGCAGTGGAACAGGCTCGACCGCCTGGCGCGCCGCCGCACGCTGTCCGTGGCCGAGGTGGACGAGTTGCTGTCGCTGCATCAGGCGACCGCGACCGACCTGTCCGTGGTCCGCACCGAGTTGCCTGACACGGAACTGGTCGGCAGGCTCTCCGCGACCCTCGCGATGTCGCGCGCCGCCCTTACCGCGCCCCGGGTATCAAGCCTCGACGCGGTGCGGAGCTTCTTCACGGCGAAGCTCCCGGCGGCGCTTTACCGGTCGCGCTGGTGGTGGGGATCGGTCGCCGTGGTCTCGCTGGTGGCGTCGTTGCTGCTCGGCTGGTGGCTGGTGACGCACCCCGACATCCGGAACTCGCTGATACCGCCGGACGAGGCGCGGCAGTACTCGGAGCCCGGCGGCTTGTTCCAGTCCTACTACAGCAGCGCGCCCGCCGAGGACTTCGCGGCGCAGGTGTGGACGCACAACTTCTTCCTGGCGCTGGAGACGCTGTTCTCCGGGGCGCTGCTCGGTATCCCGGTGCTCTACTTCCTCTGGGAGAACGTGGCGAACCTCGCCGAGACCGGCTCGGTGATGGTCTCGGCCGGCCGCGGCGACGAGTACTTCGTGCTGATCGCGCCGCACGGGATGCTCGAGCTCACCTCGCTTTTCGTGGCGGCGGGCGTGGGCCTGAGGCTGGGCTGGACGATGATCGACCCGGGCCCGCGAACCCGCCTCGCGGCGCTGGAGCACGAGGGCCGCACCGCGGCCGTGGTCGGCATCGGCGTCATCATGACCCTGCTGTGCACCGGCTTGATCGAGGCCTTCGTCACGCCGTCCGATCTGCCGGCGTTCGCCCGCATCGGCATCGGCGTCTGCGTCGAGGTGGGCTTCCTCTGCTACGTCTTCGTCGTGGGCCGCGCGGCGTTCCGCCGCGGCGAGGGCGGCGACCTGGACGCGGTCGACCGCATGGACGACGAGCCCGGCGTCGGCTGAGGCGGAGTCAAATACGGGCCGGATGAAGGCTTTCCGGCGCAACCCCGCTGCTCTGGCCCTTGCGCCCCGCACAGGACTTGACGGTCCGAGACGGCTGGCCTAGAGTAGACGAGTTGCCGCAAAACCGGGTGATGATCTTCGGCCCAAGCCTTCAGGCTATGGCCGGAGCAGATATCTGGCAAGAGCATCGCGGCAGACGTGGTAGAGTCGATTACGACGAAGTCTCGTCACTGAGAAAGTCGGCCTCGGGTCGGCTTCCTTTTCGAAGTAACCACTCCGTGGGCGCTGTGAGAGGCGTTTGTGGGTGTGTCTGTTTCTTGAGAACTCAACAGTGTGTCATTGTCTATGATGCCATGTATTTTGATGTATGTGGTGGATGGTCCCGACCCTCGTCGGGATGTTTGCCGGGATTATTCGGATTCTTTTTTGGAGAGTTTGATCCTGGCTCAGGACGAACGCTGGCGGCGTGCTTAACACATGCAAGTCGAACGGATCACTGGTTTCGGCTGGTGGTTAGTGGCGAACGGGTGAGTAACACGTGGGTAACCTGCCCCCTGCTCTGGGATAACTCCGGGAAACCGGGGCTAATACCGGATATGACTTGGGCCCGCATGGGCTTGGGTGGAAAGTTTTT
>DASYAE010000197.1:0-9421 GCA_036501535.1 Actinocrinis sp. | reverse complement strand
GACCGGGCCGGCGAGGTCGACGCGCGCAGCCGGCTGGGCCGGGTCGAGCTGCGGCTGGGCCGGCACGAACAGGCCGCCGCCCACCTCGAGCGGGCGCTGGCCGTGTCCCGCGAGGACGGCTACCCGGACGCCGAGTCGGAGCTGCTCAACATCCTCGGCGAGCTGAGCCTGGCCGAGGGCCGCCCGGAATTCGCCCTGGCGCAGCACGCCGCCGCCCGCGACCTCGCCGAGCAGCTGGCCAACGACTACGAGCTGGCCAACGCGCACCGCGGCCTGGCGAGGGCCCACGCGGCGCTCGGCGAGGCGGCCCGGGCGCAGGACCACCGCCGCGAGGCGCTGGCGCTCTACACGCGGCTCGGCGTGCCGGAGGCCGGGCAGAGCGCCGCCGGGCCGGCGAAGGGCAGCGATTCAGAGGCTTGATGTCGGTGGGGTTCCGCGGCGGCTCCGCGGAACCGGTGCGGACCGCGCGCCCGCGACCGGAACCGGGCCGGGCGGCCGCCTTCCCCGACGCATCGGCCGCAGGAAGGACGACCTGCCACGTCCGCCCCGGCCTGATCACGTTCGCACCCTCCGTGCCCTGCGACGCTGCTCGCGGTGTCCGCCGCACGCCGACCGCACCGCCGCGTCCAACCGGTCCCGACAGCACACTGACAACCGCGGAGCCGGGACCCGCAATATCCAACAATGAATCCTCCCGGACTGTCGCATTGCCTCCAGCTCCGGCAGATAAAGCCGCGGGCAACATTCCCGCAGCCCGGACAAAACCATATTGACAGGTTCATGATTTAGTAATTCCCACAATTTTAAAGACTCTCTTCATGTTCGCCTGGCGAACAAATTCCGGAGCCTTCCTCAGATCGCCGCCCGAAACCGAAAACCCCTCCGGCGAACCTGCTGGTCCACGCGAAATGACCAGTGGACAAGCCACGATGCCGGACCGAAATAGAATCTTGCCCCATTTTCAACACAGACCATTGACTACCCCCTCCGCGGGGTCTAGGGTGCGCCGAAAATGAAGTAACGCCCGTAAAGACGCCCGGACCTGCTCTGGTGCGGCCCTGCTGCCGGATGCGCCGAATTACGGGCACGCAGTTTCCTGTTGGAGATCTCCATGTCAATGCAACAGGGGGATTCGCGCGCCCTGAAGCGGGTCGGCCGCACCGGGGATTCCTCATCGTTGATCGTCTTCCCCCAACGCCGATCGAGCGGGCCACCGCCGAACCGTCCATCTGACATCTGATATCAGCACCCACTTTCCCGCGGCCGCTGCCGGGCAGTCCGCCGCGGGCGTATGCGATCCGCGAGTGCGTGTCCGATATCCACCATTGCGCCCGCGTAATGCACACGATCGGCGCGATACGCGTCGAGACCGATTCTGGCAATGCCGCCGACACGCGCGGATCCCCGGCGGGACCGGTCTCGCCACACCATGCATCAATACATTAACGTATCAGGGAGACGCAACGATGGCTCGGCTGAGTCGTAGAGACTTGATGAAGCTCGGGGGACTGGCGGGGGCCGGGGCGGTGATGGGCATTGAGCTGCCGTCACTCTTCCAGAACGCGAGCGCGTCCGTCCGGGTGCCGCAGACGGCGCTGCCGGGCGCGAACGTCGCCCAGTTCGTCACCGCGCTGCCCACCTTCGTGGGCCGGCGGGTGCAGGGCACGTCCCTGCAGGTGGGCATGTTCGAGTTCCAGCAGAAGGTGCTGCCGGACGCGTTCTACTCGTCGCTGCGGGCACCCTTCGCCAAGGGCACGTTCCTGTGGGGGTACGCGGCCGGGCAGCTCGGCGCCAACGCCGCGCCGCAGTACCCGGGCGTGACGCTGGAGGTGAAGAAGGGCACCCCGGCCTCGGTGAAGTTCGTGAACAACCTCCCGTCGTCCCCGGTGCTGCGCAACTACCTGACCTACGACCAGACCATCCACTGGGCCGATCCGCTCCAGCAGGGGATGCAGATGACCCCTTACAGCGGGCCGATCCCGACCGTCGTCCACCTGCACGGCGGCGAGAACCAGTCCACGTCGGACGGCGTGCCCGAGGCCTGGTTCACCAGCAACGGCCTGCACGGCAAGGGGTACTTCACGGCGGCGGCCACCAGCGCCAACTCCGCCGTGTACGACTACCCCAACAACCAGCAGGCGACGACGCTGTGGTTCCACGACCACGCGCTGGGGGTCACCCGCCTCAACGTCTACTCCGGACTGGCGGCCTTCTACTTCATCCGCGACCAGTTCGACACCGGGCTGCCCGGCAACCCGCTGTGCCTGCCCGCCGGCAACCAGGAGATCGAGCTGCTGATCCAGGACCGGCAGTTCGACACGAACGGGCAGCTGCTGTTCCCCGACAGCAACAACAACCCCTCGCTGGTCGACGGACCGCCCAGCAACCCGCAGATCCACCCGTTCTGGATCCCGGAGTTCTTCGGCGACACGATGCTCGTCAACGGCCGGACGTGGCCCTTCCTCAACGTCGAACCGCGCCGCTACCGGTTCCGGATCGTCAACGGCAGCAACGCGAGGTTCCTGCGCATGGGCCTGGTCAACACGGCCAGCGGCGCCACCGGACCGGCCATGTACCAGATCGGCACGGACGGCGGGCTGATGGACACGCCGGTCACGCTCCTCGGGCTGCCCGAGCCGGCCAGCGACGGCACGCCCACGCCGTCCACGCGGCTGTTCATCGCGCCGTCCGAGCGGGCCGACATCATCATCGACTTCACGAACCAGCAGGGGAAGGCCTTCACCGTCACCAACGATGCGCAGGTGCCGTTCCCCAGCGGGGCGGAGCTCGACCCCGCCGATCCGACCCGGCAGGTCATGCAGTTCAAGGTGACGCTGCCGCTGTCGAGCAAGGACACCACCTACAATCCGGCGGGCGGCGCGCCGCTGCGGGGCGGGAGCAACCAGGAGCCGGCCATCGTGCGGCTGGTCAACCCCGCCGCCGGGACGCTGGCCGCGGGCGTCGCCCCCAACAACAGGCGGCAGCTCGTCCTGTTCGAGTTCGAAGATCTGCTCGGCAACGGCGGCAACACCGTGGGCACCCCGGTCATCGACGTGATCAACAACACCAAGTGGAGCGGCGAGCGCGACGCCCCCGGGACGCCGCCCATCCCCGGCTTCGGGGCCGACCAGTCCGGTCAGGGCCTGTACATGTCCGAGCTGCCGCGGGTCGGCTCGACCGAGGTGTGGGAGTTCCTCAACACGACGGTGGACGCGCACCCGATCCACATCCACCTGATCCAGTTCCAGCTGCTCAACCGCCAGGCGGTGGTCATCGACCCGAACACCGGCCAGCCCACCTACCTGGACGCCTGGGCGGCCGCGTTCCCCGGCGGCACCTCCAACGGCGAGACCGCCGACGGGACGTGGGGCCCCATCACGTACCCGCCCGGGACGATCATCCCCGGCTACGGCCCGCCGCTGAACTACTTCAACCCCAACGCGGACGGCGCGATGGGCGGCAACCCCGCCTTCACCCCGTTCCTGAGCGGCCCGGTGATCCCGCCCAACCCCAGCGAGGCGGGCTGGAAGGACGTGGCCAAGGTGTTCCCCGGCTACGTGAACCGGTACGCGATCCGCTGGGCGCCGCAGGCCACCGCCATCAACGGCGTGAAGCCGGGGCAGAACCTGTACTCCTTCGACCCGACGGTGGGGCCCGCGTACATGCTCCACTGCCACATCCTCGACCACGAGGACAACGAGATGATGCGCCCCTACATCCCGGTCAAGTGAGGCGGACCGTTTCATGCCTGGCATGACGTCCGGACTGGACGCGGCGAACCCTGCGCTGGTCGCCGCGTTCCGGTCCGCCCTGCTCTACCAACTGGCGATCGTCGCAGCCATCTTCGTCGCGCTGGCGATCGCCCACCGGGTGGCGCGCGGCCTGAGGGCCGCGCAGCCGCGGTCGGAACCGACGGCCGCACCGCAGACCGAGCCGCGCGCGCGGCGGTTGCTGCGCCTCGCGTTCGGCATTCTGTGGATCTTCGACGCGATCCTGCAGGCCCAGCCGAAGATGGCCGGCGGGCTGCCCTCGCAGGTCATCGAGCCGGTCGCGGCGGCCTCACCGGGCTGGGTCCAGGCCGTGGCCAACTTCGGCGGCACCGTCTGGTCGTACCACCCGGTGCAGGCCGCGGCCGCGTCGGTGTGGATCCAGGCCGGGATCGGCCTGTGGCTGCTCGTCTCGGCGACCGGCCGGTCGTCCCGGCTGGCGGGGCTGGCCAGCGTGGCGTGGGGCCTGGTCGTGTGGGTGTTCGGCGAGGCCTTCGGCGGGATCTTCGCACCGGGGCTGACGTGGCTCTCCGGCGCTCCCGGCGCGGTCGTCCTCTACGTGGCGGCCGGTGCGCTGCTCGTGCTGCCGGCGCGCGCATGGGCCGGGCCCCGGCTGGGCCGGTCGCTGCTGACCGGCATCGGTCTGTTCTGGGCGGGGATGGCCGTGCTGCAGGCATGGCCGGGCCGCGGCTCCTGGCAGGGCGGCGGCTCCGGAATGCTCCCCGCAATGGTCTCCGACATGGCGCAGGTCCCCCAGCCGCACGCCCAGGCGTCGATGCTGTCCACGTTCGCGTCGTTCGCGAGCGCCAACGGGTTCGCGGTGAACCTGTTCGTGGTCGTCGCACTCGGCGCGCTCGGCGCAGCATTCGTCAGCGGCCGACCGCAGATCCTGCGCGTCGCAATGCCCGCCGCGACAGTGTTCTGTCTTGCAGTCTGGGTGCTGGTGCAGGATCTCGGCGTTCCCGGCGGTTACGGCACCGACCCGAACAGCATGATCCCGTGGCTGCTGCTGCTGCAAGGCGGTCTTCTCGCCGTCGCCGAACAGCCGGTCGAAGCCGCCGAAGGGCTCTCGCCGGCCGAGGCACCGGGCATCAGGACACATATCAGGGCATTGGGTGCCAGCTCCCTGAGTTTCAGAACGCTGCGTCAGGCGCTGGCCACGGCGAACCTGCGGTCGCTGACCGCGCTGGGCGCCGTCGGCGTCGTCCTCGTCGGCGCGGTCCCGATGGCGGCGGCGTCGGCGAGCTCCAACGCGGATCCGATCATCGCGCAGGCCCTCGTCGGCGCGCCGGTGCGGCTGGACCTCCAGGCGCCCGGCTTCCAGCTCACCAGCGGCGAGTCCGCTCGGCCGGTCAGCCTCGCATCCATGCGCGGCAAGGTGGTGCTGCTGACCTTCCTCGACCCGGTGTGCCCCGGCTGCCCGCAGATCGCGCAGCAGCTGCGCACGGCCGACTCCCTGCTCGGCGACGCGGGCAGCCAGGTGGAACTGGTGGCGGTCGCCGCCGGCACGATGCACTCGCGCGCGACGTTCATCCGGGCGTTCGACCACCGTCTGGGTCTTGCGACACTGCCCGACTGGCTCTTCCTCACCGGTACGGTCACCGACCTCGAACAGGTGTGGGACGCCTACGAGAAGCTCGCGCCGGGCATGATGTCGGGGATGATGGTGCACAGCAACTTCGTCTTCGTCATCGACCGCACCGGCCGGATCCGATGGGAGGTGCGGGACGCGCCGGGGCCGGCCACGGCATCCGCGCAGTCGTCGTTCGCCGACCTGATGGCCAACGCCACACACCAGGTCCTGAACCTGCCCGGCCAGACCTGAGAGGGCTTCGGCTTCGACTCGACAAAGGGTCCGGCCACGTCTGGCACCGCCACATCCCCGACCACGAGAACAGCGGGATGATGCAGGCGCGCGCCCCGACGGACAAGCGTCGGCGCGCGCCGCGATCGGATCGGCGGGCGCGGCCAGGCTGCCCGGCCGCGTCCGCCACCCTCCGTCGCCGGCCTCGTCCGACCCAACGCATCCGCAAGGTCCGCCGTTCCGATTCCGCACCGCAGTACGTGCCGCAACGCATAAGCTTGACTGTAGGGATCTGGCACGCCGGATCCCCGCGTCACCCGATGATTTCCGCGTGGCCGCACTTCCCCCCTGCGGCCCCGCGTTCCGGGGGCGCCCGGCTCCGCGCGCACCACTCGAACCCCTCCCCCGGGGTGCTCGCGGAGCCACCTCCGTTCTCCGGCCTGCCGGAGGTATCAGTGTCCTGGCCGCCGGGGTGCGTCGGGACTTACCGCCCGCTCAGGCCTTGCGGGTGGACAGGACGCAGAACTCGTTGCCCTCCGGGTCGGCGAGCACGACCCAGGGCTGCGCCCCCTGTCCGATGTCGGGGCGGCGCGCCCCGGCCCGGACGAACCGCTCGACCTCGGCCTGCTGGTCGTCCGGCCGGAAGTCCAGGTGCAGCCGGTTCTTCGCCTGCCTGGGCTCGCGCACCGGGACGAAGATCAGCCCGGGCAGACGGTCCTCGGCCGGGCGGATCTCGAACTCCTCGGCCGAGTCGTTCAGCACCACCCAGCCCAGCACGTCCGCCCACCAGCGCCCGAGCGCGACGGGATCTGCGGAATCGATGACAACCTGCTCCCATTCCAGTGCCATCGGCCCACCATAGCCCAAAGCCGCCGCCGCCGATCTTGGTTTCTCGACCGAGTTGCGAGGTCGCCCGATTATGCTGGACCGCAGGGATCCGGCAGACCGGATGGACCGGATTCCGGCCGCGTCCCAACGATCTTGCGCGTGCCGCCGCCCCTCCCGCCAGCGGCCGCACGCCTCCGGGGACGCCGGGCTCCGCGCGCACCTCTCGACCCTCCCCTGGGGTCGCGCGGAGCCCCTTTCCGTCGTCCCGGCTGCCTCAGGCCCGGTCCTCGGCGAGCTCCGGGGGAAAGCCGCCGGTGGCGATCGGGCTCCACCGCTCGGGCGTGATGCGCAGCAGGGTCTTGCCCTGCTTCACCATCGCCTCGCGGTACTCGTCCCAGTCCGAGTGCTCGCCCGCGATGCAGCGGAAGTACTCGACGAACGGCTCGGTGTCGGCCGCCGCGTCGATCAGCTCGGCCGTCCCGTAGACCTGCACCCACGCGCCGCCGAAGTCGTCGGAGAGCACGACGATGCTCACCCGGGGGTCGCGCCGGGCGTTGCGCGTCTTGGCCCGCCGCGGATAGGTCGACACGACGATGCGGCCCGACTCGTCCACGCCGCAGGTGACCGGCGACGCCTGCGGGGCGCCGTCGGCCCGCGTCGTGATGAGCAGGCCGTTGTGTCTGGGACGCAGGAAGGTGATCAGCGCATCCCGGTCTACGTCGGTGTTGGTGGCTACTCGTCGCGGCATGGGTCCAGTCTAACGATCCGGGACCCGTCATGATCGTCATCGCGGCGGACGGCGCGGCTGCCGACCAGACTGCCGGTCAGACTGCCGCCGAGAACTCGTGGCTCATCCGCTCCGGCAGGCATAGAAACTCAGGGGGGCCATACCGACGGCGGGGAGCGTGAGATCTGAATACGATCAGGGTTCTGATGTCGGTCCGACTGGGTCGCGGCTACCCGGCCCGCTCCTCGACCCGCCGCGCGCCGTGCGGTCGCGAGCCGCCGTCCGCGAGGAACGCGGCGACCGGGAGGGTGCCGGCGCCGCGGGCGACCGCGTCCGGGCCGAGGCCGCACATGCCGATCTCGGTCGAGCCGAACGCGTGGCGCAGGGCGTACTGCGCGGCGACCTGCCGGATGCGCGGCAGCAGGCGCGGGCCGAGCACCAGGCCGGCCCAGCCGCCGAGCAGGATCCGCTCCGGGTTGAACAGGTTGACCAGGCTGGCGACGCCGGCGCCGAGGTAGACCGCCGCTTCATCGAGCACGTCGGACGCAGCCGCGCGGGGGCGGGGCGCGTCCGCGGCGGCGATGACGGCGGCGAGGGCGGCGGGTTCGCCGAGTGCGTCGAAGCCCTCGCGGCTCAGCACGGCGGCCGGGACCTTCTCCCGGTAGCGCTCCCGGATCCCGCCGACGCCCGCGTACGCCTCGAGGCACCCGCGCGCGCCGCACCGGCAGCGGCGCCCGCCGACCTCGACGACCGTGTGGCCCCACTCGCCGGCGCTGCGGCCCGCGCCGCGGTACGGCTCGCCGTCGGTGATGACGCACGCGCCGATGCCCACGCCGATCAGGGCGATGACCGCGTCGGAGCAGCCGCGGCCGGCGCCGAACCACATCTCCGCCTGGCCGAGCGCGGTGGCGACGTTGTCCACGAATATCGGCAGGCTGATCTGCTCGCGCAGCATGCTCTCGAGCGGTACGCCGTCCCAGCCGACGGTCTGGCCGTAGACGACGGCCTCGGGCTGGCGCTCGACCACGCCGGGGACGCCCACGCCGACGCCGAGGACCGCATCGGCCGGCACGGCGCCGGGCTCCCCGATCACCTCGCGCAGGCCCGCAGCAATGGCGCGCACGACCGCGGCCGCGTCGCCGCAGCCGTCCGGCAGCGGGATCTCGGTCCCGGCCCGCGGCTGCAGGTCGAGCGTCAGCAGTTTGATCTGGATGCGGGTCTCCGCGACGTCGACGCCGACCACGAACCGGTCCTCGGTGCCGACCCGCAGCAGGGTGCGCGGCCTTCCGGTGCCGCCGCCGGCGATCCCGGCCTCGACCACGAGGCCGTCGCCGACCAGGTCGGCCACCACGTTGCTGACCGAGGCCGCGCTCAGGCCCATGGTGTCGATCAGGTCCTGCCGGCTCAGCGGCCCGTCGAAGTACAGCCGGCGCAGCAGCCGGGAGCGGTTGGTTCGGCGCAGGTCGCGCGGCGACCGCAGGACGCGTTCGTGCACTGTCTCCCCTGTGCTGTACGGCGGTTTGTCCCGACCACCTTGACGGACCCTTGGATGATGAGTTTAATCACGTCTCGAAATAAGCCGCGGTTCCCACAGCCAAGTGCCATGTGGCGGGAGCCGTATGCCGTTCGGCGCGGCGGCTGCTTGCCAGCGGACGATCATCGACCGCTGGCCGGCACGACAGGGCGGTGACCCACCCGCCCGGGAAGGCTGCGCCGATGACGGCCCGTCGAGCGAGACAGCGGGGCACCGGACCCATCCGCCGGATCGACCCCCGCTGCGCTTCTGCGTCGCCCGCAGCGATCCCGTACCTCCCGTACATCCCTGCCCACGGCGACAGAAGAGACCACCTATGCGAATCAACCGGACGAAAGCCCTCCTCGTCGGGGCACCCCTCGCGGTGCCGCTGGCGGTAGGGGGCGTGCTGTTCACCTCGGCCTCGACCGCCGTCGCGGCCGGCTCGGCCCTCCCGGCGCACTACTCCGCACCCTACCTGCAGATCTCCGGCTCCGACGCGGGCGACATGGCCGCGGACATGGCTGCGACCGGCGACAAGTACTACACGCTCGCGTTCCTGATCCCGCAGTCCGGCTGCACGCCGGAGTGGGAGGACGACGGCTCCGGCGTCGGCGCCTTCGAATCCCAGATCAGCGCGCTGCAGTCGGCCGGCGGCAACGTCATCATCTCCTTCGGCGGCGCCGACGGCGGGGAGCTGGCCGAGACCTGCACCAGCGTCAGCTCGCTCCAAGCGGCGTATCAGAACGTGGTCAACACCTACGGCGTCACCCGGCTCGACT
>DASYAE010000196.1:0-25549 GCA_036501535.1 Actinocrinis sp. | reverse complement strand
ATTTCGATGAAAAGGTGTATTTGTCATGCCTGGTAATGGTATACTGGGATCAGTGCTCGTCGAACGGGGAAACTGATCATGTACTACCAGCCGATGCTGACCTCCGCCGGGAACCCCGGCTCGCAGAGCGACGCGGAACTGCTCGACAGCCTCGTGCAGTGGGAGCGAGAAGTTCGCAAACACCAGGCCTGGATCGCCCGGGGCATGGCGGTGCTGGTCGAGCGGGCGCAGCGGGAGGACGCACTGTTCGGGGCGGACTGCGCGATCTCGGAGATCGCCGAGGCGTTGAACCTGCACCCGAGTACCGCGCACAGTCAGGTGGTTCAGGCTGTCGCGGTGGTGGATCGGCACCTGGCGACGTGGGAGGCGTGGGCGAGTGGGCAGGTCACCGCGCAGCAGGTCGCGAGGTTGGTGCAGACCACCGACCGGCTCGGCGACGACATCGTCAAAGCCCGCGAGATCGAGGAACGCGTCTTGCCGAAGATGCCCGGACAGATCCTGCAGGCCACCCGACGCGCGTTGAGCAGGGTCCTGCTGGCGGTCGATCCGGAGGGCGCGAAGCTGCGCCAGCAGCGTGCTGCCAAGCAGCGGGAGGTCACCATGGCCGCCGAGCAGGACGGCATGGCCACCGTCTTCCTGAACACCACTGCGGAACAGGCCACCGCCGTCTACGAGCGGGTGGATCAGGCGGCGCGGGCTCAGGACCCGCAGGACGGGCGCACTCTGGCACAGCGCCGCGCGGATGCGATGTGCGCCATGATCCTGGACACACCCAATGCGCCCGCGGGGCAGGGTCCTGCCACACCGGCGGCGTTGGTGCAGGTCACGGTCTCGTTGGAGACACTGCTGGCGCTCAACGCGAACCCGGGGGAGTTGGAGCGGTACGGGGCGATCTCGGCAGACACCGCGCGGGCGTTGGCGATGGCGCCGGGTTCGTTGTGGCGCTGGCTGGCCTACGACCCGGAGACCGGGGCCTTGATCAAGACCTCGCCGAGGGTGTACCAGCCGACGGCCGAGGTGCGCCGCTTCGTGCAGGCACGCGACCGGGTCTGTGCGTTTCCGGGGTGCACCCGTCCGGCGTGCCGGTGCGATCTGGACCACGTCGATCCGTTCGACCACGACTGCCCGGCCTGCGGCGGACAGACCGACCAGGAGAACCTGGTCCCGCTATGCCGCCACCACCACCGGATCAAGACCGTCGGCGGCTTCACGGTCAAGGTCATCGTGCCCGGACGCAGCGTGGAATGGACCTCCCGACACACCGGACGCACCTACCGCGTCGACCACGCCCACGACTACCGACCCGACCAGGAACTCGACATCCTGGCCGGATGGGAGCTGTGATACGGGAACCGGCCACCAACTAGCGCGTACGGCGCGGCGGTCGTGGAATGAATCCGCTGGTGCGGCGGGAGTAGTCGGCGTATTCCGGTCGCGTTTGGGCCATGTGACGGTCTGCCAGGCGCATCCCGCTGCCCGCGGTCAGAAGCAGGGTCATGACAATGGGCGAGGCGATGGTGCACAGGCCTGCCAGCTGGTCGGCGGCGAGCAGGAATAGGGCCCACCACACGCACGCGTTGCCGAAGTAGTTCGGGTGGCGGGTGTAGCACCACAGCCCGCGCGTCATTAGTCGGCCGCTGTTCGCAGGGTCCTGCTTGAAGCGCGCCAACTGCCGGTCGCCGACGGCCTCGAAGACGAAGCCGAGCAGCCAGAGTACGCAGGCGGCCGCGGCCAACGGTCCTGGCGGCGCGGTGCCGAACATCGCGATCTGGACCGGGAGGGAGACGAACCAGACCAGCAGCGCTTGGAGCAGATAGACGTGCGTGAATGCGTACCACAACCGCGACCCGCTTGCCTTGGCTAGCAACTGCTCGTAACGGGGGTCTTCCGGCTTGCCGCGTGAGCGGGCGGCGATGTGTGCGGCCAGTCTCAGGCCCCATATGGCGGTGAGGACCAGGGTGAGGATGCGGCGGCCCGGATCCCCGTGTCCGGCCGAGAGTGCGAAGCTCACTATGGCCACTGCCGTGAATGCCAGGCCCCACACCACATCGACCACTCGGTGCCGGCCGCGTGCTGCGCCGAGCGCGAATGCTGCGGCGAACAGCAGCAGCGACGCGGCGGCTGTGAACGGGAGAGAGCCTGCCCATGTGTTTAGATCAGTGCTCGTCATTGTGCTCGGTTCCCGGCTTGGCCAACAGGATTTGGTCCACGCCCATCCGGGCCTGCTCAAAGGCTAGCTGGCCGCCGGCGAGGTAGAGCCGCCATACTCGCGCCGTCTCCTCGCCGACCAGGTCCACCGCTTTCGGCCATGCGTCTTCGAGGTTCTCGCGCCACGCGGCGACCGTGCGCACATAATCCTCGCGCAGTGACTCGGTGCCGAGAAGCTCGAATCCGGCCGCGCGCCACTGGGACACGGTGTCGGTGAGTGGGCGCATGTGCATGTCGGGGGCGATGAACGCCTCGATGAACGGGCCGCCGCCCGGGGCCGCTCCGGGGGCTCGCGACATCTGCTGGATCAGTGCGCGTCCACCGGCTTTGAGTGAGGTGTGCATTGTTCGGGTGTAGATGGGGTAGGCCTCGGCTCCTACGTGTTCTCCCATCTCGATCGATGCGGCCGCGTCGAAGCCGCCCGGTTCGTGGAACTCGCGGAAGTGCTGCACGCGCACCGTGACGCGATCGGCCACGCCACGCTGCGCCAATTGCTGCTCGATGTACGTGGCCTGCTGTTGTGAGAGGGTCAGCCCTACTCCGCGCACGCTATATTTTTCTGCGGCGTATATCAGCAGGCCGCCCCAGCCGCAGCCGATGTCCAGCAGGCGCATGCCGGGGGCGAGCCCGAGTCGGCGGCAGACCAGGTCGAGCTTGTCGCGCTGCGCCTCGGCGAGGGTGTAACCGGGCTCTGCGGAGGACCAATACGCGCTCGAATACGCCATCGTGGAGTCGAGCAGAAGCGCATAGAAGTCGTTGGACAGATCGTAGTGGTGCGCGATCACGGCTCGGTCGCGTGTGAGCGTGTGAAGGCCTCCTCGCACTCGGGCCTGAGATGCTGGCTTCGCGGGGCGGGGGCCGATCGCCCCGAAGCGGAGGGCCGTGGCTAGCAGTCGGGCGAGGCTGGCCGGGGCGGCGATCCGCAGCATGCTTACACTTTCGGCGGCGCCGTCCCATGCCCTGCGCAGGCCCTCGGTGATGTCGCCCTCCACGTCGAGCTCGCCGGTGACGTAGGCCTGCGCGAGCCCGAGTTCGTTCGGCGCCCATGCCAGCCGTCGCAGCGCGCGAGGTGAGCGGAGCACGAGCGCCGGCGCCACGGCGGGGCCGGCCGTGCTGCCGTCCCATGCCCGCAGGCCGACCGGTAGGTCTCGCCCTTTGGTCGCGTTGCGGTAGAGGCAAGCGAGCCGGGGGGCGACCGGGGTGGAACCTGGGGGCATGGCAGGGCACTTCCTTTCCGGGGCTTCGGAGGGCGCGGGGCGCGGGGTGATCGGGAGTCCGCGGAGGTAGAGCTTGACGCCCTGGGCCCGGATCCGGGCTGCGGTCAACAGCGTCGGGGACGGCTGCCTGAGCGCGCGGCGCAGTACGGCCATCGGCGTTGCGGGCACGGCGCGGCCTCGGAGCACGGCCGTGAACACGGCGGCGCCGGGCGGGTCGTAGCGGATGGTGAGGTCGAGTGCGTCGCCGGGCTCGGGCAGGGACATCCGGTAGTGGCCGGCAGCCGGGTAGAACGGGGAGACGTAGAACGCCTTGTCGACCTCGGCGCGGCCTGCCGCATCGGGGCGCAGCAGGTAGCGGTGGCGGCCGCCATATGTGTTGTGCACCTCTGCGATCACGCACGCGAGGTTCCCGGCGGGGTCGTGACACCAGTAGACCGTCAGGGGATTGAATACGTGGCCGAACGCGCGCGCCGCGGTCAGCATCAGTACCTGTCCTCCGTGCAGGTCGGTCCCCTCGTCGGTGAGGTACGCCTCTACGTTGCGGCGAAGGCTCAGGGTCGGATCGCCGGCGTGGTCGGCCGGCCTGAACTCGGCGAGCAGGCGCAGCGGACCGGGCAGGCGCGGGATCCGGTCGAGGTCGATGAGCCACAGGATGCTGCGATAGGTGAAGTCGTTGCGCACCGGCTCGCGGCGCACGTGCCGGATCTCGCAGTCGTAGATGCGGGCCCCGGGCATCGTCATCGTCGCGGGCATCGTCGCGCGGCTCATTGAGCTCACCATGCGACTCCGAACGTGGCTGCGGCGGCCACTCCCGAGGCGCATCCGTCCTCGTGGAAACCCCAGCCGTGATACGCACCCGCATAGGCGGTGCGCGCGGTGGCCAGGCGCGGCAGCCGGGCCTGTGCGGCGACGGACTCGGGGGTGTAGACCGGGTGCTCGTAGACCATGCGGGCTATGACGGTGGCCGGGTCGATCGCGTCGGTGGCGTTCAACGTGACCAGGTAGTCGCATGCTGCGTCGAAGCGCTGGAGCCGGTTCATGTGGTAGGTCACCAGCGCCCGCTCGCTCGCCTCCAGGCCGACGGACCTGCGATGGCCGGTCCGGCAGTGCGGCACCAGGTAGTTCCAGCAGCTGCGAGCGCTGGTGCTGTGCGGCAGCAGCGAAGTGTCGGTGTGCAGGACGGTCTCGTTGCGCGAGTACCCGATCGCTCCGAGCGCGGCCCGCTCCTCGGGTGTCGGGTCGGCGAGGATGCGTAGGGCCTGGTCGGGGTGGGTGGCGATCACAACGCGGTCGGCGCGGTGGGCGGTGCCCGCCTCGTCCCGGACGGTGACCCCCTCAGGGCCGCGCTCGATGGCGCGTACCGGGGTGGAGAGGTTGACCGCCGACAAGGCCTTGACCGCCCGCTGCACATAGGTGCGCGACCCGCCGCTCACGGTGCGCCAGCGCGGGGAGCCGGTGACGCTCAGCATTCCGTGGTGGTCCAGGAACTCGAACAGGTACCGCGCCGGGTAGCGCAGCACCAGGTCCGGGCCGGTGGACCAGACCGCGGAGACCAGCGGCACCAGGAAGTGGTCGGCGAAGTAGGGCGAGTACGCGCCCTGTGCCAGGAACCGTCCGAGGGTGATCCCGGACACGGCGTCCGGCAGCGTCGATCCCGTCGCGGCGGCGTCGCGGTCCTCGTGCCGGGCGGGTTCGGCCAGCAGCCGGCGTGCGTGCCGGTGGAAGCGCTTGATCTCCCCGAGCATGCGCAGGAACCGCAGGTCACGCATGTTCGCGGAGCGGGCGAAGACCCCGCGCGGGCCCTTGGCGCCGGCATATTCCAGCCCGCAGCCCAGGCAGCGCACGCTCATCGACATCTCGGTCTCCTGCGTGGCCACGCCCAGCTCGCCGAACAGGCGCAGCAGGTTCGGGTAAGTGCGCTCGTTGTGCACGATGAACCCGCTGTCGACGGCAAGCGCCCCGCCGCGCGGGTCGGAGACGTCGTGCGTGTGGGCGTGGCCGCCGAGCCGCTCCTCCGCTTCGAACAGCAGCACGTCGAAGCGGCGTTGCAGCAGGTAGGCAGCGGTCAGCCCGGCGACTCCGGACCCGATCACCGCCACCCGCTCGCGTGGTCCGGCCGCAGTCCCGCTCGCACCGCCTTGCACTCTCGCCATGCGCTCACCCGTCCGCAACCGCCGAATCGTGTTGCGGGGTGTTCGGTCCAGGCGGGCGAACGGATTGCCGATTGACTGAATCGGGTGAGTGGAGTGCTTAGGCGCGGCCCGCAGCGTCGTCGTAGTGACCGAGGCATACGCTGAGCGCCTGCTCGAGCGAGGCGACGGCCGTGGCCGGGGGCTGCACCGGTCGGCTCCAGCCGGGCCCTGCGGCGAATGCCGCGACGCCAGGCAGCGCGGCCACCGCATCGAGCAGAACGTGATCGGCGGTCGTCGGCACCTGGGACCACAGCACCGCGCAGCGCGGCCGCACGCGGTCAATGGCCTGATACAGTGCGTCGGCGGGTACCGCCGCGCCGAACATGCGCACGGCGACACCGCGTTCGCCAAGCGCCGCGGTGAGCACGTCCAGCGGCAAGCTGTGCCACTCGCCCGGCGCACACGCGAGCACGACACCGCGATCCGCAGGCCGGCACCGGCGCGGCGGCGCGGGCGCGACCCGGTACAGGGCCACAGCGGTGCACCAGGACAGCAGGTGCTCGACTTCCACGTAGCGCCCGTCGGTCTCGGTCCACTTGCGCCCGACAGCCGCCAGCGCCGGGCTGATGACGCGCTGCCAGGCGTCGATCACGCCGTGCAGGTCGAGCGCGGCAGCCAGCAGGTCGAGGACGCGCGGCGCGTCTAGCCGGACGGCGGCACGGGTCAGGCCGCGCGCCGCGGCGCCTGCGTCCCGTCTGGCAGCCGGGAGCCGGGTCGAGACCGGATCACCCGAATGGTTCTCCTCGGTGGGTTCGGCCAGCGCGCGGGCGGCCTCGGCGACCGGCACGCCCTCACCGACCAGGCGGCATAACTCCTCGAGTCGATGCAGGTCCTCGGGTGTGTATCGGCGGTGCGCGCCGGTCGTGTGGCCGCGCGGCCCGAGGCCGTAGCGCCGGTCCCAGCTGCGCAACGTTCCCACCGCCACGCCGAGCCGGTGCGCCGCCGCGGCCGGGGTCAGCGCGGGAATGTGCCCCTGAGCTGCGTCGGGATCACCTGCCATGCGCGCCTCCTCGGGGCCCTCCGGTCGAATCGGTGCGGAATCGGTGCAAGTTGCCGCAGCCCCCAGGTAATCACACGCTGGAGTGGACGGCGAACGACACCGCCGGAAGGAGTAGCGGCCATGCGTCTGCAGAACGACAAGCGCGTCGACCACCGACTGGTCCGGGTCTACCGGTTCGGCACCGGGGCGGTCGGCGTGATCCTGCTCGCCTTCGGCATCGCCGGGTTCCTCGACGAACTGCCCTTCTTCGGCACGGCCGGCAAGGCGGTGGCCGGGCTCTCCACCAACGGGCTGCTGAGCACCATCTCGATCGTCGTCGCCGCGATCCTGCTGGCCGCGGCGGTGATCGGGGGCCAGTTCGCCTCGAACACGTCGATCGTGCTCGGCGCGCTCTTCTTCCTCAGCGGCCTGGTGAACTACGGCCTGATGTGGACCTCGGCGAATTTCCTGAACTTCCGGCTGTCCAACGTGGTCTTCAGCTTCGTGGTCGGGCTGGTGCTGGCCGAGTTCGGCATGTACGGGCGCTTCACCGCGGGCCTTCCGCACGACAACCCGTACTGGCGGGCCCGCCACCCGGACCAGGCCCTGCAGGAAGAGAATCAGCGCGCTGAGCACGCTGCGGGCAGCGCCGCGCCTGCTGCGCCTGCCGTACCCGCGGCACCGGCCGCCCCGTCGGTCGCGGCCCGGCCCCGGCTCAGCCGGTGAGCGCGCCTGACCCGCCCCTCTGCCTGGTCACCGGGGCCAGCGGCTACGTCGGCGGCCGGCTGGTGCCGGAACTGCTCGAGGCCGGGTTGCGCGTGCGATGCATGACCCGGTCGCGCGACCGCCTGCGCGACCAGCCATGGACCGACCAGGTCGAGATCGCCGAGGCCGACGCCCGCGACGACGAGGCGATCCGCGCCGCGCTCGACGGCGTGGACACCGCGTATTACCTGATCCACTCGATGTCCGGCGGATCGCGATTCGAGCAGCAGGACATCGCGGCGGCGACGACCTTCGCCCGGACCGCCGCACAGGTCCGCCTCGGCCGTGCGGTCTACCTCGGGGGACTGGCCGCGAGCGGGTGCGACCTCTCGCCGCACATGCGCTCGCGCGAGGAGGTGGGGCGCATCCTGGCCGAAAGCGGCGTGCCGGTCGTCATCCTGCGCGCCGCGGTCATCCTCGGCAGCGGTTCGGCGTCGTTCGAGATGCTGCGGTACCTGACCGAGCGCCTTCCGGCGATGGTCACTCCGAAGTGGGTGGCGAACCGGGTGCAGCCGATCGCGATCCGGGACGTGCTGCGGTACCTCGTGGCCTGCGCCCGCCTTCCGCAGGAGGTTTCCGGAGCGTTCGACATCGGCGGCCCGGACGTGCTGACCTACCGGGAGATGATGGACCGCTACGCCCGGGTCGCCGGGCTCGGCCGCCGCCTGATCGTCCCGGTGCCCGTGCTCACCCCGGCGCTGTCGAGCCACTGGGTCGGCCTGGTCACCCCGGTCCCGGCGGCGCTCGCCCGGCCGCTGATCGAGTCGCTGCGCCACGACGCCGTGTGCAGCGAGCGGGAGATCACCCGCCACATCCCCGATCCGCCGCAGGGCCCGCTCGGCTTCGACGAGGCGGTCGGCCTGGCGCTGCGACGGGTCCGCGAGGCGGTAGTGGCGACCCGCTGGTCCTCCGGATCGCTGCCGGGCGCGCCGAGCGACCCACTCCCCAGCGATCCGCACTGGGCCGGCGGCAGCCTCTACACCGACCAGCGGAAACTGTGCTCTGCGTGCCGCCCGCGCCCGCGACCGTGTCGAGCAGGTTGTGCGCACCTGACAGCCGGGCACTCCTGATAGCGCAGTGGGCAAATACCATGGTCCGGCGGGTCTCGATCGAGTCGCTTGGGCCGGGAGTGAGCGTGGAGTCCTCGGAGCATGGGCAGCCCGTCGACGGCGCGGTGTTGTCCACGGTGTCGGGCACGGCGGGCAACGTGGTGCAGGTCCGGGACGTGCAAGGTGGAATCCACCTGCACGCCGCGCCTGCACCTGTGCTGCCGGTGCTGCGGCAGCTGCCCGCGGACACCGCGCTGTTCACCGGCCGCGACGACGAACTCGACCGGCTGCTCGCCCTGGTCGAGCGCGCGGGGTCCGGGGGCTCGCCGGGCACGGTGGTCATCTCAGCGATCGACGGTATGGGCGGGATCGGCAAGAGTGCGCTCGCGATCCGTGCCGCACACCGCCTGGCCGAGCACTTCCCTGACGGGCAGCTGTACCTCGACCTCTACGGCTTCGTCCAGGGCATCGCGCGCCGCGATCCCGGCGACGCCTTGGCCACGCTGCTGAGCAGTCTCGGCGTGCCGCCGGGACAGATACCGGGCGACGTGGACGCGCGTGCTGCGCTGTACCGCGACCGGCTCGCCGGTACCCGTACCCTGATCCTGCTGGACAGTGCCGCCGATGAGGCCCAGGTGCGCCCGCTGCTGCCGGCCAGTGCTACCTGCCTGGTGCTGATCACCAGTCGGCGGCGGCTCAAGGCCCTGGACGACGCGCTGCCCCTGTCCCTGGACGTGCTCGCGCCCGAGCAGGCGGTGGCGCTGCTGCGCAAGGCCGCCCGCCTTGACGGGCATCCGCGGGACGAACCGCTTCTGGCGCAGGCCGCCGAGCTGTGCGGACGCCTGCCGCTGGCGTTGCTGATCGCCGGGGCGCTGCTGCGTACCGGTGGCGAGGCCTGGGACCTCCCGGCGCTCATCGACCGCCTCGCCGCCCGCCGGCCCGGATGCGAGCTGGCCGGCTACACGGATGACACCCGCAGCCTTCCGGCCGTCTTCGACGTCTCCTACCGCGCCCTACCCGAAGACCGGCAGCTGCTGTTCCGCCGATTGGGCCTGCTGCCGGGGCCGCAGGTCGACGCCTACGCCGCCGCAGCCCTGCTGGAGACCGGTTCGGAGGACGCCGGCCGTCTGCTGCAGCAGCTGGCCGATCACAGTCTGCTGATCGGCCTCGCCCCGGGCCGCTACCGCCTGCACGACCTGATCCGCGCCCACGCCCGCTCCCTCGCTACGATGCTGGACCCTGCTTACGAACGGGAAGCCGCCCAAGACCGGCTGCTGCACTACTACGCCCACACCGCGCAGAGCGCCTCTCTTCCCATCTCGCGCCTGCCGCGATGCGCACCGGATGGGCCGGCCCCGGCCCACGCCCCCGACTTGGCCGACCCGCAGGCCGCCCAGGCGTGGCTGCGCACCGAGTTCCCGAACCTGCAAGCCGCCCACACCCATGCGAGCACCCATGCCGACGCTCTGGAGGATCACGCCATCGCCCTGGCCGCGGGTCTGGCCGAGATCCTGTCCACCGACGGCCCGTTCACCCGCGCGCTGGACATCCACGAGGCCGCCGCCGACGCGGCCGCTCGCCGGCACCGGCCCGCCGCCCAAGCCATCGCCCTGACCGACCTGGGTCTGATGCGATATCAGACCGGAGATCTTTCCGGCGCCGTGGAAGCGTACACAGAGGCGCTGGGAATTTCCCGCGAGATCGGCCATCGCCTCGGCGAGGCCAATACTCTGACCAACCTGGGCCGGGTGTGGTACCTGACCGAGAGCGTGCCGGGCGCCGCGGACGCTTTCGCGCGGGCAGTGGAGATCTACCGTGAGATCGGCAGCCGTCTCGGCGAGGCCTACGCCCTGACCAGCCTGGGACTCGTGCGGCATCTGACCGAGGTCGACCCGGGGGCCGATGACGCCATCAAGCACGCTGTGGAGATCTTCCGCCGACACGGCCACCGGCTCGGCGAGATCAACGCCCTCAACGACCTGGGGCACGTGCGGATTCTGACCGGGGATCTTCCAGGGGCTGCGGGTGCCTTCGCGCGGGCCCTGGAGATCTCCCGCGAACGCGGCTACCGCATCGGCGAGACCAACGCTCTCAACGAGCTGGGCCGCGTGCGGTACGCGACCGGGAACCTCTCAGGAGCCGCCGAAGTCCTGACGCGGGCCCTGGGAATCTCCCTCCGGATCGGCTATCCGCGCGGCAAGGCCAATGCCCTGAACTACCTCGGCCGGGTGCGGTGGCGGACCGGGAATCTTCAGGGTGCTGCGGAAGTCCTGGCGCAGGCCCTGGAGACCTCCCGCCGGCTCGGCTACCGCCTCGGCGAGGCCAATGCCCTGAGTTACCTGGGCCGGGTGCGGTGCCTGATCGGGGAGCCGGAACAGGCGGCGGAAGCTCACGAGCGGGCCGTGGAGATCTTCGGGCGACTCGGCAACCGCGTCAAGGAGGCCGGAGCGATGACCCACTACGCCGCGACCCTTGCCGCCACGGGCGATCGCCCTCGCGCCCTCGCCCTCTACCAACGCGCCCTGGCCGTGGACCGCGAACTGAACGTTCCCATCGACGAGGCCGAGTGTCTCGAAGGCATCGCCGACCACTACCTTGCCACGGACGACCCTGCACAGGGCATCAAGCATCTTCAGCAAGCCTTGGAGATCTACCAGCGCGTCGGCATGCACGCGAACGTTGAACGCGTCACCGCTCGCCTGGCCGGTCTCGCCGCGCAGTAGGCAACAAGTCCGGGCTTATACCGACTACAACGAGTCTGCCCTTTCGGCGAATACTCAGTTGGCATGAGTGCCTATCCCGGACCGCGCCGCGACACGATCGTCGACACGTTGCGGCGGCGTGCGGGTGACACGCCGGATCGGCTCGCCTTCGAGTTCGAGGAATCCGACGACGTCGTCCGGGCCGTGGACTATGCAGGGCTCGACCATGCCGCCAGGAGTGTCGCGGCCCTGATCAAGGAGCGCGGCGCGAGCGGTAATCGGGTGCTGCTGCTGCATCCGCCCGGGCTCGACTATGTCAGCGCATTCCTCGGGTGCCTCTACGCCGGTGCGGTCGCGGTGCCGATCTACCCGCCGGGCAGCCTGCGCGGGCTGGAACGCGTGGCTGCGATCGCGTCCGACTGCGCCGCCGAGCTCGCGCTGTCCGACTCGGCCACGGTGCAGGCGCTTGAAGGCGTCGGCGGTGGTAGTGGTGGTGACGGCAGATCCGCGCTGCCCGAACACATCCGGCTGATGGCGAGCGACGGACTCGACCCGGCGTCCGCGGACGGATGGCTCGAGCGGCGGCCGCGATCGGAGGATCTGGCATTCCTGCAGTACACCTCCGGCTCCACCGGCCGTCCCAAGGGCGTCATGCTCAGCCACGGCAATCTGGTGCACAACTCCGCCGTGCTCGCGCAGCGTCTGGGACTGACCGAGGAGAGCCGGGCGGTCAGCTGGCTGCCGCCCTACCATGACATGGGGTTGATTGGCGGCATCCTGCAACCGCTGCACGCCGGCTTTCCCTGCACCCTGCTCTCTCCGCTGACGTTTCTGCACCAACCGCTGCGCTGGCTGCGGGCGCTCAGCCGCACCCACGCGACCATCACCGCCGCCCCCGACTTCGCCTACGCCGAAACGGCGCGGCGCGCGTCGGCCGAAGAGCTCGAACTCCTGGACCTCTCGAACCTGCGCCACGCGCTCGTCGGCGCAGAGCCCGTGCGCGCGGCCACGCTGGACGCCTTCGCCACGGCACTGCACCCTGCGGGCTTCAGGCGCACCGCGTTCTACCCCTGCTACGGCCTCGCCGAGGCGACCCTCTTCGTCAGCGGCGCGGCCGACCCGCAGTCCGGCCCGTCGCTGCTGCACGCCGCCCGAGCCGGGCTCGAGGAGGGCCGCGCCGTCGTCGCCGGACCGCACGACGGCCCGGCGGCCGTTCTGACCGGCGCCGGCGTCGCGAGCGGCGAGGACGAGGTCGTCGTCGTCGATCCCGGGTCGGGCCGGGAGGCGCCTCAGGGCACTGTCGGCGAGGTCTGGGTCGCCGGGCCCACGGTCGCGCAGGGCTACTGGCGGCGGCCGGACGAGACCGCCGAGATCTTCGGCGCCCGGTCGCCGGACCGCCCGGACCGGGTCTTCCTGCGCACCGGCGACCTCGGGTTCGTGCACGTCGGCGAGCTGTTCATCGCGGGCCGGATCAAGGACCTGATCGTGCTGCGCGGGCGCAACCACCACCCGCAGGACATCGAGCAGACCGCCGGCGCCGCGCACCCGCTGCTGCAACCCTCGCGCGCCGCGGTGTTCGCACTCGACGACGGGACCGCCGAGCGGGTGATCCTGGTGCACGAGGTGCGTCGCGATTTCACCGCCGATCAGGGCACTGCGGTCACGGCCGCGGTCCGCCGCGCGGTCGCCACCGACCACGGCCTGCACCTCGACGAAGTGGTGCTGGTGCGGCTGGGCGCCATTCCGCGGACCAGCAGCGGAAAGATCCGCCGGGCGGAGTGCCGCCAGCGCTGGCTCTCCGGCGTCATCAGCGCCATCGCGGCGCAGAACGCCGACGACGAGCACGCGCAGGCTGAAGCCGCACCGTCGGCTGCAGCCGCGCTCGGCGCTCCGGCCACCGTCATCGCAGCCGCCCTGGACCGCGATCCCGACACGATGGACCCCGACCTGCCGCTGATATCCCAGGGCCTTGACTCCCTGCGCGCGGTCCGGCTCGCCGCCGCGGTACGGGAGGCCGGAGGCGCGCCGGTCGAACTCGCCGCGCTGCTGTCCGGAATGACGCCGCGCGACCTGGCGGCCGCGTGGGGCTCCGCCGAGCTGCGTCTGCCGTCGTCCAGCGCCGCCGCGCTCGTTCCCGCCGTGCCGCCGGACCGGCCGACCCCGCTGCAGGAGCAGATCTGGCTGCTGGACCACATGGGCGCGGGCGGCGCGTACCACATCTCGGGGGGACTGCGGCTGACCGGCCCGCTCGACCCCGAGTTGCTGGAACGGTGCCTCGGCCGGCTGGTCGCCGCCGCGCCCGGCCTGCGGACCGTGTTCGACACCGACGCCGCCGGCGACCTTCGCAGGTCCACCGCCCCGGTCGCCGCGCTCACTGTCATGACCGCCGACCTGTCAGGCCTCGACGACGCCGGGCGCGAGGCCGCTGCCCTGGCCCGGATGAAGGAGTTCGCCGCCGCACCCTTCGACCTGGCCGCCGGGCCGCTGGTGCGATTCACGCTGCTGCGACTCGCGCCCGGGCAATGGTGGCTCGGCCTGGCAGCCCATCACATCGTGCTCGACGGCTGGTCCCTCGGAGTGCTGCTGGCCCGGCTCGGCGAGCTCTACCGCGCGGGCGGCGACCCGGCGCAGGCCCTGGCCCTGCCCGAATCGGTCCCTCCCGCGCCCGACGCCGCCGAAGAGGCGGCGGACGCCGAGTTCTGGCAGCGGTACCTGGACGGCGCTCGGCCCACCAGCCTGCCCACCGACAGACCGCCCGGCCCCGCCCCGACCTGGAACGGCGCCGCCACCGCGGTGACCGTGCCCGCGCCGCTCGTCGGCCGGCTGCGGGAGTTCGCCGCGCAGCACACCGCCACGCCCTTCATGGTCCTGATAACGGCCTTCAGCGCGCTGCTCGGGCGGTGGTCCGGCCAGGACGACCTCGTCGTCGGCACGGTGGTCTCGGGACGCGACCGTCCGGAGACCATCGGCGCCGTCGGCCTGCTCGCCAACACGCTGCCGATCCGGCTGGACCTGGGCGCTGCGGCGGCGACCTTCGCGCAGGCCGTCGACCTCGCGCGCTCGCGCTGCCTCGCAGCATACGAGCACGCGCGGATGCCGTTCGACCGGATCGTGCGCGCGGCGGGCCGGCGATCGGCCGACAGCCGGGCCCCGCTCGTGCGGGTCCTGCTCGCGCTGCAGGATCTGCCGCTGACCGCATGGCAGGCCGGTGACGTGCGGGCCGAGCCCTTCGAACTACCTTCGCCCGGCGCGCAGTTCGAGCTCGCGCTGCATCTGAGCCCACAGCCCGACGGTTCGCTCGCCGGCCACGCGGTCTATGCCGCAGACCTCTTCGACGCCGCGACGATCGAGAGCCTGCTGGCCGGACTCCCGGTGCTCCTCGATGCAGCACTCGAGCATCCGGGTACGAGGGTCGGCGAGCTGCCCGTGCTCTCGGCCGCCGAAGCCGACCGGATCGTGCGGACCGCCGCCGACGGGGGCCCGCCGGTCACGGCGGCGTCGCTCGTCCACGACCTCATCAATGCCGTCGCCGAAGCGCGCCCCGACGGTGTCGCAGTGGCCTGGGACGGCGGCAGCCTCACCTATCGCGACCTGTCAGAGCACGCACACGCGTTGGCGACGCGGCTGCGCGCGGCGGGCGCCGGGCCGGATCTGCCGGTCGCGGTCTGCCTCCAACGGTCTGCCGACCTCGTGACGGCCGTGTACGCGGTGCTGCTCGCCGGCGCCGCATACCTGCCGCTGGACCCTGCGCAACCGCCGATCCGGCTCGCCCGGCAGGTGCGCGGCGCGGGAGTCGCAGTGCTCGTCGGAACCGAGGAGGACACCGCCGCGGTCCGCGAAGTGCTCGGCGAGGCTGGAGGGCCGGTGCTGCTGGTCGAGCCGCAGCCGGGCGCGGGCACGGACGCTGACACGAGGATCCCCGCCACAGCCACAGCCCAACCCGGCGGCCTCGCGAACATCCTGCACACCTCGGGATCCACCGGTGTCCCCAAGGCCGTGATGACCACGCACGCCGCGCTGGCGAACCGGCTGGCCTGGATGCAGCGCGAGTACGGCCTCGAGCCGGGCGAGGCGGTCCTGCACAAGACCCCGGTGAGCTTCGACGTCGCCGGCTGGGAGCTGCTGTGGCCGCTGGCCGCCGGTGCGACGGTCGTGCTGGCGCGGCCCGACGGCCACCGCGACCCGTACTACCTCGTCGGCCTCATCCGGCGGCACCGGGTGACGACCTGTCACTTCGTCCCCTCCATGCTCCAGGCCTTCCTTGAGGAACCCGCGGTCGCAGACTGCGGCGACACGCTGCGGCGCGTCATCTGCAGCGGCGAAGAACTCACCCCGGCGCTCGCCGGCCGGTTCCGGCGGATGCTGCCGACGACGCAACTGCACAACCTGTACGGCCCGACCGAGGCAGCGATCGACGTCACCGCGCAGCCCGTCGGCGACGGGCACGAGCACAGCACGCGGATCCCGATCGGGCGCCCGATCGCAGGCGCGCGCCTCTACGTCCTCGACTCCGCCTCGCGGGTCGCCCCGTGGCAGGCACCCGGCGAACTGCACGTCGGCGGCCTGGCACCGGCGCGCGGCTATCTCGGCGCCCCCGGACTGACCGCCGACCGGTTCGTCCCCGACCCCTTCGAGCACGGCGGCAGGCTCTACCGCACCGGCGACGCGGCCCGGCTGCTCGCCGACGGCACCCTGGAGTACCTGGGCCGGGTCGACCGACAGCTCAAGATCCGCGGGCAGCGGGTGGAGCCGGCGGAGATCGAGGCCGTACTCGCCGCGCATCCCCGGATCGCCGCGGCCGCTGCCGAAGCACGCCCCGACCCGGCGGGCCAACCGCGCCTCATCGCATGGGCGGTGGCGCGCGGCCCCGACCAGCCGACCCCCGGCGAGCTGCGCTCGTACCTCGCGCGGCACCTACCCGGCGGCATGGTGCCCGACGTCGTCACGCTGCTGCCGGAACTGCCGCTGGGCCCGCACGGGAAACTGGACCGCTCCGCCCTGCCGGATCCCGACCCGGCCGCCGCGCACACCTCGGGCGCGGAGCACATCGCCCCACGCACCGTCGTCGAGCACGGGATCGCTGAGATCTGGACCGATGTGCTCGGCGGCGCCCAACCGTCGGTCACCGACGACTTCTTCGAGCTCGGCGGCCACTCGCTGCTGGCGACCCGGATCGCGGTGCGGGTGCGCGCCGCCTTCGGGGCCGACATCCCGGTGGGGGAGCTGCTGGGCGGTCGGCTGACGATCGAGCGGCTGGCGGCGCTGGTCCAGGAGCGCCAGGTGGCCCAGGCCGACCCGGCGGACCTCGAGGCGGCGCTCGCCCGGATATCAGGACTCTCCGACGCCGAGGTGGCGTCGGCGCTGGCCGGGATCCGCTCGGACGTCTAGCCGGTCTCCGCCCGGACGGAGTCGGGGATGTCCCGACTGTTCGGCGGGGAGGGCGGCTGCGAATCTCGAAACGGAGCCGCCCAACCGGCGGTCTCCCGGCCGACGCGTCCGACGAGCTGGTGGACGAGTCCGAGAAGGGTGTGACACATGGCTGAGGCCGGCAGCGGCGGACAGGTGACACTCGCCGGCTTGAGTGAGGAGCGACGCGCGCTGCTCACCATGGACCTCGCGCGGCTGCGCGCCGGCGCCGACCGGGTGGTCCGGCAGCCGCGCTCCGGCCCCGAACCGCGCTTCCCGCTCTCCTGCGCCCAGGAACGGCTGTGGTTCCTCGACCAGGCCGACCGCGGCTCCACCGCGTACGTCATGCCGGGCGGCCTGCGACTGCACGGCCCCCTCGACACGATGGCGCTGCGGCGCGCGCTCGACGAGATCGTCCGCCGGCACGAAGTGCTCCGCACCACCTTCCCCGACGAGGGGGGAGTGCCGGTGCAGCGGATCGGCCCGCCCCGCCCCGTCGACCTGCCGCTGCTGGATCTGACCGGCCTGCCGCCGGCCCGTCAGCCGGCCGCCGTCGACCGGCACCGGGACGCCGAGGCGGCGACACCCTTCGACCTGGCCCGGGACCTGCTGCTGCGGGCCCGGCTGCTGAGGCTCGCCCCCGACCACCACGTGCTGTTGCTGACGATGCATCACATCGCCTCGGACGGCTGGACGCTGGGCGTCCTCTTCCGCGAGCTCGACGTGCTGTACAGGGCATTTCGTTACGGCGCGCCGTCGCCACTGGCCGAACTCGACGTGCAGTACGCCGACTACGCGGTCTGGCAGTCGGGCTGGCTATCCGGCGGCCGCCTCGACAGCCAGTTGGCGTACTGGCGAAGCCGCCTCGAGGACGCCCCCGTGCTGGAACTGCCCAGGGACCGGCCGCAGGCGGCCGAGCGCACATGGCGCGGCTCCTCGGTGCCGGTGAGCGTGCCGCGCCGCCTGCGCCAGGCCGTCACCGCGCTCGCCGACGAGGCTGTCGCGACGCCCTACATGGTGCTCCTGACCGTGTTCGCCGTGGTGCTCGCGCGGTGGAGCGGCCAGCACGACGTCGTGGTCGGCTCCCCGCTCGCCGGACGCAGCCGCCCCGAGCTGGAACCGCTCGCCGGATTCTTCGTCAATACTCTGGCGCTGCGCGTGGACACGGCGGGCGCACCGGAGTTCCGCACTCTACTCGAGCGGGTGCGCGCCTCGTGCGCCGACGCATACGCGCACCAGGACGTGCCCTTCGAGAAGCTGATCCAGGCGCTGCGCCCCGACCGGTCTGCCGGGCCCGTGCCGCTGGTCCAGACGATGTTGGCGCTGCGCGACGTGGCCATGCCCGAGCCGTCGCTCGACGGGCTGCTCGTGGAGCGCGTCGACCGGGCGGAGAGCCGCTCCAGCAAGTTCGACCTCGTACTCGACCTGGTGCCGACGCCGGACGGGGGGCTGGACGGGCTGGTCGAGTTCAGCACCGATCTCCTGGATGCCGCGACCGCCGACCGCATCGGCCGCGCCTTCGTCTGCGTGCTGACGGCTGCCGTGGCCGACCCGCGCACCGCCGTCGACCGGCTTCCTCTGCTAGAACCGGCCGAGCGGGACCGCATCATCGACGAACAGTCAGGCGAGGGCGGTGCGGCCGCCGCCGAGACCGCGCCCTGCCTGCACACGCTGATCGAGCAGCGCGCCGCGCAGCAGCCCGACCGCCCGGCCGTCCAGTTCGGCCGCGAGGTCCTGACCTACCGCGAGCTGTCGCGGCGCGCCAACGCGCTCGCCTACCGGCTGCGGGCGCTCGGCGTCGAAAACGAGCAGCTGGTCGGCGTGTGCCTGCGCAAGTCGGCCGACATGATCGTCGCGCTGCTCGGAATCCTCAAAGCCGGCGCGGGATACGTGCCGCTCGACCCGGCGTACCCGCGCCAAAGGGTCGCTCTGATGATGGCCGACTCCGGCGTCCGCGTCGTCGTGACCGATCGGCAGGCAGCCGGCGGCGGACTCCTGACGGCGGGCGAGGGCGCCGCCGGCACACCGCCGGTCCTCGTGCTGATGGACGAGGACGGCGTCCGGGCCGCCGTGCCCAACCCTCCTGAAGTGCGGACGCGCTCGCGCGGCATCGCCTACGTCATCTACACATCCGGCTCCACCGGCACGCCGAAGGGCTCGGCCAACGAGCACGGCGGCGTCGTCAACACCCTGCGAGGGCTCAACACGACGCTGGGGCTGACCGAAGCGGATCGCATGCTCGCGGTCTCCTCGCTCAACTACGACATGTCCGTCTACGAGATCTTCGGCACGCTGCTGGCCGGCGGCTGCGTCGTGGTGCCGCCGGAGCCCGACATCACCGATCCCGAACGGCTCGGCGCCCTGCTGATCGACGCCGGGATCACCGCGTGGAGCTCGGCCCCGGCGCTGCTGGAACTGCTGGCCGACCACGCGTACGAGCGCGGCGGACTGCCCGGCAGCCGGCTGCGGCTGGCCGTGCTCGGCGGCGACCGGCTGCCGCCCGCGCTCGCGGACCGGCTCGCCGAGATGCTGCCGGAGGTGCGTCTCTACAACCTGGCGGGCATGACCGAGGTGTCGTACTGCTCGACCTACCACCTGGTGCGCCGACCGGAGCCGATCCCCGGCAGCATCCCCTGGGGCAGGGCCCTGCCGAACCAGCGCCTCTACGTGCTCGGCCCGGACGGCGAGCCGACACCGATCGGAGTGCCCGGCGAGCTGTTCATCGGCGGCGCCGGGGTGCGCCGCGGCTACTGGCGGCGCCCGGTGCTGACCGCGGAGCGCTTCGTGCCCGATCCCTTCGGCCCCGACCCGGCCGGGCGGCTCTACCGCACCGGGGACGCCGCCCGGTGGCGCACGACCGGCGAGCTGGAATTCCTCGGCCGCCTCGACCACCAGGTCAAGCTGCGCGGCTTCCGCATCGAGCTCGGCGAGATCGAGGCGGCGCTGACCTCGCACCCGCAGGTGACGCAGTGCGTCGTGCTGCTGCACGAGAGCCGGGGCGACACACGCCTGGTCGCCTACCTGACGTCGTCCTCGCCCCTGCCGCCGAGCGTCGGCGAACTGCGCCGGTACCTGCTCGACCGGCTGCCGGAGCACATGGTGCCCGCCGCCTTCGTCCTGGTCGAACGCTTTCCGCTGCTGCCGAGCGGCAAGCTCGACCGGGCCGCCCTGCCCGATCCCGACACGGACCGCCCGCGTCTGGAGGGCGCCTACGTCGCGCCGACGCGCCCGCTCGAACAGGTGCTGGCCGGGATATGGGCCGACGTGCTGGGGCTGGACATCGAGCGCGTCGGCACGACCGACGACTTCTTCGAACTCGGCGGGCACTCGCTGCTGGTCACCCAGGTGGTCTCGCGTATCCGCGACCTGTTCCTCATCGAGTTCCCGATCCGTGGATTCCTGTCCGCCGGCACGGTGCTTGCGCTGGCCGAACGGTTGCGCGAAGCCCTCACCGAGGCGGGGCGGGACGCCGACGAGGCCGCGGAGCTGGTGCTGAGCGTGAGCGCGCTGAGCGAGGACGAGGTCGCCAGGAGGCTCGCCGAATGAGCGATCGCACACCCGCCGCCGTCCTGCCCGGCCGCCTGACGGAGAGCCGGCTCCGGCTGCTCGGCCGCCTGCTCAACGCGCCGACGCCGCGGACCCCCGAGATCGCTCCCGGCCGCGTGGACCGCGCCAGGGCACCGCTGTCGTCGGCGCAGCAGCGGATCTGGTTCTTCAACCAGCTGCGCCCGGACTCAGCGCTCTACAACATCACCGGCATCGCCAGGCTGACCGGCGCGCTGGACGCGGACGCGCTCCATCGGGCGCTGGATGCAGTCGTGCAGCGGCACGAGATCCTGCGCACCACGTACCACGCCGGCGGCAACGGTGACGGCGAGCCGTGGTCGCGGGTCGAGGCGCCGTCGCCTGCCGCCATGAGGACCGTCGACCTGACGCAGCTGCCCGAGCCCGAACGCGAAGCCGCGATCGCCGCCGAGCACCGAGCGGAGGCCTCCCGGCCGTTCGACCTGACCGGGGATCAGATGCTGCGGACGCTGCTGCTGCGTACCGCCCCCGATGAGCACGTGCTGCACCTCTCGCTGCATCACATTGCGGCAGACGGATGGTCGCTCGGCGTGCTGATCGGCGAACTCGGCGCGCTCTACCCCGCACTGGCCGAGGGCCGGTCCGCCGAGCTGCCGGACCTGCCCGAACTGCCCAACCTGCCCGGGCTGCCGGTGCAGTACGCCGACTTCGCCTCCTGGCAACGCGAGCGCCTGGACGGTCCCGAGCTCCGCTCGCAGCTGCGCGAGTGGGTCGACCGACTCGCGGACGCGGCACCGCTCGACCTGCCCACAGACCGGCCGCGACGGCAGGCGGACGGTTTCGCCGGCGCGACCACGCCCCTGGAACTCGACGCCGACCTGGTCGACCGGATCAAGAGATACGCCGACACCCGGCACGCCACTCCGTACATGGTGCTGGTCGCGGCGCTGAGCGCGGTGCTCTCGCGCTGGTGCGGCGGCCGGCGCGACATCGTGCTCGGTAGCGCGATCGCGGGGCGCAACCGCAGCGAGATCGAACCGCTGATCGGGTTCTTCGTCAACACCGCCGCGCTGCGGCTCGACCTCGGCGGCGCCCCGGCCATGAACGACCTCGTAGACGCGGCCAAGACCGCCTGCCACGACGCCTACGCCCGCCAGGACGTGCCGTTCGAGCGCATCATCGAAGAGCTCCACCCCGAGCGCGACCCCGCCGCCCGGGTGCCACTGGTGCGGCACATGCTGGTGCTGCACAACAGTCCCCGACCGCGCCTGCGCCTGCCCGGCCTAGACATCACGACGCTGCCCGTGCGCACCGACACGTCAAAGTTCGAACTTCAACTCGAGCTCGCCCCGACCCCGGACGGCGGCCTAGACGGCTGGATCGAATACGCCAGCGACCTCTTCGACGAGTCCACCGTGCGCCGCATCGGCCAGGGACTGCTGCTGCTCCTAGACGACGCGCTCGCACGGCCGGACGTGCCAGTCACCCGGCTACGGCTGCTCACCGACGAGGACCGGCAGCGCGTCGTCGAGCAATGGAGCGGCGCACCGGTTCCCGCAGCAGGCGGCGGAACCCTGCACGCGCTGATCGAACGCGCCGCCGATGCCCGGCCCACCACCGTAGCCATCATCCACGGCGACAGCGTCCTGACTTACCGGGACCTCGAAGAGCGGGCGAACCGGCTCGCCAACCGCCTGCGCGCGCTAGGCGCCCGCCGGCACGACGCGATCGGGATCTGCCTGCCCCGCTGCGCCGACGCGATCGTGGCCATGCTCGCCGTGCTCAAGTCCGGCGCGGCCTACCTCCCGCTCGACCCGTCGCACCCGGCGACCCGCAACGCGAGACTGGCCCTGGACGCGGCCGCGCCGCTGGTGATCACCGGTTCGGCAGCGACAGCCCGAGAACTCACCGCGGAATGCGGCCCGACAACTCGAATCCTCGACATCGCCGACGAATCGGTGACGAGCGCCCCGCCGGACAGACCCACCGCGGGCGTCCGGCCGGACGACACCGCCTACATCATCTTCACCTCCGGCTCCACGGGCGCACCCAAGGGTGCAATCAACGAGCACGCCGCGGTCGCCAACCGGATTCTGTGGATGCAGCAGGAATACCGGCTCGAACCCGGCGAGCCGGTGCTGCACAAGACGCCGCTAGGCTTCGACGTCTCCGGCTGGGAATGGCTCTGGCCGCTCGCCGTCGGCGCGCGCGTCGTCGTAGCCGACGCGGACGGCCACCGCGACCCCGGCTATATCGCAGGTCTGATCACCCGGCACGCCGTGACGACATGTCACTTCGTCCCCTCCATGCTGCGCGCCTTCGTGACCGAGCCAGCGGCAGCCGCATGCGCCGGAGTGCTGCGGCGCATCATCTGCAGCGGAGAGGAACTGCCGCCCGGACTCGCCCAAGAAGCCTGCGAGGCGCTGTCCGGCACCCGCGTGCACAACCTCTACGGACCAACCGAGGCAGCCATCGACGTGACCGCCTGGACGGTCCCGGACAGCACCACGACAGCGACAGCGACTGCGGCCGCGACCGGGCACCTCGACCGGCTGCCCATCGGCCACCCGATTGCCGGAGCCCGCTTGTACGTGCTCGATGAGGACATGCAGCCGGTCCCGCCCGGCGCACTCGGCGAACTGTTCATCGGCGGCGTGGCGACAGGCCGCGGCTACCTCAACCGCCCGGCGCTGACCGCGGAGCGGTTCGTACCCGATCCATATGCCCCCGGACGGCGCCTGTACCGCACCGGCGACCGCGCCCGCTGGCTACCCGACGGCGCGATCGACTTCCTCGGCCGCCAGGACGACCAGATCAAGATCCGCGGCCAGCGGATCGAACCCGGCGAGGTCGCAGCCGCCCTGGCCGGCCACCCCGACGTCGACCGCGCAGTCGTCGTGCCCTTCGACGACGAGGCCCGCGGCGTCCAACTGGCCGGCTACGTCACCCTGCGCCCGCGCCCCGCCGCCGACCCCGAGGCGGTCTCGACGGCCGACCTGGTCGACGGTTGGCGCACCGTGTTCGACGAGACGTACCGGGCAGCCACGCCCGAAGACCCGGCCTTCGACATAGCCGGCTGGGTCGACTCCGGCACCGGCGACCCGATCCCCGACCACGAGATGCGTGCCTGGGTCGAGGAGACCGTCGAGCGGATCACGGAGCTCGGACCCCGCCGGGTGCTGGAGATCGGCTGCGGCACCGGCCTCCTGCTGACCCGAATCGCCCCGAGCTGCCTGAAGTATCACGGCACGGACATCTCCGCGCCGGTGCTGGACAGGGTGCGCGCCGCAGTCGCGACGTGGGACACGGCCGGCGTGGTAAGCCTGGAACAGCGCCCCGCCGCCGACTTCTCCGGCTGGACCCCAGGCAGCTTCGACACGGTAGTGATCAATTCGGTCGCCCAATACCTGCCCGGCGTCGGGCAACTCGTCGACGTGCTGCGCGGAGCCCTGAGGGTACTGAGCCCAGGAGGCAACCTCTTCGTCGGCGACGTACGCAGCCTGCCGATGCTCGAGGCGCTGCACTGCTCAATCCTGCTCGACCGGCTACCCCCAAAGACCCCGCTGGCGAGCCTGCGCAGGCTGGTGGCGCAGCGCGTCGCCGGCGAAGAGGAACTGGCCGTACACCCGGCCCTGTTCGAGGCGGTAGCCGGCTCCGGCACGACCACCGTGCTGGCGAAGGCGTCCAGCTATCGCAATGAGCTGACCAAATTCCGCTACGACGTCGTCATCACCGTCCCGGCCCCGGATGCCGCATCTGGAGACCGAGGCGCTTGGCAGGAGTGGAGCGGCACGCTAGCCATTCCCACAGTCACAGCCACGGCCACAGCCGAGGACGGCTCCCGCGGCTGGCGTGCGACCCCCGACGCCAGAGTCGCCACAGATCTGGCCGCAGTGCGCCTGATGCGCGAGAACCCCGACGGCACCGGCCCGCGAACCGTAGCCGAACTCCGGCAGGCACTCGCACACGAGCCGGAGGCATCGACCGAACCCGCGGCGCTCGCAGAGTCGGCCACAGCCGCCGGATATCGCCTATTGCCGCACCTTGGCGCCGAACCCGGCATACTCGACCTCGAACTTCGGCCCCCGGGCGCGGTCCCGCTCGCCCGAGCGGCACGGCCGCGACCCCCCGGCGCCGGCTGGACCGCCTACGCAAACGACCCCTCACACGCCGTCCGACTGCGCCGCGCCGCAGCAGCACTGCGCGCCCATGCCGCCGCCACCCTGCCCGAACACATGGTCCCTGCCTCGCTCGTCGTACTCACCGAGTGGCCGGTCGGAGCCAACGGAAAGCTGGACCGCTCGGCCCTGCCAGTACCGGACAAGCGCCGCACCGCGACCACCGGCTACGTAGCCCCCCGCACACCGACCGAGCGCGCCGTCGCCACCGTCTGGCGCGAGGCCCTGGGCCTGGACCGAATCGGCGTACACGACGACTTCTTCGGCCTGGGAGGCCATTCGCTGCTCGCGATTCAAGTCGTCGGTAGGCTGCGCGAGACCACCGGCCGCGACCTGCCACTCGCCGTCCTACTCAGCTCGCCCACCGTCGAGGCGGTCTCGACGCTCCTGGACGCCGCACCGGCCGAGACGCAGGCCTCTGCTCCGATCGCCCGCGCCGCGCGCCGCCGCCGTAGCTAGAGCGGAGCGGTGATTTGCCCGCGTCAGTATTGCCATTCGGTCAGGATGTCGGGTTCTTGGTCGGGTCGGTAGTCGTGGGTGTGGTTGACGTGGTAGGTGTGTCCGGTGTGTTGGGAGGTCCGTTCGACGTTGCGTCCGGGCTCGATGACTTTGACGGTGAAGCTGTCGGCGGTTTTGATGTGGTGGTGGTGGCATAGGGGGATCAGGTTTTCCTTGGTGGTCTGTCCGCCGTGTTGTGGGTAGTCGTGGTTGAACGGGTCGACGTGGTCGAGGTCGCATCGGTAGGCCGGGCGGGTGCAGCCGGGGAGTGCGCAGGTCCGGTCGCGTGCTTGGACGAAGCGGCGTACTTCGGTGGTTGGCTGGTAGACCCGGGGTGCGGTTTTGACTAGGGTTCCGGTGTCGGGGTCGTAGGCGAGCCGGCGCCACAGTGAGCCTGGTGCCATGGCCGGTGCGCGGGCGGTGTGGCGCACAGGGCGTCCGCGCGTCGCTGTGTCAGGGTGCGTCCGTCCTCTGAACCTTGGGCGCGGGCGGTCTGATCGACGCGTTCGAAGACTGTGGTGGCTTGTTCTGCGGTGGTTTCGTACACGGGGGTGGCCATGGCGTCTGGTTCCGGGCGTACCGTGAGGTGCCGGTCGGTGACGGCTTGCTGGTGTCGGTGTTCTGTGCCTTGCGGGTCGATGGCTTTCAGTGCCCTGTTCAAGGCGCGCCGGGTGGTCTGCCGGGTTTGTGCGGGCATGCGTGGCAGGATGCGTTCTTCCGCCTTGTGGGCCTTGTCGAGATCGTCGCCGAGTTGGTCGGTGGTGTGGACCAGCAGGGTGGCCTGGCGTTTGGTGATCTGCCCGGCTTCCCATGCTTCCCAGGCCGGTAGG
>DASYAE010000195.1:0-25117 GCA_036501535.1 Actinocrinis sp. | reverse complement strand
TACTTCGACAACGGCTCGATCTGCCACTTCTCGCACATCATCGACGACCTCTACCAGTTCTACCTGACCCCCGACCAGGACCCGACCGGCGGCGGCGAGCCGTTCAGCGAGCGGCTGCAGTACATGTTCCGCTCCAACCAGGTCGGCAGCGGCTACCGGGGCCTGCCCGTGCAGCCCAACACCGACGAGTTCACCAACGGCGGCGGGCCGGCCTTCGTCAACAACGTGTTCCAGGGCACCAACGCCGCGCTGCTCGGCGCGGAGGCGCTCGACGGCCAGGCCTCCGCGAGCTCGACCTTCAACACCGACATCAACGCGACGTTCACCGGCGAGCAGCGCATCGGGCACGAGGTGGCGCTGCAGCAGACCTCGCGGGCGTCCGACGGCACCCCGCTGCACGTCCGCATGGACGGTCCGGGCTTCGACGGCATGGACGTGCCCGCCTTCCAGACCCACCCCGACATGCCCAGCATCTCCGTGCCCGTCCCCGCCGGCACGAACCAGTTCAAGCTCGAGTTCATCATCTTCGTGCCGACCTCGGACTTCTTCCGGACGCTGCGCAACAGCGCCGGGGCGCAGAACCTGTTCGCGCAGTTCGGGCAGCCCGCCGACCCGAGCGGCACCTCGGGCGGAGTCCAGTTCTCCGACAACGGCCTGGAGCGCTTCCTGACCGCGACCCGCCGGCAGAACTTCCTCGTCCCGCCGCGCCGGCACCGGGCCTTCCCGCTGCTGGAACTCGCGTGAGCGCCTGCGTGACAGGGAACTGAGCCAACTGCCGCGCGCGCCGGCCCGGTCGGACAGGTCGACGACCGGGCCGGCGCGCTGCTCGGTGTCCGAATCGCGCGCGATACATGGGATGAATTCCGGCTTGGTTTCGTAGCGGCGGCCAGAGTGCCGATCCGCCGGAACCGTCGCCACGGGCTCTGATCTCTGCCCCAGTGAGAGGCACATCAGGCCTCACCATCGCACAGGGTCGATCACGTCCGCACACCGCCGGTTCGATCCCGGCAAAGGTAGGGTCTTTCGTCTTGACAGCCGCGCGCCGCGGTGGAACCTTCTCCCTCAGTGTTATGACAACGATGTCAGACCCTCCGGCCAGGCCGCCTCGCGCGGCTCGGGCCGGGATCCCGCCGTGCTCGTTCGCGCCGTGCGCGCGGGCGCCGTGCTGCCCGCCTGCTTCCAGCGGACGGCGGTTCGGCCGGGGTCTGCAACACGGTGAGCCCATGCCGCCGCCCCGAATCGAGGAGCGCGCAATGCATCTTCCCTGGAGCAGAAGGCTGAGTCCGCGCGCCGCGGCCGGCCGGCCTGCCCGGCTCAGCCCACGCCGTCCGTCCCCTGCGATCCCGCCGCGCCGCTGGATGCGGGCCGCGCGGGTGCTGGCCCCGCTCGTCCTGCTCGCCGCGGCGCTGGTGGCCGTGCCCACGACCGCCGCACAGGCCTCCGACTACACCGCCTCGAACCTGCCGGACTGGGCGATCGGCCCGTTCACCCGGCAGCCCGCGGCCGCGCCGGCACCGGTGCTCAGCCCGTCGTCCAGCGGCTGGGACTCCTCGGACGTCGACAACCCCGGCGTGATCTACCGCAACGGCCAGTTCGACATGCTCTACCGGGCCGACGGCGGCGGCCTGCCGGTCCAGGTCGGGCTGGCGACCAGCACCAACGGGATCAACTTCACCCGCAGCGCGTCGAACCCGGTGATCCCGAACAACGTCGATCCCTACGAGTCCGGCGGCGTCTACGACCCGCGGCTGTATCAGCTGGGCGGCACCTACTACGCCTTCGTCGAAGGCTACGACTGGTCCAACAGCCCGCCGCAGACGATCATGGAGACCACGTCCACCGACCTGGTGCACTGGACGACCGCCGTGCCGATCGTCAACACCAACTACGACCCCGCGGTGGTCACCGACAGCACCGACACCCCGGTGCTGATGAACACCCAATACGGTCAGCGGTACGTGATGTACTACGGCGACTCCGACCCCGCCAAGGGCCGCTTCATCGCGTACTCCACGGACATGCTGCACTGGTCGAACAACACGGCGATCAACATGGACTTCCCGAGCGACTACGACCCGTGGGAGATCTGCGTCACCGTCACGGACTACCAGACGGTCCAGGGCGGCCCGACCAACAACAACATCCTGATGTTCGTGGCCGGCACCCTGATGGCGCACGGCCGCTGGTACTACGGCATCAGCGAAGTCGAGTTCTCCGCCAGCAATCCCACGCAGCAGGTCGAGCAGCTCACCGAGGCGGCGCTCGGCCCGGCCGAGCCGTACGAACTGTCCGGCGCGACGGCGAACACCGTGTTCATGAACTCGATCTCCTTCGTCAACGGCCAGTGGTACATGTACTACGGCGCGGCCGACCACCAGATCGCCCTGGCCACCGCCCCGCTGCGCTCCGGTGCGCAGCAGGCCTTCACCGGCACCGGCTTCGAGACCGGCCAGCGCTACCCGGACTGGGCCGACGAGGTCGACACCGGCGGCGGGCAGAGCGGCGGGATCAGCAACGTCGATCCCTATCCCGGCTACGGGCTGACCAGCCCGGAGGCGGGCATGCGCCAGGAGACCGCGCACACCGGAACCACGGCCCTGCTGTACTCCGGGGACGCGACCGGAGCCGCCGCCGACTACGCCTACATGCGGATCTTCGACCTCTCGGCCCACCCGCCGACCATCGACTCCAAGACCACGCTGTCCTATTGGATCTATCCACAGAACTCGACCACAAGCACCTGCGTCGCCCTGGACATGGTCTTCAGCGACGGCAGCGCGCTGCGAAATCTCGATGCCGTGGACCAGAACGGCAACCAGTTGCATCCCGCGCACCAGTGCGGGCACCTGACGGCCAACCAGTGGAACTTCGTCACCTCGGACATCGGCGCCGTCGCCGCGGGCAAGACCCCGGTGCGCATGGACCTGGGCTTTGACGAGCCCAGCGGCAGCGGCACCTACCGCGGCTACGTCGACGACATCAGCCTCACCGGCTGACACAGCCCCGGGCGGGGCCGCCGGAACGCCGCACGGCGGCCCCGCCCGGATCCACCACCAGCACCACCACCATCGCTACGTCGTCGCGATGAGGATGTCCTCGCCGCTCAGGGCACGAAGTCCGTCCGGGCGGCCGGCGAGGGTTCGAATCAGTGCTTCAGCGGCGCCTGGAGCGTCCAGGTCCGTCCGTCGGGGTCGCGCACCGTCATCTCTTGGGTGCCGTAGTGCGTCTCCTCGAAGGGGCTGACCACCTCGACGCCGTCCCCGGGCCGGAACGCGTCCGCGTCGGCCACCTTGAAGACGACCTGCATCCCGAGCTCGCGATGCTCGCTGTCCTCCGGCACCTCGGCGATGAACACGTAGGGCCCGTCGCCGTTGCGCAGCATGCCGGAGCTGTGGTCGGTCTCGAATTCGAGGCCGTATCCCAGTGCCCTGAAGAACCCGGCCGCCCTGCCCCAGTTGTGCGTCTCCAGGTACACGGCCTCGATGCCGTGTGTTGTCGTGTCGGGGTCGGTCGCCATGTCTGGATTGGTCGTCGTGTTGGGTTCGGTCGCCATGTCAGGTCTCCTCTTCCGTCTCGGATCGCCCTCGCGGTTCATGAGCGTCGTCGAGATAGGCCCGAAGCGCGGCGGCGACCAGCGCCGACAGGGACCGGCCCTGCTCGATCGCGTGGTGCTTGACCTGCTTGATCAGGCCTATCGGCAGGTACACGTTGAACTGCTTGACGTCCTCATCGCTCACGGCCCCGACCTTAGCATGCTAGCAATCTAGTAGCCAGTCGCCGAGTGGCCTGCGGTCCGCCGGTGAACAGACGCGCGCCCGGTCAGTCGATCCGGAGATCGACTGACCGGGCGCGCGGGGAGTGCGGCCCGGCAGCTCAGCCCTTGGTGGCCAAGGTCTGCAGCTGGGTCTTGGCACCGTTGAACACGTCCTGGTCACCGGGCAGCGAGCCGGAGTCGGCGTACTGCCAGAACGTGTAGAACCCCCAGCCGTTGGGCAGCGTGCCGCCGCCGCTGGCCGAGTAGTTCGCGATCCACAGCGGGTCCAGCGAGGAGAACGCGCTGGAGTTCCCGGTGCAGGTGCTCCACCAGTCGGTGGTCGAGTAGATCACCGGGTACACGTGCTCCTTCGCCGCGTACTCGGTGACGAAGGCCTTGACCCAGGTGACCATCTGGCTCTGGGTCAGGCTGTAGCACTCGTTGCTGCTGTAGGGGTCGTACTCGATGTCGAGCGCGCCCGGCAGGGTCTTGCCGTCGCCCGACCAGCCGCCGCCGTGCGCGATGAAGTAGTCCGCGTCGGCGGTGCCGGTGGCGTCCGCCGGGTTGGCGAACTCGTACGAGCCCCGGATGAGGCCGGCGTCGTACGGACCCTCGTACTGGTTGGTGAAGTCGGGGTTCGTGTAGTACGTCCCCTCCGCCGCCTTCGCGTAGACGAAGTCGAGCTTCGAGGCGATCGACGACCAGGTGATGTCGCCCTGGTAGGCGCTGATGTCGATGCCGGGCAGCTGCGGTACCGCGAGCGGCTTGACCGCCTGCGACGCCGCCCTCGGCGCGGCCGCGGCACGGTCGTGCGCGGCGATCGTCGAGCCCATGAAGTCCAGCTGCGGGTGGGTGATCGCCTGGGGGTGCAGCGGCGTGACGCCGTGCGTCGGGGTGACCGAGACGATCTGGCCGCTCGCCGTGTGGGCCCAGCTGGTGTCCGCGGCGGCGGCGGTGCGGCCCTGGGCGGCGGAGGCAGTGCCCGCCGTCAGGGAGATCGCCGTGGCCGCGATGGACGCCGCGGCCAGTGTCCGGCGCAGCATCGTGTGGTGGGTGGTTGGTTCCATGTGGATCCTCACCTGTGGGTTGGGTGGCACGGCAGCCCGGGGGAGATTCGGGCTGCCGTGCTGAGGACTGGACACATTGGTCGTGCGTGCGGCACGGGTGGCGCCGCGTGGTGCGGGTCGTGCGGGTGGTGCTACCGCAGCAGGGCCCTGATGACAGGAGCCCGTTACGAGTGGCCGGGCCTGCTCAGCTGGCGCTGCCGAGGCAGGAGAAGCCGGGTCCGGCGACCGAAGGCAGGGTGGCCCCCGCCGGCAGCGCGCCGTGCACCGCGTAGTAGGCCATGTCGTCGACCCGCTGCGGGGTCTGGGATGCCGTGGCCGCGGCGCCGACGAGGAACAGGTTCGTCAGCGTCACGTTCAGCGGCCGGTTCACGTTGCCGAACGGCGTCGAGCCGGGGTCGTCCTGGGACGGGTTGACCCAGCCGCACGGGTTGTCGTAGAGGGCGTTGACCGCCGCCTGGCCCACTGCGATCACCAGGTAGTTCCCGCTGAGCGTGGCCGCCCAGGCGTCGGCGAAGCTCGTGGTGACCTGGTCGGCCGGCAGCCCGGCGTACGCCGCGGCGTTCAGCGCGGTGGTGCCGTCGGCCGACGTCGCCGCGTAGAGCAGCACGGTTCCGGGGTAGGTCGTCGGGGTGCTCGGCAGGGCGCTGTAGCTCCACGCCGAGCCCGGAGCAGTGCTCGTGTCCACGCCGAGCTGGCTGCCGTCGGCGAGGAACACCTGCTGCGGCTGGCCCGGCACGATGTCGCCGCTGGCGGCGTCGATCGCGGTCGCCGTGCCCGGCAGCGCCGTGGCCGACCAGGCGGCGGTGCCGCTGTGCCCGGTCACCGCCGGCGCGCCGCCGGAGGTCGTGTAGAAGACCTCGTCACCGACGGTGCCGGTCGAGCCCAGGTCGTTCGTCGCGGTCAGCGTGGTGCCCTGGACCGGGGCGCCGGGGATCTCCCGCACGCTCCAGATCCCGGGTACCAGCGAGTCGGCCACGGCGAGGTTGCCCGCCGCGTCGATGAAGAACACGTCGACGCCGGTGTTGGTGGTCGCGGCGGCGAGCGCGGTGCCGGCCTTCACGCCCAGGCTGTTCGGGATCTGCAGGCTGGACCACGAGCCGAGCAGGTTCGAGTCCGCGGTCAGCTTCCCGGACGCGCTGACGTAGAAGGCGTATTCGGCGGCGACCGGGAGGGCCGCCGTCGTGGTGGCGAGCGAGCCGGGTGTCTGGGTCGCCGGCCCGGAGAGGGCCGTGTCGGACCACGCGGTGCCGCTCTCGCTGGCCACGTTCAGCTTGCCGGACCCGTCGAAGAAGAACGCTGACGGAGTCACCGACAGGCCGGGCTTGATGCCGTTGGCCGGGTCGGCCGCGAGCGCCGCGACCGCGCTGCCGGCGGCGGGGGTGCCCGCCAGCGTCGCCGTCGTCCAGCCGTTCGCGCCGAGGTAGCTCTCGCCGAGCGTCCCGTCGGCCGCGCGGTAGTAGGCGTGCGGCACGGTCGCGTCCGCGGACGCCGGGTCCGCGTATGTCAGGCCCGCGAGGTCCGCGCCGGCTTCCGGCGTGCCCGGCTCGGTCTGCTGCAGCCAGCTCGCGCCGTCCCAGCTGTCCACCTCGAGCGCGCCCGAGGCCGATTCGGTGAACTCGTACTGCATCACCGGCTCGGTGGTGTACCAGACCGAGTTGTTCGGCACCGAGGAGACCGCCGAGGACGCCGCGCTCACCCCGATGTTCCAGGTCTTCACCGTGGCCGTGCCGAAGTTCGAGGTCGCGGTCAGCGTCACCGTGTAGAGGCCGGCCCGCTGGAAGACGTGGCTGGTGGTCTGGGCGGTGACGTTGTTGTTGCGGCCGTCGTCGAAGGTCCAGTAGTACGAGGAGATCGAGCCGCCCTGCTCGGCCGCGATGCCGGCGAGGTTCACCGAGGTCCCGGCGGTGGCGGTGGTCGGCGCGACGATGGCGGCGGTCGGCGCCGGGTGCGCCGCGGCGATCGGGTTGACCAGCACCCACTGCTCGCCCGCGCCCCAGACGCCGGCGGCCCAGGTGGTCAGGCTGATCTCGGTGTCGTACTCGGCGGTGATCCCGGTCGAGCCGAGGAAGTCGCCGTTGACCATGTCGATGGTGCCGTCGGCGTTGACCGAGACGACGATCCCGACGTGGTCGGCGAACGTGCTGGCGCTCACCGTGCCGGCCGGGAAGAAGACGATCGCGTCGCCGACCGCCGGGGTGCCCGTGTCGGCGGCCGGGCTCTCGCCCTGGTCCAGCGCCCACTGGTAGAACGAGACCGAGCCGGCGTTCAGGGTGTTGTAGTCCGCGGTGACGCCGGCCTGGGCCCAGACCCACTTGGCGAAGTCCGAGCACCAGCTCTCGTTCTGGTTCTCCACCTGGTGCGAGGCGTCGGAGCCGCAGCCGTCCGCGTTGGGGGAGAAGGCCGCGTCCAGGGTGCTGTACGGGTCGCAGTCGACGCCGCTGAAGCTGGACTCGGCCGGCGTGGTGGCCTCGCCCACCTGGCTGAGCGCGATGCTCGCGATGTCCGAGGTGAGCGTCTGCGGCTTCGCGGCCGCGGACTTGACCGCCGCGGACGGCCGGGCCGACCCGGCGTCGCAGCTCGCTGCCGAGGTGTCCAGGCCGAGCGAGGTCTTCACCGCGGCGGGCACCGTGTCGCTGCAGGCGAGGACGGTGGCGGACTGGACGAGCTGCCACGAGCCGCCCGCGGGCTTCTCGAACAGGCCCTTGCTCGCGCCGTCCTGGAAGTCGATCTTCTCCTGCGCGCTGGCGGATCCGGCCGGCAGGAAGTTGGCGACGGCCCACTCGGTGCCGGTCGCGGTGTCGTCGGCGATGCGCGCGGTGCCGGAGCGCACAGTGCCGACCGCGGCGGCCGGGATGTGCCGGCCTGCGGAGTAGGCCTGGGACAGCGCGGCCGTGTCGGCGGCGCCGGGTGTCATGGCCTGGACTCCGCCCGCCGCGGCGGCCTTAGCCGAAGGCAGTGGGCTGAATCCGAGCATGGCCAGGACCAGGAGAAGCAGAAGGAGCAACAGGCCAAGCGGCGTGCGGGGCACGGCCGCGGGTGATCGAGCCACGAGTACCTCCGGGTAAGGATTTCCCCCTGACGAGAGCCGGTTTGCGGCCGGGGCGCGCCTGGAGGAGAGCATGGCGGGGTGGATGTTAGAAAGCAATACTGGCTAACAAAGTTTTGAAAATTTCCTGCATGATCGCGCCGAGCGGTCCGGCACTGATGTCAGGACGCGGTCAGGACGCGGTGAGCCTTTCGGCCACCGCGGCGGCGCAGGCCCGGCTCGCTCCGTACGCGACGAGGTAGGCTGCGCCGAGCGGCCCGGTGCCCGGCAGGCCCATCTCCGCCACGACCGCGTCAGGGCGCTGCTCGAGCAGCCGGTCGAGGGCGGCGCGCATCCACGGATGCCGGTGTGCCGACCGTACCGCGAGCACCAGCGGCCGGCCCTCAGCCTCGGCCAGTACCTTAGCCGTCGCAGCCTCCGAAGCCTCGCCGAGCGTCGCCCTGCTGGTCGCGGGCTCGCGCGCGGCGAGCTGCGCGCCGAGCGAGGTTTCTCCGACGGTGCCGAGCGCCGCAGGTCCCGCGGCCGTGAAGGCCACCACGTGCGCGGCGCCGCGCAGCGGGAGGGCGCCCGGTATCAGCTCTCTCACGTCGAGCGCGCGCCGGGCCGCGGCCAGCCCGATCTCCACCGCGGAGCCGTAAAGCCCTGCTTTCCCCTCCGGCGTCGGGCGCCCGGCCTGCGCGGACCAGGCGACGAAGCGCCCCACGCCATCGGCCGCCTCCGCCAGCCGATCCTCCGCCAGCTCCCCGGCCTTGACGGCCTCCACGAGCGCCCTGCGTAAACGAGCAACCAACTCGTCGCCGCCGGCGTTGCCTATGCACACCAGGTCCGCGCCCGCCGCGACGGCCAGCACCACCGCGCGCTCCAGCCCGTACCGGTCGGCGACGGCGCGCATCTCCATCGCGTCGGTCGCGATCAGGCCTCTGAATCCCAGCTCGCCGCGCAGCAGGCCGTGCAGGGCGGCCCGGCTCACCGAGGCCGGAGCGTCCGGGTCGAGCGACGGGATCAGCAGGTGGCCGGGCATCACCGCGCTCACCCCCGCCTCGATGGCCGCGCGGAACGGCGGCAGCGCGACGGCGGCCAGCTCCTCCTCGCTCATGCGCACGGTCGGCAGTGCGAAGTGCGAGTCGACGCCCGTGTCGCCGTGGCCGGGGAAGTGCTTCGCACACGCGCCCACGCCCGCCTGTTGCAGGCCTCGTACCCACGCCGCGGTGTGTCGGGCGACCAGGGCCGTGTCGGCGCCGAACGAGCGGACGCCGATCACCGGGTTGTCCGGATTGCTGTTGACGTCGGCGTCGGGCGCGTAGTCCAGCCCGATGCCGACCGCGGCCAGGCGCCGGCCCAGCGACGAGGCGACCTGCTCGGTCAGCTGCACGTCGTCGACGGCGCCGAGCGCCAGGTTGCCCGGGTATACCGACCCTGACGCGGCGTCCAGCCGGGTCACGTCGCCGCCCTCCTCGTCGGCGGCGATGACGACCTCGGGGTTCTCCGCGTGCAGCGCCGCGGTCAGCGCGGCCGTCTGCTCGGGGCCCTGGATGTTGCGGGCGAACAGCAGGACCGAGCCGAGCCCGTCCGCGAGCCGCCGGCGCACCCAGTCCGGGGCCTCGGTGCCCTCGAAGCAGGGCTGCAGGACGCGGTGCGCGAGGCGGGCGAGCGTGGGCTCGTCGGACATGGCGGGGCTCCCTGGCGGTCGGATCGGTCCTGGTCCGGTACGTTATTCGAGCTCGTAGACGAGGTGCGGCCCGCGGTCGGCGCGGAACCGCGCGGCCTCCTCCCGCCAGGAGTCGGCGATCTCGTCGGCGCCGGCGCCGACCAGCACGGCCTCGCGGATCCGGCTCGAGCCGCACAGCAGGTCGAAGGACTGCTCCCGGAATCCCAGCCGCTCGGGCCAGTGTCGCTGAATCGAAGTCAACATGTGGAGTGCGACACGCAGGGGATCGAAGGTGAGCGGATCGGTGACGTGCAGCTGGACTCCGCAGCACCCTGCCTCGGCGTGCAGGCCGGCCACCGGCGAGAAGTACGCCTCGCGCACGGCCACGCCCGGCAGCTGCGCCGCACGCAGCTCACGGGCCAGTGTCGCGTCGATCCACGGCGCGCCCAGCAGCTCGAACGGCGTCGTCGTGCCACGGCCCTCCGAGACATCGGTGCCCTCGAACAGGCACGTGCCCGGATAACACAGAGCGCTGTCGGGGGTCGGCAGGTTCGGCGAGGGCGGCACCCAGGGCAGCCCGGTCTGCGCGAACAGCATCGCGCGCCGCCAACCGCGCATCGGGACGACGTCGGGTTCGGGTGCTGCGAGCAGCTGCGCGAACAGGCGGGCCAGCTCGCCCATCGTCATGCCGTGTCGCACGGCGATCGGCGCGCGACCGACGAAGGAGGCATATGCGGGGTCGAGGACCGGACCGTCCACGGCCACGCCGCCGATCGGGTTCGGCCGGTCGAGCACGACGACGCGGGCCCCGGCCGTAGCCGCGGCGCCGATCGCGTCGTACATGCTCGATTCGTAGGTGTAGAAACGCGAGCCGCTGTTCTGCAGGTCGACGACCACGGTGTCCGCCCCGAGCTCGGCCAGCCGGGCGGCGACCTCCGGCACGTCGGCGAGATAGGTGTCGACGACCGGGATCCCGGTGGCCGCGTCGACCGTCTCCGACTCGGAGAACCCGGCCTGCGCCGAGCCGCGGAACCCGTGCTCGGGACCGAGCAGGGCCCTGATCTCGACGCCGCCGCGCAGCAGCGCCTCGACGGCGTGCGTGGCGTCGGGCAGGATCGCCGCGGGATGGGTCAGCACGGCCACGGCGCAACCCTTCAGCTGCGCGAATCCGTCGGCTGCGAGGTGTTCCAGCCCTGTCTCGACGGTGCCGGTACCAACCGCGCCTGTATGAACGGGGCCTGCGGACATGCCTTCAGCACTCCTTGCGATAGATCCGGAAGACTCGCTCGACGTACGCGTCCACGGTGCGGGCGTAGAACCCGACCGGCCCGACCCAGCCGATCTGCGCGGTCGGGTGGCCCGCGGCGTGCAGGTCGTCGAGGCAGCGGCGCAGCAGCACGCTGCCGATGCCGAGCCCGCGCAGCTCGCCGCCGGTGCCCATCGGCCCGAACCAGTCCGCGCGGTTGACGCCGTGGCAGGCGAACCCGACGTACTCGGCGTCCGGGGCGCCGTCTCGCAGAACCGCGATATGGCAGCCCGCGCCCTGCGCCCGCCGCTCGGGCCCCAGGGTCGCCAGCGCCTCCTCGCGCCAGGTGCCGCCCCAGCCAGCGAGCCATCCGGAGATCGGCTCCCGGTCGTCCGGGCGCAGCCTGCGGACCGTGATCCCCCGTGCGGCCAGAGCCTTCTCCTCGGGGGCGGTGGCCAGCCGTTCGGCCGCCGAATCCGTGCGCACGGCATCGGTCAGCTCGGCGGTCATGTTGACCGCATTGCTGTGCTGCGCATACCCGGCGGCCTCTGCGAGACAGCATGCTGCGGTGTAGCGCACGTCGATGCCGGGCCAGGCGAACAGCGGGGTGGCGCCGCCGATCAGCACCTGCGCGGCTCCGGCGCCGGCGAGCCGGCCCTCCACCGCCTTGAGCAGGGCCCTGCCACAGCCGCGGCGCCGGGCGTCCGGATCGACCGCCAGAAGATTGACATGCCCGCGGCGCGCGGCCGCGGGATCGGCCGGCTCGGGCCCGAGCGAACCGAGCGCGAAACCCGCCGGCGCACCGTCGACCTGCGCGAGGACCGCGAACCGGGGGGCGGCGCCGGGCAGCAGCAGGTCGACCAGGTCCGCGGCGTCCGGGTCCCAGCGCAGCGCGCGGGCCGCGATCCCGCGCAGCGCCGGGCCGTCGGAGGGGTCGGCGTCGCGCAGGGCCGGAGCGGGGGATACGGACACCGATCCACCTCTCCATGTTGCTAACTGACGGAACTGGTCAAACCGCCGGTGGAAACTTACTATAGCGCGGACGGTCAGAACGGCCGAGGCAAAGGGAGCAAAGCGATGGACGAGGAGTCCGGGGCCGGCCCGGCCGCGGCGGTCCGGCTCGTCGAGGCGGCCGTGGAGAGCCGGATCGTGTCCGCGGCGGTGCTCGCCGTCGGGCGGGGCGCCGGCGACGACGGCGACCTCTACGTGTTCGGGCGCACCCGGCTCGACAGTGAGGGAAGCGCCGTCACCGCCGACACGCTGTTCGACCTGGCCTCGCTGACCAAGGTCGTGGCGACCGCCCCGGCCGTGCTGCGGCTGGCCGACGCGGGCGAACTCGGCCTGGACGACCCGGTCGCGCGCTACCTGCCGGCGTATTCGGACGGGCCGAAAGCCGACGTGACGCTGCGTCACCTGTTGACGCACAGCTCCGGACTTCCGCCGCACCGGTGGTTCCACGAGATGCCCGGCCCGGTCGGGCAGCGCCTGGCGGCCGCGGCCAAGGAACCGCTGACCGCCGCACCCGGCACCCAGGTCGTCTACTCGGACATCGGCTACATACTGCTCGGCGCGATCATCGCCCAGGTCGCAGGCGTCGGCCTCGACCAGGCCGCGCGCGAACTCGTCTTCGAACCGCTGGGCCTGAAGTCGACCGGCTACCTGCCGTCGGCGCCGCCGGAGCGGTTCGCCGCCACCGAGATCCGGCCGGAGACCGGCGAGCCGGTGATCGGCACCGTGCACGACGAGAACGCCGAGGCGCTCGGCGGCGTCGCCGGGCACGCGGGTGTTTTCAGCACGGTGGGCGACATGGTGCGCTACCTTCGAGTCGGGTGGCTCGACCAGGACTGCACATTCCTGTCCGAGCGCAGCCGGGCGGCGGCGCTGGCCTGCGGCACCGAGGGGCTGGACGGCCGGCGCGGCCTCGGCTGGACCCTGGCCGGCGACCGCTGGGACCACATGACGGCCGCCTGGCCGCGCACCCGCGCCGGCCACACCGGCTTCACCGGCACGAGCCTCGCGCTCGATCCCGCCGGCGGGCTGTGGACGGTGCTGCTGACCAACGCCGTGCACCTCGGCCGCGACCACAGCGGGATCGCCCTGCTGCGGCGCACCGTGCACGCGGCGGTCGCGGCGTGGGCCGAGACGCTGGGGCCCGGACCCGCCGCGGACCCGGCGGACGCGCGCGACGGCGCCGCGGCCGGGTACGATCAACCGGTACGAATCCAAGGAGACTGATGAGCCCCGCAGCGCAAGACGAGGCCGGGTCCGCGCCGGCCGCGGCGCCGGCGCCGGCGACCGCGGTGAAGCCCGGCCGGAACGCGCAGTCCGCGGTGCCGCCGCAGACCACCACCATCCTGGTGCAGATCCGCGCGCTGCTGCCGAGCCTGCCGCCGTCGGAGAAGCGGGTGGCCATGGCGGCGCTGGCCGACCCGGTCGGGGTGGCCGCGCACACCATCAGCGACCTGGCCTCGGCCTGTCAGACCTCGGAGACCACCGTGGTCCGGTTCTGCCGCAGCCTCGGCCTGCGCGGCTATCCGGAGCTGCGGATCGGGCTGGCCGCCGCGGCCTCGGCGCAGGACGGCCCGGCCGCCTCGGGCTGGACCGGCCTCGGCACCGACATCGGCCCGCGGGACAGCACCGCGGAGGTGGTCGGCAAGATCGGCTTCGCCGACGCCCGCGCGGTCGAGGAGACCGTGGCGCAGCTCGACCTGCACGTCTTCGACCAGGCGGTGGACGCGCTGGCCGCGGCGGACAAGATCGACCTCTACGGCTCCGGCGCCAGCGCCCTGGTCGCGCTCGACTTCCAGCAGAAGCTCAACCGGATCGGCCGCCGCGCCGGCGCCTGGCCGGACCCGCACCTCGCGCTCACCTCGGCCGCCCTGCTGCGGCGCGGCGACGTGGCGGTGTGCGTCTCGCACACCGGCGAGACCCCGGACACGCTGGCCGTGCTGCGCGAGGCGCGCAGCAACGGCGCGCTGACCATCGCCATCACCAACTTCCCACGCTCCACGATCGCGCTGGAGGCGGACCGGATCCTGACCACGGCCGCGCGCGAGACGACGTTCCGCTCCGGCGCCATGGCCAGCCGGATCGCAGCCCTGACCGTGGTCGACTGCCTGTTCGTCTCACTCGCGCAGCGCAACCGCGCCCGCACCCTCAGGGCCCTGGAACGCACCTACACGGCGGTGCGCAACCGACGGATCATCGCGGCGGATTAGGACCGGCGGTCGACGGCCAGCCGGCTCGGGCTCCCGTTCAGTGAACCGAATCACGGCTCGTCGTCCGTCCCGAACAGCATCTCGTGGGCCCGCGCCTGGGGAATGCAGGGCTCGAGCGTTCCACTCTGCTTGCGCAGCAGGTATGTGGCCGTCGCGGCTCGTTCCTCGAGGTCGAGCAACTCGGCCGGGCTGATCAACACGGCCAATGTCTCGCCGTGGTCGGTGATGCAGACCCGATCGCGGGTGATCGCTGTGCGACGGGCCAGCGCGCCGAGCTTCGCGCGCGCCTCGGTGATCGGCAGGGTGTCGGTCATGACAGAACCGTACCGAGGTGACACTTCGGTCAGACGGCGGCGCGCCAGAGCCGAGGCACGGCTCCGGTAGTGGCCGAGTCATCGGTGGGCGCTTATATCAGAACAAGCAGCTCCGGGCCGGGGTAACGCCGCGATCGTTGCCGGTGTGTGTGGAGCCGTTGCCACGCCTCGTGATTTTCAGGAACCTCCATGAACTCTCCTGAACTCCGGCCGGGGCGGGTCCGTCCCCTTGGTGGGGCCCACCTCCTAGTCCGCCCGCTCTGTTCCGGAGAGGCCGATGACCAGATTCTTGACCCCCGTCCGGTGGCGCCGCGCGTTGCGGCCCGCCGCCGCGGGCGCCGCGGCGCTCGCCCTGGCGCTTACCGCAGCACCCGCCTTCGCCTCCGGTAGAGGCGGCGGTGGCGGTGGTGGCGGCAACGGCGGCGGGGGTGGCGGTGGGACCGTGACGCCCGCCCTGAAGTCGATCACCTTCAGCCCGGCCACGGTGATCGGAGGCGGCGGCGAGACCGCCACGGTCACCTTCGCCGCGTCCCCGTCCGAAGGCGCCTTCATCCAGCTGACCAGCAACGACCCGGCGGTCGTGAGTTTCGGGACGCCGGTTCCGCAGCAGGGCGGCGCCGTGGTGGAGATCGGGCAGACCAGCACCGCCGTCGCGCTCGTCACCACAGCGGTCTCCGCCCCGACTCAGGTCACGATCACCGCCAGCGCGTTCGGCACGACCACGCTCAGCGCCGTGCTCACCGTGGAGCCGGGCACGCCGTCCGCAGCCGACCGGCGTCCTCTACAACACCCTGGACGAGGTGTCGTGCATCTCGGCGTCGGCCTGCAACGCCGTCGGGTACGCCGAGACCTCGACCAGCACCGGCGAGCAGACGCTCGCAGAGCTCTGGAACGGCTCGGCGTGGAGCATCGAGGCCACCCCGAACCCCAGCGGCGCCGTGGACAGCGAACTGTCGGGAGTGTCGTGCGTCTCAGCCTCCGACTGCACGGCCACCGGCTACTCCGAGACCGGCGCCGGCAGCACCACGACGCTCGCAGAGGTCTGGAACGGGTCGGCGTGGGCCGTCCAGACGACCCCGAACCCGAGCGGCGCCCTGGACAGCTTCCTGGACGGTGTCTCGTGCACCTCGGCCTCGGCTTGCACCGCCGTCGGGTGGTACGAGACCAGCCCCGGCGCCTATGACACGCTGGCCGAAAGCTGGAACGGGTCGGCCTGGGCCGTGCAGTCCACCCCCAATCCGAGCGGCGCATCGGCCAGCTACCTGTTCAGCGCGTCGTGTGCCTCGGCCACGGCATGCACGGCCGTCGGGTACTCGCTCGACCCCACGTACACAGCGCTGGCAGAGGGCTGGAACGGCTCCGTCTGGGCCCTTCACACGGCTTAGCAGCCCCGACAGATCGAACAGATCGAACAGATCGAGCTGGGCGAAGCCCGGCCGGCGGCCCCGATCCGCTGGCCGGGCACGGTTGTTTCGGTTGCTGTTTCGGCTGCTGTTCCGGCTGCGTTGTCCGGGTTGCGTGCACGGCTTGGCCCTTCACTCCTTTGCCGCAATCATTTCCGTCCCCCATTTGGTGCGTTGGCGGCCGTCAGCGGTGACTCTTCGGCCTTGCGGGGAACACGGTGCGCGTACGCGGCGTCGCGCGGGAGGTTCGGAGCATGAAGGTGATCGTGGTGGGCGCGGGCTCGGCCGGCTGTGTGGTGGCGGCGAGGCTGAGTGAGCATCCTGACTGTCTCGTCGACCTCCTCGAGGCCGGGCCCGACCACTCGGCCGCCAACAACACGATGGCGCTGCGCGGGCACCCGGCCGACTACGACGCGTGGGCGCACGCGGGAAATCCCGGCTGGGGCTTCGCCGAGGTGCTGCCCGACTTCCGCCGGGTCGAGCACGACCTCGACCACGACGGCGAACGGGAGGACCGGCTGCGCCCGCTGCACCGGGCGTTCCTCGACTCCTGCCGGAGCATCGGGCAGCCCGTGATCGCCGACCACAACGCGCCCGGCGCGGTCGGCGCGGGGGCGCTGCCGCTGGATCAGGCGGACGGCGTGCGCCAGTCCGCCGCGCTGACCTACCTCGCCGCGGTCCGGGACCGTCCCAATCTGCGCCTGCACGCGGAGACCCGGGTCGTGCGCGTCCTGCTCGACGGCCGCCGCGCGATCGGCGTCGAACTGGGCGACGGCCGGAGCCTGGAAGCGGACCTGACGATCCTGTGTGCGGGCGCTTACAACAGCCCGGCCATCCTGCTGCGCTCCGGCATCGGGCCGGCCGGCGACCTGAGCGCGCTGGGCATCGCCCCGGTCCACCACCTTCCCGGGGTCGGCGCCAACCTGCAGGACCATCCGCTCGTGCGGATAAGCGCGCAGACCGCGGAGCCGGCGGCGCAGATGCCGCTGCAGACGCTGCTCACCATCCGGCTCGACCCGGGACGCCCGGCGCCGTCGCTGCAGATCCTGCCCAGCGGACCGGCTTCGGCCGCGGACGGCCGCTGCGCGACTACGTCGAGTGCTGCGACCTGCCCGGCCCGCGCACCGCCGACCGCGCCGGCTTCCTCGCCGGACACCTCTCCGGCTACCAGCATCCGGTCGGCACGTGCTACATGGGACCCGCAGTGGACCGCACTGCCGTCGTCGACTCCGCAGGGCGCGTGCGCGGCATAAAGGCTCTGTCGATCGTCGACGCCTCCATCATGCCGACCATCCCCACCGCGAACACCAACCTGCCCACCCTCATGCTCGCCGAGCATCTGGCACCGCGCCTCGTCGCCACGTCGAGTGCATGAGTGAGGTGACCGCCATGCAACGCCAGCGGCGTTCAGCCCCCTGTGACTGAACGCCGCTGTACGTTTTCGGATCAGCTGCGCTGGCCGCACCGGCCGCGCAGCAACCTCACTGAGCCAGCACCGCGAGGGCCGCCCGCACCCGGCCGCCGCCGGCGCCGAGCGCTGCGCGGGCCCGCACCGGGGAGACTCGGGCCAGCAGCGTCACCAGCGCCGTCTTCACCTCGCCGCCCGCCTCGGCCAGCGCCTTCGCGCACTCGTGCTCGGGCTCGCCGGAGGCCTCGGTCAGTATGGTCAGCACCCTGCCGCGCAGCTTCGCGTTGCTCGCCTTCATCTCGACCATCAGGTTCGAGTACGTACGGCCCATGGCGACCATCAGCGCCGTCGACAGGCTGTTGAGCACCAGCTTCTGCGCGGTGCCCGCCTTCAGCCGGGTCGAGCCGGCCACCGCCTCCGGCCCGGTGTCCACGGCCACGTGGACGTCGGCGAACTGCGCCAACTCGGCCCGCGGATTGGCGCTGACCAGTGCGGTGAACGCGCCGGCCGCGCGGGCCGCCCGCAGCGCGCCGCCGACATAGGGCGTGCGGCCGCTCGCCGTCAGCCCGACTGCGATGTCCTGCGCCGTGACCACCTGCGCCTCGGCAGAGCCCAGATCCGGGTCGTCCTCGCAGTTCTCTGAAGGCACCACCAGCGCGCCCGCGCCGCCGGCGTGGTGCGCCACCACGATGTCCGGCGCCAGGCCGAAGGTCGGGATCAGCTCGGCGGCGTCCATCACGGCCAGCCGGCCGGAGGTGCCCGCGCCGAAGTAGTGCATGCGGCCGCCGGAGGTCAGCCGGGCCGCGGCCGCGTCCACCACCGCGGCCAGTTCTGGTAATACTGCGAGGACCGCGTCCGGCAGCAGCCGGTCCTCGTCGTTGAGCATCCGCAGCACTTCGAGCGTCGGCACCAGGTCGATGCGCGTCGTCCGTGGATTGCGTTGCTCGGTGGGTGACTGCACCCGCGGGGCGGACTGAGTGCTCATCAACGCTGTCCTTTCGGCCGTCGCGGGCGCGCTCCGTCGGCGGTGGTCAACGACATTCGAGAGATCGCGCGGTACTTTCCCACCGATCTCCGCTCCGCAAACGCGAGGACTTCGACAAGAGTCGAGATCAACGCGGGTGGCGCTCAGCCATGATGGCGTTAAGTTGCATCGAGGTCAACTTTGCAGGTTAATTATTGACGTACATTGGGGGCGCTCCTATCATCGGCTCCGGCTCACCGCACCACGCACCGCATATCCACATCCGCGGCCGATCGGAGATCCGACGATCATGAACCGGCTCCACCGTCTTCGCGCCCCGTTGGCCCTGGCGGCCAGCGTGGGTTTGTTAGCAGCCTGTTCGGGTGGCGCAAGCTCGTCGTCCGGCAGCCTGGTCTTCACCACAGTGTCCGCGACGAACCAGATCACCGCGGGCGCCCCGATGAACCCGTTCAACGCGTCGCCCAACGTGTTCCCCAGCTACGACGAGATGCAGCTGGGCTGGGACGAGCAGAGCTCGACCGACCCCAACGCCTTCTTCCCGGGCCTGGCCGCCACCTGGACCATCACCGCCACCGGGATCACCCTCAAGCTGCAGCCGAACGCCAAGTGGTCCGACGGCACGGCGGTCACCGCGACCGACGTCAAGGACTCCATGGCGATCGCGCTGACTCAGGGCAACGCGACGGTCGGCGCCGGCTATCTGAGCCAGGGCCTTGACGTCGGCTCGGTCTCCGCGGCCGGCCCGGGCATGGTGCAGATCTACCAGGCGCCCGGCGGCAGCAACCTCGACTTCGCCCGGCTCGTGCTGAACCAGCCGATCGTGCCGGCCTCGGTGTACGGCTCGATGCTGCCCGCCACCATCTGGACCACGATCAGCCAGCTCTCCAGCAGCAACTCGGCGACCGCCGCGGCCGCGCAGAACACGCTGACCGCGATCGGCAAGACCATCTCGGCGTTCGCCCCGGCGAAGGACGTCTCGGCCGGACCGTTCGTCATCTCGCACATCAACCCCGGTTCCGCGGAACTGGTCAAGAACAAGTACTTCTACGACGCGTCCCAGATCGTCCCGACCGAGGTGATCCTGCGCCACTACTCGGGCAACGAGGACATCTGGGGCTACATGAAGAACGACGAGCTGGACGCGGCGCCCTACACCGCGATGCCGACCAACATCCTCGACGAGGTGGAGAAGGCCGGCTACAAGCCCGTCTCCAGCCCCTCGTTCGTCGACGCCGCGCTCGCCTTCAACGAGAGCGAGTCCCCGTACAACCTCACCCCGGTGCGCCAGGCCCTGGCCTACGTGATCAACCGTCAGGACGTCACCAAGGTCGGCGAGCCGGTCAGCGGCACCGCGACCACCGACCTGACCGGCATGATCCAGGCCGCGAACAAGCAGTGGCTGACCCAGGCCCAGCTCTCCGCGCTCAACCCGTACAACCCCGACCCGGCAAAGGCCACCTCGCTGCTGGACGGCGCCGGGTTCACCAAGAGCGGCTCGCAGTGGATGCTGCCGAACGGCCAGCCGTGGAAGATCACGCTCTGGTCGACCAACGGCTTCAGCGACTGGAACTCGGCCGCCACGGTCATCGCCTCCGAGCTCAGCTCCTTCGGCATCCCGACGAGCGTGCAGCTCGCGAGCGACTTCGCGACCTACAAGACCAACATGGCCGCCGGCGACTACGCGGTCGGCTTCTGGCTGATCTCGCTCGGCCCGACCGCCTCGGCCGCATACCAGCGGCTCTACGGCTCGGACGACGGCTTCACCGCCAACGCCAACGGCTCGGTCGACCACTCCGACGCCAACGGCAACTGGCAGCACACGCCGACGAGCTACACCGTCGACGGCACCTCCTTCAATCCCGGGCAGCTGACCGCCGAGCTGGCCGACACCGCGACCTCAGCGCAGACGCCGCTGGTCGCCCAGCTGGCCGCGGCGACGAACGCGCAGCTGCCGGTCATCCCGATCTGGGACTACACGAACGTCAACTTCACCCTGACCAAGCGCTTCGGCGACTTCCCGACGAACAGCTCGGCGAACGTCGGGGGCCTGATGTACAACCAGCCCGGTGTCTGGATGACGCAGGGATACGTCAAGGGGCAGTAGCCTTTCGCTCCCCGCGACATCCGCGCCGGACAGGACGCGGTGTCTTCGGGCCGGGCCCGTAGCGGCGTGCGGGCCCTTCCCGAAGACACCGCCGCGCGCCCGGCCCCAACCACCGCAGCCCGTCGTCCATCGGAGGTGAGACTAGGTGAACACGCTGGCCGTGCGGCTCGTGCGCAAGCTGCTCATCGGCCTGATCATGATCCTGGTGGTGGCCACCTTCACCTTCTTCCTGGTGCACGCGCTGCCCGGCGACCCGGGCGCGGCTGCATATGAGAACTACCTCATGCAGGGCATGTCCCCGCAGCAGGCCCAGGCGAAGGTGTCCGCCATCTACGGGTTCACCTCGCACGATCCGCTGCTCGTGCAGTACCGCGGGTATATGTGGAAGCTGCTGCAGGGCAACCTCGGCGTGTCGATCTCCTACAGCGGCGTCCCGGTCTGGCACGTGCTGAGCGCCGCCCTGCCGTGGACCCTCTTCCCGGCGCTGTCCGGCCTGATCATCTCGTTCCTGATCGGGTGCAGCGGCGGCGTGGTGGCTGCGGTCAAGCGCTCCTCGCGCTGGGGCGGCTCGCTGTCGATGTCCGCCTCGCTGATCGCGGGCGTGCCGGTGGCCGTGATCGCGCCCCTGCTGGTCTTCGTCTTCAGCACCAACCTGCATCTGCTGCCCGACAGCGACACGAGCAACGTGCAGCTCAATCCCGGGTTCAACGGGCCCTACATCGGCTCGCTGATCCAGCACGCCGTCCTGCCGGTGGCGGCCTACGCACTGCTCGGCTACGGCGCCTGGCTGCTGACCATGAAGTCGAGCGTCGTCTCAGTGCTCGGCGACGACTTCATCCTCGCGGCGGAGCTGCGCGGCCTGCATCCGCGCACGCGCATGCGTTACATATCGCGCAACGCGATCCTGCCGCTGTTCACCGTCTTCGCCCTCTCCGTGGGCTACGTCCTCGGCGGCTCGGTGGTGATCGAGAACGTCCTGGACTACCCCGGGCTCGGCTACGTGCTGCTGCAGGCGATCGGCAGCCGCGACTATCCGCTGATGTCAGGGGCCTTCCTGCTGATCACCGTGATGATCGTGCTGGCCAACATCGTCGCGGACCTGCTGTACACCGTCATCGATCCCCGTGTGAGGCAGTGAGGATGTCGACCTGGCGCGTGCTGACACGCAAACCCGGCCGCATCGTCGGCATGTGTATCGTCCTGTTCTTCGCCGTCCTGGCGATCTTCGGGCCCTACATCTACTCCGGGCCGCTGGCCGTCGACCCGGACGCGATCTACGCCGGCCCGAGCGCGCAGCACTGGCTCGGCACCGACTTCGCCGGCTCGGACGTGCTGCAGGAGATAGTCATCGGCGCGCGCTACGTTCTCGAGACCGCCGCGCTGGCAGCCCTCCTCACCGGCGCGATCGGCACCGCGGTCGGCCTGCTGGCCGGCTATCACCGCGGCCGGACCGACACGGCCCTGATGCGCCTGACCGACTTCGTCCTGACCATTCCCGGCCTGCCGCTGCTCATCGTGCTCTCCACGATCTGGAGCTTCGGCAAGCCGTACGAGATGGCCATCGCGCTCGGCGTGACCGGATGGGGAGGGGTGGCGCGGTCGGTGCGGTCGCAGACCCTGTCCCTGCGGGAGCGCGGCTTCCTGGAGGCCGCGCGCGGGCTCGGGCTCTCCAACCGGCACGTCATCGTCAAGGAGCTGCTGCCGAACCTCGCTCCGTTCGTCGCGATGAACATGCTGTTGGCGCTGCCTGCCTTCATCGGCGCGCAGGTGACGCTGTTCTTCCTCGGCGTGGTGCCGTTCTCCAGCAGCAACTGGGGCGTGATGCTCAACCAGGCGGTGTTCTCCGGCGGCGCGCTGCAGAGCACGGCGGCGCTGCCCTATCTGCTCTCGCCGCTGACGTGCATCGTGCTGATCACGGTCGGCGTCGTGCTCTTCCTGGACGCCGTCGACGAACTGTTCAACCCACGCCTGCGGGAGCGATCGTGACCGACACCGCCGAGCGCGCCGCGATGCCGCCCACCTCGGCCGACGCCGAGGTCGCCGTGCGCGACCTGACCGTGTGTTTCGACACCGACCGGGGCGAGAAGCCGGCCGTCTCGCACGCGAACCTGACCCTGCCGGCCGGCTGCATCACGGGCCTGGTGGGGGAGTCCGGCTCGGGCAAGTCGACGCTCGCGCTCTCGCTGCTCGGCGCGGTGCCGCCGCCGGGCCGGATCACCAGCGGCTCGGTGACAATGACCGGGGTCGGCGAGGTCACCAGCCTGCGCGGCGCGAAGCTGCGCGGCGTGCGCGGCGGGTACATCGGCTACGTATTTCAGGCCTCACAGAACTCGCTCAACCCGCTGAAGACCGTCGGCAAGCAGCTGCTGGACCTCGGCCGGGCGCACGACGTCGATGACCTGGCGGGGCTGATCCGCCGGGCCCGCGAGCTGTGCGAGCTGATGGGCATGGACGGCGTGCGGATTCTCGACTCGTACCAGCACCAGCTCTCCGGCGGGATGCGCCAGCGGGTCGGCATCGTGTTCGCCCTCGTGCTCAACGCGAAGGTTCTCGTACTCGACGAGCCGACTACCGCACTCGACATGCTGTCTCAGGCCGCTGTTCTGCGTATCATCGCTCGGGTGCACCGTGAAATTGGTCTGACGACGCTTATCGTCACGCACGACATGGGCGTGGTCTCCGAGCTGGCCGACCGGCTCGCCGTGATGTACGGCGGCCGCATCGTCGAGGACGGCCCGGCGACCGACGTGCTGCAGTCGCCCTCGCACCCGTATACGCGAGCACTGATCAACGCGACGGCGCGGGTCTCCGGCGACGTGACCCGGGCCCGCGCGCTGCCCGGACGGCCGCCCGACCTGGTGTCGGTGCCGACCGAGGGCTGCGTCTTCCGGGACCGGTGCGCCTTCGCGATGGACGTGTGCTCGGAAGCGGAGCCGGTGCTCGGCTCCTGGTCGCGGGACCGGCGGCGGGCCTGCCATGCGGACGCGGAGACGGTGACCAGCGCATGATCGAGGCGGTCGGCATCGAGCGGACCTTCCACGGGCACGGTCCGTTCACCGGTTCGCACGTGGTCAGGGCCCTGCGCGGAGTGGACTTCACGCTGCCGGCGGGCGGGGCGGTGGCCTTCATCGGCGAGTCGGGCTGCGGCAAGACCACACTCGGCCGGATCCTGGCCGGCCTGGAGACCTACGACGCCGGCGTGCTGCGCGTGGACGGCAAGGACGTCTCCGCTCTGAGCGGGCGCCGTCGCGGGGAGCTGTTCCGCAGCATCCAGATGGTCCATCAGGATCCATATTCCGTGCTGAATCCGACCCGAACCGTGGCCGCCACCCTGGCCGACCCGCTGCGAATGGTCGCCAGGCGCGACGCCGGTGGCAGGGGCGGATTCGGCGGGCGCGGCCGCGACCGCGGGGCAGTGGACCGGCGCGCCCGGGAGCTGCTGGAGTTGGTCGGCCTCGAGCCGGACGGAGTGCTGCCGAAGTACCCGCACCAGCTTTCCGGCGGCCAGCGCCAGCGCGTAGTCATCGCCCGCGCCCTGACCGTCGATCCACGAGCCCTGATCGCAGACGAAGCAGTATCCATGATCGACGTCTCGATGCGGCTGGGCATCCTCTCCCTGCTAAGGGACCTGCGCGAGCGCCTCGGCATCGCCCTGGTCTTCATCACCCACGACGTCGCCACGGCAAGGTATCTCGGCGCAGACGGCGAACTGCACGTGATCTACCGCGGCGAGGTGATCGAGCGCGGCCCGGTGGACACGGTCATCCAGTCACCGGTGCATCCGTACACGCAGTGCCTGCTCTCCGCGATCCCGGTGCTCAAGGGCCTCGAGGACCCGGGCCCGGACCGCCTGGAGCCGCTGGGCCTAATGGATGCGACAGTGGACACGCCCGGCTGCCTCTTCGAGCCGCGATGCCCGTTCGCGACCGAGCGATGCCGCGAGGAGCACCCCGAACTTCTCAAGCAGTCCGTGGACGGGGCCGACGTGGAACACGCCTGTTTCCATCCGCAGATACGCCATGTCGCCGCCGTCGACCTGACGCACGCATAGCGTTCTTCCAACGGTGATGAGACGAGTCTATCGGCTATGCCTGATTCAGGGAGTCGGCGTCATGCCGCTCAGCAGCCGAATCAGCATTCCCATCCGGCGAGGATGTCGGGCTGCTGGTCGGGTCGGTAGTCGTGGGTGTGGTTGACGTGGTGGGTGTGTCCGGTGTGTTGGGAGGTCCATTCGATGCTGCGTCCGGGCTCGATGACTTTGACGGTGAAGCTGTCGGCGGTTTTGATGTGGTGGTGGTGGTGGCATAGGGGGATCAGGTTTTTCTTGGTGGTCTGTCTGCCGTGTTGTGGGCTGTCGTGGTTGAACGGGTTGACGTGGTCGAGGTCGCATCGGTAGGCCGGGCGGGTGCAGCCGGGGAGTGCGCATACCCGGTCGCGTGCTTGGACGAAGCGGCGTACTTCGGTGGTTGGCTGGTATACCCGGGGTGCGGTTTTGATTAGGGTTCCGGTGTCGGGGTCGTAGGCGAGCCAGCGCCACAGTGAGCCTGGTGCCATGGCCAAGGCTCGTGCGGTGTCTGCGGAGATGGCCCCGTAGCGTTCCAGCTCGCCGGGTTGCGCGTTGAGCGCGAGGAGTGTTTCGAGGGAGACCGTGACCTGGACGAGGGCTGCGGGTGTGGCAGGGTCCTGTCCCGGGGTCGTGTTGGACGGGTTCAGGATCATGGTGCACAGGGCGTCCGCGCGTCGCTGTGCCAGGGTGCGTCCGTCCTCTGAACCTTGAGCGCGGGCGGGCATGCGTGGCAGGATGCGTTCTTCCGCCTTGTGGGCCTTGTCGAGATCGTCGCCGAGTTGGTCGGTGGTGTGGACCAGCAGGGTGGCCTGGCGTTTGGTGATCTGCCCGGCTTCCCATGCTTCCCAGGCCGGTAGG
>DASYAE010000194.1:0-26105 GCA_036501535.1 Actinocrinis sp. | reverse complement strand
CCGCCGCGGTGCGCGCGTAGATCAGCGCGAACGCGGCCATGCGCCCGTCGGCGGTGACCGCGGCCAATGCCCCGCGCTCCGGATCGACGGAGGCCGCGGTCAGGTCTTCGAGGATGTCCTCGGCGTCGAAGGACTCGCCCTCGTCGTCCACGGCCTCTGCGGCTGCGCACACCTCGGCGGCGGCCGCAGTGTCGGCGGCGGTCAGGGCGCGCCAGATGAGCTGCGTCTGCATGCTCGGATGTTAGGTCCGCCGCGGAATGGCTCGCATCGACATTGTGACCAGCAGGTCCGCCGGTGCGGTGCGGCCGGGTCACCTACATGCCTCACCCGGGTGGCTTCTTCGAGACGTTCACGCCCCGGCGGGATGCGGCGGCGCGTTGGCGCTAAGTGTGACGCGGGTGCCGAGGTCGGGCGACGAGTCGATGCTCGCGCTTCCCCCGACGGCATCCATGCGTTCCACGATCGAGCGCGGGATCCCGGTTCCCCGGCCGGCGGCGGCCGGATCGAAGCCCCGGCCAGCGTCGGCGACGGTGATCGTGACCGTCGTTCCGTCAGTCGTCGCCCGCAGCACCGCGTCGGCGACGCCCGCGTGCTTCAGGACGTTGGCCAGCGATTCTCCGGCGGCGCCGAGCAGCGCGTCCACGCTTTCGGGAGGGAGCCTGCGGTGGGGCGAGTCCGGGCGGACGAGCTGCGCGGCGCGCACCTGGACGCGCAGGCCGAGCCGCCGTGCGGTCGCGGCGAGGCTGTTGAGGCCGTCGAGCAGGTCGCTGGGCTCCCGCTCGGTTCCGGTCTCGACCAGCTGGCGCAGCCAGGCGGCCTCCGTGGCGATGTGTTCGCGCAACGGCTCGGGGACGCCCCGCCCGATGTTGCCAAGCAGTTCCAGCGTCTGAAGGACGCGGTCGTGCAGGATGCGGTGGTGGTATGCGCGTTCGCGCTCGCGGGAGAGCGCGGCGGCGGCGTTCTCGGCATCGGTGCGCGCCCGGTCGAGCTCGCGGCTGGTGGCCCGTACCTCGCGGGTCACCAGCCAGGTCAGCGGGCCGATGGCGAGGAAACTGATCGCGTTGGGAGCGACATCGCCGGTCAGCTCGCCGGTGACGGCGCATGCGGCCACGTATGCACCGGCCTCGGCGACCACTGAGGCGATCGCGGCGGCAGCCCTCAGATATGCCAGGCCGTACAGGATCGTGCTGGAAAGGGCGTAGGGGTAAGCGAAATAGGCCCATGTGCGCAACGCCGCCGGCCGGATCACCGCGGTGTTGACCATGAGGAGCGCACAGTTGAATACGAGGTCTGCTGTCGCCGTCGTGTTGCTTATCGGACCACTGCGTAGGACACGCACAGCGAGCAGTGCTGATTCGGCGGCGACGACGACGACGAGTGCGACGGCCGCCGGGTAGTGGGTGAAGCCGTCGCGCACTGCCACGACCCCGACCAGGACGTTGGCGAATCCGCCCGCTCTGATGGTCACCGCGGCACGGCCTTCCATCCGCCGCATGCGGTCCCGCGCCGCGGTCGTCTCCGGTGCGGGGGAGGTCCGCGAGGTCACGGCGGTCCGCCCGCGCCTGACTCGCGCAGCCGGTTGAGTTCCAGCGCGGCGCGGGTCAGCTCGGCCTTGTTGCCGAGGCGGAGCTTTTCGCGGATGCGCTTGATGTGTGTGTCGAAGGTGGTCACTGATATGCCCATCCGGCGGGCGGCCTGGCCGTGCGTGTAGCCCTGCGCGATCAGGTCGAGCGCCTGATGCTGGCGCTCCGAAAGCGGTTCGGCGAGCGCCGCCAGCTCGCGCAGCGCCGGGTCGGCCAGGTCCGCGCCGAGGAAGTCGGCCAGGTCCGGGGAGAGCGTGAAGCCGTCCGCGATCGCTATGGCGGTGTTGACGATCTCGGCGGTGTTCGCGTCCTTCGTCAGGTAGCCGTGCGCGCCGGCCTGCAGCACGGCCAGGGCGTCGCCGCGTCGCCGCGAGGCCGAGATGACCAGGACAGGCGCGGCCTTCGCGAATTCGGCGACGGCCTGCAGGCAGGGCTCGTCGCTGTCGAGGTATAGATCCAGCACTATCAGGCCGAACGAGGCCGGGTCGGTGAGCTCGTCCGCCCGCCCGCAGAGGGCTGCGATCTCGAAGCGGCCGCTCTCGGCGAGCACGTCGGCGATGCCGCGGCGGGCGACCGGGTGGTCGTCCACGACCGCGGCCCGGACCGGCGGGCGCCCCGCGCGCCGCGCCGCCACCGGCGAATCAGGGATCTCACCGCCCATGCAGGCAGCATCCCGATCCGGGCGGACCGCGGTCAAGCGCGCCCCGGGTACCGGCGTCAGGCTCCCGGCCGGCTGGCCAGCAGGTCCATGATCGCGTGGATCCGGCCGAGCAGCTCCGTGAGGTCGCCGCGCAGCTCGTCCAGCACGCGCTCCTGCTCGTCCAGGCGGCGCTCGACTGCGGCGAGGCGCTCCTGCGCATCGGCAGGCGGCGGGCGCTCGTTCACCGCCGCACTCGCGCCGGTCGGACACGCCGTGCTCCCGGCGCCGGGGCGACCCGCATTCCTCGCGCTCCCCTCGTTCGTTCGTTCGTCCGGCCGGGGCCGGCGGTCAGAAGATCCGTCCCTCGAAGGCGCTGCCCGTGATCTTGCCGCCCTGCACCTCGCGGAGCCGCGCGACGGCGGCGTCGGCGGCCGGGCCGTCGATCCCGCAGCCGGTGAGCATCGACCGGTAGGCGTCCGGCGCGGTGGCGTTGGCCGAGTCGACGATCTCCGGTCGCAGTTCCCGGTCCAGCCAGCCCCCGACGAAGTTCGAGGTGATCTCGCCGTCCGGGCCCGGCGGCGGGAACGAGTCGGCGTTGTCGAAGGCGACCAGGTCGCCGCCGTGGGTCAGGAAGTTGCCGTCGCCCCGGTCCCGGTTCGCGATCACGTAGTCGAGTACTGCCATCTGCTGGGACTGGAGCCCCTGCCGCGACGAGTCGTCGGCGAAGTCGCGGACGTATTCGCGGGGTACGTCTGCCTCCTTCCACTCCTGGAGCGAGCCCCGGGTGGGCACGCCGTCGACCTCCAGCTCGGTCCGCGCGGTCGTGGGCACCCGGTCGAAGCCGAGCATCTGGTCGGTGCCGTACGCGGCCAGTTCCCGGTCGGCGCCGGACGCGTCGGGCTTGAAGACCGCCTTGCTGTCCCCGTTGTCGACGACGAATGACACGGTCGAGCGGTCCTGCCGGTCGATCGCGGTCGGCGGCTGGTCCCGGAAGCTCTGTGCAAGCTGCTCTTCCTTCTCGCCGGGCCGCCACGGCTCGCTCACCTCCGAGCGCGCCAGCGGCTGGTCCGTCTGTGCCGCGGGCGGCAGCTCGTCGCCTTCGCGGAACGGCGGTTTCGTCTGGCTGGTCTCGTCGCGGGGTGTCTCGGAGCCGCGCGGCGCATCATTGTTTTCGAGGTCTTCCATGCTCATCCGTCCTTGTTCTGTGCCGCGTCGGCCGGGCAGAGGTGGCGGACCGGCCAGTCGGTCTGGAAACGCAGAAAGTGCGTGGCGCGCACGAATCGCTCCGCCTCGGTGGCGCCGCCGACGGCGATTTCGGCCGCCAGGCGGGCGTGCTCGGGCGGGTGCCCGACACCGTCCAGCGCGGTGCGATCCCGGCTGCGCATGGCGGGAAGGTTGAGCAGTCGGACGAGCTGGTCGGCGGCGCAGTGGCCGCGCAGGTCCAGTCCGCGGGAGAGCCAGGCGTCGGTCGCCGGGTGCGGCAGCTTCCCGTTCGTCTCGGCCACATATTGCGCGAGCAGTTGCGCGACGTCGGTCCAGCGGTACGACCCGGCCTGCCACTGCACCTCGTCGCCCGCGCAGGGCTGCGAGCTTCCGCGTAGCCGAGCCCTGGCCTGCTCGGCGATGTGCACGGCCAGGTCCTCGGGCCGGTAGTGTACGCACAATGCGCTGCGACGCCGCTCGACCGCGGCCTCGGCCAGCTGCCCGATCGTGCAGTCCAGCAGGCGCGGATCGGCCTGCGTGAGCCCGGCGATCCAGTCCGGCCGCGGGAGGGGTTCGGGCCGGCCGATCACATGCGCGACCGCCAGGATCTCGATCCACAGCGCCAGCTGCGCGTGTCGCCCGGCGGCTTGTACGGCGCCGTCAATCTCGCGCAGGGTGCACGGGCGCATCCGGCAGTGCTCGCCGCACGTGGGCGCGCGCAACGCGGCAAGCGGAGGGTCACCGCATGCCAGGGCACGGTCTTCGCGATCCTCGCCGTACGGCATGCGCACGAGCACCGGGCGGTCCATCCCGTCGGCGAATACGGCAGCCTGCCCGGGCGGCAGCGTCACGGTGTATTCCGAGCGGCGCCGGCCCAGGTTCATCGACGCGCCCACGCTCTCGCGGTCGTCGGCCGCGGGCAGCCGGTGCATGATCTTCAGCGCGGTGTTCTTCACCAGGTCGGGGGCGACCTTGCTCGGGATCTGCTCGGCGACCACGATCCCCTCGCCGTAGGCGCGCACCTCGGCGAGCAGGGCGGCGAACAGCTCCACCGCGTGCGCGGCGGGGCTGTCGCGGGTGGTGGCGCGTAGCAGGCGGTGGGCCTCCTCCACGACCAGGACGTGCCGCAGGCCGCCGCCGCGCGGCTCTCGCGCGGCGCGTACCCGCAGGTGCTCGGCCACCCGGATCAGTACCGTGCCGATCAGGAAGGCCTTGTCCTGGTCGTTGCCGATGTCTTCGAGCTCGAATACCGCGTTGCGGCGCAGCAGGCCGGCGACGTCCAGCCGGTGCCCGCCGGCGAAGAACCGCCCGGGCGAGCCGAGCTGCAGGCTCTTGATGCGCACGTCGATGAAGCCGCGCACGTCGCTGGCGACCCGTTCGCTGTACCCGATCCGGGCGACGGTCTCCAGCCCCGCGGCGCGCAGGTCCTCGAGCGTCGGGTGGCGCGGCGCGGCCCGCGGCAGCCGCGACCCGCCGGTGACCAGGTTCCAGCCGAGCGTCTCGTAACAGCGCTGGAGAGCCTGCGCGAGCACCTGGGGGAACGGCTCCTCGGCCTCGAACGCGGCGAGGAACAGGGCCCGCACAAGGTCCAGATGGGTCTGCAGCGGGAATCCCGGCTCGGGTTCCAGCGGGTTCAGCCCCGCCGGCACCGCGTCCGGATCGCCCGGGCGCATGACCAGCACAGGGTCCGGGGCGATGCGCCCTGCCATGCCGGCGTACTCGGCTTTCGCGGGCTCGACGACCAGCCACGGCACCCCGTCGCGGTGCAGCGCCTCCAGCAGCGCGCGCACGGTCTGCGACTTGCCGGATCCGGTTGCCCCGCAGACGAAGACGTGGCGGTTCACGGTCTCGCGGGCGGCGCGGAAGGGGCCGGCCGGCCGCCCGTCCCGGTCCAGGACCGTGCCCAGCTCCAAACCGTGCGTGGCCTCCGGGGTGATGTCGAAGTCGCCGGCCGGCGGCAGCCGCAGCCCGCGGATCTCCCGGACCGGCGGGCGGGCGAGGGCGGCGAGCAACTCGGTCGATGCGGTGAACGGCGAGGCCACCGCATCGACCTCGGACGGCTCCACCGGTGCGTGCCACACGCTTTCAAAGGAGACTGCCACAGTCCCGGCGCGTATCAGGTACGGCAGCCCGGAGATCTCCGCGGCCGCGCTCAGCAGCCCTGACACGCGCAGCGCCTGGGTTTCCTCGGCGCCGGCCGCCAACACGTGCACCCGCCAGAGACCGAGCGCACCGGCGCGGGCCAGCTCGCGGTATTCGAGCTCTGCGCGATGGTGCGCCAGCCGCTGCGACTCGGCGCCCGCGGCCTGGCCGCGCAGGCGCGGCACCTGGCGCGACAGAGCGGTCAGCCGGGTCGCGGTGTCGGCTCGGCTGATCGGCTCGGCGAGCACCAGCCAGCCGAACGGCGTGCCGCCGAGCGCCGCCGCGTAATCGTCGAACAGTGCTTCAGGACGCACCACCGGTGCGTGTGGCTCATCGACGCTGAGCGCATCCAAGCCGCCGGGACAGCGGACCCAGAACTCCAGCGCTCCGAACAGATCCGACGCCTGATGGTCCGCCAGGCGCAGACCGTGCGCGCCGGGCGGGTAGACCAGCGAGCCGTCCGCGCCGCCCGCGGCGATGCCGCCGCCGAGCAGCACATACAGCTCGCTGTCCGCGGCAGGGTGAAGCCAGGCCACTGCGACCGCCTCTCCGGCGGCGTGCGCTCCGGCGAGGGCGGGCAGCAGCGCGCCGCGGGTGCGCCGCAGCTGATCGGCCAGATCCTCGGCGGGCCGCTCGCCGCCGGGGACGCCGGGCAGGTCGGTCAGCCGCAGCAGGTTCGCGAGCGCGGGCGGCGGGCCGGGCCTGCGGGCGGCTGCCGGGGCCGAGATCGGATGTCCGAACGTCATCGCCGACCTGACCTCCTGTCTCCTGTCGTGCCGGGCGAGGGCATCGCAGGGATCGTCTCAACCGGCGAACTGCCGCGGAACCGGCCGGCGTGTCCCCGATTCGCAGGACGCACCTCTGTGTCCTGCGAATCGGGGACCGCCTCCCGGGTTCCCGGAAACGCCGGGGACTGCGACTGTGCCTTTGCAAGACCGGGTTCTACTCGTTCGCTCGGGTCAGGGGGAGACATGGCGGCTCAGCTGGCGTGGTGGCAGACCGCGCCGGGCGTTCATCGGCGGTCGTACGCGTTCGTGGCCTTCCCTCCGGACTACCCAGGAGACCGGGTCACCGCTCTCGCGCACGCGTCGGTGTGCGCCGCCGGGGGCTGGAGTCAGTATCAGAGTCCGGATAGCGGTCCGGCCGTCACCGGGCAGACCGGCCTGGTGTCCTGGCGGCATGCGCCGAGCGGCGCTGTGCTGTCGCTGTTCATCGTCGCGCAGTTGCCGTTGGTCGCTGTCATGGCGCCGGGCGATCTGACGACGACTCCCGTGCAGGCGATGGGCGTCGGGATCCTGCCGGGGCGCACGGCGCGGCTCGCTGTCCGGCGCTTCGTCAGACAGAGCTCTGGTCAGGCCGGACGGGTGATCCTGACGGCTCGCCTGCCTGCGTTGATCGCCGCGTCGATCGAGCGCGGCGTGCAGAGCGCTGCCATCCGTGCCCGCTTCGCTCAGATCGCCGAAGAGGAACGGCTGCGTTCCTGCCCGCGCTGCACGGCCGGCTGCGCTCCGGATACGCGGTGGTGCCCGCGCTGCGAGTACGAGTTCACCCACGCCGACGACCACGCCCGGGATCTGGCCGTGATGCAGCGGCGCCGCGAGGCGGAGGGCCTGCGGCAAATGCTGTCGCAGCTGTCCGCGCAGTCGTTCCCGCCGCTCAACGTCATGGGTTGGGCAGGTCCGCGATGACGAACCCTGGTACAGCTGGAGGTCGGCTCCTCGCCTCCTACGACGGAGCCGACGGTGAACTGCTGGCGAAACTGTTCGCGCCGGTCGAGCGGTGGGGGTGGGAGTACCGCGTGCCGACGTCCCGGCTGCGGGCCGTGTCACCGGCCCCCGCGTTCGCCGCCCCGCTGCCGCGGTCCGTCGCATCGGTGTGCTCGCTGACCGAGAGGTTCTCGATCCGCGCTTCCGCGGTGCTCGCCATACTCTTCACGGTCGCAGGTATCGTATTCGGCTTGGAAGCAGCGTCCTGGGACAGCACGGCCGCCGCACAGCAGACACAGCTCTCGCAGTCTGCGCAGTCCCCGCCGCCGAACCTGCATTTCGCGGCCTGGACCCCGTTCCTGTGGCTCGCGGCCGTGCTCTTCTCACTGTGGGCCGTGGTCGCGGCCTTCATCAGCCGCCGTGCCCTGCGACAGTGGATGGGCGAGGTGGCCGTGGCGCGGCAGGACCATGAACGAGCGTGGGCGCTCTGGTCGAACCGCGAGGCGCAGGAACGCCGCGACGAGGAGGAGCGAGAGCTCAAGCAGCCGCAGTGGTTTGCGATCCGCTTCGACGCGCTCAAGCACCTGGACGTCTTCGGCGGGACCGCAGAGGGCTGGACCGCGCTGCTGACGAGCATCGGCTGCTCGCTTCTGGGCGCCGGCGGCGATGTGAACCTGGTCGACCTCTCCCAGGACGACGTCGCACACATCCTGCTGCGCGCAGCCAGGGCCTGCGGCTATTCGATCAATGAGCTGACTCTGCCCAAGGACTCTGTCGTCACGGACGTGTTCGGCACCATGGACGCCGCGCATGTCGCGGACGTGCTCTCCGAGACGGCGCACGGCGCGGACCTGCAACCAGACAATACCCAACGAAGCATGGACACGCGGTTGCTCACAGCCGTGTGCGGCGCACTGGACGGCCCGTTGACCGTCGGCCGCGTGTGCGCGGGGCTGCGCCTCCTGCTGGGTCAGGAACCTGCTCCGGGCACGCCCGGTGCGCTGCTGGGCGAGGGGGAGTACGACAGGATCGCCGTCCTGTTCGCCGACTCCTACCTTCAACAGGCCGCGTCGCGCGTGGCAGTGCTCGAATCGGTGCTGCATCCGCTGGCCGTGCTCGGCGCGGACGGCGCCAAGCCGCAAGCAGCGCTCTACGACCCGCACACGCGCCTGCAGGTAGTGCGCATCACCGATCGCGCCACCGCGTTGTCAGCCGAGGCGACCACTCAGTTCGTCCTACAGGTACTGCTCGGCGACGTGCGGGGGACGTCGGACGCCAGGCGGCCGGGAGGCAGTCAGCGCACGATCATCGTCGCGGGCGCGGACGATCTGCGCGGCAGCGATGTGGAGCGCCTGACCCAGCTCGGCCGTCGCCGCGGCATCCGGATCGTCCTGCTGTTCCGCCACCTGCGCGGCGAGGCCGAGGAACTGCTGGGCGCCAGCGACACCGTGTTCTTCATGCGGCTCGGCAACGCGGCCGAGGCGGCCCGCGCCGCCGAGTACATCGGCCGGGAGCACCGCTTCGTCATCCATCAGTCCTCGTTGACCACGACCGACGGAACCTCGGAGTCCGTCAACGTCGGCCGGTCCGCGAGCGTCGGCCGCTCGTCTAACACGTCGCGGCACGGCAGTGGCAGCGGCCGGAGCAGCACCTCGACCACGTCCAGCGGCACGACGACCGGCGAGTCGTACTCGCTGGCCGACTCCGCCGCGCGCCAACGCGTCTACGAGTTCGCCGTCGAGCCCACCGCGTTGCAGAGCCTGCCGGACAGCGTCTTCGTGTTCGTCGACCCGACTCGACCACGTCCGCGGGCCCGGCTGGGCAACTGCGATCCACGGCTGCTGGGACTCGAGATCACCCGGGACCATCCCGCGCCGCTCGGCGCGCCGTGACCTCACCTGTGTAGCGGAGGCCCGATGAGCGAGTTGGACGCAGCCAATCAGATCGTGCGCGACTCCATGCAATTCGGCCGCGAGGTCGTGGAGAACGCACGCGAAGTGATCGACATGGCAAAAGCAGCGGCCGAGGGCCGGGGCATCGAGGCCGACGGGCGGGCCGAGCAGCACGAACTGCAGGCCGGCCATCAGCCCGAGGCCGCCGCCGCACAGCCGGAGTACCAGTCCGGAGCCGAGCTCCCCCCGCAGGCCCAGGCCGATGCACCCTGGACGTTCGGCGAACCCCCCGCCGCGCAGTTCTCCGGGTCCTTCGACTGGTCGGACCTGGGCGCCGGACCCGGAAAGACAACCTGATCCCTGCCCCGCGCCTCGCCGCCCGAGGAGCCGCCATGGAAGAGCTCGAACCCGCCGACACACCCCGGCCGCCGCAGCCGGTCGAGACCGGCGATGCGCCGAACACCCGCGCCTCCCAGCCCGAATACCGGCCCGGTGATGACCTCCCGCCGCAGGCGCAGCAGGACGGACCGTGGGGCGAGGCTTGGGCGCAGGCGCTGGACTTCACCAGTGAGTGGCCGCTCGGCGATGCGCCCCTCGAGCAGTTCATCCTCGCCGACCAGTGGCATCACCTACACCCTGGAGACTCAGCGCTCTGAATGCACCGCCCGGCGGTGGGTCTGCACCATCTCGTTGCACAACACGCACTGCGGCGCGGTGCTCGGACCGGGAGCGTCACCGGCTCGTACCGGTTTCCCGCATATGCACTCGGCGTCGTGCGGGGCCACGCGCGCGGTGGCGAAGGCGGGGTAGCACAGGAAGCACACGATGTGCCGGAAGTTGTCCTCGACCGGCTCCTCGTCCCGCCGCAGCTCGGGGGCGGTCGCCTCGCCGAGGACGGTCTCGGCGGTGTCCGGGGGAATCATTGCTCCGCCTTTCTCGTGGCTCCCACATTGCGGACAGAATCTTGATCCACGCCGACTGCGTGGATCAAGATTCTGTCTACGAGCGCGTACGTACGCGACGCAGGAAGCGCCTCCTGGCCCGCTTCGCGGCCGGCCCCAGCCGCCAACCGCGTCACGACGGCGTGAATGACTGCGAACACGGCGCTCTCGAGCGCGGCGGCGAGCAGCACAACGCGCCACGAGCGGTCGGCGTCGACGGGCTCCGGAACGTTCCGGCCCCGGTCCGCGCGGCGCCACACATACCTGAAGGCCGCGCCCCCGGCGGCGCCGGCGGCCATCCCTATCGGCTTCGCGATCAGCTTTCGCCCGTTCAAAACCGTGCCTCCATGCGTATCGGTCCTCCGGTGACGGCGGTCTCGTACCGCTGCTGGAGTGCTCGGTTGCCTGTGGCCCCGCCCTCAAACGTGCCGGTTCGGCGGCTGGTACAGCACCGCGCGAACGGGCTATCCAGCGCATCGCGGGCAGAGCACAGGGCATGCGGCTGCGGACAGACGGACCGACGGAGCGCGAATATGCAGGATCGGTGGCCAGCGGCCCTGCTCGGCATCGAAGGAGCATTGTGGCGAAGGACATGAACGCGGGGGCGGCGCGCGACGAGTTCGCCCGGCTGACGTTGGAAGCAGCCGTGGTTCAGGCGGTCGCTTACGTCGAAGGGGTGATCTGCACTGCCTGGACTCATCATCTGAACGGCCTGGTGGACACGACCGAGGCCGAAGTCGGCGTGGCACAGCGGGCACACCGAGAGGCACAGGATCTCGTGCGCGCGGTCCAGGCATGTGGCGACCCGGGCACGCTGCGAACCGCGCGGGGCGTGCTGGAGACCGCCGAGGCGAAGGAACACCACGTCACGGCGAAAGCGCGTCACCTGCTTTCCGCCATTCAGGGGGAGGTCGAGACCGTCGAGGCCGCGGAACACGCACGCGAGGAGGCCGTACGGCGCAGCGAGTCGAGGATCGCCGCCCTGCGCGCGCGACGCGGTCCGGGCACCAGGTAATAGGTGGAAGGAGCGGCTGCCATCCTGGCGTCGTTCCTGCTCGAGGACATGATGTATCGCACGGTACTGCCGCTCGGGCGGCGGCACGGCGCGCCGCGTGCACTGCACGGGGACTTGCGGGAGCAGGTGCACAGCGTCGAGCGCGAGGCCGGAGTCCGCCAGCAGATGTGAGCGATCATAATATCAGGAATCATCTATAACGGGTATTTCATACACAGTAGGCGTACTCGAAGCCATACATGCGCGCAGCAGTCGGCATTTCTTGAAACGTGACAGCCGACCGCGGGATGCGGTCGGCTTCACCTATCATCCGGTGCCCTCCCGAGAGGACGACTCCTCCTCGTCGCCCGCACCTCCCATTTCATCTCGATCTTCTTCACCGCAGTCCGCCATGCACGGGTTCTGACAGGGGAAAACGCCGGCATGCCTTGACGCGGGCCGCGGCTACGGATAACGTCCCGGCCGAGCTCATCAATGAAACGTTACAGAGTATTGCGTGCGTTCGATGCCGGCGCGCTTCCGGACGCTCTGACGACCTGCTGCGACTCGTTCCGCACCGTCGAGGAGTTCGTGTGCTGCCAGATCACGCCCACCCGCGCCCGCTTACCCACGGCCGCTCTTCCCACCGCCGCTTCTGCCCGCGCCACCGCAGCGGCCTGATCGCCGCCGCCTTGGTCGGCGCGGGCCTGTTCGTCGCCTTCGGGCCCGCCACGGCCGGATCCGCTGCCACGTCGGGCGCCCCGTGGCCGTCCTCGCCGGACTGGCAGGCCTATAACCAGGCTCCGGCCGGCACGACCGTGTGCCCCACCGCAGTGAGCAGCACCGCGGGCAGCGTGTCAGGGGCCTCAGATCTCCTGTGCGGAGGGTCCGGCGGTGCCACGCTGACCCTCGCCTCCGGCGGCGCCACGCCCACCATCGTGCTCGACTACGGCAAGGACGTGGGCGGCATCCCGTTCTTCGACGTCGCCTCCGCATCCGGCTCGCCGACGCTGCGTGCCGGGTACTCCGAGGGCGGACAGTACGAGAGCGCCACCGGCGACGGCTCGACGCCGTGGGCCGAGGGCGACCCGAACCGCTACGACGACTACACCGTCACCGGCGCCGGCACCATCGCCAACCAGTACGTGCAGGGCGGCGAGCGCTACGAGGAGATCACGCTGACCAGCGCGGGCAGCGTCACGCTCAGCGGCGTCGGGCTCGACTACGTCGCCGACGACACGCAGGCCGGCAGCCTGTCGGGATACTTCGACTCCAGCGACAACGAGCTCAACGAGATCTGGTACGACAGCGAATACACCGACCAGCTCGACTCGGTGCCCGCGCAGTCGCTGCCCGGCACCTGGTCGGTGTCCAACGGCCAGCTGGTGGCGGGCGGCAGCAGCTCGGGCAACGGGGTCGGCCTGCTGAATCAGGGCACATCCTGGACCGACTACACCGTCTCGTTCGACACCCAGATCATCGACAACCAGGCCGGCTGGACCGTCCGCGGCCAGGACGCGAACGACACCTACCTCTTCATCCTCAACGACAGCACCGACACCGCCGGCACGCCGGACCAGCTGCAGGAATGGGACCTGCAGAACGGGTCCTACACCTCGCTCGGCAGCGTGGCGCTGCCCGGCGCGCTGACCGCCGGCGGCTGGCACGCGGTGAGCACCACCGTGTCCGGCTCCACGATCTCGATCTCGCTCGACAACACGCCGCTGATCACCCTGACCGCGTCCACGTTCGCGTCCGGCACCGTGGGCTTCCGCGAGTATGCCGGCGAGCTGGCCGACTTCAACGACCTGACGGTCACCTCCTCGAGCGGCACGACCCTCTTCAGCAACACGCTGAGCAACACCTCGGCCCTGTCCGAGTTCGTAGTCCCGGGCACCAACCAGTACCCGTCGATCGTCGACGGCGCCAAGCGCGACCGCGCGATCTGGGCCGGGGACATGAACGTGGAGGGCCCGAGCGTCTTCTACTCCACGGACGACGCCGCATACATAAAGGGCGCCTTGCAACTGCTCGGCAGCTACCAGCTCTCCAGCGGCTTCGTCACCGGCGACCTGCCGCCGCAGGACCCGCTGCACACCGGCGCGAGCATCCCCGGGACCACCGGCACCTATTCGGCCTCGTACTCGATGTACTTCGTGCTCGGACTCGCCGACTACTACCTCTACTCTGGGGACACGGCGTTCGCCGCCCAGGAATGGCCCGTCGTCGAGAACGAACTCGCCTGGAACGCCACCCAGCTCGACTCCAACGGCCTGTTCACGACCACCACCGGCGACGGCGCCGACTGGGACTACTACGACGGCAACAAGGCCGGCGAGGTCACCGAGTACAACCTGCTGTACTACAAGACCCTGCTCGACGGCGCGGTTCTGGCCTCCGCGGCCGGCGACTCGGCCCAGGCCGCGACCTACACCGCCGATGCGGCGGCCCTGAAGACCGCGATCAACAACCACCTCTACGACAGCGCCACAGGCCTCTACTACCTCAGCGGCACCGACACCACGACCGTCGCCCAGGACGCCAACTCCCTGGCCGTGCTCTACGGCGTCGCCCCGGCGTCCGACGACGCGACCATCCTGGCCGCGCTCAAGAAGGACCTGTGGACCACGCAGTACGGCCCCCAGCCCTTCTCCGGCAGTGGCTATCAGGACGTGATCAGCCCCTTCGTCAGCGGCTACGAACTCGACGCGACGCTGGCCGACAACGACACCGCGGACGCCGAGACGCTCCTCGACGACGTGTGGGGCAACATGATCGCGCCCGGCCCCGACGACACCGGCACCATGTGGGAGAACGTCAATTCCTCCGGCCAGCCCGGCTTCGGCGGGAGCAGCAGCCTGGCGCACGGCTGGTCCACCACACCCGTCTCAGCGCTCTCCGGCTACGTCCTCGGCGTCCAGCCGGACACGGCCGGCTACGCCACGTGGACCGTGCAGCCCCATCCCGGCAGCTTGTCCTGGGCGGAAGGCCAGGTGCCCACCCCGCACGGCGACGTGGACGTGGACTGGGCCGGCGAAAGCGGCGTGGGCCAGTTCAGCATGAACGTGACCGCGCCGGGCGGGACGAGCGGCACCATCGCAGTCCCCACCTATGGCGCCGCCGACCCCATCGTCGAGGTCGATGGCAACGTCGTCTGGAGCAACGGCACATTCACCGCGACCGGCGGGATCACCGGCGCTTCCGCAGACGCGAACTACGTGTACCTCACCGGCGTCCAGCCCGGCAGCTACACGATCGCCGCCAACCCCGGCACCTACGGCGCGCCGACCGGCTACACCCAGTGCGCGACGGAAGGCGGCACCTGTCAGGTGACCGGAACCGAGTCGGTCGCCTTCGGCGCGAACGGCATCTACTCCTACACAACCGAGTCGGCCTCGACCGCCTGCACCGTCACAGCACTCGGCGACCCCGACTTCGGCATCGTCAAGGCCTGCTACGTCGGACCGGTGACCGCGGGGCCGAGCGGAACGACCTACTGCGCTGCGGAGAACGGCCTGTGCGCCTTCACCGGCACCAGAACCGTGGAATTCGGCGCGGGCAGCGACTGGATCGGCAAGACCGTCACCGGCGGCACGCCCTGCACCGACGCAGTGTTCACCGATCCCGACTTCGGCGCCGTCAAGTCCTGCTATCTGGAGCCGTCGGGATGACGCGCTGCGTGACGGCCCCGGCCGGCCAGGGCCGTCACGCCTGCTCTGCGGGGCGCGTCCACGAGGCCGAATCGCTGCGCGTGTCGAGCCGCATCCCGCTGTCGGAGAGCTGATATACGAGGTCACCGATGTCGCCGGAGGTGACCGAGACCCGGGTGAGCTGGCCGATGATCGGCGGCCGGACGTCGCGCGGCGCGAGCAGGGCGCTGACGTCGAGGTGGGCGTTGCGCTGCAGGGAGAAGTCGAGCAGCTGCAGGCAGGGCAGGTCCGCGCTCTCCAGCCCGGTGAGGGAGCGCAGCTGCCGGCAGCCGGTGACGGCCAGCTCGACCAGCGTGGCCGGCAGAGCGAGATGGCGCAGGCTCTGCAGCCGCGGGTCGTCGTTGATCTCCAGGCGGCGGATGACGCCGCCGATGGTCAGGCGGTCGAGCACGCGGGTGGCGTCCAGGCCGGCGATCTTCAGGCTGAGCCCCGGCGTACTGCGGGCGGCGCCGTCCTTGCGCCGGGTCATCTCCCTGTTCTTGGCCAGGCCCCGCTGCGAGGCGATGGTGACGTTCTCCAGCGCGGGCGGAACGCCCACGGTCAGGCGAGGGCTGCCGAAGGGCACCCCGATGCGCGCGGAGCGCAGCGCCGCGAGCCGCTCCAGGAAGGAGTAGTCGTCCCACGGCTCGCTGAAGTTGCAGTCCAGTTCCGCGAGCCCGGGCAACAGGTCCAGCGTCCGGGTCATCGTGGAACTGGCCAGCTCCAGGCTGCGCACCACACGCCCGGCGCCGGACAGCACCCGCCGCACGTAGTCGTCGGGATCGAAGTACTCCCACAGCCCGACCAGGTCGCTCATGCTCAGCAGCGCGGAGTCGTGGGCGAGCTGCTCGACCATGGCCAGCCCGGTCTCACTGCCGACCAGCGCGGCGAGGCGGGCGGTGTTCTTCGCGTGGACGGCGGTGCCGATCTTGCCCACGTCGATCAGTCCCAGCGCGAGGTCGCCGGCCGCGGCCAGCTGCGTCACGTGCTCGGGCTGCGAGGGCGGAAGGAGGTACTTGGCCCGCCGCACGATCTCGCGCGCGTGCGCATCGCTCAGGTCGCCGGCGGTCTCCATGCTCGCCAGCGCGACGATGTCCAGGACACCTTGCTTCGTGCGCAGCCTGCGCGGGGGATCGAGCAGGGAGGAGATCAGTGTATTGCGCTGCGTCGGCGTGCTCAGGCCGACCGCCAGCACGATCGTCTGGTGCCACTGATCGTCCGCGGCGTGGTCCACCAGCAGCCCGACATCGTCGTGGTTGAGCGCGGCCTGCGCGGCCAGGTATTCCTGGAAGGTGCGGTGGATGAAGTCGATGCGGTCGGTCTCGGGCTCGCGCAGCAGGCCGCTGCGCTCCAGGAGCGTGATCAGCACGTCCGGCGGCTCGGCCGTGATGCGCCGGTGGCCATCGCCAGCCTGGCGGTGGGGCCGGCCGTGGTGGCGGGGGTCGGCCTGGTCGGCGGGCTGGGAGCGGCGAAGCTGTCCGAGCTGATCGATCAGGCCCTTGACGCCTTACGTCGTAAGGGCGAGGAGAAGCCGACCGAGGCCGCTGTCGAACGGGAATTGGCCGCGCGGCTCGAATCGGCGCTGTCCGAGGTGACCGAGTCCAACGCGAAGCTGCTTGCCGCGGCCACCGAGCTGCTGCTCGCGGTCGATGTGCTGCGCGGCCGGGTGATCGACGGCGTGGCCGAGCTGAGCGTGCGGTTCGGGGAGTTCGACGTGCTGGCCGTCGAGATCCGTACCCGTATCTCCGAGTTTGGCGAGGCGCAGCGCGATCAGGCGATGCGCAGTGATGAGCAGACCGACCTGCTGCACCGGCTGCTGCGGATCGCCGAGCGCATCGATGCCGGGCAGCACAGCCGATCACAGCGCGTTGCGACACTCTACGGGGAATGCCCGTACCTGGGACTGGTCGCCTACAGCCAGGCCAATGCGAAGCTGTTCTACGGGCGCACCGGCGCGACGCTGCGGCTGCAGGAGAAGCTGCTGGAGTGCGCGAAGCTCTCGGAGCAGTCAGAGCGCTCGGATCAGGGCGGTGGCGGGCTGCTCGTGGTCACCGGAGCGTCCGGGGCCGGCAAGTCCTCGCTGCCGAGAGCAGGCCTGATTCCCGCTTTGGGCCGCGGCGCGGTCCGGGCCGCCACCCGGGACTGGACCTGCCGGGTGTTCACCCCGACAGATCACCCGATGCGGCGGCTGGCGGGTGTGCTGGCCGCTTTGACCGGACAAGCGGCGCAGGCCGAGCAGGTGTGCGCGGATCTGATGCTGGATCCACAGCATGCTGCGGTACTGGCGGCGCAGGCCGTGCGCCGACTGTCGTCCGCTGCGGCGCAGTCCGCCGGTTCCGAGGTCGGCGCGGCCCGGCTGGTTCTCGTCGTCGACCAGTTCGAGGAGCTGTTCACCCAGGTTGGTGCGGCGGCCGGCGGGGACGGGAACGGGAACGGGGCAGGTGAGCAGGAGAAGTTCATCGCCGCGCTGGATGCGCTCTGCGCGCCTGCAGAGCAGACGGCCGGGCAGCGGGCGAATGTCGCCCCCGCACTGGTGGTCGTCGCCGTCCGCGGCGACTTCATCGACCGGGCGGCCGACTTCCCGCCACTGGCCAGAGCCCTGACTGCCGGGCCGTTCGTGGTCGAGCCGATGACCGAATCAGAGCTGCGCGATGCCGTTGTCGGGCCGGCCGGCGAGGCAGGGCTGAAGGTCGAACCCGAACTGGTTGCCGACCTGGTGGCGCAGGCCCGGGCCCAGCCGCAGTCCGCCTCGTTGGCCGCCGGGGTACTGCCGTTGATCTCGCAGGTCATGGCACGGGTCTGGGTGGAGCGGGAGGGCAAGTGGCTGACGGTGCAAGGCCTGCGGCGCGTCGGCGGGTTGGCCGACGCGGTCGACCGCGACGTGACCGAGGCATATGCGGATCTCGATGAAGCCGCGCAGCTCGTGGCCCGCGCGGTGTTCCTGCGGCTCACGCTGATCACCGAGGACGGCCGACTGGTCCGGCGGCGCGCCATGAAGGCGGAGCTCGGCCGGGCCGCCGGCGTCGAGCTCGTGGCCGTGGACGCTGTGACAGAGGTCTTCGCAAAGCGCCGCCTGCTGGTACTGCTCGAAGAGGGCGAGGTCGAGATCGCCCATGACGTGTTGCTGCAGAGCTGGGGCCTGCTGCAGGAGTGGGTCGACGCCGACCGGCTCGACCACGCCCGCTACAGCCGGTTGGCGACCGACGCCGCCGCCTGGCAGGAGAACCACGCGGACGCGGGCTATCTCTACGCTGGAGCGCGGCTGACCGAGTACAGCGAGGCACTGGAACGCTGGCACGGCGATCCCGAGCGCTTTCCCGGACCCTCGGCGCCGGTCGAGCAGTTCCTGCTGGCCGGCCGCACTGCCGAGCGCAGGCGGGTGCGGCGCCGTCGCAGCGTGCTGGCGAGCCTGACTGCGCTGTCCTTGCTGGCCATGGGTGTCGCGGGTGTCGCAGTGCAGCAATATGCGCAGGCGAACAGTGCCCTGCGGCAGAGCGAGTACGGCCAGCTGCTGGCGCCGGCACAGAAGTATCAGAGCTCGGATGCATCGCTGAGCGCCCGGTTCGCACTGGCCGCCTACAAGCTGGATCCGACCGGCGCGGCACTGGTCCAGCTCGCGCAGACCGACAACACGCCACTGGCATCCGCACCGCTGGCCGGGCCGAAAGGCGGAGTGACCGGGATCGCCTACGCGGATAACGGCACGGTACTGGCAGTCGGTGGGCCGAACGCGCCGCTCCAACTCTGGAGCCTGACCGACCCGACCGAACCGGTGCTGCTGCACTCCGCCACGATCGGCAGCGCCCACAACGGCATCGAACGCGTCGCCGCGGCAGGCTCCCGGCTGGCTGTGGGCCTGGCGGACGGCCAGGTGGAGCTGTGGAACCTCGCCGATCCCGAGCACCCGACCGAGCTGGGATCGCCTCTGTCCGCTGGTAGTGGCGCCGTGCAAGGGCTGAGCCTGTCCGCCGCAGGCACCATCCTCGGTGCCGGGGACGCCGACGGTACGGCCACCGTGTGGAGCTTGGCTGACCCGGTTGCGCCGCAGCAGCTCTGGCCTTCAGCCCGGACGGCGGCCACCTGGCGGCCGGCAGCCGCGACGGCGGCATCCGGATCTGGAGCCTGCCCGACACCACGCTCGACCCCGCGTATTCCGGTGGCCTGGGCGGCGCGGGCAGTCCAGACGGTCGGCTCCTGGCCGAGGTCGGTTCCACCCCCACCAGCGGAACGTTGGCGCTGTGGTCGCTCGCCGCGAATCGACCCCCGACGAGGAAATTCGACGAGGCGACCGTCGGCAACGGCGACTGCCTGGGCACTGCGAGCGCGCAGTTCGGCGACGACGGCAACTACCTCATGTCCGGGTGCTCCTCGACGGGCGAGCTGTGGAGCCTGCGCAACCGCACTGCGCCGCAACCCCTCGACGTTTCCGGTCCGCCCGGCTCCTTTGCCGACGTCGTGCTCAGCCCCACCGCTCCGCTGCTCGTGGCCCTCGACGGCAGCGGCGACCTGGGGCTATGGGACCTGAAGCGATCTCTGAGCGCTCCGGTCGAAACGGCTGGGGCAGTCACAGAACAAGGCGGCGCGGCATTTGGCCAAGAGCTGTGCTTCAGCCCCGACGGCAGGTTCGTCGTCGTGCTGGTCGAGAACAACGACGTCAGCTACGCACAGCTTCAACTCTGGGCGGTCTCCGCTACCGAGCACCTGCGCCTTGTCAGCTGCCTCAATTGGCCCACTCCCGGGAACATCCCTTTCGCAATGGCTTTCGCGCCGGATGGCAGCGAACTCGCATTCGGCGACCAGGGCGGCGGAATCCGGCTGGTCAGCGTCTCGCCGTCCGGCGCCTTGTCCTACCGCGGACCGGTCGTCTCCGCGACCGGCAGCCTGATCTACTCGATGTCGTTCAACAGCGCAGGCGATACCCTCGCCGCCACGGATGGCACCGACCTGTGGATTTGGCACGACACCGACGGCGTACTGACACTGGAAGGCGATACTCCGGTCAACTTCGCCGCGGGACTGAGTTCTGACTCGGCGTTCTTCATTCCGGCCTCGCATACGCTGGTGTCCGGTGGCGTAGGCTTCGGCCTCGATCTGTGGAACCTCGATCCATCCGTCCAAGCCCAGTCCGCATGGATCTGCTCATCAACGAACGGCGTCCTCACCCGGCAGAACTGGGCATCTACGTCAACGCACCTTACGTGGCGACCTGTGGGAACTGACCGCCCTGCCCCCTCCGCCGCCTGTCACCCGGCGCTGACAGACTAACCGGATGTTGATCGAAGAGCGCGTCCCGGTGTGTTCAAACCCGCAGGTCGAGTTGTTCACCGCCCGCAGCACCGCGCCGGCCGGGACCGCCCTGCTCGTCATCCACGGCGGGCCCGATTGGGACCACACCTACCTGCTCGAACCTCTCATCGACCTCGCCGAGTCCCGCCCGCTCCTCTTCGCCGATCTGCGTGGCTGCGGTCGATCGACCTCAGGGCTTCCCGACGACGCCTACCATCCGGATGCCGCGATCGCGGATCTGTTCGCCCTGCTCGACGCCCTTGAGATCGAGCGCGCCGACGTTCTCGGATTCTCCTACGGTGGGCTGCTCGCACAGCGCTTGGCCCTCGCCGCGTCAGAGCGAGTCCGACGTTTGATCATCGCTTCCAGCAGCATCCTGCCGGTGCCCCACGACGCCTATGACGACTGGTCCGAGGCCGCACGAATCCGGGCGGAAGGCAACGCCGCCTGGGCCGACCTGGCAGCCAATCCGAGCCCTGAAGCGACTCGCGCCCACGCCCTCGCCGCCATCCCGGCCAACGTCTGGAAACCAGAGTCTCGCGGAGAACTGCGTCGCCGGCTCGAGACCGTGCGTTTCTCCGCCGAATGGGCTCGGCCGTTCCTCGCCGGCTCCCTCCCCTCCGCCCGCCCGGACGATTCCCTCGCTCGACTCGCCGCCCTCGAGATCCCCGTCCTGCTTCTGCACGGCCGCCAGGACATGACCTTTCCCGCGGCCCTGGCCGAGCGCACCGCGGCCGAGATGCCGAACGCTCGGGCGGTCGTCCTCGACCAGGCCGGACACATGGCCCACATCGACCAATCAGGGGCCTGGCTCCAGGCCGTCACGGAATTCCTGGACTGATTCCGGATGGGGCCGGGGCGCTGAATCCCGCCGCCCGGCCCCACCCCATGTCAAACGATCGTTCAGCCGGCCGCCAGCGCGGCCAGGTGGGCCTGGTAGGCGGCGCCGAACGCGGTCGGGTCGCCCTGGTAGTCGATGACCAGGCCGGGACCGTTGGAGCAGTTGAAGTCCGCGTTCCAGGCCCAGGCGAGGTAGCTGCCGCCCTGCGAGTCCAGCCAGGTGGTCAGCGGATTGATGTAGGTCCCGGCGCAGTCGTTCTCGCCGATCTCGCCGGCGACCACGGGAACCTGGGCGAGTACGGGTGCGACCTCGCTGGTCCAGCAGGACTGTGTGTCGCAGGTGTTGAAGTTGTATGAGTGCCACGAGGCGGCCAGGTCGTGGTCGGGGTCGGCCGGTTCGTTCTGCAGCCACTGTGTCAGGTCATTGGCGTAGGCGATGCCGCCGAGCATCAGGACATTGTTCGCGCCGGTCGCGCGGACGGTGCTGACCAGGGTCTGCATGCCGGCCACCGAGTACGAGATGCCGGCGCAGGTCCCGCCGTTCAGCCAGCACTGCCAGCCCGCTGTCTCGTTGTTGCCGTCCGCGGCCGCCGGGTTCGGCTCGTTGAAGAGGTCGAAGATCACCGCGTCGTTGCCCTTGAACGCCGTGGCGACCGAGGTCCAGAACGGCACCGCCTGCGCCGTGTCGGGCATCGGCTTCTGGCACAGGGCCTCGGCGGACCCGCAGCCGGACTGTGGGCCCGAGTAGGCCCCGTCGGTCCAGTGCAGGTCGAGGATCGCCACGATGCCGTTGTCGTTGAGCAGCTGCACGTACTGCTCGATCGCGGTCTGGTAGTTCGTCCCCGCATAGGACGCGTTCACATAGGACTCGCCGTTCCAGCAGGCCTCGTTCAGCGGAACCCGGACCGCGTTGACGCCCCACTGCTTCATCGCGGTGATCGAGGCCTGGTTGTTCGGGCCGTCGAAGACGCCGTAGCCCTGGACGCAGTCGTATTCGGTGCCCGACCGGTCCACGCCGTGCAGAGTGACCTGGTTGCCGTTGGCATCGACGAGTTTGTTGCCGGAGACGTGCAGTTGCGGCGCCGCGCTCGTCGTCGGCACCACGCTGACCACTTCTGGCGGCGAGGTCGCGGTGACTCCGCCGGCGTCGACCGCCTCCGCGGTCAGTGTGTAGTACCCGGCCGGGACGGCGGCCCAGGTGAAGGCGTACGGGCTCGTGGTGGCCGCGCCGATCAGCTTGCCGTTGGCGGAGAACTCGACCTCGCTGATCGCGGCGGTGGGCTCGACGGCGGGGGCGTCGATGGTGATGCTCTGCCCGGGCGTGTAGTCGGCGTAGTCGGCCGGGCTGGTGATCTGCACCGACGGAACCTGGGCCGCGCCGTTGCAGGCAAATCCGTTCACTGAGAAGTAGCTCGGAGCGGCGTTGGCCGGGCCGACGTTGGCGATGAAGCCGATGGTGGTGTTCGCTCCGGTGGCCAGGGCGCCGTCGTAGCTCTCGCTGGTGACCGAGATCGCGCGTCCGTTCTGGGCGTAGGCGCCGCCCCAGCCCCCGGTGATGGTCTGGTCGTTGTCCGGGAACGTGAAGGCGAGCGTCCAGGCCGTGATGGCCGGCCCGTTGTCGGTGATCGTGATGCCGCCCTGGAAGCCGCCCTGCCAGGAGCTGGTCACCGAGTAGGCGACGGTGCACTCCGAGGCGGCCTGGGCACTGGCACTGGCCGAAGGCGCCGGGCCCGCGGACACCGCCGCGGCGGCCAGCATGAGGCCCAGCGCGGCGTGGATGGTTGAGCGTGGTCTGGGTCTCGGGGAGCGCCCGAACATGGCAGTACCCTCCTATGTCGCCGATACGGCGCGGACGGTAGGCAGCACGGCATACGACGTCAAGCGCTCATTTCCCCGCCTGCGGTCATGCGTGAAAATAAGCAGCCATCTTTCATTCCGCTCCCGGGACGGCATCGGCAGGTTGGTCCACGGGGTCCGGCGCGTTATCATCATCGCGGGCGAGTGGGGGATGCATACCTTGGGAGGGCTTTTACCATCCCTTTGCCGTCCTGCGGTCTGCCGGGCGATTTAGTTGTTGGGCGTGCAAGGCCGTATCAGTAGGCTGGCCACGGATTGAGCCGAACCGGTCACCCGTGGACCGGCGCCGGGGGGCGTCGCCTCTGTCAGAGCCGCTTCCCCATGCGGAGTGTTCTCGGTAGTTCGATCCGAATGCAGGAGCGATGATCCGGATGAGCGGGCGCGACCCGGAGGAACAGGAACAGAAGGCGACCCGGCGCCATGCGGCCGCGAAGCCCGCACCCGGTGTGGCGCAGCGGGTCACGCCGCGCGGGCGCCGCCCGACAGTCGAGGTGGTGGTGCTGAGCACGGCCGCGGTGCTCATGATCATCGCGGTCTCGCTGCTCGCAGCCAAGTTCGGCAGCGGCGGCGGCATCCACGCATCGGGTGCGGCGGCCGGAGCCTCCGCGACCGCTGGCAAGACGCCGAGCAAGCGCGCATCCGCTTCCGCCAGCGCGAGCGCCAGCAGTGGGCTGACCCCGTCGGCGTCCATGTCGCCGAGCTCTGATCCAGGCCTGCTGCCGCAGACCGACGCACTGCCGAGCTCGGATGATCCGCAGTTCCAGGCCGGCGTACAGGCGCTGTGGCAGGCGATCGTGCAGAACCAGCCGTCCATGGCGCACGGGTTCTTCTTCCCGCTGTCGGCCTACCTGCAGGTGAAGGACATCTCCGATCCGACCGAGGACTACCAGGACCGCCTACTGACCTGGTATGACCTGGACATCGCGGCAGCGCACGACATGCTCGGTGCCGACGCGGCGAGCGCGACGCTGGTGGGCGTGCAGGTGCCGACGGACCAGGCGGTGTGGATCACGCCCGGAGTCGAGTACAATAAGGGCTCTTACTATCGCGTCTACGGCACCCGGCTGACCTACCAGGAGGACGGGCAGACCGCCTCGTTCGGCATCTTCTCGCTGATCTCCTGGCGCGGCGAGTGGTACGTGGTCCACCTCGGGCCGAGCACCCGTTCCTCGAACGTCGGCATCGTGTACGACCCCGAAGGCTGAGCGGAAAGGCTGGCGAGTTGCTTCCAGCGACACCGTGCGCTGTCGTCGCGCTGAATCCTCGTTCTCGTCCTCATCAGCCCTTTCTCACGTTGGCCGCCAGATCGTCGACCACGGTCGTCAATGCCGGGCTGCCGGGAGCGCCCACATGAGCGCCGAAGAGGAGGGTCGCCTCGTAGATGTCCCGGCCCTCCCGCACCACGATCACTTTCGAGTCGACGGCCACCTTGGTCATCGGATTGAGGCCCGTGCTCTCCACCTCGACGCTTTGATCACCCATGCCAAGGTTCGTGCTCACGAGGGCGACACCCTCGATGCCCACGCTGTCGCGCCCGCAGTCGACGAGCAGCGGGGCCATCCGACCCATCAGCGCGGCGGCCTGGGTCGCGTCGGGGAACTGCTCGACGGACTGGGCGAAGAACACCCCGGTGCCCGTGCCCGGATCCAGCTTGAAATCCAGGTCCGCGGCCTGGGCGCTCGCCCCGGGATCCATGGCGCTGGAAACGCTGTTGGAGATGTCGATGTCTCCCAGCATGACCATGCAGGTGACGTCCTTGTCTGCGGAGGCGTTTGGCGCCGTGCCGAGCTGCGGCGCCTCGGCGGTATATCCGGACCCGAAGGCGGATGCCGGAAGCAGCGCCGCCGCCAGCTGCCTCGACGTCAACTGCGAGCTGCTCGCGCCTCCGCCGGTGGACCTTCCGAACGCGAAGAAGATCCCCACGCCCGCGACCACCGCAACCAGCACGCCGACCAACACGAAGATCAGGGCATTGTTTCCGGTGCCAGGTCCACGGCCAGCGGGAGCCGGGCCGTAAGGCGGCATCTGCCCTTGGTATCCGTAGGGCTGCTGAAACGGGTTCTGCGCAGGTTGCCGGGGTATCTCGGAATCTGACAATGGACCGCCCCGCCCGTCATCGAACTCTCTCGCACTCATCGACAGTCGCGCGTGAAAGTTACGTCCCTCGCCCGGGGACCGGTCCCGACCGTCGCAATCAGGCCCGCAATTGCCTGCGGTGCCCGTGGGGCGGATACGCATCACGGGGGCATACCGGTCCCGCTCGACTGATCAATACAAGTCCGAAGTTCATGCCAGATGACGAAGATGGCGTCTGCACACATGACAAGTGCGCAAGTGGTTACGACGCCGTAGCAGGATCGGGAAACGGGTAGCTCTTTTGCGTCGCAATCGCTGACCAAAAGGCCGAACTGCACTATGCTCACGACGGTCAGAGTGCGGGCTTCGACGAATCATCAGTAGTGGTCCGATTGCTCACTGAGTCATTGTCGGCTCGACAGGGCAAGGTCGTCGACCCACCCTCCGCAGTGTCCATGTCGTCATGAGTACGGCAGCCGCCAATTCCTAGTTGACCAGTGCGTATTCTCGGTTGAGTCGGGTGCGGTGGTGGTACCAGCGGGCTCGGGCTTGGTGTCGGCGTCGCCAGGTGGGCCAGTGTTCGAGGTGTCCGTTGGGTGTGGTGCGGTGCAGGGCGGCGGCGAGCAGGCGTTGTACGTCGTGGACGGTCAGCGGGATCAGGCCGGGGTCGTGCGGTGGCGGTTGGTCCGGTCGCACCGGCGGTGGTGCCTGGGTGTCGGTGCGGCGCCGCAGGTGGGCGGCGGTCAGGGCGCAGATGGCCAGGGCGGCCATGACCAGTACCGTGTGGCGTGCGATGGCGGTGTAGAGCCGGGCCTGGCACTGGTCCAGGCCGAAGTAGTCCTTGGCGAACTCGAATCCTTCTTCCACCGGCCATCTCAGTCCTGCTGCCCTGATCAACCGGGCCATGGACACCACCTGGCCGACGGGCACGAAGCAGTAGTGAAAGGCCAACTCTCCGGTGGTCAGGTGGCGGCGGACCAGCACCGTGTGGCGCGGGTGGTTGGTGGCGATCTGGGCCCAGGCGTACCAGCGCTCGCCCTTGGAGCCGGTGCCGGCGCAGCGCACCTCCCAGTGGCGCTTGTCGTTCAGCAGTGTTCTGGCCACGTCCGCGCAGGTGAGCGTGTTAAATGGAGTGTGTAAGCGGGTGACCTGATGAGCAGCAGGTGGACGCCTGGCTGCTAGAAATGGTGACTCGCTGTGAGTATGGATATGGCTGAGCCGGTGTTGTCCGGCGAGGTGGAAGAGGAACTGGTCGA
>DASYAE010000193.1:0-44663 GCA_036501535.1 Actinocrinis sp. | reverse complement strand
CCCTCTGCAGAGAGTGGGGTCGCGATGGCGGCGGGGGTTGGGTGGGGGTGGGGTGTGGTGGTGGGGTTGGTCTGGGGGGTGCGGTGTGGTTCGGTCGTGCTCTCTCCGCGTCGGGCAGGCGAAGCCCTTATCAGGAAGCTGTTCAGGGCGCAAACACGCCTCACCGTTTGCGCCCTGAACAGCTTCCTGATACGCCTTTGGTGCCCGACGCGGAGAGAGCACGACCGAACCACACCGCACCCCCCAGACCAACCCCACCACCACACCCCACCCCCCCCCAACCCCCGCCGCCATCGCGACCCCACTCTCTGCAGAGGGCCCGCCGGAGGCAGCAGTTGATCTTGATTTTGATCTTCACCTTACCCGCTGACCTGCGCATTCCATGCCGGCTCCAGGAAAGGCGGGCGGCAGGCAGCGGTGCTACCGCGGCGCGAGGAGCCGGGTGAGGCGGCGGGCTGCTTCGGCGACGATGGCGGGGGCGGTGGCGTGGCAGATGCGGAACCAGCCTGGGTCTGTGGCGGCGAATGCGGCGCCTGGGAGAACGCTTAGATGTGCCTCGTCGATGAGTCGGCGCCACAGTTGTGTTTCGCCGTCGAAGGAGGCGGTGGGTAGCCAGGGGCTTAGGTCCGCCCAGACTGAGAAGCCGGCGCCGGCGGGGAGGTGGGCGATGCCCAGGCGGTCCAGTTCCGCAGTGATGCGTTCGTAGGATGCGCGCAGGCGGGCTGTGGCCTCGGTCAGGAAGTGCTGCGTCCAGTCCTCGTCGGCGAGCAGTCTTTGCAGTAGGGCCTGGGTGTCGGTGGATACCGGGGCGAAGTAAGCCAGCTCTCTGGCTGCTGCGCGCAGTTGTGGATCGGTTGTGTGCAGGACGCCGACTTTCAGGCCGGGCAGGCCGAAGTCCTTGGCGAAGCCCCAGACAGTGCAGATCTGCTCAGCGGGCAGGCGCGTGTTTGGTAGGCCGAAAGCGCCTATGAAGGGGGCTGGGCCGAACACCGAGTTGGCGTAGATCTCGTCGGCGATGACTGTGAGGCCGTGCTCGGCGGCGGTGTCGAGTACGTCGCGGAGTGTGTCTGCGTCGAGCACCTGGCCGATCGGGTTCGTCGGTGAGGACATTGCTATCGCCCGCACGGTTGTTCCGGCGCGGCAGGCCTGGTTGCAGGCTTCGTCGATCGCCTTTGCCGAGATGCGGTATTCCTCGCTGCGCACTCCGGGTGCGGGGAGCAGTCTGGCGTCGGAGCGTGTGGCCAGGTCTGCGTCGAAGCCGCTGTAGTAGGGGGCGGGAACGACGATTGCCTCGCCTGGATCGCATAGTGCTGTCGCGGCGATGTCGAGGGCTGATGTTGCGCCGCTGACGATGGTCAGGTCCTCGGCGTCGAACGGCACTCCCCTTGTGCGAGTGAGGAATGCTGCCGTGGCCTCGCGTAGTGCGGTGGTGCCGTGGAGGGGTGCGTACCGTGCGTCGCCGGCTGTCAGGGCGCGCGGCGCGGTCAGCACGGGTTCGAGGAGGTCCCAAAGCAGCCGGGTCTCGGCGGTGCCCAGGTTGAGGTAGCCCTCTGGGTCGCGCTCGGGGTGGTAGGGGCGGGCCTCGGCGCGGAAGTGTGCGGCGGCTATGGCAGGGGTGCCGCCGATCAGGCGCTCGACGCGGCGGGCGACCATCATGCGCTCCGCTCGGCCGCGAACGGGACCGTTGCTGGCTCAGGGGGCTGAGGTTCTGAGGGGGCGGAGTGGTCGCTGTGCGGGAGCAGGCCCGGGTGGACTCCCAGTCCCAGCGACGCGTCCACGACCGCGCCGTGCAGTGCCTGTCCGGCGTCGCCGCATAGCCACCAGATCACTTCGGCGACTTCCTGGGGCGAGATCAGGCGGCCCTTCGGGAGGCCGGCCACGTATTGCGCGCGCTCGCCTGAATTCAGTCGGCTGAGTGTGCTCGCCTCGAACATCGAGGTCTCGGTTGCTCCGGGGCAGATTGCGAATACGTCCACCGGCGACATCGCCAGTTCTGCGCTCAGCTGCCGGGTCATGAAGGCGAGCGCGGCTTTGCTCATGCCGTCGGAGAGCAGGAAGCCGGGGAACTGGGTCACGCCGCCGTTCACGCTGGAGATGTTGACCACCTTGCCGTAGCCGCGTTCGAGCATCCCCGGAAGCAGTTGTCTGATCAGCCACAGCGGCCCCACGCTGTTGATCCGGAACATCGCCAGGTCGCGCGCCTGCTCGTCGGAGCCCGCGTGGTCGGCGACCGTCGCCGAGCCGACCGCGGCGTTGTTGACCAGGACGTCCACGGGTCCGGGCAGGCGGGCGATCAGGTCGACGTGGCTGTTCCACTCGCCTTGGTCGAACGCGAAGGCCTGGACGTGCGCGCCGCCGGCCGCGGTTGTCGTGAGGGTGCTCAGGCGCCGCGCCAGCTCCTCCGCGCGCTCGCGGCCGTTCCGATAGGTGAACCACACCTGGTCGCCGCCGCGCACGAACCGCTCTACCGCCGCCGCGCCGATACCGCCCGAACCACCCGTGACGAGCACGGTGCGCCTTCCCATCAGCGTCGGCCTCCTCTGCTTGACATACCCGCGAGTGCACGCGTCGGCCCTCGCCACCATAGACGGCGGGAGGCGGCGCGGCGGATCGGAGTGGTCGATGCGGCTTGGGAACCACGCGGATGTGTCAAGTCCGCGGCGCGCGTCCCCGCGTTCTTCGCCGAGCCCGGAAGGCTCGCCAGTCGTCGGAAATCGGTTGGCTGCGGCGGGTGGTCCGGGTCTAATGGCGGAATGGCTGATTCAGAGGGGCGTTCGGGCCATGCGGTGTTGAACCAGCGGCATTGGGACGAGCGGGCCGCCGCGTGGCACGGGCCGCTTGCGCGCGGCCACTGGAGCCGGACGGAACCCAGCTGGGGCCTGTGGAGCGCTCCGGAGTCGCAGGTGGGAGTGTTCCCCAACGGCGTGGCCGAAATGGACGCGATCGAGCTCGGTTGCGGAACCGCCTACGTGTGCGCGTGGCTTGCCCGCGCCGGGGCCCGTCCTGTCGGGGTCGATGTCTCGCATGCGCAGCTGGCCACTGCCCGCTCGATGCAGCAGGAGTTCGGCCTGGCCTTTCCGCTCGTGCTGGCCGACGCCGAGCGGCTGCCCCTTCTGGATTCGGGCTTCGACTTCGCCGTCAGCGAGTTCGGCGCGTCCCTGTGGTGTGATCCGCACCGGTGGATCCCGGAAGCCGCGCGTGTGCTCAGGCCGGGCGGACAGCTGGTGTTCGTGCGGCGTTCGCCGCTGTTCGCGCTGTGTGCTGCGGCCGGCGAGCAGGCCGGGCCCGCCCTGCTGCGTCCGCAGTTCGGGCTGCGAGAGCGCGCGGACGCGGACGCCATGAGCGTCGAGTTCACGATGCCGCACGGCGAGATGCTCCGGCTGCTGCGGTCGTGCGGCTTCATCGTCGAGGATCTGATCGAGATTCAGGCTCCTGAGCCCGCGCATCGCGACTACCCGGAAGTCACCGCGGCCTGGGCACACCGGTGGCCGAGCGACGAGATCTGGAAAGCCCGGCTGGGCCGTTGAGCCGATCAGCTCCGTGTCAGGGGCCGGTCAGAGTGGGCTCGGCATACTTCTAAGTGAGGACACCGACGAGGGCAAGAAGCGCCGGTGGCTCAAGGAGAGGTACCCGAAGCGGCCCAACGGGGTCCGGGACAACGCACCCGGCCGGGTTACCACCCACGCAGGTTCGAATCCTGCCCTCTCCGCCGCTCGATCTCCCGCCGTCGGACCGTCGGCCGCCCGCGGCGGAACCGCTGCGGATGTCGTGCACCGGCCGGACCGGCGACCGACCGGGACACATCTGAATCCAGGAGCTGAGATGTCTGGGACCGAGACCACCCGCCGTTTTCCGCGGACCGCGATCATCGCCAATCCTGCGGCCGGTTCCACGAACCCGGCCTATGTCGCGCAGATCGAGGAGGCGTGCGCCGCGCACTGCGACAGTGTCGAGGTCTTCTGGACTCGGCGCCGGGCGCACGCTGCTGCGTTCGCACGCAGGTTCGCCATGGCGCGCGCGGCGGCCCCGGCCCCTGCCCTCGCCTCGGCCTCAGCATCGACCTCGGCCTCGACCTCTGCGACCGCGCGGGAGACGCCGGGCGGTCGCCGGTCGGCGTTCGACGCGGTGGTCGCGGTCGGTGGGGACGGGACGGTTCGCGAGGTGGTGGCGGGGCTGGCCCGCGGGCCGTCGGACGGCGAGGGTCCGGCGCTGATCGTGCTGCCGGGCGGGACGGCGAACTCGAATTTCCGGTCGCTGTGGGACGACCTGCCGTGGCGCACCGCGCTGAACTCGGCGCTGACGCTGGTCGGGGCGGAGGAGCGGCGGCTGGATCTCGGCGTGTTCACCCGGTTGGGGCGCGTGGTCGTGCTCGGGACGAGCACTGGGCTGTTCGCGGAGGCTACTGCTGCGGCGCGGTCGTTGCCGGTTGCCGGGCGGGACCGGTATCAGGTGGCCCTGCGGGCGGTGTCGGCGTCGTACGACCCTTATCCGGGCCGCGTCACCGTGGACGGCAATGTGTTGCACGAAGGCAAGACCGTGCTGGTCAACATCGGCGGGAGCCGGTACCGCGCGGGCGTGTTCGATGTTCTGCCGCGCTCGATCCGTGACGATGGGCTGCTGGACGTCTGCGTGATCGGCGCCGGGGTCGATGCTGCGGATGCGCTCAGCCTGATGCGCACCGGCGAGCATCTCGCGGTCGACGACGTCTTCTATGCGCAGGGCCGCAGTGTCACCGTGGAGCGCACCGACGGCCTTCCGCTGAAATTCGAGCATGACGGCGAGGCGGTGCCCGGCGATGCGACGTCGTTCACGCTCGACGTCGTGCCCGCGGCGGTGCGGTTCGTCGTTTCGACCCGGCGCCGGGAGGGCTGAGCCGTGGACGCCCTCGCATCCGACGGCGCCCCTCTCGGCGCGGACGAGGAGGCGCAGGGCGTGCTCTCGCGGCTGGCCCGGTGGGCCGCCTGGGTCGAACTCGCGGACATCCCCGAGCGTGTCACCAGGCTGGCCGCCAGCCACGTGCTCTCTCAGCTCGCCGCCATCCGGGTCGGCCTCCAGCAGGAGGAGGGCACCCGGCTGGTGCGCGCGCTCGGCCGGCCGCTGCAGAAGGACGCCGCGCAGTCCGCGCGCGTGCTGGCCGGGCTCGGTGCCTGGCTGAACCTGGACGACACCGCCTATGCCGGCCACCTCGGGCCCTCGACCGTGGCCGTGCCGCTCGCGTTCGCCTACGCGCACCGACGTTGCGGTGCCGAACTTCTGCGCGCGGTGGTTGTGGCGAACGAGTGCGCCGCGCGTGTCACCGCCTCGGCGACGCTCGGCCCGTTCCGCGGTCAGACGGCGTTGCACACGCATGTAGTGGGCTCCGTCGCGGGCCGGCTGAGTTGTGAGCGGGCCGATTCGGATCAGTGGACTCACGCGCTCGCGCTCGCACTGAGCACCCCGCCGTGGACCCTGATGCGCGGTTTCATCACCAGCGACGCCAGGCTGCTGCACGTGCCGGTGGCCGTACGCCTGGGCCTGGACGCGTGCGACGCCGCGGCGGCGGGCCTGCTCGGCGCGGAGGACATCATCGAACATCCCGATGGTTTCCTGGCGCAGTTCGCCTCCGTCCCGCTGCCTGAGGCGGTGTGCGCGGCCTTGGGCCGCCGCTGGCACACCGACACGCTGTCCTTCAAGATGCACCCGGGCGGTCCGGGGATCGACGCGGCGATCGACTGCGCGGTCGACCTGCACCACGCGATGGGCGACTGGGACCCCGACGACGTCGAGGACATCGAGATAGAAGGCTCCGTCTACACGGTCTTCGCCGCGCGTAAGGCAGAGCCCTACCTGGCCGGCCCGCGGACGCCGCTGGGCGCGCTTGTGCTGACGACCGCCTATCCCGTGGCGACGGCTCTGCTGACCGGTGGTCTGACGGTGCGTGACTTCCGGCCGCCGGCGATCGGCCAGCTGGTGCGCTGGCGGTTGGCCGACCGGGTGCGCCTGGTCCACAACGCGCCGATGACGCATCAGCTGCTGACCGGCGACGCGCCGGTCGGCGAGGCGCTGCGGCAGGCCGGGCCGCGGGCCGCGCCCTGGCTGGCGCAGTTCGGCGGCGGCGAGTTCGCCGCGCTGGCGGACGCGGTGGCCGAACCGCTGGAGGACTTCTCCCAGGCGATCAAGCCCACTCCGGCCCGGGTGACCGTGCGGCTGCGCGGCGGCCGGTCGTTCTGCCGCGAGCGCACCATCCCGCGCGGCGGCGCCGGTCCGGAGCTGCGGGCCCGGCACCAGGCGCTGACCGCGGAGAAGTTCATCGCCTCGGGCGGCCCGGAGTCCGTCGTCGAGGCCTGGTTCGACCTGCTGCGGCAGGACGGCCCGTCCCTGGCCCGGCTGATCGAGCGCTCCCTGGCCATATGACGCCCCTGTGACGACGACCGTGGTGAGGAGCCAACCACCATGCACGATCCGCACCAGATCCTGAACGCCGCGGCGGACACGGTGGCGCGCCTGAAGCGGCGCGGCTACCGGCTCGACCTGCCCGGTCTGGCGAAGCTGGTCGACGAGCGCAAGCAGGCGGTCGCCCGCGGCGACGCGCTGCGCACCGAGCTGAACTCGACGACCCGTCAGCTGCGCGCGGCCCCGAACGGGCACCGCGAGACGCTGGTGGCCTCGGCGCGGGCGCTGAAGGAGGAGATCCGGCTGGCCGACGCGGCGCGCCGGCAGTACGAGGAGGAGCTGCGCCGGCTGCTGCTGACCATCCCGAACCTGCCGCTGGACGAGGTGCCCGACGGCGGGCCGCAGGATCCGCCGGTGGAGGTCCGCCGCTGGGGTCTGCGGCCGGACGCCGACTTCCCGCCGCGGGACCACGTCGAGCTGGCCACGGCCGCCGGGCTGCTGGATCCGGAACGCGCCGCGAAGCTCTCCGGCTCGCGTTTCGCCGTCCTGCGCGGCGCGGCGGCGGCGCTCGAGCGGGCCCTGACGGCGTTCCTGCTCGACATGCACACCAAGGAGTTCGGCTACACCGAGTACAGCCTCCCGCACCTGGTGACCGAGCAGACCATGACGGGCACCGGCCAGCTGCCGAAGTTCGAGGACGACCTGTTCCGCACCGAGGTCGCGGACCGCCGGCTCTACCTCATCCCGACCGCCGAGGTCCCGCTGGTGAACCTGTACCGCGGCGAGGTCCTGGCGCCCGCCGACCTGCCGCTCGCGCTGACCGCGCACACCGCGTGCTACCGCTCGGAGGCCGGCTCCTACGGCCGCGACACCCGCGGGCTGGTCCGGCTGCACCAGTTCTCGAAGGTCGAGCTGGTCCGGCTGTGCGCACGGGAGGAGGCGCCGCAGCAGCTGGAGCTGATGCTCCGGCACGCCGAGGAGTGCCTGCGCCGCCTGGGCCTGCACTACCGGGTCGTGCAGCTGCGCGCCGCAGACCTCGGATTCAGCGCCCGCCGCACCTTCGACCTCGAGGTCTGGCTGCCCGGCCAGGACTGCTTCCGGGAGATCTCCTCGGTCTCCGACTGCGGCAGCTTCCAGGCGCGCCGGGCCGAGATCACCGTGCGCCGCGGCGGCCGCAAGGAGTACGTCGCGACGCTCAACGGCTCCGGCCTGCCGATCGGCCGGACCCTGGTGGCCATCCTCGAGCAGTATCAGCAGGCTGACGGCTCGGTCACGATTCCGCCGGCCCTCGCCCCCTACGCCGGCTTCCACGAGATCTCCCCGGCCGGCCGGACGCCGGCGCTGCGCTGAAGCCAGAGGCGACCGCCGAAGACGAACATCGTAGCCGCGTCACCCGCCGCCGCCTTCAGCAGCGCCCTGCGAATGCCGCGCGCCCGAGCGGGCCCGGCCGCTCATATACGTGCTCTGACCAGGAGTCAGATGCCTGTCAGATGTCTCCCAGACCCGCATGGCCAAGTCTGTACTCCGTGTCCAGGCCCCGGCAGTGGAGGGCGGACGCGCGGACGTTTTCGTCACGCGCTGTCCGCTCATGCCGAGGCCGCGAGGGCACGCCTCGCGACGCTTCAGCCATGAAGGAGGTGATTCTGATGAGCATTCTCAAGCTCCAGAACCTGCAGCCGCAGACAACGCAGGCCAGGCCGGCTGTCATCAGCTCTACCAGTAGCCAGAGCCAGTGCTGCAGCCCGGGCAAGGGCCCGGGTGGCACCTGATCGCACTTTCCTGCGGGGGCGCGCTACGCGCCCCCGCACTTCTCGAGCCCGCTACCGCCGTCACCGTTGACAACCCGTCATGATGACCTTTCACCATCAGAGGCAGACATGCGTGACGAACGATGGGTCAACCGGTTCACCTATGCCTGGAACAACACGTTGTTCTTCGACCCGCTCGACGTCTACTACGAACTGAGGCCCAACCACTTCCTCGCGTCCCTGGACGAGGAGGTCCGGTCCCGGTTCGTCCGCTCGGGCATCTGGTGGAGCTACCGGCGCAACCCGGACCTGCCGTCGCAGGGCTGGAAGATCCACGTGTCGGCCGACCAGCGCAACGTGCACGAGGTCGCCGCTACGGTGATCGGCCATCTGACCGAACACGAGATCGACTTCAAGATCGCGCTGGACCTCAACATCTTCGAGATGCTCAACTCCAAGGGGATGTCCCGCGGCAGCGGCGGAAAGCTCGTCACCATATATCCACGCGACGATGCGGAGTTCCGGGAGTGCCTCGACGACCTGGCCAACCTCCTAGACGGCGCCGGGGGTGCCTACGTGCTGTCGGACCTGCGATATCGCGACCACAAGTCGCTCTACTTCCGGTACGGCCAGCTCCTGAACACCTACACGGTCGACGTTCTGGGCCGGCGGATGCCGTACATCACGGGCCCGGACGGGCCGGTCGCCGACAACCGGCTCCCGGGCGAGGCCCAGCCCCTGTGGGTGCCGTGGCCGTTCGCCGACTGGAAGCCCGCGGACGAATCCGGGCAGGACGACCTTCTCGCGGGCCGCTTCCGGGTCACCGGCGCGATCCAGTTCTCCAACAGCGGCGGGGTGTACACCGCCGAGGACACGCTGCACGACGACCGCGCCGTGGTGCTCAAAGAGGCCCGTCCGCGCACCAACGTCAATCCGCGCCGTGATCACGACGCCGTGGACATCCTGCACCGCGAGTGGGTGTTCCTCAACCGGCTGGCCGACGTCGGCGCCTTCCCGGCGCCGATCGCGACATTCGGCGAGTGGGAACACCAGTTCATCGCCGAGGAGTTCGTCAAGGGCGTCGACATGCGTCAGGCCCTGTTGGAGCGCAACCCGCTCGCCGCCGGGGCCGAGGCGGGGATCGATCCGGAACGGTCGCGGGAGTTCCTGCGGATCTTCCTCGCCGTCTTCCGCGGACTGACCCGCGCGGTCCAGGGGGCCCACGAGCGACAGGTGGTCCTCGGCGACCTCTCGGCCGCGAACCTGCTCATCGACCTGGAAACCCTGCGGGTCACCATCGTCGACCTGGAGGCGTGCCGGCTCACCGAGGCCGATGACGAGGAGCCGACGCTGCAAGAAGCCGTCGAGCTGTACACGCCGGGGTTCAGCCACTCGCGACGCTGGTCCGCGGCGCCCACAGCCGAAGACGACCTGTACAGCCTGGCGACCGTCATGGCCTACTTCATCTTCCCCATCGCCGTCATGTCCTACCTGCGCCAGGACGTGCTCGACCTGTACCGGGTCTTCACCGACGACCTCGGCTGGCCGCCGCGGATCCACGAACTGCTCGTGGATCTCGCACAGGCACGGGTGTCCCTCGGCGACGTCCTGGACTTCCTGGAGCGCGAAGACGAGCTCGTCGGCCAGGTCGAAGTCGCACCGCTGCTTCCGGTCGCCGAGACGGATCTCGGCCTGCCGCAGGCCGAAGCCGGCGTGGCGGCGTTCATCTCTGCCGTCTCCGACACCGACCGGGACTCCCTCTTCCCCGTCGACCCGTTCGCACACGAGACCAATCCGCTGAGCCTCGGCTTCGGAGCCAGCGGCGTGCTGTGGGCGCTGCACGCCTCCGGCGTCCGGCTCAGGCCCGAATGGCTGAAGCGGCTGAGCGACGACCTCGCCGGAATGGACACGGCGCAGTATCCGGCAGGCCTCATGAACGGCCTGGCCGGCATCGCCTGGGCGGTCGACGCGCTCGGATTCCGTACGCAGGCCGCGCCGCTGCTGGCAAAGGCCAACCAGCGCGCGCACGAGGCCGGCGACTACACGTTCTACTACGGCATGGCCGGCGTGGGGATGACGAACCTGCACTTCTACATCGGTGACCGCGACGAGCGCCACCTCGCCGCCGCGCGGGAGTGCGCCGGTGCGCTGCTCGAAACCGCTGTGCATGAGGACGGTCAGGTGCACTGGAGCAGCGACTTCGTCAGCGGTGCACCCTTCACCGGGCTGGGTTTCGGGCAGGCCGGCGTGGCCGTCTTCCTGCTGCGCATGCACCAGATCACCGGGGACGAGCGTTATCTGCGGCTCGGGCGCGGCGCGTTGTCCTGGGAGATGGCCCATGCCGAGCTCCAGGAGGACCACACGGTCAGGTTCGTCCACGAAGGCACCGTGGAGCCCTACGTCGAGGTGGGGTCCGCCGGCGTCGCCCAGGTGCTGCTGCGGTACGGCGACCTGGACGCGGCTCGCACCGTCCTGCGGGAACCGTGCATCCGGCATTCGGTGCTGGCCGGGTACGGGTTCGGCATCTCCGGGATCGCCGACGCGCTGCTGGACGCGGCCGCGATCACCGGCGACGCCTCGTACCGTGACATGGCGCTGCGACAACTCGACTTCGTCAGGAAGGTGTTCCTGTTCGAGCCCGCCGAATGGTTCTCGATACCGCGGGACGGCGACACGGTGCCCCTGGCCGTGCCCGGGGAAGGCCTGCTGCGCTGCTCCACCGACTACCTGACCGGCTCGGCCGGCGTCCTGCGCGTGCTCCACCGCGCCAATCACGGCGGTACGGCCGACTTCCTGCTCGACGAGGTGTCGAAGTGAAAGAGCTCTGGCGCGCGCTGATCGGTCATCGCACCCAGCTGGTTCTGATCGCCTCCCTCGAGGCGGTCCGCGGCGGGGTAGAAGCCCTCGCGCATCCCCTCCTGCTCAAGGCGCTGTTCGACCAGGCGATCTCGAAGGGCGACTTCCGCTGGTTCCTCGTCCTCGCCGCCCTGTACCTCGTCAGTGGCCTGATCCTGAACCTCGGGGCCTATTGGACCTCCTGGTGGCGCAAGCGGTTCGAGAACACGTTCGTGCTGGCCCTGGAGATGGAGCTGCTGGACCGCGCGCTCGACCAGGACGGACGGCGGATGGCGGAGGCCGGCAACGCGTCCTTCGTCAGCCGGGTCCACAACGACGTCAAGGAGGGCGTCCTGCCGGCACTCGACGTCTGCATCTCGATCGCGAAGCAGGCCGTGTCATCCGTCGTCTTCATCGGCGTGCTGCTCTGGCTTTCCTGGCAGGCCAGCCTCGTCCTGCTGGTCATCGTGCCGCCGCTCTTCTACGTGAGCAACCGCTTCGCCAAGCGGATCGAGGCCAACACCGACCCGGAGCGCGAGGCCGAGGCACGGTACGTCAATACACTCACCCGTACTCTGGAGGCCTTCCATGCGCTGCGCGGCCTGCCGACGCTGCGTCCGGGCACCCGGGCCGCCAACAGAGACGCGCTCGACGGCTTCCTCGGCATCACGTTCGTCAACTACCGGACCACGCAGAAGCAGAGCACGCTGAGCGATCTCGTCATGAACGTCTCGGACGCGGCGTCCCTGAGCATCGGGGCGTACTTCGTGTTCGCCGGCCGGATGACGTTCGGCGGCTTCCTCGCCTTCGTGAACTCGCTGTGGCGCGCGGTCACCGGCATCTTCGACCTCATCAACACGGTTCCGCAGGTCCGCCGCAACAGCGCCGTGCTCAAGCGCATCGCCACCCTTCGCGACTCCAGGACGACGCCGTACCACGACGAGGGTCCGGCAGTGCTGGTCCACTCCGCCCGGGTCGAATACGCCGACGGGGCCGGCGTGGCGATCGAGGACTTCGACCTGAGCGCCGGCGAGCACGTCCTGGTCCGCGGTCCAAACGGCTGCGGAAAGACGACGCTCCTGCACATCATCTCCGGGGCTCTCGCTCCCGACCACGGGGTGGTCACGCTGCCGCGTCGGGTGGCCGCCCTGACCGCGCCGGTGAACCTGCCCCCGCTGCCGGTGCGCGAGCTCGTCCGCGACGAGCGGTTGCGCGCGTCCATGGCGTTGGACGAGTTGGCCGAGCAGCTTCCCTCCGAGCTGTCCTCCGGTCAGCGCCAGCGTGCCGGGATCGCCGCGCTCCTGTGCCAGGACGCTGACGTGTACCTCGCCGACGAGCCGTTCGCGAACCTCGACGAGGCCGGCCGGGACCTGGTTCTCAGGGCACTGAAGGAACACGCCCGCGGCCGCGCCCTCGTCGTCGTGCACCACGGCGACCAAGAGCTCGACGACGAATTCGACCGGGTGGTCACGCTGTCGGCGGCCGTCGCCAGGCTCGGCGGGTCCGAAGCCGACGCCGTCTCACTGCTCTGTGATTAGACCGCAGCGTCTACCACTACGCCTGCGAGCTGCGGCCAAGCATCACCAATATCCTGTTATAAGCGCACCAGCCATCCCGGCCGACGATCCCCGAACCCTTACGCAGACACGGCGAACATTCACATGGCGAGATGAGTGCCAGAGCCTTGAACCGGGTCGACGTCGAAGGAGTTTAAGGGCTGTCTTGTCATACGTCCGGTCCGTCGGCGGGGCAGCAGCAGCGTCCCTCGGCGGTCGGACACCCGATGGCTGGGGGTTGGTGTGCCGGTGGAGTTCCGCGTCCTGGGGCAGATCGAGGCTCTGGTCGACGGGCGCGTGCTGGATGTCGGCCACGCGCGCCAGCGCAGCGTGCTGGCGGCGCTGCTGATCGAGGCGAACCGGGTGGTGTCCGTCGACCAACTCGTGGAGCGGGTCTGGGGGTCGGCGTACGCCCCCGGGGATCCGCGCAGCGTGCTACGCACCTACCTCTGGCACCTGCGGCGAGCGCTCGCTGCCACGCAGGACGTCGCGCTGGAGCGCCACGCTCCGGGCTACAAGCTGGTGATGGACGAACGGACCGTGGATCTGTACCGATTCCGCGACCTGCTGACCCAGGCTGAGACCGCAGGCGACGACGGGAAGACCGCGGACCTCATCGAGCAGGCGCTGGAGCTGTGGCGCGGGGAGCCGTTCGCCGGCCTGGACACTCCATGGATCAACGCCGCCCGACACAACCTTCTACTCAGGCGACAGTCCGCCCGACTCGACCTGACGGACATCCGGCTGCGCCTCGGCCGACACACGGCAGTGCTGGCGGAGGTGACCGACCACGCCGCCGAACATCCCCTGGACGAGCGCATCGCCGGGCAGCTGATGCTCGCCCTCCACCGAAGCGGCAGGTCGGCCGACGCCCTCGCGCAGTACCAGCGCACCCGCAACCTTCTGGCCGACGAGATGGGCACCGACCCCGGCCCGGCGCTGCGGCGACTGCAGCAGCAGATCCTCACCGCCCACCCCCCACTCACGCTGCCGATACCGGGCGCGCGATCGCGGGCGGCGACGGTGCCGCGTCAATTGCCTGCCACGCCGCGCCTGTTCACCGGACGGGTACGGGAGCTGGCCCGCCTCAGCGCGGCGGTGGACGAGCGCGCCGACCCGGGCGGCACCCTGGTCATCTCGGCGATCGGCGGCGCCGGCGGGATCGGCAAGACCTGGCTGGCCCTGCACTGGGCCCATCAGTACGCTGACCGCTTCCCGGACGGGCAGCTCTACGTCGACCTGCGCGGGTTCGATCCGTCGGGCGAGCCGATGCTTCCCCAGTCGGCGCTGCAAGGGTTCCTCGATGCCCTGGGCGTGGCCCCGGCCGCGATCCCGCCGGACGTCAACACGGCGACGGCGCTCTATCGCAGCCTGCTCGTCGGCAAGCGCATGCTCGTCGTGCTGGACAACGCCCGCGACGCCACCCAGGTCGTCCCCCTGCTTCCCGGCAGCCCCGGATGCACCGTCCTGGTCACCAGCCGTCGGCAGCTCGCCGGGCTGATCAGCGCGCACGGCGCTCAACCGCTGGCGCTGGACGTGCTCTCCGATGCCGAAGCACACAAGCTCCTCGCACACCACCTCGGTGCGGATCGCGTCGCCGCCGAGCCTGATGCGATCGCCCTCCTGCTGGAGTACTGTGCGGGCTTGCCGCTGGCCCTGGGCATCATCGCCGCACGCGCTCTGCTTCGCCCCGACCTGCCGCTGGCCGTGCTCGCCGACGAACTGCGCGACGCCTCGGCACGACTGGCCGCCCTGGAAACCACCGACATCACGGCCAACCTGCGCGCTGCCCTGTCCTGGTCCTATGACGCCTTGACCCCCGACGCGGCCCGCGCGCTCGGCCTGCTCGCCATGGCACCCGGGCCGGACATCGGCGCGCAGGCCGCTGCCCGCCTGCTGGACCTCCCCGTCGCCGACACCCGGCCGCTGCTGCGCGAGATGGAGGACGCCTTCCTGCTCCAGCAGAACGCCTCGGGACGCTATCGCATGCACGACCTCATCCGTCTCTACGCCGCCGACCGTGCTGAGCACGAGCACGCCGTGGCCCAGCGGGAGGCGGCGCTGCGGCGGCTGTTGGACTTCTACACCCGCACCGCCCAGACTGCCGACCGCCTGCTGGCGCCCCACCGTCCGCTCACTCGGCTTGCCCTGACTGCGCCCGGCAACGGTCACCAGCCGCTGCCCGACGCCTCGGCCGCAATGGCCTGGTTGCAGGCCGAGCACCCCAACCTGCTGGCCGCCCAACACACCGCCGCCGGCGCCGGACTGCACCCGGCCGTGTGGCAGCTGGCCTGGGCTCTGGCCACGTTCCACTATCGGACGGGGCACTACTACGACGAGTTGATGTCCTGGCGGGCCGCGCTGGAGGCCGCCGAACACCTGCCCGACCCTGCCACCCGCGCCGAAACCCATCGGTTCCTCGGTCGCGCCTATGCCGGGGTGGGGCACCTTGAGGAGGCGACCTCGCACATACACCAGTCTCTCGACCTGGCCGTGCGCCACCGCGAACCCGCCGCTGAGGCTCACGGCCACGAGGTGCTCGCGTGGGTCTGGGCCGCACGGGGCGATGATCGGCAGGCCCTGCACCACGCCACTCGCTCTCTGGATCTCTGCCGCGCCCTCGGGCAACCGGTGTGGGAAGCCGAGGCGCTCAATGCGGTGGGATGGTACGCCGCCCGCCTGGGCGACCACGACACCGCCCGGGCCCATTGCCAGGCCGCCCTCGCCCTGCACAAGCGCCATCACAACTCCACCGGCGAGGCGGAGACCTCGGACAGTCTGGGCTACATCGCGCACCACGCCGGCCGCCACGAGGAAGCCATCCGGTACTACCGGCAGGCTCTCGTCCTGTTCCGCGGCCTCGGTGACGTCTACGCGATCCCCTCCGCCCTCGACTACCTCAGCCGCTCACTCGCCGCCGTGGACCAGCATCGGGAAGCCCGCGCCGGCTGGCAGGAGGCACTGGAGCTGTTCCGGACCCAGCGCCGCGGCGACGACGCCGAACGCGTCCAGCACCAACTCGACTCCCTCGAGACCGAGAATGCCTCGAACACGGTGAGGACCGGAAAAGGGGACTGATTCCCACGCCGGACACGAGGAGGTCCCGCTCTTCGCCTTCGATGTTCGGTCTCAGCTTCAGCCGCGCAGCACGGGAAGCACCGTCTGCGCTATCTGCTCCAGGTGCTTGTGCGGTGTCAGGGAGCCGATGCGGATGACGATGTGCCGGGCGCCGGCCTCGACGTAGCCGCCGAGCCAGTCCGCGCACTGCTGCGCGGAACCCCAGCCGTAGGCCTGGATCTTCGCCATCGCGTCGAGGCTGTTGCGGTAGTAGCCCTGGACGTAGTGCTCCAGCTCCTGCGCGGCCGCCACGGCGTCGGGGTTCACGTTGACCGTCGCGTAGAAGGCGGGCGTGACCGCGGCCGCCGGACGGCCCGTCTCCTCGCACAGGTCCCTGATTCGCTGCCAGGCGGCGCGGTACGCGCCCGCGGACGGCAGGAACGGCAGCCAGCCGTCGTAGTGGCGAGCCACCCTCGCGAGCACGGCCGGGGTGTCGCTGCCGGCCAGCCACAGCGGCGGGCCGCCGGGGCGGGCCGGGGCCGGCAACCGGTCCAGGCCCTCGGCGGCCAGGTAACGGCCCTGATAGTCGGTGGGCGCGCCGGGCTCGCCGCTGCGCCAGGCCCGGCGCCAGAGCTCGACGATGTCGTCCAGGCGGCCGGCCCGGCCGGCGTAGACCGCGCCGACCGCGGCGAATTCGCGCTCTGTCTCCGGGATCGGGAAGCCGGAGCCGAGGCCCAGCGTCAGCCGGCCGTTCGCCGCGTGGTCGAGGCTGGCGGCCATGTTGGCGCCGATCAGCGGGGGCCGCAGCGCCGCTGTGAGCGCGGCGGTGCCCAGTCCGATCCGGCGGGTCGAGGCGGCCGCCGCGGCCAGCACGATCAGCGGGTCGAGCCGGGGCCGGGCGGTCAGCGAGTCGCCCGCCCACGCGGAGTCGAAGCCGAGCGACTCCGCCGCGACGGCGAAGTCGACGAGCGCGGACGCGTCGGGGGCGCCGACGATGGCCTGCTCCCGCGTGGGCAGCAGAACCCCGATACGCGGTCGGTCGGATGCGGACACGGTGCCCTCCTTGGGGAACGGTGGATTGCGCGGGTGCGGTGCGCGGCGCGGAACGAGGCGCGCCGGGGGATCGAGCCGACGCACGGACGTCGGCGGGATCCCCCGGCGCGCGGCCGGTGGGGCGGGCACCGGCCGGGACGGGCGGCGGGGCGCGCGGGGCTGTCGAGGCTCAGCCGCGCGCCGCCGCCAGCCGGTACAGCTGGCTGCAGAAGTCCTGGATGATCGCCGGGGCGTTGCTGTCGATGAAGAAGTGGCCGCCGGGGTACTCCCGGTGCCCCAGGTAGTGCGGGCTGCGCGGCACCCAGGACTGGAACGCGTCCGGCTCCTCCTGGAGCCCGTCCTCGCGGCCGCCGTAGGAGATCAGCGCGCAGGGCACCAGCGCCCCGTGGTCGACCCGCTGCGCGGCCACCGACAGGTCGGCGCGCAGTGCGGGGATGACCATCGCCAGCATCTCCGGGTTGTCGTAGATCTCGGCCGGGAACGAGCCGAGCCGCTTGATCCAGTCGATCAGCTCGGCCTGCGGCATCTCGATGTGCTCGTCCCGCGGGACGAAGAAGCCCTCCGGCGCCCAGCCGGACATGCCGACCAGGACCGGCCCCGGCAGGCCGTCCTTCTGCATCCGCACCGCGAGCTCGTACGAGAGCTGCGCGCCCAGGCAGTGCCCGTAGAACGCGAACGGACGGCTGTCCACAGTATCGAGCACCGCTTCATACAATCCCTCCACCAACGGCTGCCATGCGGTGTACGCCTCTTCGCCGCGCCGCTCCTGACGGCCCGGCAGGGTGACGGCCTGGGCGCTGACGTCGCCCGGCAGCAGGTCGGCCCAGTCCCGGTAGATGATCGCGCCGCTGCCCGCGTGCGGGAACAGCAGGACGCGGTACGCGGAATCGGGATCGGCCTCGGCGGGCTGGAACCACTGGCCCGCCCTGGACACCTTCTGGACTATCGAGTCGGTCATCGCGCGGTCCTCTCCAAGACGGCAGTGCCCTTCAGTACGACGCTCTCCTGCGTCGCGATCCGCTCCCGGACGAGCCGGCGCAGGATCTTCCCGGCCGGATTGCGCTCCAGCGAGTCGGCGTAGTGATACGCGCTGGGGATCTTGTAATCGGCGACCCTGCCGCGCAGGTAGAGCATCAGCTCGCGCGGCGTGGGCCGGCGGCCGGGCCGCAGCACCACGCACGCGTGCACCGCCTCGCCCCACTTCTCGTCCGGCACGCCCACCACGGCGCACTCGGCGACGGCCGGGTGCTCGGCCAGCTGCTTCTCGATCTCGGCCGGGTAGATGTTCTGCCCGGCGACGATGATCGTGTCGTTGATCCGGTCGCAGACGTAGAGGAAGCCGTCCTCGTCGAGGTAGCCGTTGTCGCCCATGTACAGCCAGCCGTCTCGCAGGGTCCTGGCGGTGGCGTCGGGGCGGTTCCAGTACCCGATCATGCGCGAGGGAGTAAGGATGCAGATCTGCCCGATCCGGCCGGCCGGCAGCGGCCGGTCCTCGTCGTCCACGATCTTCAGCGCGCAGCCCGGGACGACCACCCCGGCCGACCGCAGCCGCGGGCTGCCGGGCACGTGCTCGGACGGCGGCAGGCACACCGGCACGCCGGCCGTCTCCGTGCTTCCGTATATCTGCACGAATTCGCAGCGGAAGACCTCGAGGCAGCGGGTCAGCAGGCCGGTCGCGATGGGCTCGCCGCCGTAGGCGACCTTGCGCATCGAGGCGAACGCCTGCGGGCCCGCGCCGTTCTCGTCGAGCATCATCCGCAGCATCGCGGGCGCGGCGAACGTGGTGGTCACCTGGTGCGTCCTGATCAGCCGCACCGCTTCCTGCGCCAGGAACATCCGCATCACGACGTTGGTGAGCCCCACGTTGAAGCCCTGCCAGAACCATGCGGTGCCCGCGGTTCCCAGGCCGGGCAACGAGATCAGGTTGACGTCCTCGGGCAGCCAGTCCACCCAGTCCAGGCCCGCGGCCCGCATCGCGGCGGGGAACGCGAAGAAGCTGCGGTGAGGTACCACGGCGCCCTTGGGCAGCCCGGTCGTGCCGCTGGTGTAGATCTGCACGACCGCGTCGCCCGGTCCGGTGCCGGGATCCAGGTCGGTCTCGGGTACATCGGCCCACCACGTGCGCAGCCCGGCGCCGGGGTCCGGATCGCCGCCGCGGTCGATCTGCACCACCGTGGCCAGCTCTGGCAGCGTCGGGCGCACCTGCTCGACCAGCGGCTGGAACTCGGCGTCGGCGAACAGCACCTTCGCGCCGGAGTCGCGCAGGATGTGGTCGGCCTCCTGCGCGGTCAGCCGCCAGTTGACCGGCACCAGCACCGCGCCGGCCTTGGCGCAGCCGAGCACGACCGTGTAGTAGAACTCGGATTCGCGTCCCAGCCAGGCCACCCGGGTGCCGCGGCCGACGCCGGCCGACCGCAGCGCGTGCGCCGCGCGGTTGCTCATTCTGTGCAGCTCGGCGTACGTGGTACGCCGGTCCTCGCAGATGATCGCCGGGTGACTGGCACGGGCGCGGGCGTGCAGGGCGGACGTGGCGTACAGCGTCCACGACGCCGGCATTGCTTCGTCCATCGTCTTCTCCTCCTTCGAGGCCATCAGGGTCCGATCACCCGGCCTGGGGCGCCAGCTGGGCGTCGAGGAACTCGGTCAGGTGCTGCGGCGAGGGGTGGTCGAAGGCGAGCGAGGCGGGCAGCGGCACCCGGAACGCGGCCTCCAGGCTGGTCTTGAGCTCCAGCGCCATCAGCGAGTCCAGGCCGAGGGCCACGAACTCGACCGCCGGGTCGACGCCCTCCTCGTCCTCGGCGCGCAGCGCGGCCGCGACGCTCGCCAGCACGACCGCGCCGACCTCGGCCAGCCGCTCCAGCTTGGGCTTGGCGACCAGCGCGGCCAGGTCCACGGCCGGGCGCGCTGCGGCGGCGCCTGCGCTGGCGGGCGCGGGCAGCCGGTCGCCGACGACCTGGTGATACAGCGCGTTGCGCAACGGGCCGGCCGCGGCGTAGCCCGGCCAGTCCCATTCGCCGGCCACGTACTGGCCCGGTGTCGGGCCGGGCAGCAGCCGGTGCATCGTGCGCAGCGCGCGGGCCGGGGAGAAGAACCGGATGCCGCCGCGCTCCACCTCGCGCGCCAGGTTCTCCTCGAGCCGGGCGGACATGCCGACCCGGGACCACATGCCCCAGTTCACCGCAAGGACCGGTAGGCCCTGCCGGGCGCGCCAGGCGGCAAGGCCATCCAGGAACGCGAACGCGCCGGCGTAGTGCGCCTGGGTCGCGCCGCCGATCACCGCGGCGATGGACGAGTGGACCAGGAAGAAGTCCAGCTCCGGCAGGTCCAGGCTGGCCTCGTGCAGCAGCCAGCCGCCGTAGGCCTGGCCGCGCAGCTGGGCCTCGACGGCCGGCCATGTCAGCGCGCTGATCAGGGACTTGCCCGCGCTGCCGGCGGCGTGCACGATGCCGCCGACCGGGACCGGGCCGTTGCGCAGCCGCCCGAACAGCTCCGCCACGTCAGCGGGCTCACTCACGTCGGCCTGGGCCAGCGTCAGCTCGCACCGCTCGGCGAGCGCTTCGAGGACGGTCGCGGCCTCCGGCGTCGGCCGGCCGCCGCGGCTCACCAGCACCAGGTGCCGGGCGCCGAGGTCGGCCAGCTTCGCGGCGGTGGCCAGCCCGAGCCCGCCGAGGCCGCCACTGATCACGTAGACGCGGTCGGGGCGGATGACGGGGCCGCGCTCGGTGGCTGCGGCAGCGGTGTCGGCATCGCCTGCGGGCGGTGCGGGCGTGACGGCGATGACGGGTATCGCAGTGGCCCCGCGACGCAGCCGGGTCAGCGCCTCGCCGGCTTCGTCGAGCTCGAAGACGGCGGTGCCCGCAGTGTCCGGAGGCTCCGGCCGGACCTGGCCGTACTCGCCGGCGAGGCGGGCGGCCGATGCGGCGGCTGCCACGTCGAGGCCGCGGTCGCGCGGCACGGTGGTCACCACCGCCGCCGGGACGGTGACGGTCCGGCGCAGCGTGCCGAAGTGGTCGGCGACGACCCGGTCGCCGACGGCGAAGCCCGCTCCCGGGCCGACCGCGACGATCGTGCCGCTGCACCCGGAGCCGAGGACCGGTCCCGCCTCGCTGTCGGCGGTGCTCCCGTCCGCAGTGTCCGTGGCCGGGAACGCCGCGGCCACGTCGCGCGGGCCGAGGGCGGCGTAGTGCACGCGTACCTGGACCTGCCCGGACCCCGGCTCGGCGTCCTCGGCCGGCACCGGGACGAGTTCCGCCGGGTCGCCGCCGCGCGGCGCCCTCAGCTCGAATCCGCCATCCCAGGCCGGGGTGGCACGCCCCGGCAGCAGCCTGCGTACATACCGCTGGCCGTTGCGGTAGGCGATCTGGAAGTCTCCGGTGTGCTGCGCGCGCCACTCGTCGGCCAGGATGCCGAGATCGGCGCCGGCCGGCAGGTCGATCAATGTGGCCTGATACCGCGGGTACTCGTTGAGCAGGGTGTGCCCGAAGCCCCACAGGCTCGCGGCCGCGAGCTGTTCGCCGGTGCCGGCCTGGTCGCCGGAAAGCCACTGGGCGCGCTCGGTGACCAGCCAGAGCCGCGGCGCAGCGCCCGGCCCGGCGCCGTTCAGCGCGGCCACCACGGCCAGCAGCTGCCGATAGTTGCGCTCGGACTCCGAACCGAGCCGCGCGGCGGACATCGGCCCGCCGTCCAGCTGCCAGAACCAGCAGACGTCTGTCACGGACCCCTCGGCCAGCGCGCCCGGGAGCTCTTCGGGACCGGCCAGGTGCGAGAGCCGGATGCCGGGCGCCGCGCCGGCCGGGGCCGCTCCGGCCCGATCGCCGCCTAGAACCAAGACGTGCCGATCGGCCGGCTGCCGCTCGGGTTCGGCGCTGCGCCGCACCCAGGCCAGCCGGTTCAGGAACTGCGGCCGCTCGTCGGGCTCCCCCGGCACGGCCAGCGTCACGTCGGTCAGCTCCGCGATCGCGGCGTCGCCGTCGAGCAGCAACAGGTCGACGCGCCGCTGGTCGCCCGGCGCCGGGGCGACGCGTGCGACCATGCGCAGGTGCTCGCCGCGGGGCTTGCGGAACAAGCGGATTTCGCCGATCCGCAGCGGGGCGAGCGCGGGGCCGCCGTCGTCCACTGCTGCGATCGCCTGCAGGGCGCACTCCAGCACCTCGACGGGCAGGTGTTCGACGGCGGCGGCGTCCCGGCCGGCCAGCTCGCCGGTGACGACGCCGTCGGCGTGGCGGGAGACGGAGGAGAGCAGACGGTAGCGGTCGCCGTAGTGCCGGCCGACGGACCGGAAGTCCGTGTAGACGTCCTCGCGCAGAACCGTCTCCTCGACGGCGCCGGGCGAATCGGCCAGCGCGAGCAGCGCGGCGTCCGGGCCGGCGCTGGAGGCCGGCCCGGGCGGGGCCACCGTGGCGCTGGCGTGCCAGAGCTCGTCGTCGCCGGTCCCGCTGAGCACGTCGATCCGGGCGGTGCCGTCGCCGGGGTCGGCCGCGGACAGCCGGGTGTGCAGCTCGACCGGGTCAGAGTCCTGATCGGGAAGTCGCAGCGGCTCGCCCAAGACGAGGTCGCGTACGGCGCCGCGGTCGTCGCCGAACACCGCGTCCTGCAACGCGAAGAAGATCTCGGCGTAGCCGGCGGCGGGCAGCACCGGACCGTCCGCGGCGGCGTGCCCGGCCAGCAGGGACGGCTGGTCCGCGCCGAGGGCGGCGGCGAACTCGCGCGGTCCGCCGCCGGAGCGGGACCGGCTGTCGGCGCCCGGGACCGGCCGCCCGAGCAGCGGGTGCCAGGCGGCGCCGTGCGCGGCGGCCCCACGCCCGGAGCGGTTCGCGCCGTTCTGCGGAAGCCAGTACCGCTTGCGCTCGAAGGGATAGAGCGGCAGCTGGATCCTCGGCTGATCGCAGCCCACGACGACGTCCGGCCAGGCCACGTTGACGCCGGCCGTGTACAGCTCGGCGAGGCCGCGCAGCACGAGGTCGCCGTGCTGGTCCCGGCGGCCCGCGCTGGCGACCCAGCGGTGCTCCTCGGCGGCCACGCACCGCTTGGCCAGCGCGGTCAGCGCGGTCGAGGGGCCGATCTCGACGAACGCGTGCCGGCCGCGCTGCTCGACCGCCTGCACGCCGGCCATGAACAGCACCGGCTCGCCGATGTGCCGGACCCAGTAGTCCGGCGTGTCCATCCGGGCCGAGCGGCCGGGACCGCCGGTGACGTTGGAGATCAGCGTGAGCTCCGGCTGGCGGAAGGTCACCGTGTCGATCGCGGCGCGGAACTGCTCGAACACCTCGGCCATGAGCGGCGAGTGGAACGCGTTGGACACCGCGAGCCGTTCGACCCGCACGCCCTCGGCCTGCGCCTGCTCGACGAACTTCTCCAGCTGCTCCACGGCCCCGGAGACGCCGCACTGATCCGGCGCGTTGACGGCGGCCAGCGCGAGTTCCGGATAGCCCGTCAGGCGCGGCGCGACCTGGTCCTGCGGCAGGGCGACGGCGGCCATCCCGCCGGCGCGCCGGACCGACTGCATCAGCCGGGCCCGGGCGGCGACCAGGGTGACGGCGTCGCGCAGCGAGAACAGCCCGGCCACCGCCGCGGCGGCGACCTCGCCGATGCTGTGCCCGATCAGCACGCTGGGCTGGACACCCCACGACATCCACAGCCCGGCCAGGGCGTATTCGAACGCGAACAGCGCCGGCTGGGTGTACCCGGTCTGGTCGAGCAGGCCCGGGTCCTCGGCCTCGCCCAGGATCAGAGCCCTTACCGAGTGCGCGAGGTGCGGCGCGAACAGCCGGTCGCACTCGTCGATCCGCTCGCGGAACGCCGCGTGGCGCCGGTACAGGGCCGCGCCCATGCCCGGGTACTGAGTGCCCTGCCCGCTGAACAGGAAGGCGACCTTGCGCACGGCGGGACCGGCTGCCCGGCTGCCGGGCCCGGCCGCCGCGTCGAGCAGCCTGGCCAGCTCGTCCCGGTTCCGGACCAGGCCGGCGGCCCGGCTCGGCAGGTGCGCCCGGCCGACGTTCGCGCTGTAGCAGAGCCGCGCGATGTCCAGGTCAGGGTCCGCGTCCAGGAACGCGCGGTAGCTCTCGGCCTGGCGCCGCAGCGCGGCGGCGTTCTTGGCGGACAGGGTGAACACGCCGCTGGCCGCGGCGGCGCCACGGTCCGTGTCAGTGCCCGCATCGATATCAGCGTTGTCAGGGGCCTGCTCCAGCACCGTCGCCGCGATGGTGCCGGCGAAGCCGAAGCTGTTGACCACCGCCCGCCGGGTCGGCGCGGCCCAGGGCCGGCTCTCGGTGGGCACCTCCACGGGGTAGACGTCCCAGGGGATGCGGCGGGCCGGCTCGTTGAGGTTCAGGTGCGGGTAGATCGTGCCCGAGCGCAGCTGCAGCACGGTCTTGATGACCCCGACGATGCCGGAGGCCGGCTCCATGTGCCCGATGTTGGTCTTCACCGAGCCGACCACCAGCGGGGCCCGCTTCGAGTGCGAGTCGGCGAACACGTTGGCGATCGCGCCGAGCTCGATCGGGTCCCCCAGCGGGGTGCCGGTGCCGTGCGCCTCGACGTACTGGATGTCGGCCGGGGCGAGGCCCGCCGCGGCCAGCGCGGTGCGCAGGCACTGCTCCTGGGCGGGGCCGTGCGGCACGGTCAGCCCGGCGCTGTCGCCGTCCTGCGCGATCGCGGTGCCGCGTATCAGTGCCATGATGTTGTCGCCGTCGCGCCGGGCGTCCGAGAGCCGCTTGAGGACGAGGATCCCGCAGCCCTCGGCGCGCGAGTAGCCGTCCGCGGACTCGTCGAAGGTCTTGCACTGGCCGTCCGGGGCGAGCATCTGGCCGTGCGAGAACATCACCATGAAGCTCGGGTGGTGCACCGCGTTCACGCCGCCGCACAGCGCGATCCCGCACTCCCCGTTGTGCAGCGCCTTGACCGCCAGGTGCAGCGCGCTGAGCGAGGAGGAGCAGGCGCTGTCCACGCAGATGCTCGGCCCGCGCCAGCCGAGGAAGTAGGAGAGCCGGCCGGCCATCGAGAAGATCGTGCAGCCGGCGGCCAGGTGCCCGTCGAGCTCCTCGTTCTCCAGCGCGCCCATGCGCAGCGCGTAGTCGAACGAGCTGACCCCCATGTAGACCCCGCCGTTGCCGTGGCGCAGCGGCGTCGGGTCGATGCCGGCGTGCTCCAGCGCGTGCCACGCCGTCTCCAGCACCATCCGCTGCTGCGGGTCGATGTAGACGGCCTCGCGCGGCGAGATGTTGAAGAACGGCGCGTCGAACTGGTCGATCCGGTCGAGGAATCCGCCGCTGTGGGTGGTGATCTTCCCGCGGTCCTCCGGCCCCTCGGCCCGCAGCGCCTCGACGTCCCACCGGTCCTCGGGAATGGGCCTGATGCCGGAGCGGCCCTCCCGCAGGAAGGCGTCGAACTGGTCAGGGGACTCGCAGCCGCCGGGAAGACGCAGGCCGATCCCGACGATCGCTATCGGCTCGGGGGTCTCGTGCTCACGCTGCATCGCAGGCCTCTCCATCCGTCTGAGGGACCGTCAGGGCGTCGGTCAGGTGGTCCACCAGCTGGTCCACCGTCGGGCGGCTGAACAGGACGGTGGCGTCGATCTCGAGGTCCAGCTGCTGCTGCAGGTACGTCCTGACCTCGCCGAGCCGCAGCGACGTGAGGCCCAGGTCGAAATAGCCCTGGTCGAGCGGCAGCTCCTCGCCGTCCTCGATCAGCAAGAGGCCTTTGATATAAGTCGCGACGAGGTCTTCGAGCGCTTCTCGGCGCTCCTGCCGGCGCATTTCACGCAGATAACGGCCTGTGTCCATTGCCCCACCGTAAAACGGGGCCTCTGACGCCCGGCTGATCCAGGGCTGATACGTATTCTGATCTGCGGCTCGCGGCGGCTACGCAGTCTACCCGGTGGAAAAGGAACGCGCGGGCGATTTGTATCGCCCGCGCGCGTGTGAAACGACTCAGTGTATTAAGTTCATTGTCAGCGCCGCCGGAGGGGTCCGGCGGTCACCAGTTCGCGTCGCGCAGCGCCTGAGCCGTCTCGGCGTCGGCCGGGAAGAACGACTCGATGGCGAGTTCCGCGACGGTGATGTCGAGCGGCGTGCCGAACGTCGCCATGGTGCTGAAGAACTTCAGCACCTGGCCCCGGTACCGCAGCCGCAGCGGAATGGCGATGTCCCCCGGGCCGGGCAGCTCCACCCGCGGCTCGGGCTGGTCGCACGGATAGGCGGCCAGCTCCGCGTTGAGCTTGAACAGCTGCGGGTCGTTGGTCATCTGGATCTGCTGGCGCAGCCGGCTGAGCAGGTGCGCCCGCCACTCGCCGAGGTTCGCGATCCGCGGCGCCAGGCCCTTCGGGTGCAGGCTCACCCGCAGCAGGTTGACCGGCTCCTCCAGCAGCTCCGGGGCGACCCCCTCGCCGAACATCGAGGCCGGCTGGTTGGCGTCCACCCGGTTCCAGTACCGGTCCACCACCACGGCCGGATACGGCTCGTGCGCGGTCAGCACCTGGCGCACCATGCCCCGGATCGCCGACATGTGCGGCGCCTCCAGGCTCGTCTGCTGGTACACCGGCGCGTAGCCGGCGGACAGCAGCAGCTGGTTGCGCTCGCGCAGCTCCAGGTCCAGCGCCTCGGCCAGCCGCAGCACGATGTCCCGGCTCGGCACCGCCCGGCCGTTCTCGATGAAGCTGAGGTGCCGGGCCGAGATGTCCGCCTGCTCGGCCAGGTCGAGCTGGCTGAACAGGCGCAGCTTGCGCCACTGCCGCAGCAGGTCTCCGATCGACTGCGCCTGCCGCGGCGTCTCCAGGGTCGTCACAGCCACCTGATCCCACCTCGTCCTTCAGCCGGGCGGCGCGCCGGCCCGCGCCGGATCATGGTACTCATTGTCCGCCGCCGACCGGCTGTTGCGGGTCGGCGACGGCCACCAGGCGCAGCGACGGTTCGGCCTGCGCCTCCTGCGCGCCGCGCGCTACCGCCCGGCGGGCGCCCAGCGGCTCCCCGCCGCGCGCGTGGCCGCCGTGTGTATGACCACTGGGCGTATAACTACTGTGCGCAAGCGATTTCAGCCGCGGGGTGTGCGTCTGCAGCAGCGGGTCCTGGGCGAGGATCGCCTGCTCGTAGGCGCGCATCGCCGGCGAGGGCGCGAGACCGAGCTCCTCGGTGAGCTGGTGTCGCAGCTCCCGATATACCTCCAGCGCCTCCGCCTGCCGGCCGGACCGGTAGAGCGCGAGCATGAGCTGCTGGCGGAACCGCTCCTTGTACGGGTGGTCGACGAGCAGCTCGCGCAGCTCGGGGATGGTGGCGCGGTGCTCGCCCGCGGCCAGCTCGATGTCGTGCAGAAGCTCCAGCGCGGTCAGCCGGGCCTCCTCGAGCCGGGCGGCCGCGGCCCGGCACAGCCGGCCGCCGAGCGCGCCGCCGAAGATCGGCCCGTGCCATAGGTCCAGCAGCAGGCGCAGGTCTCGCGCTGCGCCCGCCGGCGGATCGGCGCCGGCGCCGAGCTGCTCGACCCCGCGGGTGAAGACCGCGGCGTCGATCTCCTCGTCCTCGGCGACCAGGTAGTAGCCGGACTGGCGGGTCACCAGCCGGGGCCGCGCCGCGCCGGGCTCCAGCGCGGCCAGACTGCGGCGCAGTCTGCTGACATGCGCCTGGAGCGCGTTCTCCACGCGGTCCGGCGCGTCGTCGCCCCACATCTCGTCGATCAGTTCGTCGCTCGGGACGAATCTGCGGGCATTGACCACGAGGGTGGCCAGCAGGATCCGTTGCAGCGAGCCCCGCACGCGGAGCGTCTGCGCCGGCGACTTCACCTCCAGCGGACCCAGAACACAGAAATTGAGCATTGAGTCTCCTCGAGTGCACCGAGTGCACAGCCGGGACGACGGCACCGGCGAGCGGATCAGTGCCGCGCGGCCCGCGCGTCGTCGCACCGGGCACAAGGCACCGCGGCTCGCCCGCGCCGGCTGTCCAGAGAACATGTCGCTGCAGGTGCCGCCCGTCGCGATGAGCCCGCCCCCCGGCCGCCACCGACAGGGTGGGGCGGGCGGCGAGACTGGTGCTGGAGCAGACGGGATCGCAGCGCCCGGCGAAGACAGGGCAGCTTTCCGATGGGAACCGGCACGAGATGCACGGCTCCCCTTCCCCCCGGTCTCTCGACCGCTGTCATGCTTGCATGAAACGTTTATCGGGTCAACCAGGACCGAACCGCCGTAGTGGACTTTTCGGTTCCCGGCGGAAATCTTTCGGCCACTTATATATATGTTCTGATAACTAGTCCGCCGGACACTCCGCCCACTGACACGTCGGCTGTTCTCGGCGTTTCCACCGGCACCGGACCGCGCACTTCGCGCGCCGGGCGGGGCGCGCGGCACGCGATCCGCTCAGATCTGCAACGGGCCGCCCCGGTAGTACTCGACCAGGTGCGGCGAGGAGCTGCCGCGGCCGGGCGGGTGGAAGGCCAGGGCGTGCAGCGCAGAGGACAGATACGCGATCTCCGCGGACTTGATGAAGGCGATGCCGCCGAGCAGCTCCACCGCCTGGCCCGCGGCGTCGATCAGCAGCTTCTGGATGGCGAAGCGGGCGGTCAGCGCCGCCGCCACCGAGTCCTCGCCCTCCAGGCCGTCGCGCAGGGCGAGCGCGGCGCCCTCGGCCAGCGCCACCGCGGCCTCCACCTCGATCGCCATCGCGGCCCGGTCGGTCAGCGAGCCGCGCCCGCGGTCGAGCACCAGCTCCGCGAGGGCGCTGGCGGCGCCGACGTAGGCCGAGGTGATCAGCAGCTCGAACCAGACGAACGTCGCCTGCTGCAGGTCGTCGAGCCGGCCCGGGTCGTCCGGCGTGCCCCGGATCACCAGGGAGTCGGGCACGAACACGTCGGTCAGGCGCACCTCGTCGCTCTGCGCGGCGCCCAGGATCGGGCTGTCCCAGAACGGATGCACCGAGATGCCCGGCGAGCGGGCCGGGATCAGCAGCACCGCCAGCCCCGGTATGCCGTCCTCGCGCACCAGCGAGACGCTGGCGGTCAGCAGGTCCATCGAGCGCGAGAGGCTGCACGGCTTCTTCGCGCCGTTGAGCAGGAAGCCGCCCTCGACCTCGGTGGCGGCCACCGCCGGGTTCAGGATGTCCTGCTGGGTGCGGCCCTCCGCCCAGCCGGACGCCATCAGGATGCCCTCGGGCGCGACCCGGGCCAGCAGGTCGCGCTGCGACTCGGTCGGCGGCACCACCCGGTCGGCCAGGGCGAAGAGCATGGCCGCAGTGAAGTTGTGCATGGTCGCCGCGGCGGCCAGGGACGGCGAGGACGCGCCGAGGGCCCGGGTCACCCGCACCGCGTCCAGCGGGTCGGCGCCGAGGCCGCCGTAGCCGGCCGGGACCAGCAGGCCGGCGCCCCCGTGCGCGCGGAACACGTCGAGCACCGGGCTGCCCGGAGCCTCCCGTTCGAGCAGCGGGATCTCGTCCAGGGTCTTGAGCAGCCCCGGGTGCAGGCGCTCGCAGGTGTTGCGCGCAGTGTCGAGAGAACGCATGGCGGATGTTCCTCCGATTCCACCGGAACAGATTTCGGCGATACCCGATTTCCACGCTCTCCAGGTATCGTAGAAAGCCTGCACCGAGAACCCTGATCCGCCGCTGACATCCCTCTGACGCATTGAAAACTGCTTTTTCCGGCTCGGATTCTGACATGCCGGTGACACGGTCCTGACGGCAACCCATGCAGCGCACTGCGAAGCATTGCGTGGGATTCTGGCATGCCGCAGTATGGTACCCACGCCCGCCGGCCGAAATCTTTCGACGAAGGAGAATACCCGGGCGGGAAATCCCGGAAACCGGTCGGCGAACCGAGAAGTGGAGGGCCCGCTATGCAATCCGGCCTGGACCTGAGAACGCCGGACGTGTCAGCCGACTACGTCCTGAACGCCATTCAGACGTACACCGAGTCTGAGAATCCCAGCTCATTCCTGGCGGTCAACCAGGGAAACTCGTACTTCGCGCTGCCCGACCGCCCCGGCGTCGTCGTGTACCGGCCGGCGGGCCGGTACCTCGTACAGTTCGGCGGCCCGTTCGCCCCGCAGGAGTCTTATCTGGACCTGGTGCGCGCGTTCACCGAGTTCGCCGAGCGCGGCGACCGCACGGTGGCCGCAATCCAGCTGCAGAAGCACGACGCGGATATCTATGCGCGCGAGGGCTACACGGTCAACCAGGTCGGCGCCTCCTACGCGGTCGACCTGGCGACGCACACCATGGCCGGCACCCGCTACATGCAGCTGCGCAACAAGATCTCCCGCGCCCTGCGCAGCGGGATGACCATCCTGGAAGCGGACTACGACGCGTGCGCCGAGGGGGTCGCCGACGTCAACCGCCGCTGGCTGCCGCTCAAGGGCGACAACGCGCGCCCGCTGGAGTACCTCGTCGGCCAGACCGGCGGCGACGTGCAGAAGCACCGCCGCCTGTTCATCGGCGTCATCGACGGGGAGATGTACGGCTACCTGTCCTTCTCCCCCGTGTACGGCAGCTACCCGGGCTGGATGCACGACCTGAGCCGGCGGCGCCCGGACAGCCCCGCCGGCATCATGGAGGCGATCAACAAGCACGCCATCGACGTCTTCCGGAGCGAGGGCGTGCCGTGGCTGCACTTCGGCTTCACCCCGTTCACCACCATGACCGACGAGCGCGAGGTGCCCGGGCACAGCCCGGCCTTCAAGTGGCTGATGCGGCACTTCTGGGACGACCAGATCGTCTACCCGGCCGGGACGCAGCTCGCTTACAAGCAGAAGTGGAACCCCACGCTCGTCACCACCGAGTACGCCGGCTTCCCCGGCAAGGCCACGGTGGACGGCTTCGTCAACATCTGGCGCGCCGCGAACGCGATGTGAGTCAGAGACCTGTGATATCCGGCGACCGCGCCGCGGCCCGCCCGTCCTCCATGAGCCGAAGAAGTTGAGTGAAACCACATGCCTGACTTCCCCCTGCCCGAGAACACGGTGCAGCTCCAGCAGCGCCTCGTCGCGCTGTTCGTCCAGCTGTGCGGGGACCCCGACAGCGCCGCCACGGCCGCCGAGGTCGACCGGACGCTGGCCGCGCTGGACGACATCCTGACCAAAGCCGAGCGATGAGCGGCGGCCGACGCCGGCCGGCGCCGACCCGCGGCCCGTCCGCCGGGCAGACCGTGACCGGCGCCGAGTGCCTTGTCAGAACCCTGGAGGCACTCGGCGTCGACACGGTCTTCGGGATTCCCGGCGGGGCGATCCTGCCGGCCTACGACCGGCTGATGGACTCCACCCGGATCCGGCACATCCTGGTGCGGCACGAGCAGGGCGCCGGCCACGCCGCGACCGGCTACGCGCAGGCGACCGGCCGGGTCGGAGTGTGCATGGCGACCTCGGGGCCGGGCGCCACCAACCTGGTCACGCCGATCGCCGACGCGCACATGGACTCGGTGCCGATCGTGGCCATCACCGGCCAGGTTCCCAGCGCCCTGATCGGCACCGACGCTTTCCAGGAAGCCGACATCTGCGGCATCACGGCGCCGATCACCAAGCACAGCTTCCAGGTGACCGACCCCGCCGAGATCGCCCGCACCGTCGCCGAGGCCTTCCACCTGGCCTCGACCGGCCGGCCCGGCCCGGTGCTGGTGGACATCGCGAAGGACGCGCTGCAGAAGCCGGCCGTGTTCCGCTGGCCGGTCGACCCGCAGCTGCCCGGCTACCGCCCGCCGCCCCGGCCGAACGCCCGCCAGATCCGCGACGCGGCCCGGCTGCTGGCCGACGCCCGGCGGCCGGTGCTCTACGTCGGCGGCGGCGTGGGCAAGGCGCGGGCCTGGGCCGAGCTGCGGGCGCTGGCCGAGCTCGCCGGGATCCCGGTCACCACCACGCTGATGGCGCTCGGGGTCTTCCCGGACAGCCATCCGCTGCACCTGGGCATGCCCGGCATGCACGGCACCGTCGCCGCGGTGGCGGCGCTGCAGAAGGCCGATCTGATCGTGGCGGTCGGGGCCCGGTTCGACGACCGGGTCACCGGCCACCTGGACACCTTCGCCCCGCGCGCCGCGATCGTGCACGCCGACATCGATCCGGCCGAGATCGGCAAGAACCGCGCGGCCGACGTCCCCATCGTCGGCGACGCCCGCGAGGTCCTGGCCGACCTGTTCACCGCCGTGAAGGCGCACCTGGACGACTCCGGGCGCGCCACGTCGGCCTGCGACTACCGCGCCTGGTGGGGGCAGCTGGAGCGGTGGCGCACGACCTATCCGCTCGGCTACGAGCCGGCGCCGGACGGGCTGCTCAGCCCGCAGTACGTCGTCGAGCGCATCGGAGAGCTCAGCGGCCCCGGCACCGTCTACGCCGCCGGGGTCGGCCAGCACCAGATGTGGGCCAGCCAGTTCCTCACCCTGGACGAGCCGGTCGGCTGGCTCAGCTCCGGCGGCGCCGGCACGATGGGCTACGCGGTGCCGGCCGCGATGGGCGCGAAGGTCGGCCGGCCGGACGCGACCGTGTGGGCGATCGACGGCGACGGCTGCTTCCAGATGACCGGCCAGGAGCTGGTCACCTGCGCCGTCAACGACATCCCGATCAAGGTCGCGATCATCAACAACGGCTCGCTGGGCATGGTCCGGCAGTGGCAGACCCTGTTCTACGGCGAGCGCTACTCGAACACCGACCTCGGCTCGACCGGTTCGGGGGCGCGGCGGCTGCCCGACTTCGTCCTGCTGGCCGAGGCGATGGGCTGCGTCGGGCTGCGCTGCGAGAGCCCGGACCAGGTGGACGCGACGATCGAGAAGGCGATGTCGCTCGACGACGTCCCGGTGGTGGTCGAGTTCGTGGTGCACCAGGACGCCATGGTCTGGCCGATGGTCCCGGCCGGCACCTCCAACGACGACATCATGGCCGCGCGCGGCGTGCGGCCCCGGTTCGACGACGGGGACGGGGACGGCTGACCCTCGACTCCGCGGCACGACACCCGCCCGCGACCGGCGCTCCCGAGCCCGGCGCGGGCGGCCGTCACGCCGGCGGGCGCACGGCGCGCGTAGTGGTAGCCGACCGTGCCGGGGCCGTATCCGACCGCTGTGTTACCTCCGAAGTAATAGACATCCGGGCCGAGCGTGGGTGGAATGGAACCGACAACCGCACCGGCGATTCCGGACCGGAATCGAGACCGGGTGACGGATTTCCCGGACGCGTCAGCCGTCGGCTGCGCATGACCACGCTCTGGCCATGTACGGAAAGGTGACTTCGCCATGCTCGAATTCCGGTTGCTCGGCCCCGTGGAAATGTCCAGCGCGGGGGTCGATTATCCAGTCGAGGGCGCCATTCAGAAGGGATTGCTGGTCTCGCTCCTGGTGAGCGCCGACCGGACGGTCTCCGCGGACGAGCTGCGCACCGAGCTGTGGGGCGCGTGCTGGGCCGGCAGCTCGGAGAACGCCCTGCACGCCCATGTCAGCCGGCTGCGACGGCAGCTCAAGCGGGCCGAGCCGGCCGTGCCGCTGCCGCGGCTCCAGGCGGTCCGCTCCGGCTACCGGCTGATGGTGGAGGACGAGCAGGTCGACGCAGCCCGCTTCGTGGCCACCGTCGAGGAGCTGCGCCGCAGCGCCGCACAGATGCCGCCCGCGCAGCTGGTCGAGCGGCTGCGCGGGCAGCTGGCGGTCTGGCGCGGGCCCGCCTTCGGCGGCCTGGTCGGCGGGCCCATCTGCGAGGGCGGCGCGCGGGCCTACGAGGAGGCCCGGCAGGAGGCGCAGGCGCTGCTGTTCGACGCGGAGCTGCGCTGCGGGCACCATCCCAGGATCCTGGCCGAGCTGCGGGCCGAGGTGGAGGAGTACTCCCCGTATCTGGAGCGGTTCACCGAGCGGCTGATGGTCGCGCTCTACCGCTGCGGCCGCCAGGTCGAGGCCCTGCAGGCTTATCAGCGCACTGTGCGCTGCCTCGCCTCACACGCGCAGTCCCCCTCGATCAGGCTGCGCAAGGTGCACCAGGCGGTGCTGAACCACGCCCCCGCGCTCGACGGACTACTGGCCACCGCCGCTGTGTGAGAGGGACCCGCTCGCGGCGTCAGGAAGCGGCGCCGGCGACTCGGTGAAGCGGTAGTCGAGCCGGATGCGCCCGTCCTCGGCGAGCATCAGGAACTCGAAGCCGACCCCGGCGACGTCCCCGCACTCGACCGCGACCACCTCCCAGTTGAAGCGCACCGCCCCGTTGTGGCCGTCGGCGTTCGCGGCCGACCGCAGGACGTACTTTCCCGGCTCCACCCACATCCGGTAGGAGTCGGCGACGCAGGCCGTCATCTCCTGCCTCCCGTGCGCCGCCCCCTCCTCGGTGTAGTACTCGACGTCCTCCGTGAACAGCTCTGCGACGGCCGTGCCGCGCACCTTCGGGTCGGGCAGCTGCCACAGCGCGAGGTATCGCCGGACCAGCTCTTCGAGGTCGTACATCGTGGGTGCCTGCCTTCTTCTCTCGGGTGGGGTCGAGTGGGTCCGCCCCCCGCACGGCCCTGCGGGCGCGGCGCGCGCGCAGGGTCCCGTCCGTGCCGGGGGACGAAGAAGCCCGTGCTGTGCGGGGCGGTCCGGTGGTCCGGCACCCCGCACAGCACGGCGGAACGCTGCGGCAGCACGCTGCCGCATGAGGGGGTTGACGTCGGCGCGGTCGTCAGTGCCGCTCCGGCGGAGCGGGCGACCGGCGTGCGCCGCCGGCTGCCGCGGGGATCGGCGACGGGGGGATGTCGTCGAAGGCCCCTGGCTGGCGCAGGTCGCGTACGAGCTCGTCGATCAGCTCGCACGTGACGTGCTTCATCGCGTACAGGTGGACGTACGGGCGGACCTCGCCGTCGACGTGCACGGTCTCGAAGGACAGCGAGTACTTGCGCACGATGTCCGCGCGGGGGCGGCGGAACCGCACGGTCAGTGCCAGTGGGCTGCGATCCACCCACAGGTCCAGGCCCAGCCGCTCCTGGAGCGCGAGCAGCCGGTCGTGCGCGTAGCCGGCGGTGCGATGGCAGATCGCCGCCATCCGGATCTGGTCGTCGTACGAGTGCCGGGCCAGGTAGTCCCAGAGCACCACGGCGGTGAAGCCGTTGCGCGAGCCCGCGAACGTGGTGTCCGAGGCGCCGATGTACTCCGACGCCCGCGGCGGGATCATCTGCAGGCCGGTGCGCGTCATGAACACCCCGCACGGCCACGGCGCGCCCATCCACTTGTGCGCGCTGAAGGTGAGCGAGTGCACCTGCGGCAGCCGGAAGTCGAAGGTCGGCGGCACCTCGTCGACGATCCCCGCGTCCCGGGCCATCTCCAGGTAGGGGACGTACCCGGCGCCCAGCGCGCTGTCCACGTGGACCCAGTAGCCGGGACGCACGTCGTACCCGTCGTCGCCGGGCCCGTTGTGGTAGACCCGCCGTTCATCGAGCCCGTACTCGGTGCAGATGGCGTGTACGGTCTCCGCGACCGTCTGCACGTCGTCGTACGCGCCCTTGAACGTGGAGCCGTAGTTGAGGCTGACCAGGATCGGGTAGCCGCGGCTGGCGAAGAAGCGCACCAGGACCGCCAGCTTCTCCGGGTCGATCGCGCCGGTGCCGGCCGCGCCGCCGACCGAGGGGACCTCCCTCGGCCAGGGCGTGCCCGGCGCCAGCGGGTTCTCGTCCGGATAACGGTCCCGGCCCACCTCGTGGAAGGTGTCGATGCCCAGCACCCGCACCGCTTTGGTGAGCGAGTAGTGCGTGTCCTGGGAGAAGAACGCGACCGGGTGGAAGGCGTTCGGGCTCTGACCGTCGCGCCGGGCCGCCCGGGTGTACACGATCTCGCCGTCGCCGCCCTGTCCGGCCCGCTGCTGGCGCTGCAGCAGCCGGCCGGACAGGCAGTCGCGGGCGTTCCAGAGCCCGTACAGGTTGCCCTCGCTCGAGCCCATGGTCAGCAGGTAGCCCCAGTACGAGTCGGGGTCGTCGTCGCGGTGCGGCCACTTGGCGTTCCACAGCGAGGCGTAGTAGTCGAGCACCGCCCGCTCCAGGACCTTGGAGTTCGGCGTATAAGCACCCGACTGGTAGGGGTCGCCGACGTTGTTCAGGTGCCGGTCGAGGTACCGGGCCAGCCGGCCGTAGTCGAGATTGCCGGTGAGCTGATATCCGAGCGCGTTGCCGGCCTGCCGGTCCACGTATCGGTGGAACAGCCCCTCGGCCTCGGCGTACTGCTCCGGGTCCAGGCCGCACGGCGGGAGCTGGACCTTGCCGTACGGGACTTCGGGCACCTCCGGGTAGGCCTCGCGCGGGTCGCCGCTGGGCGGAGATACGCGCGGGACGCCGTCCAGGACGCCGAGCCTGCTGAACGCCTTCTGCCAGGGCGCGTCCTCCGGCCCGAACGGCACGTCTTCGGACAGCTGGGAGTGGGGAGACGGGAACAAGGCCCTTCCTTCGGTCACAGGACGGGGAGCGAGGGGACGCTGTCGAGCTCGCGCGCGTCGGCGGCGGTCGGGAGCGGTTCGACGCCGGGAGCGACACTCTCGGCGGCGGCCGCCTCGGCGGCGCTCTCGCCCTCCATGCCGGCCAGCCCCCGGTAGCGCTCCGGGTGCTTGGCCCGCAGCCAGAGGGCGAAGCCGATGCCGCCGACCGACGCGGCGACCAGCAGCCACGGCAGCGAGGTGACCACGGGGTTCGACGTTCCGGTGAGCACCCCGAAGTTGGTCACCACCAGCACGGTGGCGGTCACCATGCCGATACTGCCGAGGGCGGGCGCGATCTTGGTGCGCCACCACTGGCCGGGCCGGCGCCGGTAGAAGCCGAGCACCGAGAAGGAGGCGAGGGCCTGCAGCGCGATGATGCCGAGGGTGCCGATGCCGAGCATGGTGGTGGCCATGTTCACGAAGGGGTCGAGCCCCGCCGCGGCGAACGCGATCGCAACCACGGCGCTGACCGAGGTCTGCAGCATGCTGGCCCGGTGCAGGGCCTTGTGCTTGGGGTGCACGGCGTCGAGCCAGCGCGGCAGCACCCTGTCGCGTCCGAGCACGAACATGTACCGGTTGGCCGCGTTGTGCAGCGCCAGCCAGCCGGCGAACAGGCTGGTGCACACCAGCGTCTGCATGACGGCCACCGCCACCGGGCCGAGGTAGTCGGAGCCCAGGTTGAAGAAGAGGTCGCCGAGGTGCGCCGCCGCGGTGGTGCGCACGTTCGCCGCGCCGACCGCGCCGACCGCGATCCAGCTGGTGAACGCGTAGAACGCGGCGACCAGCAGGACGGCGATCACGGTGGCCAGCGGCACGCTGCGCTTGGGGTTGCGCGCCTCCTCGCCGTAGAGCGCGGCCGACTCGAAGCCGATGAAGGAGGCGAAGGCGAACATCACCGAGACGCCCAGGCCGGGCGCGAAGATGCTGTGCGGCTGGAACGAGGAGGTCGGCAGCGCCGCGCCGCCGTGCCGGACCAGCACCGCGATGTCCAGCGCGGTCAGCACCAGGATCTCGCAGACCATGAACACGGCCAGCACCCGGGCGCTGAACTCGACGTGCCGGTATCCGAACACGCCGACCACGACCAGCCCGACCGCGGCCCACACCTCCCACGGCAGGTGCAGCCCGTGCGAAGCCGCCACGGTCTGGGTGAAGTAGGCGAAGGCGCCGAGCAGCGCGATGGACACGGTGTTGTACGCGATGACGGCGATCAGGCCGCCGCCGACCGCGGGTGGTCGGCCCAGCCCGCGCACGATGTACGTGTAGAACCCGCCGGCGTGGCTGATCTCGCGGCTGATGGCGGCGTAGCCCACAGTGAAGCAGAGCAGTGTGATGCCGGCGAAGACGAACAGCGCCGGGACGCTGGCGCCGGTGCCCAGCGCGAACGAGAGCGGGACGGTGAAGACCATCGCGGCCAGCGGGGCGGCCGCCGCGATGATGATGAACACGATCTTCGGGGTGGTCAGGGTGCGGGTCAGCCGCCCGCCGTCCTGCACCGCCGTGGTGGCAGTCGCGGCCATGGGTCGAATCACTCCTCGTAGGGTCGGACGGGGCCGGCGCTCAGCGCAGCCGGAGGATGTCGACGGCCTCTTCCAGCCCCATGTAGGTCAGCCGGGCCAGGGCCATCTCGTCGGTCCACCGCTCCGCGGTCGCGTAGCGCTCCTCGGGGGTGGTGTCGAGCAGCCGCCGCCCGGGCCAGACCTCGTAGTCGCCGACGACGTCGGCGTGCTGGAGCATGCCCTCCTGGAAGAGGCCCTCGCGGCGCAGGATGTAGGCGCGGTCGGGGATCTCGTCCCACAGCGCCCGGCCGCGGCGGACGATGTCCATCAGCCGGCCGCGCAGCTGCGGGGCGCGCAGCAGGTGCTCGCGCACGATGGAGCTGCCGACGGTCAGGTGGCGGATCTCGTCGATGCCCGCGCCGCGCGCGATGGCGCCGGCGGCCGGGTCGATGACGTTCCACTTGCGCTCGCTCAGCTCCGCCGCCGGGGCGAGTACGCCCTCGATGATGATGGTGAAGACGGCGACGGCGCCGATGTAGTCGCCCTCGTCGCGCACCGCCTGCAGGGCGAAGCCGAGGATCGGGTCGAGGACGTCGCGCCGGTAGTCCGCGGACAGCTCGGCGATGGTCGCCTGCAGCTCGTCGCGCGGCACGCCCATCTCGACCAGGTGGCCGCGGAACACCATGGAGTGCCGGGCCTCGTCGATCAGCTGCGTGGCGAAGAAGTCCATCTCGGCGACGTCGGGGGCGGAGGCCACGTAGTGGGCGAGCACCCGGGTGCCCTGCTCCTCGGCGACCGAGCGCCAGCCGAGCTCCAGGATCTGCGCGTCGCGCAGCGGGCCGGGCTCGCGCATGTGCGCCGGGGTCGGCTCCCCGGGCAGGTGCCCGGTCGCGGTGCGGCCCTTGAGCGTGCCCTGCGCCACGGCCTGGAACCAGTAGGCCAGGTCGCACTGCTGCGCGGTCAGGTCCAGCTTCATGGCGCCGTCGAGCAGGCTCGGGGCCTGGTCCCAGTCGGCTTCCGGAGCGGTGGGCGCGGTCGGGGCGGTGGTGATGGACTGCGTGGTGGACATGCGGCGACTCCTTCTGGTGCCGGTCGTCTGTTGTCTCAGGGGGCTGACTGTCAGTCCCAGGTGGAGGCGGCGGACTCGGCCGGCCGCCACCCCCGCCGCCGGGCGACCCCGTGCAGCTCCGGGTCGTGCAGCAGGCCGTCGTAGCTGAGCAGCGGGCGGCCGGCGCCGATCAGGGTGGTGTTGATCTGCGCGACCAGCAGCGCGTCGTCCCGCCCGACGCGCTGGTACGAGACCGGCGCGCAGGTCAGCTGGGCCAGGCAGCCGCGCAGCAGCGGGATGCCGGTCTCCGGCTGCGGCTCCCAACGCACCGGGCCGAACTGCTCCCGGCCGGCCGGGCGCTGCGGGTTGGCGAACCAGTCGGCCAGCAGCGCCTGCCCGGAGGCGAGCACGTTGACCACGAAGGTGCCGGTCTCCAGCACGATGCGGGCCATCACGGACTCGAACCGCAGGCCGACGCACACTGTCGGCGGCCGCTGCGATACCACGCTCACGGCACTGACCGTCGCGCCGTGCACCTCGCTGCCCTCTCCGGCAGTCAGCACACAGACTCCGGTGGACAGCCTCCGGGCATCCTGGCGCACCGCCTGCGCCCGCTGCTCGGCCTCGTCGACCGCCTCGTCGACCTGCGCCGCGCTCATCGCGGCGACCCCGCGACGGTGCGGGCGGTCTGCACCGCGCCAGCGGAGGCGCGGCCGAACAGCCGCCGGGTCAGGGTGGCGAAGTCCTCGTTCGGCACCGGCTCGAAGGGCAGCGCGAAGGGCTTGAGGAAGTTGCCGAATACGCCGCGGTCGGCGAACAGGTGGATGGGGATGACCAGCAGCGCCCATTCGGGCCCTGCGATCCAGATCCACAGGCCGATCACGGCGCCCTGCGTCAGCAGGCTGTGCATGGTGTTGTAGGCCACGTAGTAGCCCTTGGGGATGGGCCGGCCGCCGCTGCGGCGGAAGGCGACGGCGCCGGGGATGTAGCCGATCAGGTCGATGTAGGCGAACAGCACGACGGCCGGGATCCAGCGGACCTGCGACGCGTGGGCGACGAGCAGGCCCAGGCAGACGGCGAGGCCGGCCAGGTACTCGGCGCGGTGCAGGCGGATGGTCGTCGGGGACTCGAAGGAGTTGGCCTGGTCCATGGGGAAACCACCTAGAAGGGGCGGGGCCGGGGCGGGCCGAATGACGGCGAGGCGTTGGGGCGGAGCGATTGTTCGTCGGTCCGGGCGGCGGGACGGCGGGAATCAGCCCGCGGTCATCCGCAAAACGCTGCGCGGACTCGTGCCGAGCATTTCAGAGCAGCTCTGATCCGCTGCTGATACGCATCTGACGCAGCCCCGGGCGCCAAAGTGCTCATACGGGCTCTGATGGCCTCGCCGACAGCGGCCTCGGGGCCAGTGCGGTGCGCAGCGCCGGGGCGAGGGTACGGCGGATCTCGGACGGGGTCAGGGCGGCGGGAGTGGGCAGCGGGTTGAGATAGCGGGTGTAGATCAGGCCGCCGAGGATCGTCACCACGGCCGTGGCGCGGGCGGTCGCGTCTCGGCCGCCGAGAAATTCAACAAGCCGGGCCAGCAGTTCGCGTTCCAGGTATTCGCGGATCACCTCGGCGGCCTCGTCGCCTTGCGCGGTCAGTTCCCGGAAGCCGGCGTTCTCCCACAGGCCGGTCACGGCGTCGATCAGGCGCTCGGGGAGGGTGGCCGGGTCCCCGCCCAGGACGGTGTCCGCTGTGAGCGCGTTGGCGCAGTGGAACCGCATCACGTCCGCGAACAGGCCCTTCTTCGAGCCGAAGTGGTACGCGATCAGCGCCGGATCGACCCCGGCGGCCCCGGCCACCGCGCGCAGAGTGGTGCGCTGGTAGCCGCGCTTCAGGAACAGCCTGCGGGCTGCGGCGAGGATTGCCGCGCGGGTCGGCGGGTTGCCCTTGGGGCGGCCTCGGGTGCGGGCGGGGGCGAGCGCGGCGTTATTCATCGGCCTTGAGCCTTCGCTGAAGGCTCGGCACAGTCAAGGGCGTCGCAGGAACCACACGAAGGGACGGACCAGACAGCATGCGCATCGCAGTCTTCGGCGCCAACGGACAGACCGGCCGCCACCTCACGGACCAGGCTCTGGCTCTCGGCCACGAGGTCGTCGCGGTGACCCGCCGCGCCGGCTCCCTCGCCGAGCGGCCCGGCCTGACCGTGGCCGTGGCCGACGCCACCGACCCGGCGGCCGTCGACGCCGCGATCGGCGGGACCGACACCGTCCTGTCCACGCTGGGTGCGCGCTTGAGCAGGGGGACCATCACCACGTACTCGCACAGCGCCACGATCATCACCGCGGCGATGGCCCGCCACGGCATCAAACGGCTGCTCGCCGTCAGCTCCAGCGTCACCGATCCGAACTGGCGCCCCACCGGCGCCCACTTCTTCAACCATGTGCTGGACCCGCAGGTGAACCGACGCATCGCCCGTAACGCCCACGAGGACATGCGCCGCATGGAGGCCGTGCTGCGTCAGACGGACCTCGACTGGACCGTCGTCCGGCCCTCGGGCCTGTTCGAACACCCCGTCGTCACCGACCACCACACCGCCGAGAACAGCGCCGACGGCCTGTTCACGGCCCGCCCCGACCTCGCCGCGAGCATGCTGCGCGAGGCGGCGGACCGGCGGTACGTGCGTACGGCCATGGGAGTGATCACCACGGCGGTGAAGCCGAACATCGCCAAGCTGATCTGGAACGAGGCTGTGCGCAAGAAGTGAGCCGAACGGGCGCCGGACTCCGGTCGGGGCTCCCCGCCGAGACCGGGGAATAGTTCCGGCCCCGCCGCGCTTCAAGTGTACGAAACAGTTTCGTACACCCAGAGCCGGCGGGAAGGAGGAGCAGGCTGTGGACACTTCAGCGACGATGCTCAAGTTCGACCCCGAGCGCGAGGAGGCCATACTCCGCGCGACCCTCGAGGTGCTCGCCGAGACTGGTTACGACGCACTGCGACTCGACCTGGTCGCCGCCCGCGCGAAGGCGAGCAAGGCGACGCTGTACCGGCACTGGCCGGGCAAGGCCGACCTGGTGGTCGCCGCGGTCAAGTGTTACGAGCAGGCCGACCTGGTCACGGACACGGACACCGGCAGCCTTCGCGGCGACCTGCTGGCGACCCTGCGCTGCATCAGAGACATGATGACCGGTCCCACGGGCCAGATCATGGCGGGCCTCATGATCGCGATGCAGCGGGACCCGGAGCTGGCCGCAGCCGTGCGCGCCTCCATGCTCGAGGACAAGCAGCAGGTCACCCGCCGCATGCTGGACCGGGCGATCACCCGCGGCGAACTGCCCGCCGAGACCGACCCCGCCATCTTCCCGGAGATCGCCCCCGCGGTGCTCTTCACCCGGATCTTCATCCAGGGAAGGCCGGCCGACGAGGCTTACCTGACCCGCCTCACCGACGAAATCCTCATCCCCCTGATGACCAGACACTGATCATCTGAGCGCCAGTCCACCACGTACGGCCTGACCGGGCCGCGCGCCGATCGAGTGCTGTCTCATGACGCGCCCGGAAAGAGAGCAGATCATGTCAACCGTCACCGAGCAGGCAGCGTCCGCGCAGGCGACCTCCGCACGCGTCGCGGCGCGGGCCCCCTCGCCGGTGGACACGCCCCGCACCGTGCCCGACCCCAGGCGCTGGGCGGCGCTCGTCATCATCGCCGTCGCCCAACTGATGATCGTGCTCGACGCGACGATCGTGAACATCGCCCTGCCCACGATGCAGCGCTCGCTGCACATCTCCGACGTGAACAAGCAGTGGGTCGTCACGGCCTACGCCCTGGCCTTCGGCTCCATGCTGCTGCTCGGCGGACGCATCGCCGACTTCACCGGCCGCAAGCGGGCGTTCGTCATCGGCCTGCTCGGCTTCGCAGCCGCCTCCGCACTCGGCGGGGCCGCGACCAACGAGGCCATGCTCTTCAGTGCCCGCGCCGTGCAGGGCGCGTTCGGCGCGCTGATGGCTCCGGCGGCGCTCTCGCTGCTCACGGTCACCTTCACCGAGAGCAAGGAGCGCGCGCGGGCATTCGGCGTCTACGGCGCCATCGCCGGCGGCGGCAGCGCGATCGGCCTGATCATGGGCGGCGTCCTGACCGAATACGCCTCGTGGCGCTGGACGCTCCTGGTCAACGTCCCGATCGCCGTGCTCGCCGCGTTCGCCGCGACCCGCGTGCTGAGCGAGAGCAAGGCCGGAGGCAACACCGGGTACGACATCCCCGGCGTCCTGACCTCGAGCGCGGGCCTCGCGGCCCTGGTCTACGGCTTCAACAAGGCCAACACCGCCGGCTGGGCCTCGACCACCACGCTCGGCCTGCTGATCGGCGGCGTCGCCCTGCTCGCCGCGTTCGTCCTGATCGAGCTGCGCACTTCGCACCCGCTGCTGCCGATGCGCGTCATCCTCGACCGCAACCGCGGCGGATCGTTCCTCAGCTCCCTGCTGATGGGCGTGGGCATGTTCGGCGTGTTCATCTTCCTGACCTACTACATGCAGCAGATCCTCGGATACTCGGCGCTCAAGTCCGGCTTCGCGTTCCTTCCGTTCACCGCCGGGGTAGTCGCCGGCGCCGGCGTCTCGACCCGGTTCCTGCCGAGGGTCGGTCCCCGCATCCTGATGTTCGTCGGCTTCGTCCTGGCCACGGCCGGCCTGGTGCTGTTCACCCGCCTCGGCGTGGACACCGCCTACGCCACGCACGTCGTCCCGGCGCAGCTGGTGATGGCCTTCGGCGTTGGCCTGTTCTTCGTGCCGCTCTCCTCGACCGCGCTGATCGGCGTCGCGAACCACGACGCGGGCGTCGCCTCGGCCCTGGTGAACACGACCCAGCAGATCGGCGGCGCGCTCGGCACCGCGATCCTGGTGACCTTCGCCACCTCGGCCACGACGAACTACCTCACCGCCCACCTCTCCCCCACCGCCAACGCGCACGCCGTGGCCGCACAGGCCGCAGTGCACGGATACACCATCGCCTTCACCTGGAGCGCCGCCATCCTGGCCACTGCCGCCGTGGCCGTCGGCCTGCTGGTCAAGGCCCGCAGGAACGACCTGGACCGGCAGAGCGACGCAGTCCCGATCAGCTGACCGGTGCTCTCCGGCACACGCGGCCCGGGTCCTTCACGGAAGGACCCGGGCCGCAGGCCTGAGAAGGGCGCGCTGCTGCTTACCAGGTGACCGGCAGCGCATTGAGTCCGTAGACGACGGTGTCGTGCCGGAAGGAGAGCTCTTCCACCGGCGCGGCCGGCCGCAGCCCGGGCAGCCGGCGGAACAGCGCCGGCAGGGCGACCTCCATCTCCATCCGGGCCAGCGCGGCGCCGGCGCAGTAGTGCGGCCCGAAGCCGAAGGCGAGATGGCCGCGGGCATCGCGGTCCGGGTGGAACCGGGCCGCGTCCGGGAAGACCGCCTCGTCGTGGTTGGCCGCGGAGATCGCGAACACCACGCCCTCGCCGGGGCCGACCGCGACGCCGCCCACCTCGGTCGGCCGGATCGCCACCCGCACCTGGTTGTCCTGCGGGATCGACCAGTAGCGCAGCAGCTCGTCGACGACCTTCCCCAGCCGCCGCGGCCGCTCCAGCATCAGCGCCGTCTCCTCGGGGTGCATCATGAGCGTCAGGATGCTGAGCATCAGCTGGCTGGCCGTGGTCTCGTGCCCGGCGACGAGCACGAGGAACACCATGGCCACCAGGTCCTCGTGGTCGAGCTCGCCGGTCGCCCAGTGGCGCAGGACCAGCCGGCTGATCAGGTCGTCGGCCGGATCGGCCTGTTTGGAGCGCACCAGCCGGTCCAGGTACGCGGAGAGCTCCGCGAAGGCGTCCGCGCCCTCGGCACTGCCCATCGCGCACGTGGTCAGGGCCAGCGTCTGGGCCTGGAACAGGTCGGCGTCCTCGGCCGGCACGCCCAGAATGCGGGCGATGGTCAGGGCCGGGATCGGGAAGGCGAAGGTGTCCAGCAGGTCGACCGGCCGCGGTCCGGCCTCCAGGTCGTCCAGCAGTCGCTCGACCAGTTGCCGGACCCCCGGACGGTATCGCTCGACCGCGGTGGCGCCCAGCTCCGGCATCACCATCCGGCGCAGCCGGGTGTGCTCGGGCGCATCCATCCTTATGAACGACTGGACACGCG
>DASYAE010000192.1:0-44893 GCA_036501535.1 Actinocrinis sp. | reverse complement strand
TGGGTGGCGGCCGGGGGCGCCGAGCCGACGTGATTGCCGGCCGGCTGGCCGGTCGGCGGACCGTCGGTGGAGGGGGACCCCGTGGGAGGTGGGTGATCACCCTCCTCCCGCTCCACCGGTGTCCCCGTGGTGGCGAGTCGGGAACCTTGAAGTTCCCGGCTCCCCGCGTTCCCCCTTGCGGGGAGTGGGAGCCTGCCGGCTCCCGAGACCGGATCGATCCGGCCGACGCGCTTGGAGACACCTGCGTCGGACGGGCGGCCGTCCTGTCCGTCGCAGGTGGTCTCGAGAGGCGGGCGCGACGTGTGCGCCCGCCGGGTGCGGCGATCAGCTCACGGTGAAGGTGAGCGGCTCCGCCTGGCTCGGGCTGTAGTTGTCGTCGCCGCCGTAGGCAGCCGTGATCGTGTGGCTGCCGGACGGCAGTTCGACCTTCTCGCTGGCCCGGTCGTGGGAGAGCGGGACGGGGCGAAGGTCCTTGCCGTCTACGGTGAAGGTGATCGTCCCGGTCTCGCCGGTGTGGCGCCTGCCGGTGCCCTTGTGCTTCCCCTTCCCCTTGGTCTTCGTCTTGCCCTTGCCCTTCCGGATGCCGCCTTCAGGGGAACCCTTCCCGGAGTGGTCGCCCTTGGCCTGGGTTCCGTACCGTCCCGGCTCGCCGCGCTCGGTGCCGGGGGCGCCGGGGCCGCCTGGATCACCGTTCCCTGCGTCGGTGTGGACACCGACTCGCGCCATCAGGGTGATCTCCTGATCGGCCTGTGGGGTCTGGGGCGCCGTCAGCATCGTGACGGTCGGCGTCTTCGTGGTCGTCGGCGTGCCGTCAGCCGCGGAGGCGAGGGCGGGCGCGATGGCGAGGCCGCCGATCGCCGAGATGACGACGGCGCGGATGAATGCACGGGTCATTGCTTGGACCTCCTGGATCTGCCGCCGCTGCCGCGGGATTCTCCCGCGTCGACCAGGGCGGCTTGTTCCAAGATCGCAGCTGTGTGGCCGATGCGTATCCTCAAAATTAGGTATTTCTTGCGGTAACAGGTAATTGGGGCGAAAAGGGTAGATCTGACCTTGGGTTGGGCTGGTGGTCTTCATTGCCGAGACTGCGCTGGCTGTGAGGCGATGCGGTGAGTGGCGATGTGGTGAGGGAGATGGTGGGAGTGGTGGTGAGGGAGGTGGTGGGGGCGGGAGGGCTAGTGGGAGTAGTGAGAATCGTGCGGGGTGGGGCGAGATGACACCGCATCAGCTGGCGGGGAGGGGGCGGCGACGAGGGCCGAGAGAGAGGAGAGGGTGGTCGATCGGCGTTGCAGGGGGCTGATTCAGGAGTGGGTTGGGTGGGTGTGGTGGGCGCCTTTAGGTGGGATAGAGCGAAAGAGGTGAGTGGAGCTGCAGTGGGCTGAGATGGGCGGGGTGGGGGAGCGTGGCAGGCCGCGTGGGGAGAGGTCGGACGGAGTGAGTCCGAGATGGGCGCGACAGGCCCGTTGGCACGGGCACGGTCGCCGAGTCAGTCGTTCGAATCGGGCACGTTCAGGCCGAGCCGTCGTCCGATGACCGGGTCGGTCTCCCACCAGGGGCGCATATGTCCCTCGGGAAGCACCTCGTCCGGGTGCTCGCGCTGGGCGGTGGCGCGTTGTTCGGCCTCGACCAGGTCGAGTTCCGCGTCCACGGCGGCGGCTTCCTGGCGGTCCTCGCGGAACATGCGGCGCCAGAGGGCTCCGATGAACGGCAGGCCGGCCAGGTCGCCGAACACCCAGATGGCGCCGCCGCCGATGAGCTGGTCCTGGTGGAACGTCATGCCCCATGGGCGTGCGAGCGCCGTGTAGTACGCGAGGGCGACGGTGTACTTGCCCCACATGAGGATGATTCCGAGCCCGCCGTCGGTCACCGCTTCGGCGAAGGTGATCCAGACCGAGATCATGTGCGGGTACTCGTGCGGCACCGGGTCGATCCGCAGGCGCATCCAGTAGTAGTAATAGCCGACTGCCAGCAGGGTGAAGCGGAGGATCTCGTTCTGGACACTGCTGCGCATCGCGGTTTCGAACCAGGGCGTCAGGTACACCAGGAACGGGGTGCTGAGGACGAACGCGGACACCACTGCGGGGAAGCCGAAGAACTTGGCGAGGCGGCTGTGCAGGACGGCCATGATCCGGGTCCGCTGCCGCTCGGTGCAGTTCTCCAGAAGCAGCGTGAGCGGCGCGCCGAGGGCCAGAAGCATCGGGACGACCATCATCACCAGGGTGTTCTGCACTGCGCGCGGCCAGAACAGGGTTCGCTCGTATGCGCCCAGGAACGACATGGTGAGCAGGCCGAACAGCCCTTGGCCGCTGAGGAACAGCGCGGTCTCGTAGATTCGCCACTGCCCGCCGCGTGCCCTATGCCGCCTGACGCCGATTAGGTAGAGGGCTGATGCGATGACGATCAGGCCGAGGACCCACGGGTTGAGCTTCCACTCCGTCAGGTACGTCGCGTTCTGGAGCGCGGGCGGACCGGAATAGGCAGCGAGAACTGCGTGCGAGTCGAGTGTGGGCGTCCCGGTCGGCATGAGCCCGTCACCTCTTCGCGTCTTCGTGACAGATGTGCCCGACTGCCATGCTAGATGGCTTGTTGCGGTGCCTCGGCACGGGGGTGGCGGCCGCCTTTTCGGGAAGGAGAACAGCGAGGTGCGGCTCGTCTGCTGCTCGTCGGCGGCTTGTCTGCGGCGCTGCTCGGCGCGCCCGGGCTTTCCGGCGATTCGGGCCCACCTGCTTCGAACTCAAGTTCTATAGTGATACCGGCGCGACGAGCCGGGCGATGGATTTGCCGGGATTTTCCGCATTTCCATGCAGCCGTGTCCGGGACCGTGGCACAGTGGCCAGTACGGCTTGGACGCGCCTTTCGGGCTGGGCCCGAAGCGTATCGACGGTGTCTGTCAGAGGCGGCAGATAGCGTCGTCGGCGCAAGCCGGGCAACAGGTCCGGGGCCGCGCGGCATCCGCCGCGCGGCGATCGATACGGAGGCGGATTCACCATGGCGGCGTCAACCGACCGGGAGAAGGCGATCGACGCGGCGCTCGCGCAGATCGAGCGGCAGTTCGGCAAGGGTTCCCTGATGCGGATGGGCGACCAGACGCGCGCGCCGATCGACGTGATCCCCACCGGTGCCATCGCGCTCGACGTGGCTCTGGGCGTCGGCGGCCTGCCGCGGGGGCGGGTCGTCGAGATCTACGGCCCGGAGTCCAGCGGCAAGACCACCGTCGCCCTGCACGCCGTGGCCAGCGCGCAGCGGGCCGGCGGCCTCGCCGCCTTCATCGACGCCGAGCACGCGCTCGACCCGATCTACGCCAAGGCGCTGGGCGTGGACACGGACAACCTTTACATCGCCCAGCCGGACAACGGGGAGCAGGCGCTCGAGATCGCGGACACGCTGATCCGCTCCGGCGCGCTGGACATCATCGTGATCGACTCGGTGGCCGCGCTGGTGCCGCGGGCCGAGATCGAGGGCGAGATGGGCGACTCGCACGTCGGCCTGCAGGCGCGGCTGATGAGCCAGGCGCTGCGGAAGATCACCGGCGCGCTCAACCACTCGAAGACCACCGCGGTCTTCATCAACCAGCTGCGCGAGAAGGTCGGCGTCATGTTCGGCTCGCCGGAGACCACGACCGGCGGGCGGGCGCTGAAGTTCTACGCCTCGGTCCGGCTCGACGTGCGCCGGATCGAGACGCTGAAGGACGGGCAGGACGCGGTCGCCAACCGGACCCGGGTCAAGGTGGTCAAGAACAAGGTCGCCCCGCCGTTCCGGCAGGCCGAGTTCGACATCGTGTACGGCCAGGGGATCAGCCGCGAGGGCGGCCTGATCGACCTCGGCGTCGAGCACGGCTTCGTGCGCAAGTCCGGGGCCTGGTACACCTACGAGAGCGGGCAGCTCGGGCAGGGCAAGGAGAACGCGCGCGCGTATCTGAAGGAGAACCCGGACATGGCGAACGAGATCGAGAAGAAGATCAAGGAGAAGCTGGGGGTCGGGCCGCAGCTCGACGCGCCGGCCGACGACTCCGCCGCGAAGCCGGCCGAGGCCGAGGCTCCGGCGAAGCCCGCCACCCGGTCCCGCGCCAAAGCGGCCCCGGCGGTCGACCCGGCCGGTCTGTGAGCCGACGGGGGCGTCGGGATCCGGCCGCCGGCGGAGGCGGTACCGGTGGCCGGCCGGGCAGCGGGGCCGGCCGCGGGCCGGGGGACGGCGACGAGCCGGGCCTCGGCGAGGCGGCCGCGCGGCAGATCGCGCTTGACGCGCTGAGCCGCACGGCCAAGACCCGCGGCCAGCTGGAGAGCCTGCTCGGCCGGAAGGGCGTCGAGCAGGACGCCGCGCGCACCGTGCTCGACCGGCTCGAGGAGGTCGGTCTGATCGACGACGAGGAATACGCGCTCACGTTCGTCGAGTCCCGGCACCGGGTCCAGGGCAAGGGCAGCCGGGCGCTGGGCTCCGAACTGCGCCTGCGGGGCGTGGACGACGAGATCGTCGGCCGGGCGCTGGCCGGGCTGGACGGCGAGCAGGAGTACGCCACGGCCTGCCGGCTGGCGTCGGCTCGGTACGCGCGGATGACCGGGCTGCCGACGCAGGTGGCGGTCCGGCGGCTGGCCGGCTTCCTGGCCCGGAAGGGGTACGGCGGCGACGTCTCGGCCCGGGCGGTGCGGCACGCGCTCGAGACGGCGGAGGATGCCGGCGGGGACGACATGGCGTGGGACGACGAGGGCTGAAGGCGTGTCAGGGCTGATGTAGCGCCCACTGGAGACGCGACCGTGGCCTTCGTGATGCGGCATCAGGCATTGGGTGCGGGTCTGATTCGCCGCACGGCGGGCCAGTGTTTCGCAGCACGGCGACGAAGGGCGGTTCAACGGACCGGACCGCCGGACCGCGCGGCCGTCTCGTTCAGGACGTGGCCGAGGGCCACTGCCCGAGCCGCGGGATGACCGGCTGGATTCCGGACGGCGCCAGGGTGGCGTTGAAGATCGCCCGCCAGGTGCCGTTCTGCTCGGCGGCGGACAGGATCTGGTCGATCTCGGTGATCAGGTTGTTCTCGCCGAGCTGGACGCCGATGCCGTAGTACTGCGTCTGGGCGGCGTTCACCGGGATGACCTTGAGCTGGCCGGGATCCTGCGCCGCGTAGCCGGCGTCGATCGCCAGGTCGGTGTAGACGCCGTCGACCTTGCCCGCGAGCAGCTCGTCGACGCACTGCGAGTAGCTGCCCAGCGCCACCGGCTGGGCGCTGGTCAGGCTGGGCAGCTGCTGGAGCGGGGTGGAGTCGGCGACGGAGCAGACCTGGTTCTTGGAGGTCAGCGAGGACATGCCCTTGATCGAGGTGTCCGTGCTGCGGATCAGCAGGCCCTCGTTGGTCTCGAAGTAGGGTCCGGCGAAGGAGATCTCCTGCGCCCGCGCGGCCGTGTACGAGTACGAGGCGACGACCATGTCGACCGAGCCGTTCTCCAGCGCGGTCTCCCGGTCGATCGACTCGATCGGGATGAACTGGATCTGGGACAGGCCGAAGCCGAGGCCGGCCGCGATCAGCTCCGCGATCTCGATGTCGAAGCCGGAGTAGCTCTTGGTCTGCGGGTCGTAGTAGCCGATGCCGGGCTGGTCGTTCTTCACCCCGATGATGATCTTCTTCCGGGTCGTCATGGCGTTGAAGGTCTGCGAGCCGGCCACGTTCACCCCGGACGCCACCGGGAAGTTGCCGCTGTTCGCGATCGGCGAGACGGTGACGCACCCGCTGGCCGCCAGCGCGATAGCCCCCGCGATCGCCGTCGTATTCCATACCCGTAGTCGCACGTGTCCGCCCGCCCCTCGTGCCATTCTCATCCCCATGTGCCTGTGAAAAGGTAGCGCCTGACAGCGCACTTCGTTGCACCGGGCGATAACGGTCGGGTAACGCTGGCCTGGTCGCGACGGTGCATGGCCGCGCTGCGGCGGATCTATCCTTAGAGGCATGCCTGGTGGCCGCGATTACCGAACCTATGAAGTGCGCACGTACGGGTGCCAGATGAACGTGCACGACTCCGAGCGTTTGTCCGGACTGCTGGAACACGCCGGGTACGTCGCGGCCGAACGCGGCGAGACCGCCGACGTCGTGGTGTTCAACACCTGCGCGGTGCGGGAGAACGCGGACAACCGGCTCTACGGGAACCTAGGGCACCTGGCTTCGGTCAAGGCACAGAATCCCGGCATGCAGATCGCGGTCGGCGGGTGCCTCGCGCAGAAGGACCGCGGCGAGGTCGTGCGCCGGGCGCCCTATGTCGACGTGGTGTTCGGGACTCACAACATCGGGTCGCTGCCCGCCCTGCTGGAGCGGGCGCGGGTGATGAACGAGGCGCAGGTCGAGATCGCGGAGTCGCTCGAGGTGTTCCCCTCGACGCTGCCTACTCGCCGCGAGTCGGCCTATGCAGCCTGGGTCTCCATCTCCGTGGGCTGCAACAACACCTGCACCTTCTGCATCGTGCCGTCGCTGCGCGGCACGGAGCAGGATCGCCGGCCCGGCGACATCCTCGCCGAGGTCGAGGCGCTGGTGGCGGAGGGCGTGGTCGAGGTCACGCTGCTGGGCCAGAACGTGAACTCGTACGGCGCCCAGTTCGGCGACCGCGAGGCCTTCTCCAAGCTGCTGCGCTCCTGTGGCCGGGTCGAGGGCCTGGAGCGGGTGCGGTTCACCTCGCCGCATCCCCGGGACTTCACCGACGACGTGATCGAGGCGATGGCCGAGACCCCGAACGTGATGCCGTCGCTGCACATGCCGCTGCAGTCGGGGTCGGACCCGGTCCTCAAGGCCATGCGCCGCTCGTACCGCCAGGAGCGCTACCTCGGCATCATCGAGCGGGTGCGCCGGGCGATGCCGCATGCGGCGATCACGACCGACGTGATCGTGGGCTTCCCCGGCGAGACGGATGCGGACTTCGAGCAGACCCTGCACGTTGTGCGGGAGGCGCGGTTCGCCTCGGCGTTCACCTTCCAGTACTCGAAGCGGCCGGGCACGCCCGCGGCGGCCATGGACGGGCAGCTGCCCAAGCAGGTCGTGCAGGAGCGGTACGAGCGGTTGATCGCGCTGCAGGACGAGATCTCCTGGGAGCTGAACCGCGAGCTGGTCGGCCAGGAGGTCGAGCTGCTGGTCGCCGAGGGCGAAGGGCGCAAGGACGGGGCCACGCACCGGATGTCCGGCCGCGCGCGGGACAACCGGCTGGTCCACTTCGCGGTCGGCAGCGATGGGGCCGTGGCGGACCGGCCGAGGCCCGGCGACATGGTGACCGCCGTGATTACGCACGGGGCGGCGCATCACCTGCTCGCGGACGGGGCTGACGGCGGAAGTGCGGTGCGGGCTCTGCGCCGGCTTCGCTCGGGTGATGCCTGGGAAGCGCGTGTCGCGGCGCCCGAGCGGCGGCCTTCCGTGCCACTGGGCATGCCGGGCATCGGCGCGCCTCGCGAACAGCGTGCCGCGCAGGTCTGCGGCTGATCGGGAAGCCCTTCAGGAAATGCTCGTTGCTGCTGCGGTCTGTCCTGCCACGCCTCTGCTGATCCCCGAAGTGGCTTCGGGCGCGGCGCCGGACTTGGACGAGGTTCGCGCAGCGGCGCATACGGCCGTGCGGCGGCTTGTCGCATCGGGCGCGGAGCTTTTGGTCGTCCTGGCGGCGGACGCGGACGGCGGCGAAGGGATCACCGCGGCGCCGCTCGCCGGATCGCTGCGCTCGTTCGGCGTCGATCTCGCGGTCGGCGCATCCGCCGGCAGTCAGCCGGCCGGACCGGGCCCGGACGACTGCAGCGGGTTGCTCGTCGCGGCCTGGCTGCTCGACCGCGAGCCCGTCGGCTCGACGCGCCGCTCCGGCTGGAGGATCGGCGCGCTGACCACGACGGACCAGTGCCTCGAGATCGGCCGCGTGCTCGCCGACCGGGCCTCCCGGGTCGCGCTGCTGGTGATGGCGGACGGATCGGCGCGGCGGACCGAGAAGGCGCCGGGCTACCTCGACCCGCGTGCCGCGGGCTTCGACGACGAGACCGCGAACATCCTGGCTGCGGCGGATGCGAAGGCGCTCGCGGCCGTGGATTCCACGACCGCGAGCGAGTTGCTCATGCTGGGCCGGGCCCCGCTGCAGGCTCTCGCCGGGGCGGCCACTGTCGATAGGCAGTCGCAGCTGCATCAATCACAGCCGCCCCGGCCGTGGCGCGGCGACCTGCTTGCCTATGCCGCGCCGTTCGGCGTCGGCTATTTCGTGGCCGCCTGGGAACCGCAGCCTTAGGAGCCCTGCGGCGGCTGGTCCGCCTGCTGGTTCGAGTCGGCCTGCTGGCCCTGGTCGGCCGGCTGCGACTGCTGGTCCGGCTGCTGGCCCTGGCCGTTGCCGTTGCCGGCCGCGTCAGGCTGGCCGAACTTCTGGCCGGCGGCGCCCTTGGCCTTGTCCACGCCGGAGTTGATCTGGTCCGAGTACTTGCCGCCGGTCTTCTCGTCCAGCTCCTGGCCGGCCTTCTCGAGCCCCTGGTCGGCGGCGCCGCCGCCCTTCTCCTGCGCCTCCTGCTGCAACTTGTCGGTGATTCCCATTGCGGTGGCCCTTCGGTTCGGGGGCCGTCCGGACTGACAACCCGCCTAAATAAGAGCATATGACTTATATCGGACCTCGTCCTGCCCTCGGCGACTGCGAGAATGCCGATGTGGCAGAAGCACCCCTGATCGCGCTGGTCGGCCCCACCGCGGTGGGCAAGTCGGATCTCGCCGTCCGGCTGGCCCAGGAGCTCGGCGGCGAGGTGGTGAACGCCGACTCGATGCAGCTGTACCGGGACATGGACATCGGCACGGCGAAGCTGACCGAGGCCGAGCGCGCGGGCGTTGTGCACCACCTGCTCGACGTCTGGCCGGTGACGCGGCGCGCGGCCGTCGCCGAGTACCAGGCGATGGCCCGCGAACAGCTTGACCGGCTCGCCGCGCTCGGACGCCCGGCGCTCCTGGTGGGCGGATCGGGGCTGTACGTGCACGCGACCCTGGACGACTTCGACTTCCCCGGCACGGATCCGGCGATACGTGCCGAACTGGAGGCGGAGCTCGAACTCGTCGGCTCCGGCGCGATGCATGCGCGGCTGGCCGCCGCCGACCCCGTGGCCGCGGCGGCGATCCTGCCTTCCAACGGCCGCCGTATTGTGCGGGCGCTCGAAGTCGTTCGGTTGACCGGAGCGCCGTTCACGGCATCGTTGCCAGGCCATCAGCCGCATTACCCACACGCTGTGCGTATCGGACTGACGGCGGACCGGGCGGTGCTTGATGAGCGAATCACGCGCCGCGTCGACGTGATGTGGGAGCGCGGACTTATCGACGAGGTGCGCGGGCTCGAGGCGCAAGGACTGCGCGAAGGGGTTACGGCGAGCCGGGCGTTGGGCTACAAGCAGGTGCTCGCGTTCCTCTCCGGGGAGGCGACCGAGGACGAGGCGCGCGAGCAGACGGTGCGGGAGACCAGGCGCTTCGCCCGGCGCCAGGAGTCGTGGTTCAGGCGCGACCCGCATGTGCGGTGGCTCGGCGCCGCCGGGCCGGACGGCCTTGAGCGGCTGGCCGGGGAGGCGCTCCGGCTCCTCTGAGCCGGCCCGGGGCCGGCGCCGACCCGATCAGTGCCCGAAGATGCGGCGGGTGTACTCGTTGCCGAACAGCCGGTCCGGGTCCGCCCGGTCCCGCACGGCCAGGAAGTCGGCGAAGCGCGGGTAGGACGAGGCGAAGTACTCCCGGTCGCGGGTGTGGATCTTGCCCCAGTGCGGGCGGCCGTCGTAGGCGACCATGATCGTCTCGGCGTTCTCGAAGTACTCGGCCGGGTTCGTCCCCTGGAACATGTGGAACGCCAGGTAGGCGGTGTCGCGGCCGTGCGCGGTGGACAGCCACAGGTCGTCGCCGGGCGCGGTGCGCACCTCGATCGGGAAGTTGACCTTGAGCCCGGAGCGGTCGATCATCTGCTTGACCTCGCGCAGCGCCGGGACCGCGGCCTCCCGCGGCAGCGCGTACTCCATCTCCACGAACCGGACCCGCCGCGGCGAGGTGAAGACCTTGTCGGACCGGTCGGTGAAGGTGCGCGCGGACAGGGCGCGGGCCGAGATCCGGTTGATCGCGGGCACGGCGCGCGGCGCGGCCCGGCCGATCCGGCAGACGCTGCCGAAGACGGTGTTCGACAGCAGTTCGTCGTCGATCCAGGTGCGCGTTCTGGACAGCGGCCTGGCCGGGCCGTCGGCGCGGTTGTTGCGCTTGACGATGGTGCCCTCGGTGTGCGGGAACCAATAGAACTCGAAGTGCTCGTTGTCCCGCCACATGTCGTCGAAGGACTCGAGCACCGCGCCCAGCCGCATCGGCTCCTCGCGGGCGGTCAGCAGGAAGGCCCGCTCGGTGCGGAAGGTGACCGCGGTGACCACGCCGATCGCGCCGACCCCGAGGCGGGCGGCCTCGAACAGGTCCGGGTGCGCGGACGGCGAGCAGTTCACCGTCGAGCCGTCGGCCAGCACCAGCTCGAGTGCGGCGACCTGGGCGGCGATGGAGGCGCTGGCGCGGCCGGTGCCGTGCGTGCCGGTGCTGATGGCGCCGGAGACGGTCTGCTGCTGGATGTCGCCCAGGTTGGTCAGCGCCAGCCCCTGCTCGGCCAGCAGCTCGTTGAGCCGCCACAGGCCCATCCCGGCCTCGACGGTGACCAGGCCGGAGGCCCGGTCGGCGGAGCGCAGCCGGGTGAGGTGGTCGAACCGGATCTGGACACCGTCGGTGACCGCGGCCGGGGTGAAGGAGTGGCCGGACCCGACCGGCTTGACGGCCAGCCCCTCGGCCGCCGCCTCGCGCACGATCTGCGCGGTCTCGCCGACGCTGGCCGGAGCCGCCACGCGCCGCACCCGGGCTTGCTGGTTGCCGGCCCAGTTGGTCCAGGCAAGGGTCGGTGCGGCTTGGGTGGTCGTCACTGCTGGTCGCCCATCTCATCGGAAGGTCTGCGGTTGGTAAGACAACGCGACGTATTGCAAGCCGTCAAGACCTGCAGTGCGCTTATTGGCGCACCCATGACTGGGTGGCGCGGCGCCCGTGCAAGGATGGCTGTATGTCTGGGGCCGACCCTTATGATGCACTGCTCGTGTTGTCGTTCGGCGGGCCGGAGGGTCCCGACGACGTGATCCCGTTCCTGGAGAACGTCACCCGGGGCCGGGGCATCCCGCGCGAGCGCCTGGCCGAGGTCGGCGAGCACTACTTCCGGTTCGGCGGGGTCAGCCCGATCAACGGGCAGTGCCGGGCGCTGGTGGCCGCGCTGGAGCGGGAGTTCGCCGCGAGCGGCCTGGATCTGCCGGTCTACTGGGGCAACCGCAACTGGCGGCCCTTCCTGGCGGACACGTTCGCTCAGATGGCCGCGGACGGGGTCGGGCGCGTCCTGGTGTTCGTCACATCGGCGTATTCGTCGTATTCGGGGTGCCGGCAGTACCGGGAGGACCTGGCGCGGGCGGTGGCGGCCGGCGGCGAGGCGACCGCGGGCATGAAGGTCGACCGGATCCGCGCCTATTTCGACCATCCCGGGTTCGTCGAGCCGATGGTCGACTCGACGGTGGCCGCGCTCGGTCGGCTCAACGAGGACGTGCGCGATGAGGCCGAACTGGTCTTCGTCACGCATTCGCTGCCTGAGACGCTCGCGTCGACGAGCGCGTACGTGGCCCAGCACGAAGCGGTCGCCGGCCTGGTCGCGCGCGGGGTCGAGGCGGCGACGGGGATCTCCCGGCCGAGCGCGCTGGTCTACTGCAGCCGCAGCGGGCCGCCCTCGCAGCCGTGGCTGGAGCCGGACGTCGGCGACCACCTGAGGGCCCGCCAGGAGGCCGGGGCGCGCGCGGTCGCGGTGGTGCCTATCGGCTTCGTCTCCGACCACATGGAGGTCGTCTACGACCTGGACACGGAGGCAGCCGCGGTAGCGGACAAGGTCGGCCTGGGGTTCGCCCGGGCGGCGACGGTCGGAGTCGACCCGCGGTTCATCGGGGCGATCCGGGACCTGGTCGAGGAGCGGGCGGCGGCGGAGCGCGGCGAGCCGGTCGCGGCGAAGTGCTTAAGCCCGCTGAGCCCGCTTCCGGGCGTGTGCGTGGCCGGTTGCTGTCCTAACCCGCGCGGCGCCGTTCCAGCGCTGTGCGGGTCCGACTGAGGCTGAGCCCGGCGCGGCCGGTCGCCGCCTGTTCACCGCGGGCTGGGAGGATTGCCGCATGGCACAGGACAGCGGAGAGGACCCGGCGGCGCTGCTGGAGTTGGCGCGCGCCGCCGCGGGCGAGGCCGCGCGGCTCGTGGTGGAGCGTCGGCCGGCCGACCTCGGTGTGGCGAGAACGAAGTCGAGCCCGACCGACGTGGTCACCGAGATGGACACCTCGGCCGAGAAGCTCATCAAGCAGATCATCCGGGAGAGCCGGCCGCGGGACGGATTCCTCGCCGAGGAGGGCGGCTCGGAGCCGGGGACGAGCGCGGTGCGGTGGGTCGTCGACCCGATCGACGGGTCGGTCAACTACCTGTACGGCCTGCAGGCCTGGTCGGTCTCGATCGGTGTCGAGGTGGACGGCGTCACCGTGGCGGGCGTGGTCGCTGCGCCGAGTTACAGCGAGGAATACACGGCGCTGCTCGGGTCAGGCTCCTGGTGCAATGGGCAGCGGCTGCGCATAAGGCCGGCCGTCGGCCTGGAGGATGCTCTAGTCGCCACCGGGTTCGGCTATCTGGCTGAGCGCAGGGCCCGGCAAGGGCAGATCGTGGGCGCGCTGCTTCCCCGGATCCGCGACATCAGGCGCGCGGGATCGGCCGCGCTCGACATGTGCTCGGTGGCGGCGGGCCGGGTGGACGGCTACTTCGAACGCGGAACGCAGGACTGGGACCGCTGCGCGGCGGCGCTGATCGCCCAGGAGGCGGGCGCGCTCGTCGGGGGGCTGGGCGGAAGCCCGGCGGGCGTGCCGATGGTGCTGGCCGCCGCGCCGGGCATGTTCGAGGCCCTGCACGATGTCCTGGTGGAACTGGGCGCCGACGCGGAGGACTACTGATCCGTGCCGCCTACCACCTGAAATGCACTGTGCGCTGCGCTGACGGGTTTCTGTGCGGCTTCAGCGCGCCGGCATGCTGTCGGCCCGCGCCGCGTCGTCCGTCAGGCGGCGACCCGGGGGAAAGGGTCGATGCCGTGCTCCGCGGCGATCCGCAGAAGGGAGTCGAGCTCGCCCTGCTCGACCTGGACCGCGTATTGGTCCTTTGCGTGCACAGCGCATCGCAGAGCGGTCTCGGTGTCGAGGATTCGCTGCCGGAGGCGGGCTGTGAACTCTCCCATGAGTTGCGCTCCTTGCCGGGGGGAGTCGGGGGCGACGGGGTGACTGTTGCGGGACTGTGCCGCACGGGAGTTTGATCGTCCTAGCGGACGCGGGGGAGACGGTGCGGCTGAGGGGGAGCCGCCCGGGTGGCCGGTGGGCCGTTTGGGACGACTTTCCCGGTTGTCGCCGCGGGCAAACCGCGGGCCGCGGCAGTTCCCTCTTTTTACTGCCGCTTTACCCGTTCTGCGTCATCCTGGCGGTCGGCGCACCGTGTTCCCGCAGGTGGCCACGCCCTGTGCCAGGCCGACGGAAGTGAGGCGGATCTCATGCGGGTGCTGGTCGTCGAGGACGAGCGGCTGCTGGCGGACGCGGTGGCGACCGGATTGCGCCGCGAGGCGATGGCGGTCGACGTGGTCTACGACGGCGCCGCGGCGTGGGAGCGCACCAGCGTGAACGACTACGACGTGGTGGTGCTCGACCGGGACCTGCCGCTGATGCCGGGCGACGAGGTCTGCCGGCGTATCGTCGAGTCGGGCGCCCCGACCAGGGTCTTGATGCTCACCGCGGCCTCCGACGTGAAGGACCGGGTCAGCGGGCTGTCGCTGGGCGCGGACGACTACCTGGGCAAGCCCTTCGCGTTCGCCGAGCTGGTGGCGCGGGTGCGGGCGCTGGGGCGGCGGGCGGTGCCCGCGGTGCCGCCGGTGCTGGAGCGCTCGGGGCTGCGGCTCGACCCGGCGCGGCGCGAGGTGTTCCGGGAGGGGCGGCAGGTCGCGCTCACGCCGAAGGAGTTCTCGGTCCTGGAGGTGCTGATGCGGGCGGACGGGGCGCCGGTGACGGCTGAGGGGCTGCTGGAGAAGGCGTGGGACGAGAACGCCGATCCGTTCACCAACGTGGTGCGGGTCACGGTGATGACGCTGCGCAGGCGCCTCGGTGATCCGCCGGTGGTGCTGACCGTGCCCGGGGCGGGATATCGGATCCGATGAGCGGGGCGAGGCAGGCACAGGCCGACGGTGCGGCTGACCCGATGTCCAACACGGTCGTCGCGATGACCGTCGGCGGCGGCTTCAACTCCGGCGCGTATACGCAGGCGCGAGAGTCGGCCCCGCCAGGGTCGGTCCGGCAGGGGCGCAACGGTGTGACCGTACGGGCAAAGCTGGCGCTTGTTTACGGCGGCCTGTTCGTAGCCACCGGGCTCGTGCTGACCACGGTTGCGTACTTATTCGTCCAGTGGCGCCTTAACCATCCCCGAGCGGATCTTCCGGCCTGGTGCTCACTCACCCAGGCGGAACGGGCCGCAGGCCAGAAACTGACGGCGCTTCAGACAGCGGAGTGCACGCGTATCGTGCGCACCGACACGCTGCACGATATTCTGATCAGCTTCCTGATCGGGCTCGGGATCACCGCGCTGCTCGCCTTCCTGGTCGCCTTCTGGGTGGCCGGCAGGGTTCTGCGGCCGCTGAGCCGGGTGACCGAGACGGCGCGCTGGATCGCGGCCCGGCCGGACGAGGCCAGGAGCACCCGGATCGCGCTGTCCGGCCCGCCGGACGAGCTGCGGGAGCTGGCGGACACCTTCGACGAGATGCTCGACCGGCTGGACACCGCCTTCGAGAGCCAGCGCCGGTTCACCGGCAACGCCTCGCACGAGCTGCGCACGCCCTTGGCGATCAAGCGGACCCTGCTGGAGGTGGCGCTGGCCGACCCCGACATCCATCCGCAGACCGAGCAGCTGGCCCGCGCGGTGCTCACCGCGAACGAGCGCTCCGAGCGGATGGTGGAGGGCCTGCTGGCCCTGGCGAAGGCGCAGAACGCGCTGCTCGAGCCCGGGGCGGTCGCGCTGGCCGAGGTGGCCGCGCAGGCCCTGGGGCTGTGCCAGGCGGAGTCCGTGGAGCGTTCGGTGCGACTGCGGGCGGATCTGGGGCGGGTCCAAGTGCTCGGCGATGCGGGGCTGCTGGAGCGCGTGGCGACGAACCTGGTCCAGAACGCGATGCGGTACAACGTGCCTGACGGCTGGGTCGACGTGGTGACGCACGATCAGGACAGCCACGGGCTGCTGGTGGTGGCCAACAGCGGGCCGGCGGTTCCCGAGGAGGCCGTGGCCGTGATGTTCGAGCCCTTCCGGCGGTTCCAGCCCGGATCCGGCGCGGCGGACCCGGGCGACCGCGGAGCCGGCCTCGGGCTCTCGATCGTGCGCGCGGTGGTGTCGGCGCACCGCGGGCGGATAGCCGTGCAGCCGCGGCCGGACGGCGGCTTGATCGTGCGCGTCTGGATCCCCGCTGGCTGAGCGCTCGGCGCGGCAGACTGCCGGGCGCGGGAATATCAGTCGATGCGGCGCAGTTCTCGGGCATACCGGGCGCCGTTGGCCACATAGCGGCTGACGGCTTCGTCGAAAGCACCGGGCGGGACGGCGTCGGTCCTGATCTTCGCCGGGACGCCGAGCGCCATCGCGCGCGCGGGCACTTCGGTGCCCGGCGCGACGACCGCCCCTGCGCCGACGAGTGCGCCGCTGTGCACCACGACCCGGTGCAGAAGTACCGAGCCGGAGCCGATTAAGCAGGCATCCTCGACTACGCAGCCCTCGAGATGAGCGATGTGACCGATTACACAGTCAGAGCCGATCCGGGTCTCAAGCTCGTCGGTAGCGTGCACGACGGTGCCGTCCTGGACGGAGGTGCGCTCGCCGACGACGATCCGCCCGTAGTCTCCGCGCAGGACCGCGCCAGGCCACACGGTGCTGCCGGAACCGATGCTGACCTGCCCGATCACTACCGCGTCCGGGTGAACATACGCATCGGCGTGGACTACGGGTACGAATTCGCCCAGTGCGTAGAGAGCCATGCGGTAAGCCTTCCGTGTCCGCGCCCGGGGTGGCGGATCCGGGCCGCCCGATCCTGCCAGATCAGCCTTTCGGAGGAATATCCAGGGTGTCGGTTGCGTGGCCCGGGTCGAAGTAAGGCAAAATCTGCGCCTCGGATCGGGCACAACTCCGAGCCCCGAAACGTTACGTGCCCTGAACGAGAAGGAACGCCTGAAGGGGGAGAGGGAAGATGGCAACTGACTACGACACACCACGCAAGACCGACGACGAGCTCAACGAGGACTCGCTGGAGGAACTGAAGGCGCGGCGGGTGGACAAGACCGCGGCGGTGGTCGACCTGGACGAGGGCGACGCGGAGTCGCTCGAGCTTCCGGGCGCGGACCTTTCGAACGAGGAGCTGAGCGTGCGCGTCCTGCCGCGACAGGCGGACGAGTTCACCTGCTCCCGGTGTTTTCTGGTCCATCACCAGTCGCAGCTGGCCTATGAGCGCAACGGCCAGAACATCTGCCGCGACTGCGCCTGAGCGGGGTGTCAGAGGTGGTGGTGCGGGCGGCGGTCAGCGCGACAACGCGTTGACCGCTTCCGCGAGCTGTCCGGGCCGCCGGCTGGACAGGTAGAGGTACGGGGTGGGGTCGTCGGGGTCTGCGACGTCGACCCGGACGGCTGTGCGGATGTAGCTGCGCAGGAGCAGGAACGCGCGGGGATCCGCCTCGTGGGTCTGCAGGGCCCGCGCGCGGTCCGCCGGGAGGGCGGTGGCCCGGCCGAGCGCTGCGGCGGGCAGCGAGGCGTGGCCGGCTCTGAGCACCCCGCCGGAGATCTCGATGGAGATGCGGCCGTACACGACGACCAGCCAGCAGCCCGCGACGGTCCCGCCGACCAGGCCGGCCAGCGACTGGAGCGGGCCGACCACGAGGAAGATGCAGCCGAGGCTGACGCCGAACAGCAGCGAGATGACCCACCAGGACAGGGGGGCTCTGAGGGTCTCGCGGTAAACGGGCTGCGCTCTGGGCGCCGCGCCGTCGCTTTGTGTCATGGCTGACAGCGTCACACACGTTTCCCGGGGGCGGTGCAGCGGCCCCCGTCCCGGCGCACCGCGACCTTCGATCGCCCTGATTACCGGCGAGTAAGGTTGCGGATTGTGAGTACAGCAGATGTCGCCGATCAGGGCCCGGCGCCTATAGCCGCGTCGCCGACTACCCCGCCGCCGGACGCGCAGGCGCCGGTCAGGCACCCTGAGGCGCCTGAGCCCGGCGTCGGACTCGGCGCCCACTACCCGCAGTGCTTCGCCTGCGGGGACGAGCAGGCGAACGGGCTGCACCTGCGGGTGGTCGCCGGCGAGGGCGTCTCGGTCACCGCTGAGTTCGAGGTGACCGCCGCGCACCAGGGCGCGCCCGGGCTGATCCACGGCGGCCTGCTCAGCCTGGCCTTCGACGAGGCGCTCGGCTCGGTGAACTGGATGCTGCGCACCCCGGCGGTCACCGGGCGGCTGGAGACCGACTTCGTCAAGCCGGTGCCGATCGGGCGTACTGTGTTCATCTCCGCCTGGTGCGCGGGCGTGCACGGCAGGAAGCTCTACCATCGGGCCGAGGGCAGGCTGGACGGCCCGGACGGCGAGCTGGTCGCGCGCGCGTCGGCGCTGTTCGTCCAGGTGGGTGTCGAACACTTCACGAAGCACGGCAGGCAGGAAGAGGTGCAGGCGGTGCTCGACAGGCCCGAGCGTTACCGGCCGTTGCGGGCTTTCGAGGTCAATCCGTGAGCGGGCCGTCCGGCCCCGCGGACGCGGTCGACGCCCTGGTGGTCCGGCTCGATCCCGGGCTCCCCCTGCCGACCTACGCCCACCCGGGTGACGCAGCGGTGGACCTGTGCACGGCCGAGGACGCGGTGATCGAGCCGGGCGAGCGGGCGACCCTGCCGACCGGCCTGGCGATCGCGCTGCCGGACGGCTACGCCGCCTTCGTGCTGCCGCGCTCCGGTCTGGCCGCCCGCTGCGGCGTGGCCTTGGTCAACTCCCCGGGAACCGTGGACGCGGGGTACCGTGGCGAGGTCAAGGTGATCGTGGTGAACCTGGACCGGAACGCCCCCGTGGCGCTGCACAGGGGCGACCGGATCGCCCAGCTCGTGGTGCAGCGGGTAGAGCGGGTCCGCTTCCACGAGGTGTCCGAGTTGCCCGGGACGCTCCGCGGCGAGAGCGGTTTCGGGTCCACCGGCCGATAGGCGCCGCGGCCGACGCGCGACAGCGGCGGCCGCCCGCGGCGACGAGATGGGGAGACGAGAGAACTGATGGTGCGACGGCGCGGACGCGGCGCGGACGACGGGCCCGGCGGGAAGCGGGACGCGGCCGAGCCGCAGGACGAACCGGCGGAGGAGCGCAGGGCGAGCCGGGCGAGCAGCCGGCCGGCGCGCAAGGACGCGGACGAGTCCGGGTTCAGCCGGAAGAACGGACCGTGGGACGCGGGCGAGCTCGACGATCCGTACGATGCCCGGGTCGACCTCGGCGGCCTGCTCGTGCCCAAGGTGCCGGGGCTGCAGATCCAGCTGAACCTCGCCGCGCAGCAGGTCATGGCCGTGACGCTGGTGCTCGGCAAGAGCGCGCTGCAGCTGTTCCCGTTCGCCGCGCCGCGCAGCGAGGGGCTGTGGGACGACGTGCGCGACGAGATCGCCTCGCAGATCGCCCGGGACGGCGGCGTCGTGGACCGCGGCGTCGGCCCGTTCGGCCCGGAGCTGCGCGCCCAGATCTCGGTGCCCCTGCCCGACGGCAAGCAGGGCGCGCAGGTGCTGCGGCTGATCGGCGCGGACGGGCCGCGGTGGTTCCTGCGCGGGCACATCATGGGCACGGCGGCCGTCCAGCGCGAGGCGGCGGCCCAGATCGAGGCGGTCTTCCGCCAGGTCGTGGTGGTGCGCGGCAGCGAGGCCATGGCGCCGCGCGACCCGCTGCCGCTGACCATGCCGAAGGAAGCCGCCGCGGTGGAGGACCAGGCGGCGCCCCAGGAGCCGGTGTCGCCCTACAGCGGCAAGATGCAGGTGCTCCAGCAACGCGGACCGGAGATTACCGAGATTCGGTAGCCGCAGCGGCTACTATGCACCGCATGCCTGGTTTACCCCGGACCGATGCCGCCGTCCCCGCGAACCCGCCGGAGGAGGGCGGCGGCGTGGCGCGGCCGCGCGAGCCGTTCGAGCCGGCGCCCGAGGCCGCCGCGGCGGGCGGCCCGGCCGGCTCCGAGCAGGACCGGGCGAAGGCGTATGAGGCCTCGATCATGCAGGCCTTCGGCGGCCGGCGCGGGCTGGCCGAGGTGGGCCTGCCGACGATCGTGTTCATCGCCGTCTACACCCCGACGCTGCGCCTCGACGACGCGCTCTGGTCCGCCGTGGCGGTCGCCGCGGTGCTGACCGTGGTGCGCCTCGCCCGGCGGGACAAGGTCCAGCACGCGCTGAGCGGGCTGTTCGGCGTGGCCCTGTGCGCGGTGTTCGCCCGCTACACCGGCCAGGCGAAGAACTTCTACCTGCCCGGCGTCCTGCTCAACTGCGGCGAGGCGCTGCTGTTCACGGTCAGCGCGCTGGTGCGCTGGCCGGTGGTCGGGGTCGTGATCGGCCCGATCACCGGGGAGATGACCGCCTGGCGCGACGTCCCGGCCCGGCTGCGCGCCTTCACCCGGGCCACCTGGATGCTCTCGGCGATGTTCGTGCTCAGGGTGCTGATCGAGGTGCCGCTGTACCTCGGCAACGACACCACGGCCCTCGGCGCCGCGAAGGTGGTGCTCGGCTACCCGCTGTACCTCTTCGTCGCGTTCCTCTGCTGGCGGGTCATCCGGGCCGCGCCGCTGCCCGACGTCACGCGCCGTGAGGCCGCCGAACCGGCCGACTGAAGCGCCCCTCGGCCTCAGGACCCCTGAAGCCCCACGAGACGCCGCGGGCCCGCCCGGAGAGATCCGGGCGGGCCCCTGTCGTGACTAGGCTCAGGACGAGTCAGGACGAGGTGGAGAACAGCTCCTCCAGTTGCTGCTCGCGGTCCGGGGCGGCGACGAACAGCAGCTCGTCGCCGGCCTCCAGCGCGCTGTCCGGCGCCGGCACCAGCACCCGGCCGCCGCGCAGCACCGCGACCAGCGCCGTGTCCTGCGGCCAGACCACCTCGCCGATGCCGGTGCCGACCAGCGGGGCGGACGGCGGCAGGGTCAGCTCGACCAGGTTCGCGTCGCCCTGGCTGAACCGCATCAGCCGCACCAGGTCGCCGACCGAGACGGCCTCCTCGACCAGCGCGGACATCAGGCGCGGGGTGGAGACCGCGACGTCCACGCCCCACGCGTCGTTGAACAGCCACTCGTTCTTCGGGTGATTGACCCGGGCGACCACCCGCGGCACCCCGTACTCGGTCTTGGCCAACAGCGAGACGACCAGGTTCACCTTGTCGTCGCCGGTGGCCGCGATGGCCACGTTGCAGCGTTGCAGCCCGGCCTCGTCCAGCGAGACGATCTCGCAGGCGTCGGCCAGCAGCCACTCGGCCCGCGGCAGCTCGTCCACCGCGATCTGGTGCGGCTCCTTGTCGATCAGAAGGACCTCGTGGCCGTTCTGCAGCAGCTCGACGGCGATGGATCGGCCGACGTTGCCGGCTCCGGCGATCGCGACGCGCATTTAGCTCTCCGGTCCCTTCGCGAAGACTTCCTCGACCGCGGCCATGTCGGCGGCCGGCATGGCGACGTGGGCGAGGTCGCCCTCTTGAAGCACTGTGTCGTGCCCGGGGAGCATGCCGCGCCCGAGCCGCGTGAGCGCGGCGATCCGCACTCCGGAGGCCTCCTCCAGCCGGGCCACGCGCTGTCCTACCCAGGCCGGGCTCACATGCACCTCGGCCAGCAGCACCGTGCCGGACGGGTCGCGCCAGTGCTCCTCGGCCCCGGCCGGCAGCAGCCGGCGCAGCATCTGGTCCGCGGTCCACCGGACGGTGGCCACGGTCGGGATGCCGAGGCGCTGGTAGATCTCGGCCCGCCGCGGGTCGTAGATGCGCGCCACGACGTTCTCCACGCCGAAGGTCTCCCGCGCCACCCGGGCGGCGATGATGTTCGAGTTGTCCCCGCTGGAGACCGCCGCGAACGCGTCGGCGCCCTCGATGCCGGACTCGACCAGGGTGTCCCGGTCGAACCCGGTGCCGGTCACCCGGCGCCCGGCGAAGCCGCTGCCGAGCCGGCGGAAGGCGTTGGGATCCTGGTCGACCACGGCGACCGAGTGGCCCAGTTCCTCCATGCTCAGGGCCAGCGCGGAACCCACGCGGCCGCAGCCCATGATCACGATATGCAAGGTCGCTGGTCTCCTAGGCGGGTCTGGGGCGCGGCTGCAGGCACTGGTGTTGCCGCTATGTGTCTATCATCTGAGCGCCTCGCGGCCCAGTGCGGGTTCCCCCGCCGGGCTCGGTCGGTCCGGGCATATTCTTACCCGTTGCCGAGCGCGGGCGGCGCGGCCGGACAGGCCTCCGTGGCGCAGTAGTGTTGAGGGCTCAAGCCGCCTGTCCGCGGCTCTCGCCCCCACGTGATCGGATCCCCCGTGCCTGTGCCTCCCGGCCCCCGCGTCAGAACCGCCGCGCCGCGCTCCGCGGCCCGCGACCGGGGGCGCGACCTGGCCGGCACGCGGATGGAGGTGGTCGTCGGCGCGGTCGCGCACGGAGGGTTCTGCGTCGCGCGGCACGAGGGGCGCGCGGTGTTCGTCCGCCACGCCCTGCCGGGCGAGCGGGTGATCGCGCTCGTGGTCGAGGGCGCCGAGGGCGACCGGTTCCTGCGCGCGGACGCGGTCGAGGTGCTGGAAGCCTCGCCGGACCGGGTCGAGGCGCCGTGCCCGTGGTCGGGGCCGGGCCGCTGCGGGGGCTGCGACTGGCAGCACGCCACGCTCGACGCCCAGCGCCGCATGAAGGCGGCCGTGGTCGAGGAGCAGCTCAAGCGGCTGGCCGGGCTCGAGCGGAAGGTCGCGGTCGAGGAGGTGCCCGGCTCGCCGGACGGCCTCGGCTGGCGCACCCGGGTGCAGTTCGCGGTGGACGCCGAGGGCCGGCTCGGGCTGCGCAAGAACCGCTCGCACGAGGTCGTGCCGGTCGGGCGCTGCGCCATCGCCGCGCCGCCGGTCGAGCAGGTCGGCGCCGAAGCGCGCCGCTGGCCCGGGATGGCCGGCGTCGAGGTGATCGCGGCCACCGGCTCGGCCGACCGGGCCGTGATCGTCACCCCGCAGCAGGGGGAGCGGGTGCCGCTGGTCGAGATGGACGTCCCGGTCTCGGTGCTGCGCGACGACGGATCGGGCCGCACGCAGCGCATCCACGGGCGGGCCCATGTGCGCGAGGTCGCCGTCGGGCGCACCTGGAAGGTGAGTGGATCAGGCTTCTGGCAGGTGCATCCGGCGGCCGCGGAGACGCTGAACGCCGCGGTGCTGGAGGCCCTGGCCCCGCAGCCCGGCGAGACTGCGATGGATCTTTACAGCGGTGTCGGCCTTTTCGCGGCCGGGCTGGCCGCGGCGGTCGGACCGGAGGGCGAGGTCGTGGCGGTCGAGTCCGATCCCGCCGCGTGCGCCGACGCCACGGGGAACCTGGCCGACCTGCCCCAAGTCACCCTGGTCCAGGAGAAGGCCGACCAGGCCCTGGCTGCCGCGCCGGACGGGTTCGGGGCGGACATCGTCGTGCTCGACCCGCCGCGATCCGGCGCCAGCAAGGCGGTCGTGCGGGGGATCGCCGGGCTGCGCCCGCGCGCGATCGCCTACGTGGCCTGCGATCCGGCGGCGCTGGCCCGCGACGTCGCCTACTTCGCCGAGCACGGATACCGGCTCGGCGCGCTGCGTGCCTTTGACCTGTTCCCGATGACCCATCACATCGAATGCGTGGCCACGCTGGTGCCCGCGCCTCGGTAACATGGCGAAGTCGGGTCGCGACTGGCGCTGCGTAGGACCGGCCGGCGGGTTAGGCCCGCTGCCGATGGAGGTGGGCTCAACCACCGGGGAGCGGCCGGACGTTCCGCGTGGGCACCGTGCGCCTGGGTGTTCCCGCCGCCACCGTACATATCCGAACGATGGAGGCAGGACATGCACGAGCCCGCGATCCCGCACCTGACCGAGACCGACCCGCAGATCGCCGAGCTGGTCCAGGCCGAGGCCCGGCGCCAGTTCCAGAAGATCCGGCTGATCGCCTCGGAGAACTACGTCTCGCCCGCCGTGCTCGAGGCGACCGGCAGCGTGCTGACGAACAAGTACTCCGAGGGGTACGCCGGCCGCCGGTACTACGAGGGCCAGCAGGTCATCGACGATGTGGAGCTGCTGGCGATCGAGCGCGCCAAGGACCTGTTCGGCGCCGAGCACGCCAACGTGCAGCCGTACTCCGGCTCGCCCGCGAACCTCGCCGTCTACCTGGCGTTCCTGCAGCCCGGCGACACGTTCCTGTCCATGTCGCTGGCGCACGGCGGCCACCTGACCCACGGCTCGCCGGTCTCGGTGACCGGCAAGTGGTTCAAGCCGGTGCACTACGGCGTGCGGCCGGAGACCGGCCGGGTCGACATGGACGACGTGCGCGAGATCGCGCTGCGCGAGCGGCCCAAGATGATCATCGCCGGCGGCACCGCCATCCCGCGCACCATCGAGTTCGCCGCCTTCGGCGAGATCGCCCGCGAGTGCGGCGCGGTCCTGCTGGCGGACATGGCGCACATCGCGGGCCTGGTCGCGGGCGGGGCGCACCCCTCGCCGGTCGGCCACGCCGACGTGATCTCCACCACCACGCACAAGACGCTGCGCGGCCCGCGCGGCGCGATGCTGCTCTCCACCGCGGAGCACGCCAAGACGATCGACAAGGCGGTGTTCCCCGGCCTGCAGGGCGGCCCGCACAACCACACGACCGCGGCGATCGCGGTGGCGCTCAAGGAGGCCGCGCAGCCCTCGTTCAAGGACTACGCGGCCGCCATCGTGGCGAACGCGCAGGCGCTGGGCGAGGAGCTGGCCGGCCGCGGCTTCGACCTGGTCTCCGGCGGCACCGACAACCACCTGCTGCTGGTCGACCTGACCGGCAAGGGGGTCACCGGCAAGGTGGCCGCGAAGGCGCTGGACGCGGCCGGCGTCGAGCTGAACTTCAACTCGGTGCCGTTCGACCAGCGCAAGCCGCTGGACCCGTCCGGCCTGCGGATCGGCTCGGCCGCGGTGACCACGCGCGGGCTGGGCGCGGCGCAGATCGCCGAGGTCGGCCGGTGGATCGACGAGGCGGTCGCGGTGGCCGGCCGGGCCGGGTCCGTCGCCGCGCTGTCCGAGCCGGAGCCGGCGGCCGCGCTGGGCCGGATCGCCGCCGAGGTCAGGGAGCTGCTCACCGGTTTCCCGATGCCCGGCTGGGCGCCGCAGCCCTGATCACACGCCCGATTCCGGCCGGAAACCCGTTTGCGGGGGCGCATTTTCCGTCTCAATATTCGCGCCGGACTTGGCAGTTATGCCCCTGTGACCCTATCGTTATCGGTGCTCCGCCAAGGCGCGGCAGCCGCCGGGATCGGTCCCTCCGGCGCGCGGGTTCCCCACCCTGAGCGGGGTCCGCGCCCGAGGGGGGCCCGCTGACAGGCGAGCCCGGTGAAGACGTCGGATTGAGCCTCCGGCTGTGCGGACACGTGGATAAGTTAGGGCCGCGGCGCGGGCGCGTCGCGGCCCTACTGCGTCGTGCGTGTCGGCCCGGCGAGAGACCATGGTCGGGTGGCTACGCCGGCGCTCCCGACCAGGACGGTGCCGTCGATCCTGCACGTCGACATGGACGCCTTCTATGCGGCCGTCGAGCAGCAGCACAAGCCCAGCCTGCGCGGCAAGCCCGTGGTCGTCGGCGGCGTCGGGCTGCGCGGCGTCGTCTCCACCGCGAGCTACGAGGCGCGCGTATTCGGCGTGAGATCAGCGATCCCGACCGCACTGGCCCGCCGGCTGTGCCCTAACGCGGCATACCTCTATCCGCGCTTCGGTGCCTACCACGCGGTGAGCCAGGTCGTGATGGGCGTCCTGCGCGAGGCGAGCCCGCTGGTCGAGCCGGTCAGCCTCGACGAGGCCTTCGTGGACCTGGCTGCGATGCCGCAAGGCGTGCCCGGGGACGAAGCCCAGGTCAGGCAGACCGCCGAGCATTTGCGCGCCGAGATCCACCGGCTCACCGGACTGACCGCCTCGGTCGGCGCCGGCACCTCGAAGCTGGTGGCGAAGGTCGCGTCGGACTCGGACAAGCCGGACGGCTGCGTGATCGTGCCCGCCGGGGCCGAGGAGGCCTGGCTCGACCCGCTGCCGGTGCGGGCGCTGTGGGGCGTCGGCCCGGCCACGGCCGAGCGGCTGCGCCGGATCGGGGTCGGCACGGTCGCCCAGCTCAGGGTGCTGACGGAGACGGACCTGGTCGGCCTGCTCGGCTCGGCGTGGGGCTCGCTGCTGCACCGGCTGGCCCGCGGGCTGGACGGCCGCGCGGTCGAGCCGGAGCGGGCCACCAAGTCGATCAGCGCGGAGGACACGTATCCGCACGACCTGGCCGACCAGGCTAGCATGCGGGCCGCGGTGGTCGGGCTGGCCGAGCGGGTGGTCCGGCGGATGCGCGATTCCGGGTTCACCGCGCGGACCGTGACCGTGAAAGCGCGCGGGCACGACTTCACCACGGTCACCCGGTCCGAGACGCTGCGCGGGCCGACGGACGATGTGCGCGTGGTGACTGCGGCGGCGGTACGACTGCTCGCCGACGCGGTGCCGGCCGCGACCGCGTCCTCGGCCGGCATCCGGCTGCTCGGAGTCGGCATGTCCGGGCTTGTGGACTACGCCCAAGGGGATCTGCTGGCGGAGCTGTCGGACGACGAGGCGTCTTCGGACGCGGAGACCGCCGAGCCGGGCGCGGTGGCGGACGACGGCCGGTCCGGCGACTCCGTGCCCGCCGTGACGCTCTTCGGGCCGGCCCCGGTGGACTCCTCCGCGCGGCGCTGGCTGGCCGGGCAGGACGTGCTCCACGCGAGCCGCGGCCAGGGCTGGGTGCAGGGCGCCGGGGCCGGCCGGGTCACCGTCCGGTTCGAGGGGCCGACCACGCCTCCGGGCCGCATCGCCACCTTCGCGGTCGACGACCCGGATCTCGAGCACGCCGACGCGGCACAGGTCGCGCGCGCGGCGCTGTCCGCTCTCGCGGCCGGATAACCTAGTCTCTGCTCAGACGAAGCCGAACCGGCCCCGCGGCCCGCGGGGCGCACGCCGCCGAAGCGAGGCCGAGCCACGTGTTGACTGACCGCGCCAACCACCACAGCCCGATGCGTTCCGCCGTCGTGTGGGACGTGCTGCGCGGCGCCCTCGACGACCTCGCGCGGCGCGCCGGCGGCCCGCTCGACGTGGTCGACCTGGGCGGGGGCACCGGCGGCTTCGCGGTGCCGCTGGCCGGTCTCGGCCACCGGGTCACCGTGATCGATCCGAGCCCTGACGCGCTGGCCGCGCTCGAGCGCCGGTTGGCCGAGGCGCGCCCGGCCGGCCCGGTGCGGGCGGTCCAGGGGGACCTGTCCACCGCCGGCGAGGTGGTCGACCCGGGCGAGGCGGACGCGGTGCTGTGCCACGGCGTGCTGGAGTTCGCCGACGAGCCGGTTCAGGGCGCCCTCGCCGCGCGCCGGCTGCTGCGCTCCGGCGGCGTGGCCAGCGTCCTGGCGGCGAACCGGACCGCCGCGGTGCTCTCCCGTGCGCTCGGCGGCCACTTGGCGGAGGCGCTGGCCGGGCTGCGCGACCCCGACGGCCGTTTCGGCGAGCAGGACCCGGTGCCGCACCGGTTCAGCGAGGCCGAGCTGCGCGGGCTGCTGGAGGGCGCCGGATTCGGCGTGCGGGCCGTGCACGGCGTGCGCATCTTCGCCGACCTGGTGCCCGCCTCGGCGCTGGACTCGCCGGCCGGCGGCGGGACCGCGGCGGATCTGCAGGCGCTCGAGGCGATGGCCGCCGAACTGCCCGAGTTCCGCCCGATGGCGGCCCAGCTCCACGTCCTGGCGGGCGTCGACGGCGCCGCCGACTGACGCCGCCGACTGACACCGCGTCACTCGGCGGCGGCCCGGGCCGTGCGGAAAATCCCCCGGTGCCGTTCCGCACACGCAGCGGCCTGCTTATCCTTGAATCCGAGTGGTGCCGGGGCCGGTCGACGCGTTCGGCCGCAGCGCAGCGCGGCGTCGCGCACCACGTCCGCATGAAGCGAGGAGGAACCCGTGCCGCTGTCCGAGCATGAGCAACGGCTGCTCGAGCAGATGGAGCGGGCGCTGCACGCCGAGGACCCGAAGTTCGCGTCCGCCCTGCAGGGCGGGAAGCTGCGCAAGAGGCTGCGTCGGCGGGCCGTGCTCGCCCTGTTCTGCGCGCTGGCCGGGGGTGCCCTGATCGGCTACGGGGTGGTGGACAAGCGCGCCGCGCTGGACGTGGCCGGCGGCGCCGTCGTGGTCGCCTGCGTCTGGCTGGCCTGGTCCATCTGGCGCCGAGTCCCGGCGCCCGGCCAGATCGTGCCGGCGTTCCGGCTGCGGCCGCGCCGGTCCGGCGGGTCCGGCGGGTTCATGCAGCGGATGGAGCTGCGCTGGCAGCACCGCCGGGAGCGGGACGGCTTCTAGGAAACGCCCTGAAAGCTCCGCCGTCCGTCGGCGGCCTATCGGCCGGAAAGCGATCGCGGCAGGCCGAAGTACGGGAGCATGCCGTTCTCGAAACGGGTCATGGCGCAGATCCGGTCGCCGGCGAGGGTGAGCGCGTAGAGGCCGACACCGTGGCTGATGCCGCCAGGCGTCCGTAGGTAGACGCCGAACGCAGGCTGACCGTTGGCCCGCGTCGGCACGAGCTCGAATCTGCGGCCGGCGTCCAGGACGCTGGCGCAGAAGCGCAGGACGGCGTCCCGGCCCGCGTATTCGAACGGCATCGGCGGCATCGACACGAAGACGTCGTCGGTCAGGAGCGCCACGAGGCCGGTGATGTCGGCGGACTCCCACGCGACGACGAATCTCTGCACGAGCGCGTCCTCGGCGGCCGATCCCGCGGCCGGCGGCGCGTCGCGGCCGATGCTCGCGGCCCGCCGGCTCTGCAGGGTGGCGCGCGCCCGTTTGAGGGCGCTGTTGACCGAGTCGACGGTCGAGTCGAGCATGTCGGCCACCTCGCCCGCGTGGAATCCGAGGACGTCGCGCAGGACGAGCACCGCCAGCTGGCGGGACGGCAGGGCCTGCAGGGCGGTCACGAACGCCAGGGAGATCGACTCGCGCTGCTCGTAGCGCGCCTCCGGGCCGAACGGCCGGCCGGCGGATCCCTCGAGCAGCTCGTCCGGGTACGGCTGGAGCCAGACGACGTCGCCGAGCCTGGTCGGCTCGGGCGGATCGACATTGGGCACGTCCCACGCCTTGGCCGGGCGCCGGCTGATCGCGCGGCGCGCGTTGAGACAGCGGTTGGTGGCGATCCGGTAGAGCCAGGTGCGCAGCGAGGAGCGCTCCTCGAAGCCCGCGATGCCCTGCCAGGCGGCCAGCAGCGAGTCCTGCAGGGCGTCCTCGGCCTCCTGGAGGGATCCGAGCATCCGATAGCAGTGCGCCAGCAGCTCCCGGCGGTGCGGATCGGCCAGCTCGCCGAACGCCTCGCCGTCCCCGGTCCTCGCCCTGGCGATCAGGTCGGAACTCGCTGCGCTCACATCACCCTCCTCGTCACACATTCCCGCTTCCCGGTGGAGACACCGTCCGATCGGCGAAGTGGGCGGTCGGCGGGCGCCCGGTTTCCGGCGCCGCGGGGTCTACACCGGCGCAGGCAACTCTGACGGAAAGGGACTGCCGATCATGGGAAAGATAGTCATCAGCACCAACGCCTCGCTCGACGGCGTGGTCCAAGACCCCGACGGCATGGAGGGCTTCAAGCTGGGCGGCTGGTTCGGCCGGTCCGGCGGCGCGGACCTCGAGGCGTGGGGCGAGATCGAGCACGCGGAGGCGATGGGCGCCGGGGCACTGCTGATGGGCCGGCGCAGCTACGCCTGGTTCGCGCAGCGGTGGGCGTCCCGCGAGGGTGCTTGGGCGCAGCGCCTGAGGAGCCTGCCGAAGTACGTGGTCTCCTCCACCCTCGAGGATCCCGAGTGGGCCAACGTGACCGTGCTGGCGGGCGAAGCGGCGGACGAGGTCGCGAGGCTCAAGCGGGAGGTGGACGGGGAGATCGTCGTCTACGCGAGCTACCGGCTCGGACGCGTGCTGGTAGACCACGGCCTCGTCGACGAGCTTCGTCTGTTCGTCTTCCCGGTGGTGCTCGGCGCCGGGCAGCGGCTGTTCGGCGAGACCGGCGGCGAGAGGCCGCTGCGCCTCGTCGGCAGCCGGACCGTCGGCGCCGGCATCACCCAGCTCACCTACGAGTTCGTCGGGGACCTCGAGAAGCCCTAAGGCCGTCCGTGCGGCCGTCGCCGTGCCGGCGGAACAGCTCGGTGCCGCGGGTCAGCTCGGCGGTGACCCGGTCGCGCCGCTCGCGCATCTTCGTCAGCGAAGAGCTCGGCATGATCGCGGCCTTGATCCTGGCCGACCGGTTGGCGTGCTCGGCCAGGGCGGAGCGCAGCGTGCGCAGGTCCGCCGGGAGGGTGCGCAGCATCGGCCGGTCGAGCTGGTCCGCGTTGCCGTAGCGGGCCTGCTCGGTCAGCGTGGTCACCCGGCCGATGGCGTCCTGGGCGTCCTCGTCGAACAGCGCGACGGCGGCCAGCCGCTGCGCGCTCTGTCTCGGGGTGTCGCTCTCCGGCCAGGGATATCCGAGGTCGTCGGCACATTCCCGCAGGTCGTCCCAGGCGGCGAGGGCTATCGCGGCGATCGCGGTGGTCGGCCGGCCGCCGCGCCGCCCGCTTCCGGTGCGGATGTGCACCGTCTCCCCGGCGGCGGCCCGCGCCAGGTACCGCTCGGCCTGTTTCACCAGGGACTTGCGCCGGCGCCGGCGGATGAACCGGCCGGTGCCGGGCACGACCGCGAGCAGCAGCAGGACCAGGGCCGCGAGCTTCGCGGCGATCTGCGCGGCCGAGCCGGTCAGGAACCACCGGTGGAACCAGCGCGGCACCGCGCCGAGCGGTCCGAGCCAGGAGAACGGCTGCGCGGCAGCCGTGAGCTGCTGCCCGGTGGAGCAGCCCTGGCCGTTGAGGACCTTGTGCGGCAGGTTGGCGCACGCGGTCGGGGCGTTCGACGGGTGCAGCAGCGGGTTCGACGAGGCGTTCGCATTGCTCGAGGCCGAGGCGTTCGGGCCGGTGGAGGGCACCGAGTAGGCGGGCGTCTCGCCGCGGCCGCTGGCTGCGATGGTCGGCGTGGGCTCGAACCTGACCCAGCCGACGCCGCTGAAGTACAGCATCGGCCAGGCGTGCGCGTCGTGCGTGGTCACCACGAAGCTGCCGTTCGACTGCTCCTCGCCCGGGGTGAACCCGACCGCCACCACGGCCGGGATGCCCAGCGACCGGGCCATCGCGGCCATCGTGCCGGCGAACTGCTCGCAGAACCCCTGCTTGGTGTTCAGGAAGCGCTCGATGGCGTCGTTGCCGCTGCCGGCGGGCACCGAGAGGCTGTAGGTGAACTGCGTCATGAAGTACTGCTGCAACGCGTCCGCCTCGGCCAGCTCGCCGACGGAGTTCGCGGTGATCTGCCGGGCCAGCGTGCGCACCTCGGCCGGCAGGTCGGCCGGCAGGCTCGTGTACTGCGCGAGCAGCTCGGACGTCGGAGCCGGCGCGGCCGTGAGCTGGTCCGAGGTCGGCTCGGCGTCCGTGCTGCGCACGTCGTACTGATCGTTCTCCCGCGAGGTGCCCGTCGGGCCGGCGGCCCACATCACGTCGGTGGCCGGGTCGTACGAGGAGACCGCCAGGCCGCTTATCTGGGTGACCGCGTAGGGCGCCGGGATGTTGCCGAAGGCGAGGTTTCCGGTGACGTCGACGTGCGTATGGACCGTGGACTGCGAGACCTGCTTGTCTGTCAGGCCGGGGTCGGCCAGGTCGAAGGCGGCGGGGTTGGTCTCAGGGCCGCCGTTCGGCGACGAGGACGTCCAGGAGTTGCCGTCGAACTTGTCGTCGACCGACATCATCAGGTAGTTGCTGCGCGTGTACGGCGAATCGGTGGTGTAGTGCAGCAGGTCGACCGGCGTGGTCGAGGTCAGCGAGGCGCGCAGGTCGACGTCCTGGTTGATGCTGACCGTCGGGCCCTGGCCGTTGCCGCTGCCGCCGAACCGGGGGATCAGGCCGGGCAGGGTCGGGATGAACCACGGCATGACGAGCGCGACGCCGACCGCGATGGCGGTGATCCGCCGGGCCGGTCCGGCGTGCGGATTGGTCTGGCCGGCACGGATGCTGCCCTGGCGGCCGCCGACGGCGCGGCCCCACCGCCCGAGGCGCCCGCGCCCCTCTACGCCTACCAGCGTGAGGTACGCGAACGCGACGATGGCGAAGGCCAGCCAGCTGAACCCGCCCTGGGCGCGGGTGGCCGGGATGAGGTAGACCGCGAGCAGCGGCAGTCCGGTCGCCGCGACCCGCTGGAAGGTGACCGCCAGGGCGTCGACGACCAGCGCGAAGCCGGCGCAGGCGAGCACCAGGATGGTGGTGATGCCGCCCGTGGAGGGCGTGGGCGGGGCGTACTGCTTCATCTGGTTCAGGCCGTCGGAGAACTGGTCGGCGAGCGCGTGCAGGGCGCCCGGGCCCGGCAGGACCCCGCCGATGGCGCTTCCGGGCACCCGGAGCAGCGTGATCGTCATCGCCACCGCGATGATCTGGATCGGCAGGATGAACAGCTTGCGCTGGGTGAAGTGGTGCGCGATGACACCGGACGCGGCGACGACCGCGGTGACCAGCGCGCAGCAGATCACCCACGAGCCGGGTGAGACCAGCCGGACAAGGCCAAGAGCCGCTGCGCACGTCGCGGCCGCCGCGGCGGCGGCGAGGCCGGCGCGGGTCTTCTGCTCCTCGGTCATCTCGCCTCCAGCGATTCGGGCGCCGCGCTGTGCCGGGCGGCGGCGCGCCACAGGTCAGGGAACCGGTCGGAGACCCGGGCGTGGACCACCTGCCAGCCGCCGGCCTCGAGCAGGACGGCGGCCGGGTCGGGGCCGTCCTGCTGCACGACATCGGGGGCGCCGGCCCACGTGCGGGTGTCGAGCAGGAACGCGATCGCGTCGGCCTTGCCGGGCTTGCCGCGCACCAGCTCGGTCGCGTCGGCGGTGCCGAGCTCGCCGAGCACCGCCACGACCAGGCCGTCCGACTCGCCCTCAGGGTTCTGCCGCACCATGACCGAGGACGCGTGCACCGGGCGCAGCACCGCGAGACTCTCCAGGATCTCGTCCTCGCTGTCCGCGGTGATCTCGCCGGCAGCCGCCACGGTGGACAGCCGGACCGTGTAGCCCTGGTGCAGCAGATGGACCGCGCAGCTCGCGGCAGCTGAGATCGCCCACTCCAGCGAGGAGGCCGGCCCGGTGCCCTGGTGCGCGCCCACGCGGTCGTCGAGCACCACCGAGCAGCGGCTGTGCCAGTTCAGCTCCTCGCGGCGCACCATCATCTCGCCGTGGTGGGCGGTGGCCTTCCAGTGGATCCGCCGCAGCTCGTCGCCGTAGCGGTATTCGCGTACGCCGACGTCGTCCTCGCCGGCCGCGGCCGCGTGGGTGGCGTGGCCGTCGCCGTGTCCGGTCCACACCGTGCCCAACAGGATCGCGGGCAGCGGGTCGACGCGCGGAGCGACGGTCAGCGTGTGCTGTGCGGAGAAGGAACGGGTCAGCTCGAACAGGCCGAGCGGGTCCGCGCTGCGCACCGTGAGTGGGCCGATCGTGTACTGGCCGCGATTGTCGGTGCGCATGCGGTAGCGCACCTCGCGTCGCCCGTACGGCTCGATGCGTCGCAGAACGAACCGAGGACGCGAACCGAGGGTGTAAGGCACCCGGTCTTCGATAAGCAGCGGAGAGCTCGCCAGGCGGGCGGCGTTGCGCAGGTGGAGACCGACGTGGGCGTATGAGCCGACGGGTACGCGGGCCGGATCGAGCGTGCGCTGGCAGGAGATCCGATAGCGGGACGCCGTGGTGACTGCGGCGGCTGCGATAGGCACCGCGATCAGCAATACGCCCACGCGCAGCAGTGGCTGGTAGCCCACGAATATCGCGGCCACGGTGGATCCGACGCCTGCGGAGAAGAACGAGTAGCCGCGAACCGTCAGGCCGGAGAAGAAGCCGCGGACCGCGCCGACCGGGCGCAACGGCGGCCGCACAGCGCGCGCGCCGGTCGCGGCCGGGCTCCTGCCGCTCATCGGCGTCGCTGCTCCGGGACGCCCACGGCGACCGTCTCGAGCAGCTCGGCGAGGATCTGCTCGGCGCTGCGGTGGCCCGAGCGGGCCAGCGCCGTGGGGATGATCCGGTGCGCGAGCACCGGGAGGGCCAGCGACTTGATGTCGTCGGGCAGCACGAACTCGCGGTTCTCCAGCGCCGCCTTGGCGCGCGCGGCCCGGATCAGGTGCAGCGCGGCCCGGGGCGAGGCGCCCAGGCGCAGCTCCGAGGTGTTGCGGGTCGCCGTGACCAGGTCGATGACGTAGCGCTTGACCTCCTCGGCCACGTGCACCGTGCGCACCGCCTCGATCATCTTGACCACGTCGCGGGTGTCCGCCGCCGGCTGCAGATCGTCCAGCGGGTTGGACCGGCTGTGCCCGTCGACCATGCGCAACTCGGCCGCGGCAGTCGGGTATCCCATCGCGATGCGGGCCATGAACCGGTCCCGCTGCGCCTCCGGCAGCGGGTAGGTGCCCTCCATCTCGACCGGGTTCTGGGTCGCGATGACCATGAACGGGGTCTCCAGCGGATAGCTGACGCCGTCCACCGTGACCTGGTGCTCCGCCATGCACTCCAGCAGCGCCGACTGGGTCTTCGGCGAGGCCCGGTTGATCTCGTCGCCGAGCACCAGGTGCGCGAATACGGCGCCCGGCTTGAACTCGAACTTCCGGCTCTGCTGGTCGAACACGGTCACGCCGGTGACGTCGGAGGGCAGCAGGTCCGGGGTGAACTGGATCCGCCGGGCCGTGCAGTCGATCGACTTGGCCAGCGCCTTGGCCAGCATGGTCTTGCCGACCCCGGGGACGTCCTCGATCAGCAGGTGGCCCTCGGCCAGCAGGACGGTCAGCGCCAGCCGGATCACCTCGCGCTTGCCCTCGATCACCGACTCGACCCGCCCGCAGATGCGGTCCGCGGTGGCGATGATCTGGCCCGCGGCGGAGGGGTGCGGCTCGTCCGCGACGGGGTGCGCTCCGCCGGGGCCGGACTGGGCTTCACCACGCTGTTCGAACCCGGTGTGCACCAGGTCTCTCCCCTCATTACCGGCCCGTCCTCTTCGCATCCCGGCCGTCCTCCGGTCATCTTGCCTGAACATGCCGGTCTGCGCGCAAGAGGCGGCGGACGATTTTCCGCCCGTGTGTACAAGAGCGGGCACCGGGGAGCTGGGTTGCCCCGGGTGGGGCCTTCGGACGGCGTAAGGGGGGGTTTGTGGAGTAGAGTGGGGGGCAGTGGAGGATTCGAGCGCCGCGGTGGGCGGCGCGGGCCGGCGGCGTGCCGATTCGGCGGGCAGTTCGCGTCCGAACCGTGGGAGGCGCCGGTGTTCCTGGGCACCTTCGTCCCGCGGCTGGACGAGAAGGGCCGGCTGATTCTGCCCGCCAGGTTCCGCGAGGAAGTGGTCCGGGTCGACGGAACGGAGCGGCTGGTGATCGCCAAAGGGCAGCGGCGCTGTCTCACGGCGTGGCCGGCCCGCGTCTTCGCCCGGGCGGCCGACGCGGTGGCCGCCGGCTCGCGCGGCGGCATCGGCGCGGCCGGATCCTCGGCGGCTCCGCTGGAGGCCCGCGACTATCTGCGGGTGCTGTACGCCGGAGCGGTGGAGCAGGAGTTCGACAAGCAGGGCCGCATCACCCTGTCCGCGCAGCTGCGGCAGTACGCCGGGCTGACCCAGCAGGTCGCGGTGATCGGCGCGGATACGTACTTCGAGCTGTGGGACGCCGGGGCCTGGGACCGGTACCTGGAAGAGATGGAACCGAGGTTCGCGGCGTTCCCCGAGGCGGTGCTGGCCGCGGGGCCGGCGGCGCAGGAAACGCAGCTTGAACCGCAGCATCGACAGCAGCACCAACAGCAGCGCCAACAGTCTTGGAACCGAGAGGAGCCGCCCCCGCCTCCGCAGTAGCGCGAACGGCGCGGCCCGCAGGCCGCGGCCACAGGCCTCCACCCGCTCACCAGCGTTCTGAAGCTCCTTCCCCGGCGTCAGAGCGTCCGTGAGTCCAGTTGAGCGGGCGGGGACCTGTGGCCGCGGCATGGAGAGGACGCTCTTACGATGGCTGCCGTGGAACGGTCGCAGGGGCAGGACGGCGGGCAGGGCTTCGGGCACGTCCCGGTGATGCTGGAGCGGTGCGTCGAAGTGCTCGCCCCAGCCGTGGGAGAGGGAGCCGCCGGCGACGGCGCGGTGATCGTCGACGCGACACTGGGCCTCGGCGGGCACAGCGCGGCGCTGCTGGAGCGGTTCCCCGGGATCCGCGTGATCGGCGTGGACCGCGATCCCGAGGCGCTGGAGCGCGCGGGGGCACGGCTGGCGCGCTTCGGCGACCGGTTCACCGCGGTGCACGCCGTGTACGACGAACTGCCGGAGGTGGCCGCCCGGCTCGGCCTGCGCGCGGTCCAGGGCATCCTGTTCGACCTCGGAGTCTCCTCGCTGCAGCTCGACGAGCGCGAGCGCGGTTTCGCCTACGCCTACGACGCTCCGCTGGACATGCGGATGGACCAGACCGCGAAGCTGACGGCCCGTGAGGTGGTGAACACCTATTCACAGGCGCAGCTCGCCCGGATCCTGCGCGACTACGGCGAGGAGCGCTTCGCCGGCCGGGTCGCCGCCGCCATCGTCGCGGCGCGCTCGCGCGCCCCGCTGGAGAGCACCGGGCCGCTGGCCGAGCTGGTGCGCTCGGCCATCCCGGCGGCGACCCGGCGCACCGGCGGGCACCCGGCCAAGCGCGCCTTCCAGGCGCTGCGCATCGAGGTCAACGCGGAGCTGGCGGTGCTGGAGCGGGCCGTGCCGGCCGCGGCCGACCTGCTCGCCGCGGACGGCCGGATCGCCGTGCTCTCCTACCACTCGCTGGAGGACCGGCTGGTCAAGCGGGTGCTCGCGGCCGGCGCCGAGTCCGCCGCGCCGCCCGGCCTGCCCTTCGCCCCGCCGGGCACCGAGCCGCTGCTCGAGCTGCTGACCCGGGGCGCCGAGGCCCCCGACGCCGAGGAGGTCGAGCGCAATCCGCGCGCCGCCTCGGCGAAGTTCCGTGCGGCCCGGCGGGTGCGCGCCGGCTCGGTGGCCGAGCGCTTCGGCCGCACCGGCGCCCGGCGCCGCGGGTGAAATGAGTTTGAGAACACGTCAGACTCGTTGCGCCGTTGCGGGATCGGGCCGGGAGCGTGCGGAATACTGGCCCCGAAAGAGTGATCGAGCAGCGGTCGAGCAGGGGAGTGGTGCGCCGTGGCTGAAATTCCGCGGCCGAGGGCGCGCGGCCGGGCCGGGGGCCGGGGCTTCGCGCTCGTCGACGGGTTCGCCGGGCGCCGCTCGATCATCCCCTTCGCCGTCCTGGTGCTGGCCGTGCTCGGCCTCGGCCTGATCCTGCTGCTCATGGTCAACACCGCGCTGGACAAGGGCGCCTTCACCCTCCAGTCGGCCCAGCAGCGCGGCACCCAGCTGACCGACGAGGAGCAGCAGCTCCAGCTGGAGCTGTCCGCCACGACCGCCCCGAGCGCGCTGGCCTCGCAGGCCGCCGCGCTGGGCATGGTGCCCAACCCGCAGCCGGCCTTCCTGAACCCGGCCGACGGCAGCGTGCTCGGCTCGCCGACGCCCGCGCCGACGACCGCGAAGCCGACCCCGTCGCCGTCCACGTCGGCGGCGCCCTCGCCGTCGGTGGCCGCCTCCAGCTCGCCCTCCACGACGACCGGGACGACGCCGTGAGCGGCGGCTCCGGCCGCACCGGCGGCGGCGGGCCAAGGCGCGTGCCTCCGCCGCGCCGCAAGACCGCCGCCCCGCCCCGCCCGGCCGCGCGCAAGCGGGCCCCCGCGCCTCGGACGGCGCGGACCCTGCGCTCCCAGGCGCCGCCCGACCCGCGCAGGCCCGGCCCGAAGCCCGCCGCCCGGCCGCTGCGCCTCGGCAGCCCGGGACGCCGGCTGCGGGTCGGGATACTGGTGCTGGCCTTCGTGTTCTCCATGTACGGCGCCCGGCTTATCCAGCTCCAGGTGATCGACGGTCCCGGCTACGGCCTGGCCGCCGCCGCGGCCCGCACCTCCGACTACACGCTCATGGCGACCCGCGGATCGATACTGGACGACGGCGGCCAGCCGCTGGCCGAGTCCGTCGCCGCGGTCGACGTGACCGCCGATCCGCAGCAGATCCAGCAGCTCAAGCAGGACCCCGCGGTCTACGCGGCCAAGCTCGCGGCGCTGCTGGGCAACCCGCCGGGCACTGCGGACGTGTCCAAGCTGCAGGCGCAGCTCGCCGACTCCGCCACCCAGTACCAGCTGCTGGCCAAGCAGGTCAGCCCGCAGACCTGGGCGAAGATCCAGGCGCTCGGCCTGTCCGGCGTGTTCGGCACCGCCGACCCGGTGACCGTCTACCCGCAGGGCCCGCTCGCCTCGAACGTGGTCGGCTTCGTCAACGCCGCGGGGCAGGGCGGCGAGGGCCTCGAGGAGGAGTACAACTCGCTGCTGGCCGGGCGCAACGGCCAGATCTCCTACCAGGCCGCGGACGGCACCGAGATCCCGACCGCGGGCATCAACGAGCAGGAGCCGGTCGACGGCACCTCGGTCGAGACCACCCTCGACCCCGGCATCGAGTGGGCCGCGCAGCAGGCGATCGACCAGGAGGTCACCGCGTCCGGCGCGGCCTCCGGCACGGTCGTGGTCGAGGACCCGCGCACCGGCGCGATCCTCGCCCTGGCCACCGCGCCGACGTACGACCAGACCGACCTGTCCGCCGCCGGCTCCGGCAACATCGGCGACCGGGCCGTCTCCGACGTCTACGAGCCCGGCTCGGTGGCCAAGGTCATGACCATGTCCGCGGCCATCCAGATGGGCGTCGCCAACCCGGGCACGCACGTCGTGGTGCCGCCGGTGCTCACCCCGCCGGACAGCCCGCCGGTGCACGACGACACGAACCACGGGACCGAGGACCTGACCCTCGACGGCATCCTGGCCCAGTCCAGCAACATCGGCACCGACGAGGTCACCGAGCAGTTCGGGCCGAACCGCGACCAGCTGCTCTACGACTACTTCTCGAAGTTCGGGATCGGCCGGTCCACCGGCCTCGACCTGCCCGGCGAGTCGCCCGGCATCTTCCCGCCGTCCTCGCAGTGGAACAGTCTTCAGATCGGGTACCGCATCCCGTTCGGGCAGAGCGTCTCGGTCAACGCGGTGCAGGCCACCAGCGTGTTCGCGACCATAGCGGACGACGGCGTGCGGGTCTCCCCGACGCTGGTCAAGGGCTACGTCTCGGCGTCGGGCAGGTTCACCGCGGCGCCCGCGCCGAGCCGTGCCCAGGTGGTCTCGCAGCAGACCGCGAACGAGGTCGAGCAGATGATGGAGTCCGTGGTCTCGGCCGACGGGACCGCGCCGCTGGCCGAGATCCCCGGCTACCGGGTGGCCGGCAAGACCGGCACCGCGAACCGCTACGACACCCAGTGCGGCGGCTACTGCGGCTATACCGCCTCGTTCATCGGCTTCGCCCCGGCCGACAACCCGCGGCTGGTGGTCTCAGTGGTGGTGCAGGATCCGACGATCGGCAACTACGCCGGCGGGTCCGTGGCCGCGCCGGTGTTCAAGAAGGTCATGTCCTTTGCGCTGCAGAGCCTGGGTATCGCGCCCACGGGCACGCAGCCGCCGTCGCTGCCCGAGACGTGGTAGCGGCGATGGCAGGCGGCGCGGCAGCGCAGCGGCGAACCGGACAGCACGAGCGCGTCTCCGGACGCGGTAGCCTGCCCGTCGTGTCGAATCCCATCGATCCAACGCCACCGTCCGCCACCGCCGCGACCGCGGATCAGACCCGGCCGGCGACCGTGCCGAGCCGCACGCTGGCCGAGCTGTCGGGGACGGTCCAGGGAGCCGTGATCGAGGGCGGCCCGGCTGACGGCGCGTCAGAAGCGGCCGCGACACGGGTCTCCGGGTTCACCCACGACTCGCGCGCGGTGCGGCGCGGCGATCTCTACGCGGCCATGCCGGGTGCCACCGTGCACGGGGCCGAGTTCTGCATCCAGGCCGCCGCTGCGGGCGCGGCGGCGATCCTCACCGACGCCGTCGGCGTCGAGCGAGCTAAGGCGACCGGCCTGCCGGTGCTGCGCGTGCCGCAGGTGCGCCCGGCCCTCGGGCCGGTGTCCGCGCGGCTGTACGGCGAGCCGGCCACGCACGTACAGATGCTCGGGGTCACCGGCACCAACGGCAAGACGACGACCTGCTATCTGATCGACGGAGGCCTGCGCGCGGCGGGCCGGCGCACCGGCCTGATCGGGACGGTCGAGACGCGCATCGCCGACCGCGTCGTGAAATCGGTGCGCACCACGCCCGAGGCGCCCGACCTGCAGGCCCTGCTCGCGGTCATGTGCGAGGACGGCGTCAAGTCGGTGGCGATGGAGGTCTCCAGCCACGCCCTCGCCTACGGGCGCACCCTGGGCATCCGCTACGACGTCGCCGCGTTCACCAACCTCTCCCAGGACCACCTCGACTTCCACCCCACCCTCGAGGACTACTTCGAGGCCAAGGCGAAGCTGTTCACCCCGCACTACACGGCCTTCGCGGTGATCAACGCGGACGACCCGTACGGCCGCCGGCTCATCGAGCGGGTGAAGGGCCAGGGCGTGCCGCACTGGACCTACTCCGAGCACGGCGCCGCCGACGCCGACTGGCGGGTCGGCGGCATCGCGCTCGGCCCGGACGGCTCCCGGTTCACGCTGACCGGCCCGGACGCCTTCGCCGGCGAGGCGAGCGTGCGGCTGCCCGGCGAGTTCAACGTGGCGAACGCGGTCGCGGCGGTCATCACGCTCGTCGCGGCCGGGATCGACCTGGAGACCGCGGTCCGCGGCGTCTCCGAGGTCGCCGGGGTGCCGGGGCGGATGCAGCGGATCGACGCCGGGCAGCCCTACCTGGCCATGGTCGACTACGCGCACACCCCGGACGCGGTCGAGACCCTGCTCGCCGCGGTCCGGAAGGTGACCGCGGGCCGGCTGCGCATCGTGGTCGGCTGCGGCGGCGACCGGGACAAGGGCAAGCGCCCGCTGATGGGCGCCGCCGCCGCGCGCGGCGCCGACGAGGTGATCCTCACCAACGACAACCCGCGCTCCGAGGACCCGATGGCCATCCTGGCCGCCGCCGAGGCCGGTGCCCGCAGCGCCATCGAGTGCGGCGCCGCGGCGGCCGTCGCGGTCGAGCCGGACCGGGCCGAGGCGATCCGGCGCGCCGTGACGGCCAGCGGGCCCGGCGACGCGGTCGTGGTCGCGGGCAAGGGGCACGAGCAGGGCCAGGACATCGGCGGGGTGGTCCATCCGTTCGACGACGCCTCGGTCCTGCGCTCGATGATCGACCTGGCCGGCCGCCGCTGATGCCGGACAGGCGGCGCCCACTGCCGACCCCGATGGCCGAGGCCGGCCGGTGACGCTGTACAAGACGAGCCGTACAAGACCAGTGAGGCTGTAACTGTAGTGATCCGGATGACCCTCACCGAGATCGCGGAAGCGGTCGGCGGCGTGCCAGCGCCGGGAACGGACGGCGGCCTGGAGGTGATCGGACCCGTCACCGCGGACTCGCGCGCGGTGGCGCCGGGCGGGCTGTTCGCCGCCTTCGCCGGACTCAACGCGGACGGGCACGACTTCGCCGCCGCGGCCGTGCAGCGCGGCGCCGCGGCGGTCCTGGCCAGCCGGCCGGTCGACGCGCCGGCGGTGCTCGTGGAGGACGTGCAGAAGGCGCTGGGCCGGCTCGCCCGGGCGGTGCTGGACCGGCTGCGCGCGGCCGGTCTGCGCGGGTCCAGTCTTGGCGCCGCCGAGGTGCTCGCCCTGACCGGCTCCTCGGGCAAGACCTCGACCAAGGACCTGCTCGGCCAGGTGCTGGCCGGCCACCCGGGCTTCGGCCCGGACGGTCCGGGGCCGGGCGCGGTGATCGCGCCGAAGAACTCGTACAACAACGAGCTCGGCCTGCCGCTGACCGTCCTCGGCGCCGGGCCGCAGACCCGGTTCCTGGTGCTGGAGATGGGCAGCCGCGGCCCCGGCCACATCCGCTACCTGTGCGAGATCGCGCCGCCGTCCACCGGCATCGTGCTGAACGTCGGCTCCGCGCACATCGGCGAGTTCGGCTCCAAGGAGAAGACCGCGCTGGCCAAGGGCGAGCTGGTCGAGTCGCTGGCCGAGGACGGGCTCGCGGTGCTGAACGCCGACGACCCGCTGGTGTCCGCGATGCGCTCGCGCACGAAGGCGCGCGTGGTGACTTTCGGCGAGTCCCGAGAGGCCGACGTGCGGGCCACCGGTATCGAGATGGGCACCGACGGCTGCGCGTCCTTCACGCTTGCCGCGCAGGGCTCCGAAGCGCGCGTCGCGCTGCAACTCGTCGGCGAGCACCACGTGTCCAACGCGCTCGCCGTTGCGGCCGCCGCGCTGGGCACCGGAATGAGCGTCGGCGCGGTGGCTGAAAGGCTGTCAGCTGCCGTCGCACTGAGCGGCGGGCGCATGGCCGTGTCAGAGCGCGCTGACGGCGTCGTCGTGATCGACGACGCGTACAACGCGAACCCCGAGTCGGTCGGGGCGGCGCTTAAGTCGCTCGCGCTGCTCGGCCGGTCGCGTCCCGGCGCCCGGTCCTGGGCGGTGCTCGGCCCGATGCTCGAACTCGGCGAACGCTCCGACGCGGAGCACGAGGCGATCGGCCGGCTCGTCGTGCGGCTGGGCATCGACCGGCTCGTCGCCGTCGGCGAGGGCGCTGCATCGATCCACACCGGCGCGGCTCGCGAAGGTTCCGGCACAGAGGGGTCCGCAGCGGTGTCCGGATCGCAGGAAGCCTTGGACCTGCTACGCGCACAAGTCAGGCCGGGGGACGTGGTGCTGGTCAAGGCGTCCAACGCGGCCGGGCTGCGCAAGGTGGCCGCCGACCTGCTAGACGCTGCGCCGAACGAGGGACCGGCGGATCAGGGGGCGGCGCGGTGAGGGCGGTCCTCTACGCGAGCGTCATCGCGCTGGTCTGCTCCCTGGTCGGCACCCCGATCGTGATCAGGATGCTGGTCAAGCGCGGCTACGGCCAGCTGATCCGGGACGACGGGCCCAAGGACCACCTGGCCAAGCGCGGCACCCCGACCATGGGCGGCATCGTCATCGTGCTGTCCACGCTGATCGCCTACGCGGTCACCAAGGCGGCCACGCACCACTGGCCGAGCGCGCCGGCGGTGCTGGTGCTGTTCCTGATGACGGGCCTGGGCGCGGTCGGCTTCGTGGACGACTTCATCAAGATCTACAAGCAGCGCTCGCTCGGCCTGCGGGCCAACGCGAAGATGATCGGCCAGGCGGTGGTCGCCGTCACCTTCGCGGTGCTGGCCCTGCACTTCCCGGACGCGCACGGGCTGACCCCGGCCTCGACCCACGTCTCGATCCTGCAGGACACCACCCTCAGCCTCGGGCCGATCCTCTTCGTGGTCTGGGCCTACCTGCTGATCTCCGGCACCTCCAACGCGGTAAACCTCACCGACGGGCTCGACGGCCTGGCCACCGGCGCCTCCGCGATGGTGTTCGCGGCCTACGTGCTGATCGGCGTATGGCAGTACGGGCAGAGCTGCGTGAACGCGCCGGGCCCGTCCTGCTACGAGGTGCGCGACCCGCTGGACCTGGCGACCGTGGCGGCCGCGATGATGGGCGCCTGCTTCGGCTTCCTGTGGTGGAACGCCTCCCCGGCGAAGATCTTCATGGGCGACACGGGGTCGCTCGCCCTCGGCGGCGCGGTGGCCGGGCTAGCCATCTGCTCGCGCACCGAACTGCTGATCGTGCTGCTCGGCGGGCTGTTCGTGATCATCACCCTGTCGGTGATCATCCAGGTCGGCATGTTCAAGCTGCGCGGCAAGCGGGTGTTCAAGATGGCGCCGCTGCACCACCACTTCGAGCTGATGGGCTGGGCCGAGGTCACCATCGTGATCCGGTTCTGGATCATCGCTGGGCTCTGCGTCGCGCTCGGGATCGGCGTGTTCTACGCCGGATGGGTGACCGGATCATGAGCGCGCAGCAGGGTGCCGGGAGCGGCGGCGACTGGCGCGGGCCGGACGTCGAGGGGCTGCACAAGATTCCGTGGGACGGCCTAAGAGTCTGCGTGGTCGGCGCCCGCGTGGTCGGGCTCTCCGCGGCGCGCGCGATGCTCCGGCTCGGCGCGGAGATCACCCTGGTCGACCGGTACGACGACGAGGCGACCTCGCGCCGGGTCGAGGAGCTGCCGGCCGAGGGCATCACGGTGCGGCTCGGCGACGACAAGACCCTGCCTGAGGGCTGCGACCTGGTCGTAGTGGCCCCCGGTATCCCACCCGAGGCGCCTATCGTGCTGGCCGCGCGCGCGGTGGGCGTGCCGGTCTGGGGCGACGCCGAGCTGGCCTGGCGGCTGCGCCGCCCACGCGCGGACGGCACCTTCACCCCGTGGCTCGCGGTCACCGGCACGAACGGCAAGACGACCGCAGTGCGGATGCTCGCGGCGATGCTCGAAGCCGCCGGCAAGCGCACGATCGCCTGCGGCAACGTCGGCTACACCGTGATCGACGCGGTCACCGGCGACACGGACTACGACGTGCTCGCCGTCGAGCTCTCCAGCCAGCAGCTGCACTGGACCGACTCGATGAGCGCACTGGCCGCCGCGGTGCTCAACATCGCGCCGGACCACATCGACTGGCACGGCTCGATGGACGCGTACGCCGCGGCCAAGGGCCGGATCTACGAGAACTGCCGGGTCGCCTGCGTGTACAACGCCGCCGACCCGGCCACCGAGGCGCTGGTCGAGCAGGCCGACGTGATCGAGGGCTGCCGGGCGGTCGGCTTCACCCTCGGCGCGCCGGGCCTGTCGATGCTCGGCGTGGTCGACGGGATCCTGGCCGACCGAGCCTTCGTCGACGACCGGCGCACGGCGGCCGCCGAGCTCGGCACGATCTTCGACGTCGAACCGCACGCGCCGCACAACATCGCCAACGCACTGGCCGCCGCCGCGCTCGCCCGTGCCTACGGCGTCGCGCCGGCGGCCGTGCGCGACGGTCTGCGCGCCTTCCGGCCGGACCCGCACCGCATCGAGTTCGTCGCCGCGATCGACGGGATCGAGTACATCGACGACTCGAAGGCCACCAACACGCACGCCGCCGCCGCCTCGCTGGCCGCCTATGCGGACGTGGTGTGGATCGCCGGCGGTCTGGCCAAGGGCGCGCAGTTCGACGACCTGGTCGCCGGCGCGGCCGGGCGGCTGCGCGGCGCGGTGCTGCTCGGCCGGGACCGCGGCGCGATCGCGCAAGCGCTCGCGCGACACGCCCCGAGCCTGCCGGTCGTGGACGTCGGCGGGGCGGACGATGGACTGACCGGACCCGAGGCGATGGCGCGGGCCGTCGCCGAGGCCGGCCGGCTGGCCGGCGAGCGCCTGCCCCGCGGCGGCACCGTCCTGCTGGCCCCGGCCTGCGCGTCGATGGACATGTTCGCCAACTACGGCGAGCGCGGCGACGTCTTCGCGCGGGTGGTGCGCGAGCGCAAGAGCGGCGCCGCCGGCTGACGCCGCCGGATCCGGCCGGCGTGGTGTGGGCGGCACGGCAGAAGCGAGGCGGATCGCGTGGTTGAGCAGCAGCTCGAAGCGGCGGGCGACACCGCGCGCCGCCCGCGCGAGGGCGCCGCGGACCGCGCCGGGGAGCGGCGCGGCCGGGTGCGGCCGCCCTGGCTGCCC
>DASYAE010000191.1:0-1687 GCA_036501535.1 Actinocrinis sp. | reverse complement strand
CGCTGGCTCGGCGAGGTCTCCGAGGCGGCGGCCAACGACGTCGTGCGGACACTGATCAACCAGCTCGCGGTCGAGCCGCCGATCCTGCGCGAGATCAAGCCCGGCCACGACCCGGTCGACGCCGCGTATATGGCGAAGGTGATCACGAGCGTGCGGGTCGACTCGGTGGCCCGGCACGAGGCGGAGCTGCACTCGCGGTTCCAGCGGGTCGATCCGCGCCGGGATCCGGAGCTGTACCACGCTCTCAACGCCGAGCTCGACGCCCTGACCCGGTACCGCAAGCGGCTCACCGACTCGGCCTGAACCCGCCGACCCCGTGCACGCGTGTATCACAGAATCCTGTAAAAGAACCGCCGGACCCGGCCCGGCCGACCCCCGCCCGACCGCGCAACGCTGATTCGCCGCGGCGGCGCAACCAGGCATCCTCTGGACATCGCACCGCGATTCGCCATACTGCGACCCCTGTAGACATCGGACGACAGACCTCGCTTCGGCCGGGGAGCTGCAAAATGGCGGTAAAGGCGCTGCCGTGACACCGATCCGCGGAACTTTCTGGTCCCCGCAGGCACGAAACCGCGTGTGGCGGGGTAGGGGGAGTGTCGTGGAACCCACACCGTGCGGAAAGACCCGCGCACTCAGGCCGGATGCCGGCTTGACCGTTGCGCGGCGACTCCGCCGGACGGGCCTGACGCCCGCTTTCGCCCCCGTGCCCGACAAGGGAGTCTCGCACGGCCCGATGTCCGGTTCGACCGGATATCGCGCAATCGGGCATTTCACGCCGATTCGGACGGAGTTCGAAAGTGACGGATGGCGCTCTCGCGCGAGTCATCGTGGAAACCGCGGCGGGTGCCGGCAACGGCGCCGATTCGCAGCCGCGGCAGGAGCGGTATCTGACGGTGGTCGGCGAGCCGCGCGAAGCGGCGGATACCCGGCCCTCCCGCACAACCGCTGCAGAGGCGGGTGCTGACATGCCGCACCCGCCGGTTCATGGGACGGCCGCCGGGGACTCGGCGCTCGCCGTCGTGGTGCCGCTGCCGTTCGCCCGGGCGATCGGGCCGGAGGACGACGCGGACTTCGTGCTCAGCTCGCTCGGCACGGTCGAGCGCGCGGCGGCCGGGCCGGCCCCGGACGCCGCCGCGGAGGCGCCGCCCGGGGCTGAGCAGACTGAGCAGACCGCCGCGCCTGCGGAGGCGCCGGCCGAGCAGCAGCCCGGCCGGCCGCGCGAATCCGAGCCGGAGGCGCAGGACCTCGCCGAGGCCGAGGCCGAGGCGGAGCCCACCGAGCAGGAGAGCCAGGCCGCCGACGCGCACGTGGCCGCCTGGGCCGACTCGGCCGGGCCGGCCGGCGACCTGTTCCGCCAGTACCTGCGCGAGATCGGCAGGATCCCGCTGCTGACCGCGGTGCAGGAGGTGGAGCTCGCGCGCGCCGTCGAGGCCGGCCTTTTCGCCGACGAGCGGCTGCTGACCAACTTCGACCTGCGCGCCGAGGACCGCCGGGACCTGCACGTCCTGGTGCTCCAGGGGCAGAGCGCCAAGCGCAAGCTGATCGAGGCGAACCTGCGGCTGGTGGTCTCCATCGCCAAGCGCTACATCGGCCGCGGCATGTCGATACTGGACCTGGTCCAAGAGGGCAACCTGGGCCTGATCCGGGCCGTGGAGAAGTTCGACTACGCCCGCGGCTACAAGTT
>DASYAE010000190.1:0-33128 GCA_036501535.1 Actinocrinis sp. | reverse complement strand
GCAGCCCGCTGATAAGCGACCACCGCGTTGCCGGAGGTGTTGTCCGTCTGCACGAACACCGCACCCCCGGCCCGCGACGAATCCGTGCCCGCGCCTGTGGCCGCGTTCGCCGCGGCGGCGGGCCCGGCCAGTACGGCCGCGGCGGCCAGCGCCACACCGCCGGCCAGCCCGAGCCGCCGCTTCGCCTGCTTCACGCTGTTCATGTCCATGGCTGGTTCCTTAGGGAGAAGTCCGGATCGACGCCATGTACGTCCGCGGTCCGGCCGCGGCGTTACGCCGCCGGGCCCCGATCCGGCGGTCTGTAATACCTCCGTAGCATCTGCCGTGCTGAGTTGACTGAACGTCGCCGACCGTTGTTCCCCAATGGGATCAGCCGGTCTACCTCGGGCGCAGTCCGTCCAGGACCGTGTCGATGATGGCCGGGACCTCGCGCCTGACCTGCGGCAGGTCCGCGGCGCGAAGCCGGAAGAAGACGGCGCCGATGAGGATCGTGACGGCCGTGTCCACGTCGAGTTGCGCGCGTAGCTGGCCGCGGCTCACGGCGCGTTCCAGGACTGCTTTGGGCGCAGAGAACCGGGTGCTGACCGCGGATTGCAAGGAGGCGCGCAGTTCCGGGTCGTGTGCCGCGGCTTCCTGCACGCTCGCCAGTCCGGACCACCGGGGTCCGGTGTAGGCATTCAGGCTGTCCATAGTCAGTGCGATCAGATCGTCGCGGATGTCACCGGTATCGGGGGCGACGGGATCGACGGCCATCGCCTGGATCGCGGCCGCGATGAGGTCGGTGCGGGTGGGCCAGTGCTTGTACATGGTCGTCTTGGACACCCCGGTCCGTTCGACCAGCGCATCCATGGTGAACGCCGCATAGCCCCGCTCGGCCAGCAGCGTGGCGGCCGCGTCGAGGACGACCGAGCGGGTCCGGGTGACCCGCGGGTCCTCCCGGTCGGCAGCGCGTCGTGCCACGGCCGCTCCTTCCCGGCAGATTCGGTTGACCGGGGCGTCAGCGAAAAGTACTGTACCGCGCAGTACATGTACTGAATGGTTCAGTACAGTAATGACGGGAGGGCTCCATGGCGCGTTCCGATGCTGTGATCGAGATCGAGGGACTGCGGCGGACGTTCGGCGCGACCGTCGCGCTGGACGGGGTCTCGCTGACCGCTCCCGCCGGGACGGTGCTGGGGTTGCTCGGTCCGAACGGAGCGGGAAAAACCACCCTGGTACGGATCCTGGCCACCCTGCTGGCGCCCACGGCGGGCACCGCTCGCGTGCTCGGCTGCGACGTGGTCGAGGACGCAGCCCGTCTGCGCTCCATGATCGGCCTGACCGGGCAGGTCGCCACGGTGGACGAGCTGCTCACCGGCCGGGAGAACCTTGAGATGATCGCCGGCCTGTACCACCTGCCGCGCTCTCGGGCCCGGCAGCGCGCCGCCGAGCTGCTGGAGCAGTTCGGCCTGGCCGACGTGGCCGGGCGGCGGTGCGCCACCTATTCCGGCGGTATGCGGCGCCGCCTCGATCTGGCCGCCAGCCTCATCGCCGGCCCGCCGGTCGTGTTCCTGGACGAGCCGGCCACCGGCCTGGACCCGGCCAGCCGGCTGGCCATGTGGGCCGCAGTCGAGCAGCTCGCCGGTGCCGGCACCACCGTGCTGCTCACCACTCAGTACCTGGAAGAGGCTGACCGGCTCGCCCACCACATCGCCGTCATCGACCACGGCCGGCTGATCGCCGAGGGCAGCCCCGGCGAGCTGAAGGCCGACCTGCGCGGAGACCTGGTCGAGTTCCGTGTCACCGACCCCGGCCAGCGTGACCGCGCGGTCCAGACCGTCGTGCCGTTGGGCCGGGCGACGGCAGGCACCGGTCGCGACCATCAGCGGATCACGCTGCCCGCCCCCGCCGGCGCCGCAACGCTGAGCACTGCGCTGAGCCTGCTCGATGACGCGGGCATCGCCATCGATGACGCCGCGCTGCGCCGCCCCACCCTCGACGAGGTCTTCCTCGCTCTCACCGGAAGCCCTGGTCCCGATACCAGCGAGCGAAGCGACGGCCAGACCGACGCTGACGATGCCAACGATTCCGCCGCCACTGCAAGGAGCGCCCGATGACCGAGCAGCCCGCCGCCGAGAGCGTCGGCCCGATGACCTTCCTGAGCGACATTCGCATCATCACCCTGCGGAACGTCAGGCGCATGGTGCGCACACCCCAGGTGCTTTATTTCGCCAGTCTCCAGCCGATCGTGTTCCTGATCGTGTTCCGGTACGTCTTCGGCGGCGCCATCCGCACGCCCGGCTACAGCTACGCCAACTACCTGCTGCCCGGCCTGCTCGTCGAAGCGACCCTCTTCGGCGCCACCACCGCCGTCGCGCTGGCCGCCGACCTGTCCGGCGGACTGGTCGACCGGTTCCGGTCCCTGCCCGTCGCCCGCCCCGCCGTGCTGATCGCCCGTACCCTCGCCGACTTCTGCCGCACCACAGTCGTCGTGGCCGTCGTCCTCGCCGTCGGCTCGCTCGTCGGCTTCCGGTTCGACAACGGCGCTCTGGCCGGGGCCGCCGCGGTCGGCCTGGTCCTGGTGTTCGCCTACGCCTACTCCTGGCTGCTGGCCGTCATCGGCCTGGCCGTCAAGGACGCCGAGACCGCGCAGCTCGCCGGCACCCTGCCCATCCTGATCTTCGTCTTCGCCAGCTCCCTGGCCGTCCCCGTCGAGACCATGCCCGGCTGGCTGCAGGCCTTCGCCCGCAACCAGCCGGTCAGCGTCACCATGAACGCCGTGCGTGCCCTGACTCAGGGCGGACCCGCGGCCCACTGGGCCTGGCAGTCCCTGGCCTGGACCGCCGGGCTGCTCATCGTGCTCGTCCCCGCCGCCACCGCCCTCTACCGCCGCCGCTGAGCCGGACCCGGCCAGATCAACGAGGACTGATATGGCGTCTCCTGTGGCGGCGGTCTGCGGCTCGCTCGTCACGGGTCATTAGACTCGACGCTCGTGGAGACCGACGAGGACTTGCTCGCGCGGCTGCGCGCCGGCGACGAGTCGGCCTTCGAAGCGCTGGTCGAGCGCTATCACCCCCGCCTGATCCGATTCGCCCTCTCCTTCGCGCCGCGCTGGGAACTGGCCGAGGACGTGGTCCAGGAGACCTGGATCGGGCTGCTGCGCGGACTCGACCGGTTCGAGGGGCGCAGCTCGCTGGGCACCTGGCTGTTCCAGATCTGCGCGAACAGGGCGCGCAGCATGGCTGCGCGGGAGGCCCGGATCATCCCGGTCGATCCGGAGGGCCCGGCGGTGGATCCGGCGCTGTTCCAGGCCGACGGCGCTTGGGCCGAACCGGTGGCGGCATGGGCCGATCCGCCGACCGACGCGGCCGAGCAGGCAGAGCTGATCGAGCGAATCCGGCGGGCCATCGACGACCTGCCGCCCGGTCAGCGCCAAGTCGTCACCCTGCGCGACCTGGAAGGCATGACCGCCGCGCAAGTCTGCGAGATCATGTCCATCACCGAGGTGAATCAGCGGGTTCTGCTGCACCGCGGCCGCACCCGGGTACGGGCCGTGCTCGACCGGCTCGACAAGGAGGTGACGCACCGATGAGCAAGGCTCGGCCGGGCTGGTTCCCGCGGATGCGCGCTGCTCGCGGCGAGCCGCCGCTCCTGTGCCGCGACGCCGTCGAGCTGGTCACCGACTACCTCGAGGGAGCCCTCGGCGACGCCGACCGGGCCCGGTTCGAATACCACGTGGCCCGTTGCCCGAACTGCGGCGAATACCTCGCGCAGATCAAGGCCTCCGTCGCACTGTCCGGCCAGATCGATCCGCAGGAGCTGTCCCCGCAGGCCCGGACTGAGCTGACCGGCCTGTTCCGGGACTGGCTCGCCGACCGCGACGGCCGGGCCTGAAGCACGCGGGGCGGCAATCGGCCGGCTTCAGCGCCGCCGACTCGATGGACTCAGTGAACGGACTCAGTGAAACGCCACAACGAGCAGCGCGGTCGCGGTCCCGGTCTCGACCAGCGCGCCGAGCACGTCGCCGGTGATGCCGCCGAACCGCGCGACGCACCGGCGCAGCAGGAGCAGCGCCGCGCCGAGCCCGGCCACCACGGCGACGGCCGCGAGGACCGCCGTCTCGGTCCGCTCGTGCAGCGTGCTGCCGGCCAGGTCTGACGCGATGCCGGGGACCGTCCCGAGCCCGCCGCATACAACCACTGCGACGACGCCGACTACGATCGCGGTCCTGAGGCGCACCGTCCGGGCGACCCACGCGCCCAGGCCCTCCGGCCGGGCCGACGGGATCGGCGGCGTGCACGCGGCCGTCACCGCGAGGCGCCCCGCGACCGCCGCCGCGATCACGCCGATCAAGCCGCGGCCGTGCTGGAAGGCCGCGTCCAGGCAGCCGATCTGAAAGACGGTCAACAGGACCAGCGTCGCCACGCCGAACGGCCCGATGTCCGAGCGCTTCATGATGTCCAGCGCTTCCGCGGCCGGTTTGCCCGACCCGAGCCCGTCTGCCGTGTCCGCCAGGCCGTCTAGGTGCAGTGCGCGGGTCAGGGCCGCGAGAACGCCGATGCCGACGACGCCGGCCAGCAGGTTCGATCCGGTCCAGCCGCGCGCCGCCAGGCCGGCCAGGCCCGCCGCCAGACCGAGGCCGACCCCGACCAGCGGCGCGCAGGCCATCGCCGCGCCGACGACGCCCGGCCCGACGGCCGCCGGCGTGCCGACCCGCAGCACAGTCAGTGTGCTGACAGCGAGGCGCAGCCCGTCGGTGTAGCGGCGGATCGATCCCCGAAAGCCTGTCTGCTGCGGCACTAGAGCCGCGATCGCAGCACCGGCTCCGGCAAACCCTCTTCGGCATAGGTGCCGGTCTCGGCCAGCACCGCGGCGGCCGAGCGCAGCAGCGGAAGGGCGAGCAGGGCGCCGCAGCCGTCGTCGGTCCGCACGCCGAAGTCGAGCAGCGGCTGGAGGTTCAGCCGCTCCAGCGCCTTCTTCTGCGCCTTGTCCGCACCGTTCTGCGCGGCCAGCAGCCAGTCCGGCATCCGGAACGCGATGCGCTGCGCCACGAGCGCGCAGGCAGCCCCGGCCAGCCCGTCGATCATCAGCGGGGTGCGCCGCGCGGCCGCCTGGACGAGGAACCCGGTGTGCGCGGCGAAGTCGGGGCCGGCGCAGACCGCCATCAGCTCGATCTGGTCGGTGATCGACGGCCGGGCGTTGCGCATCGCGTCGCGCACGGTGGCGCACTTGCGGATCCACGCCGCGTCGTCGATGCCGCTGCCCCGGCCGGTCATGCTCGCCGCGTCCGATCCGGCCAGGATGCCGACCAGCGCCGCGGCCGGGGTCGAGTGCCCGACCCCGATCTGGGCCGGCAGCAGCAGGTCCGCGCCCGCGTCGATCTCCGCGTCGGCGATCGCCATGCCGAGCTCGAACGCGGCCGAGGCCTCGTCGCGGGTGCACGCCGGCTCCTCGTCGATCAGGCCGGTGCCGCGCCGGATCCGGGCCGCGGTCGCCTCGACGGGCAGGTCGGCCAGGTCCGCCGGGTCGCAGTCCACGGAGACGTCAACCAGCCGCACCGTCCCGCCGTTCACTCGGGCGAGCGACTGGAGGGGGCTTCCGCCATCAGCCATTCGGCGCAGCATCCCAACTGTCGCCTCCGGCGGGTACGCGCTGACGCCCTTCTGCGCGATCCCGTGGTCGCCGGCGAAGACCACCACCCGGGGTCGCTCGATCGGCTTCGGCGGGCAGGTTCCCTGCACCGCGCAGAGCCAGGCGGCCAACTGCTCGAGCCGTCCGAAGGTCGAGTACGGCAGCGCCACTTGATTGGCCCACCGCGCCAAGGCCGCTTTGCGCATCGAGTCGTCCGGCCGGGCGACCCTCTCGGCGGACTGCTCCAGCTGTATCTTGTCCATCGTCCACGGAGCCTAACGCGTCGCGGCCTCGGGAGTCCCAACAGGGCCGTGCCTCCGACAGCGCAGTTTCGAGCAGGGGGCCGAGCCGTTCAGCCGCCGCCCTCGGCCGGCGCCGCATCCGCAGGCGCCTTCAGTACCAGCGGCAGCCCTGCGACGACGAGCAGCGCCGCGTCGGCGGCGTCCGCGAACGCCTGGTTGAGCCGGCCGAGCTCGTCCCGGAACCGCCTGGTGCCCGGCGACTCGGGCACCAGTCCGAAGCCGACCTCGTTGCTCACCACCACGATCCGGCGCGGCGACCCCCGGAACGCGGCGACCAGCCCGTCGGTCTCTTCAGCGAGCCGCGTCGCCGCACGCCCTGAGCGCCACGCCTCCTCATCCCACGCATCCGCGTGATCCATCGCCGCCGTGAGCCACAGCGTCAGGCAGTCGACCAGAACCGGCGGTCCGTCGCCGCGCAGCAACTCGGCAAGAGCCGCCGGACGCCCGCCGACCTCCTCGGTACACCAGGTGGCCGGTCGCCGACGTCGGTGCTGCTCAATCCGTTCGGCCCATTCGGCATCACCCTCATACCGGGGCGCTGTCGCGGCATAGATCACGTCGCGCTCCGCGGCGAATACGCGCTCGGCGCAAGACGACTTCCCCGACCTGGCCCCGCCGAGCACGAGCAGCCGCCGGGCTGAGGCGCCGTCAGCCGGAAGGCCCGCCGAGGCGGGGCCGGGGAAAGGCATCGAACGGTCCTCTATCGTTGGGGCATGGCTTTCACATGGCGGTACGAGAACGCGGCGGGCGCCGAGGTCGAGCCGGTCGTCCCGGTGGAGGGTGAACACACCGCCTTCTCGACCCAGAGCGACGCGGAGAACTGGATCGGCGAGAACTGGCCGGAACTGCTGGCCGCCGAGGTCGAGCAGGTGACCCTCCTGGAGGACGGCACCGTGACGTACGGCCCGATGTCGCTCCAGGAGGACCCGCCCGCCTAAAGCCGCCGCCTCGAGACCTGCCCCGCTACGCGCGCGTCGGCGCGTGCAGGGCGGTCCGGCCCGGGTCGCGCACCACGACCGGCTCCAGGATGTCGTCGATCTGCTTGAGCAGCCCGTCGTCCAGCTTCACGCCGGCCGCCTTCACGTTCTCCGCGACCTGCTCCGGCCGGCTGGCGCCGATGATCGCCGCGGAGACGTCCGGGTTCTGCAGCACCCAGGCCACGGCCAGCTGGGCCAGCGTCAGCCCGGCCTCCTGCGCCACCGGCTGCAGCTGCTGGACCCGGGTGAGCACGTCGTCGGTCAGGTGCCGCTTGATGAAGTTGCCGCCGGCCGAGTCGGTGGCCCGCGATCCGGCCGGCACCGGCTCGCCCGGCCGGTACTTCCCGGTCAGCACGCCCTGCTCGATCGGCGAGAAGACGATCTGGCCGATCCCGTTCTCGACCGAGGCCGGCAGCACCTCGGGCTCGATGACCCGCCACAGCATGTTGTACCGCGGCTGCGAGGAGACCAGCGGCACCCGCAGCTCCCTGGCCAGCGCCGCCGCGTCGCGGATCTGCTGCGCCGTCCATTCCGAGACGCCTATGTAGAGCGCCTTCCCGGAGCGCACCACGTCCGCGAAGGCGAGCATGGTCTCCTCGAGCGGCGTGGCGACGTCGAAGCGGTGTGCTTGGTAGAGGTCGACGTAGTCGGTGCGCAGCCGCTTCAGCGAGCCGTCGATCGACTCCATGATGTGCTTGCGGGACAGGCCGGTGTCGTTGCGCCCGGGCCCGGTCGGCCAGTAGACCTTGGTGAAGATCTCAAGACCCGCGCGGCGCTCGCCCTGCAGGGCGTCGCCGAGCACTGATTCGGCCCGGGTGCCGGCGTAGACGTCGGCGGTGTCGAAGGTGGTGATCCCGGCATCGAGCGCGGCGTGCACACAGGCGTGCGCGGCCTCCGCCTCGATCTGCGATCCGTGGGTGACCCAGTTGCCGTACGCGATCTCGCTGATGACCAAGCCGCTACGGCCGAGATGACGGAACTCCATGGGCCGACCCTATCCCTGCTTCGATGAGCGTCGCACAAGGATGCCGGCCCTCTGTGAGCTCACTTCTGCTTGGGGCTCACTTCTGCTTGCCGGTGAAGGTGACCCGCGGCTTCGGCTGGCGCAGGAACCGCGGCATCACTGCGCGGGACACCGTGTACATGGTCGCGCCGCGCACCGCCTCCGCACCGAACTCCTTGCGGACCGCACTCCGTACGCGCAGCGCCAGCAGGACCACCAGCACCACCCCGAGGACGATGACGATCTGCATCGCGAGTGTGACGGCGCTGCCGGTCGACGAACCGCGCTCGGTGAAGAGCAGCACGTAGGACAGCACGATCAACGGCATCAGGAACTCGAGCAGGCGCAGCCGGCCGTCGACGTAGTCGCGGATGAACGACGCGACCGGGCCGCGGTCGCGCGCCGGGTAGTTCCGCTCGTCGCCTGAGCGCAGCGCCTTGCGCTGTCGGTCGAAGGCTGCGTTACGCGCCGAACGCTCCGCCACCTTCCGCTCCTTCGGGTCCGCAGGCATCCCGCCGAGCCGCCGCTTGCGCGCCGCCTCCGCCTCACGCCGCGTGGGCGTCGGACGGCCTTTCCTGCTCGCCTGGCTTAGCTCGTTGTCGACCGTCTTCGTCGGAGCAGCATCTTTGACCGCGGCGTCTGCGGTGGCATTTTCATCGGAGTGTCGTCGGAACACGCAACGAAGCGTAAACGCTGGGCCGCCGGGTACATAACCCGGCTGAGGCGGAGATTCGGCTCAGCCCTCCATCGCGCCGTCGCGCGCTACGAATTCCGCCGGGCTGTTGGCCCAGGCACTACGGGAAGAACTATCGTTGGCACTGACCACACGAGCCGCCGCTCGACGGCGCCGCTGAAGGGGGACCAGGAGGGCAAATGGCCGACGGAGTCATGAAGCGGATGTCCTTGATCTTCAAGTCCAAGGCCAACAAGGCTCTGGACAAGTACGAGGATCCGCGCGAGACGCTCGACTACGCGTACCAGAAGCAGATGGAGAACATGGTCCAGCTGCGCCGGTCCCTCGCCGACGTCGCCACCGCACGCAAGCGCATCGAGCTGCAGATCAAGCAGGTCCAGCAGGACGCGGACAAGCGGGAGCAGCAGGCCCGGCGGGCGCTGGAGATGGGTCGCGAGGACCTGGCCCGCGACGCGCTGACCCGGCGTACCACGGTGCAGCAGCAGCTGCAGTCGCTCACCCCGCAGCACGAGAACCTCGTGCGGCAGGAAGAGCAGCTGACCAAGGCCGTGCAGACCGCACAGCAGAAGGTCGACGCCTTCCGCACCCAGAAGGAGACCATCAAGGCGAACTACACCGCCGCCCAGGCGCAGACCCGGATCGCCGAGACGCTCACGGGCATCTCGGAGGAGATGGGCGACGTCGGCATGGCCATTCAGCGCGCGCAGGACAAGACCGCGCAGCTGCAGGCCCGCGCCGATGCCATGACAGAGCTGACCGCCTCGGGCGCGCTCGACGACCCGCTGGCGCAGCTGACCGCGGGCGACGACATCGACTCCGAGCTCAACCGGCTCTCCAGCGGCACCGGCGTGGACAGCGAGCTGGAGCGGATGAAGCTCGAGCTGGCCGGCGGCAAGCCCAAGGCGCTCGAGTCCGGCGCGTCCGGCATTGCCCGCCCCGGCGACGTGCAGGACGCCGCGGTGCTCGGGGAGGGCGAGACCCAGTGATCGTGCGCATTCTCGGCGAGGGCCAGCTGGTCCTCGAACAGGGCTCGCTGGATGAGCTCAACCGCCTCGACGACGATCTGCTCGCCGCGGTGCACGATAGCGACGAGCCGCGCTTCAAGGCGGCGATGGAGTCGCTGCTGTCCCGGGTCCGCGACCTGGGGCAGCCGCTGGCCGTGGAGGAGATCAAGCCGAGCGACTTCATCCTGCCGAGCGCCGACTCGTCCCTCGACGAGGTGCGCGACCTGCTGTCCAGCGACGGGTTGATCCCCGGCTGAATCCAGCGGCGGGGGGATCGACGCCCGGCGGCCTGTCGTGTGGTACGACGCGCGGCGGATCCGGCCCGGAGGGAGGTTTCCGGCGGCGTACGCCGGGAACCGTTCCGCCGGGCCGGTCGTTTCTTTGCTTGAGACGCACATAGTGCGACCCGAAGCACCCGGCATGACTAGAAGAAAACTTCGGAAGGCGGCAACACCCGTGGCCAAGACACGGTTCGCACCAGACCGGGGCCTGACCGCCCGGATGGTGTTCGTCATGTTCCTCATCGGGGCGCTCGCGGTCGCCTTCGTGGCCGCGCTGATCGCCTTCGTGCCGGTGCAGAGCCTGCCGTTCGTGCTGGTCATCGCCGGGGCGCTGCTGTTCGCCCAGTTCTTCTTCTCGGACAAGATCGCCACCTTCGCGATGGGCGCCCGCGAGGTCGCCCCGCAGCAGGCCCCCGACCTGCACGCGGTGGTCGACCGGCTGTGCGCGATGGCGGACATGCCCAAGCCGCGGGTCGCGATCGCGCAGACCCCGATGCTCAACGCCTTCGCCACCGGCCGCAGCCCGAAGAACGCGGTCATCTGCGTGACCACCGGCCTGCTGGACAAGCGCCGCTCCGGCCAGCTGACCGAGCAGGAGTTCGAGGGCGTGCTCGCACACGAGCTCTCCCACGTGGCGCACCGCGACGTGCTGGTGATCACCATCGCCTCGTTCCTCGGCATCCTGGCCGGCCTGATCGCGCGGGTGGCGTTCTACGCGGGCCTGTTCGGCGGGGGCGGCCGTGGCCGCAGCAACAACCAGAACGGCCTGCCGATCGACCTGATCATCATGCTCGGCTCGATGGTCGTCTACGCGATCTCGTTCCTGCTGACCATGTCCCTGTCCCGGTACCGGGAGCTGGCCGCGGACCGGTCCGGCGCGCTGCTGACCGGCAACCCATCGGCCCTCGCCTCGGCGCTGCAGAAGATCACCGGGGACATGGCCCGGATCCCGGACCGGGACCTGCGCCAGGCCGAGCCGTTCAACGCCTTCTACTTCGCCCCGGCCTTCAGCAAGCAGTCCGCGATGGCGCTGCTCTCCTCGCACCCGACCACGGAGAAGCGGATCGAGCAGCTGGCCCGCATCTCCACGCAGCTCGGCCGCTGAGCGGTAACCTCCCGCCATGGGATTCCTCGACACGCTGCTCGGCCGCAGCAAGCCGGTCCAGCCGAACCTGGACCAGCTGTTCAGCCTGCCCAACGCGGGCCTGACGCTCGAGGCGGCGGACGGCTTCAAGCCGACCGGCCGCGGCGCGGTCTGCTACCGCAAGGTCGAGGGCGGGGCCTTCGCCGAGGTCGAGGCCGACTTCGAGCAGTTGCTCGAGGCCGGCGTCGGATCGCGGGTGGAGGTCTCGAACGACGAGTACGGATACACCTGGCTGACCGCCCGGCGCGAGCCGGACCAGCTGCTCGACCTGGTGACCGACCTGCACGCGGTGAACTCCTCGCTGCAGGACCACGGCTTCGGCCCGTACCTGCTCTGCACCCTGGTCTCGTTCACCGACCCGCAGGACCGCAAGCTGGCGCTGGTCTACCTCTACAAGCGTGGCACCTTCTACCCGTTCGCCCCGAAGAGCAAGAACGTGCGCGACAACGTGCTGGAGCTCCAGGCGAAGACCATCATCGGCGCCGACCTGCCGCTGGAGAAGGACCTGGGGCGCTGGTTCCCGGTCTGGGGCGCGCCGGGCCTGTAGCCTGGCTGGCAATCCCTGACCAATCCTTTGCCCTGACGCTCAACCGCCCACAGAACCGTGTCGAGCGTGTATCGGTGCATCACAGCGCTGCTACAACCCGGTAAGCGACTTGCCCGGCCGCCGGTGCGCACCGGTACGCTCTGATCGGATTTCTTGAGCCGACGCCGGCGGCGCGAGCCGACGGCGGATGAGCGGGCGACATTAGGGCGGGTTGCACAGGTGGTGTCGAGCGGGCCGCGGCCGGCGGGCTTCGGCGGGCGCGGGTCCTCGGACGGCCCGGCCGGCCGGGGCGGCGCCGAGCAGCGTCCGACAGGTCCGGGCGGCGTCGACCCGAGCATGGAGGAGACCGGCCAGATCGATCCGGTGCGGCCCAGCCCGTGGTCCGAGGTGGGGCTGCGCGGCCCGGGCCAACGCGGCCCCGGCCAGCCCGGCCAGGAGCTTCGCAGCTCGATGGGCCCCGCGCTCGGCGGCCCGGCCCAGGCGTCCCCGCGGCCCGGGATGGCGGATCACGAACCGACCCAAGGGCTGGGCACTGCGCCGGCCGAGTCGGCCGAACCCCCCGACTCCGGCGACGGCACCGGGACCGGCGATGACGGTGGCGGTGACGGCGACGGGTCGGACGATCGGTCCACCTCCACGCACCGGGCCCGGCTCAGCCCCCGCCAGCAGACCGCGAACGGCGTCATGGTGCTCGCCGCGCTGGCCGCCCTCTTCCTGCTGGCGCACCGCTTCCTGCCGAACGCCGCCGGGCTGGTCTCCATGGTCGAGACCTGGCTGCCCTGGTTCGCCGCTCCGGTCGCCCTGCTGCTCATCGGCGCGCTCCTGCTGCGCTCCTGGCGGGCCGTGATCGCCTCCGCCCTGGCCGCCGTGGTCTGGCTCGGCGGATACGGCCCGATCCTGCTGCACGGCGGCGGCGCCGGGCCCGGCAACCTGATGGTCTTCAGCGAGGATCTGAACGGCGGCTCCGGCGCGCAGCTGGCCGCCGCCGGCAGCGCGGCGGTCGGGCAGTCCGCGGCCCTGGTGGCGATCCAGGGTATGGATCCGCAGCTGGCCGCCTCGTCCTCGACCGCCGGCCTTGACAAGGCCTACGCCTACCACGTGACCCAGTACGAGTTCGGGGTCTGGAGCCGTTACCCGATCAGCGATGCGGAGCCGATCGACGTCGCGATCGCCACGGCCTCCGCCTCGTCCGCCGCCACCGCCGCGCCCGGGGCCGCCGACGTCTCGACGCAGGTCGTCATAGCCGCGCTGCGCTTCCAGCTCTCCACCCCGCAGGGCCAGGTCACCGGTTACGTCGTGCACCTGCCGCAGGCCGTGGCCGGCGAGGACGGCTTCGGCGTGGTCCGCGACGCCGCCATCAAGAGCCTGGCCGCGGCGATCGGCAAGGACGGCGCGGACAGGATGGTCCTGGTCGGCGACTTCAACACCGCGGCCACCGACCGGGAGTTCTCCGACCTGACCAAGGGCCTCGGCCTGGTCTCCGCGCAGGCCACCGCGGGCCGCGGCTTCGGCTTCACCTGGCCGGCCAGGTTCCCGGTGGTCCGGCTGGACGACGTGCTGTTCCGCGGCGGCTCCGCGGTCTCCTCGGCCGTCCTGCCGGCGATCGCGAACGGCGCGACGCACCGCCCGATACTGGTCGACCTGAAGCTGTAGGCCGCGCCGCCTGTTCTACTGCCTGTTCTACTGCACTGCCTGCGGCCCTACGGCAGCGAGAGCATGCGCTCCAGGGCGAGCCGGGAGTAGTGCGCGGTCTGCTCGTCCACCGTGATCCGGTTGACCACCGTGCCCGCGGTCAGCGACTCGAGGGTCCAGACCAGGTGCGGCAGGTCGATCCGGTTCATGGTCGAGCAGTAGCACACCGACTTGTCGAGGAACACGATCCGCTTGTCCGGGTGCGCCGCAGCCAGCCGGCGCACCAGGTTCAGCTCAGTGCCCACCGCCCAGGCGGAGCCCGGCTCGGCCTCGTCCAGGGTCTTGATGATGTGCTCGGTCGACCCGACGAAGTCCGCCTTCTCCACCACATCGAACCGGCACTCCGGGTGGACCAGCACGTTCACCCCGGGGATGCGCTCGCGCACCTCGTCCACGCACTCGGCGGTGAAGCGGCCGTGCACCGAGCAGTGGCCGCGCCACAGGATCATCTTCGCCTCGCGCAGCTGACGCTCGGTCAGGCCGCCGTTCGACTTGTAGGGGTTGTAGAGCACGCAGTCGTCGGGTGAGAGGCCGAGCGCGCGCACCGCGGTGTTCCGGCCGAGGTGCTGGTCGGGCAGGAACAGCACCTGGTCGCCCTGCTCGAAGGCCCAGCGCAGCGCGCGCTCGGCGTTGGACGAGGTGCATATCGTGCCGCCGTGCCGGCCGGTGAAGGCTTTGATGTCGGCCGAGGAGTTCATGTAGGAGACCGGGACCACGCGGCCGGCGACCCCCAGATCCTCCAGCGCGTCCCAGCACTTCTCGACCTGCTCCAGCGCGGCCATGTCCGCCATCGAGCAGCCGGCGGCCAGGTCGGGCAGCACCACCTGCTGCTCGGGCGAGGTGAGGATGTCCGCGGACTCGGCCATGAAGTGCACGCCGCAGAAGACGATGTACTCGGCCTGCGGCCGCGCCGCCGCGTCGCGGGCCAGCTTGAACGAGTCGCCGGTCACATCGGCGAACTGGACCACCTCGTCGCGCTGGTAGTGGTGGCCGAGCACGAAGACCCGGTCGCCGAGCGCCGCTTTGGCCCGCGCGGCCCGCTCGACCAGCGCCGGATCGCTCGGCTCCGGCAGGTCGCCGGGGCACTCGACCCCGCGCTCGCTGCGCGGGTCGGCGGCCTGGCCGAGCAGCAGCAGCGCCAGCGGCGTGGCCGAAGGCTCGGTGAAGGCGGTGCCGGCGTCCATGTCCTGGCCCGCGCTTCGGCCCGCGGCCGTGGTCGTCAAGCCGTCCTCGAGGTGCCCCGTGTCCTGCGTCACGCTCACCGCAGTGCCTTCCTCGCAGGCCGCGCGCCGGGCGCCGCCCCTTTTCGTCTATCTGACGCTAACTATGTTACCTCAGCCGCCAGCGGGCATGGAACGGACTGTGCGACGATAGACATCGAGTCCGGAGGATGGGGAATATCCCTCCCTGCACTCGGCGTTGGATCCGGTTGCCAAGGAGTGGGCAGTAACACAGGCAGCACGGAAGAGTCAGGCACGGAAGTAGGAACAACCGCGTCCGGCAGAACCGCACACACGAGGTAGGCAGACACCATGACGGTTGAAGTTGGGATCGGCACCAAGGCGGACGGCATTGTCCTGACCGACGCGGCCGCCGCGAAGGTCAAGAATCTGCTCGACCAGGAGGGCCGGGACGACCTCTCGTTGCGGGTACAGGTCGAGCCTGGCGGCTGCTCGGGCCTGCGTTACCAGCTCTACTTCGACGACCGCTCGCTGGACGGCGACGTGGTCGGCGACTTCGGCGGCGTCAAGGTCGTCACCGACCGGATGAGCGCCCCGTACCTCACCGGCGCCACGGTCGACTTCGTCGACACGATCGAGAAGCAGGGCTTCACGATCGACAACCCGAACGCCACCGGGTCCTGCGCCTGCGGCGAGAGCTTCAACTAGATCCAGAGCTTCAACTGGATCAACTGGAACGCGAACACGTTCGGCGCGTCCGAGCGGTGCGGCCTTACGGCTGGACCGCTCGGACGTTGTCGTCTGCGCCGGCGGGCTCGACGACCTGCTCGGCGGCCGGCTGCGGCCGGCGCTGCTGCCTGCGTGTGGCCAGCAAGAGCGCGGTGATCGCCACACCGGCCGCGACGGTGAAGCACAGGTCCCGGTAGAAGACGAGGTCGACCAGGGCCGCGCCGGCCGCGATGCCGAGCGACTGCGGGGCCTGGGTCGCCAGGTCGACCGCCCCCATGACCCGGCCGATCATCGCGTTCGGCGTGTTCTTCTGCGCGACCGTCATCGCTCCGACGATGCACCAGGGCAGCGCGACACCGCTCAGCACCGCGCCGCATAGCACCACTGTCTGGTCGGGCACCGCGACCAAGAGGCAGAACGCGGCGAACAGGCAGAGCCCGGCGGCCGTGAGCAGCCCGTCGCCGATCTTTCGCGACACCATTCCCGCGGTCACCCCGCCGGCCAGCCCGCCGATGCCCTGAACGGTGACCAGCACACCGACCCAGCTCGCCGCGTGGTGCAGGCCGACCGTCGCGATCTGCAGACCGAGCGTCTCGAAGAAGCCGCCGAAGAACATCGCCGCGGCCATCGCGATGGTGATCTGCCGCAGCACCGCCGTACCGGCGACATAGCGGAAGCCGGTCGCGACGTCGGCCAGCCAGTGCCGCTCCAGGTCCGCGATCCGCTCGGCGCGCGACGGCCGCTCCTCGTCGATTCGCACCGTCAGCATGCAGAGCACGGCGATCACGAAGGTGGCCGCGTCCATCAGGGCGACCGCGTGGCCGCCGAGCCAGGCCAGCAGCCCGACCCCGACCAGCGGGGTGATCAGCCGCATGCCCTGGGTCGCCGTCTGCTCGATCCCGTTGGCGTCGGCGAACTGCTCGGCCGGCACGATCTGCTGCAGCAGCGCCTGCTGCGCGTTCGCGGTCAGCGTCCCGGAGACGCCGTAGAGGAAGGTCACCGCGAAGACGATCCAGACCTGCCCGCGGTCGTGCACCAGGAGCAGGCACATGAGCAGCGCGGCGGTGAACAGGTAGTTGGCCAGCAGCAGCGGCCGGCGCCTGACCCGGTCCACCAGGATGCCGGTGATCGGGGAGAGGAGACCGCCGAGTATCAGCATGAGGAAGGTCACGCCGGCCAGGCCGGTCGAGCCGGTCAGGAGCTTGACCCACACGCCCATGGCGAGCCAGAGCGCGTAGTCGCCGAGCGTCGAGACGGCGTTGGCCAGGAAGAAGGTGCGTATGCGCCGATCAGCGAGCAGTGTACGCATGAGGGGTCTCCCGTGATGGTGATGGTGATGGTGTGGCTGGGGCGGTCCGGTCCGGCTACTCGGCCGGCTCCGGCGGATCCGACAGCGGGTGGGTGAACGAGACGATCTCGAAGGGCAGGTGGCCCGGCGGGCGTCGGGCCGGGTCCGTGATGCGGTCCTGGAACGGGGTGATGATGCCGATGATCTTCTGCTGGACCTCGCGCATCTCGTCCACCGTGGCGAGCACGATGTATTCGCCCGCGCCGCTCACTTCGCGCACGTCGGCGGGGTACTCGGCGGACCGGCGGTGGTACCGCTCGATGTTGCCGGCCCAGAGCTCGTACATGACGTCGGACAGGAGGCGCGCGCCGGCCCGCTCGGCCGGGTCGGGCGACTCGTCGTCCCAGGTGATCCCGACCTCGCCGATCTTCCAGGGCCGCTCCCGCCCGGTGCCGCCCTCGGCCTCCTTGATGAAGCCGTACCGGCCCAGGGTGCGCAGGTGGTACGCGGCGGCGGCCGGCGTCCCGCCGATGACCTCCGCGGCCTGCGTCGCGGTCAGCGTGCCGCGCAGGCCGACCTCGTAGAGCAGGCGGACCCGGGTGGGGTGAGCCAGGGCCCGCATGACCTTGGCGCCGGCCAGCTTTCGGAACCCGGACGCGTCGCCCGACTTCGGCTCGGACCGGGCTCGTCGCTTCGGCTGTTCTGTGCTCACGCGGGAAGCGTAGCGTCGAAACAGTTCTTTCGGAAGAGTCCTTTCGGAAGAAGTCTTTCGAGAGCCGGTTAGTGAGGTTTCCTGACACCTGAATCAGACATCTTGCCTGATCGGCGCGCCGGGACTATGGTCCGGCTAACACCGCCAGCCTGCTGCGGCGCCGGCGTCCATGGAGGTGGGCAAGGACGCATGGGCGCGAGGGCTGACGGGAGGAGGTGCCCCATGGTCGCGCGTCTGATGACCTGTCACCCGGGGCCGGTGAGCCGCCGGCCCGACCCCTGACGGCGGCGTTCGGCGAGGGCCGCCGCCTGCGGGTGGCGGTGCACTGCGACCCGGGCACGGTGTTCGACCTGCTCGGCGGCTGGCTCGAGCGTCGGACCCAGCCCGCGGCGACGCTGTGCGCGGCCCGCGGTGAGGACTTCACCCGGCTCTGCCTCGCGCTGCGGCCCGACCTGATCGTGCTCGAAGTCGAGCCGCCGGTGTGGCGCGCGACCGTCGTGCTCGCCCGGCTGCGCGCGGAAAGGGCGCCGCCGGACGCGGTGGCGATAGCGCTGCACCGCGGCCTGTCCTCCACCGCCCTGCGCATGCTGCGCGAGGCCGGATTCGACGAGCTCGTCGACGGTTCGCGGGGCTCTGCCGCGCTCGTCGAGGCCATGGACCGGCTGCTGCCGAGCATCCGCGCGCGGGCCGGGGAGGCCGCGGCGCAGGCGACTGCGGCGGCACACGAAGAAACGCAGCCTCGCCCGGCGGTCCGGCTCACCGCCCGCGAACTGGAGGTGCTCCGCCTGATCGGCCGCGGCCTGCGGTCCGGCGACATCGCCGTGCGCCTCGGTATCAGCGCCCGGACCGTGGAGAACCACAAGCGCAACCTCTTCGCCAAGCTCAACGTGCACGGCGAGGCGCACGCGGTCGCCCTCGCGGTCCGGTCCGGGCTGCTCCCGCCGGGCAACGCGGCCGGCCCCGGCCTGACGCCGCGCGAACGCGAGATCCTCCGCCTCGCCGCCGCCGGACTCTCGGTGAAGCAGACCGCCCACGTCCTCGGTGTCGCGGTCAAGACCGTGGAGAGCCTGCAGCGCCAGCTCTTCCGCAAGCTCGGCGTGCGCGGCCGGGCCGGCGCCCTGGCGGTCGCCGGCGTGTGCGAGCCGCTCGGCCCGGCGGCGCAGCGCCCTGCGACCGTGTCAACGCATCATTCTGAGCAAGCCTCGAAAGCGCAGGCTACCTAAGGGTTTTCCGTCCTTACCCGGGTCCCGGCGGCGCGGTTACCGTCATCGCCACCAAGGAGGTGTAGACCATGCCGCATCAGGACACCGACATCGTGTCACCGGGCGGAGCGACATCATCCCGTGGCACCTCTCCCGGCACCACCGCACCGACCACCGAACCGGCCCGCGCCACCCCGTCCGGGGCCGTGGCGCTGACCCGCCGGACGGCGCTGAAGACCGCCGGCGCCCTCGCCGCCGCCCTCACCACGCTCGAACTCGTCGGGCGCGGCGCGCGCGTGCCCGTCCGCATGCCGCTCGACGCGGCGCTGACCGCCTCGAGCCTGCCGGACATCCAGTTCGACATCTCGAACTACATCGCGGCCCAGCAGACGATCAACAACGTGGTCGTCCGGTTCGGGCCGATCAACACGACCTTCCTGACCGCGAAGCTGCTGCGGACCCCGACGGTCAGCGACCAGGCCGGCCTGGCCAGGGCCCTGAACACGATCGAGGCGAACTACCCGTTCAGCGCGGCCGCGATATTCACCTTCGTCTCCTACGGCATCCCGTACTTCAACCGGCTGCCCGGCGGGCTGACCGGCTCGCTGGTCTCCTCGCACATGCCGCGGCTGGCCTCGAACGCGGCCCGGTACGTGCTCGAGGAGGCGGTGCCGAGCCCGACCGACGTCTCGTCGCAGAACCCGGGCATCAGCAAGCTGAACTTCGACGTCCCGGTCGCCATCGAGTCCAACGACCTGCTGTTCACCGTGCGCGGGGACGACAGCTCGTACGTCGCCGACGTGGTCGCCTGGCTCGGCGGCAGCGGGACGCTGTCCGGCCGGCCCATCGCCTCGCCGGCCTTCGGCGGGCTGCTCCAGTTCACCTCGAGCCGGGCGATGTTCCAGCAGATGGGGCTGCCGCGCTACGTGGCGGCGGTGAACGAGCTGCCGTTCGCGCCCTTCGTCAACCCGCAGTCGCCGATGTGGATGGGGTTCGCCGACCAGCAGGTCGACGGCAGTGGGCCGGCCGCCGTCACCACCTTCGCCGGCAACAGCTCGGCGCACCTGACCTCGGCCAAGGCCGGGGACTACTTCGACAACGGCGCGATCCAGCACCTCGCCCACGACATCCTGGACATGGCGCAGTTCTTCGACCTCGACGCGGCCGGGACGCCCGGCGACGACGGCACGTTCCTCGAGCGCGTGCAGTACATGTTCCGCGCGACCCCGCCGCCCTCGCAGGGCAACGCCGACCAGTTCACCAACGGCGGCGGCCCGTCGTTCATCGACAACACCTTCCAGGGCACCGGAGACGCCGCGATCAGCGCTCAGGGCATCGGCACGCCGGGCAGCGAGCACCGGATGGGCCACCTGTCCACGCTGCAGCGCTCGTCAAGGGCCGCCGACGGCACCCCGATCCACATCCGGATGGACGGCCCCGGCTTCGACAACATGGACGTGCCGGGCGGCTCGAGCCAGCCGAAGCTGCAGTTCACCGTATTCGTGCCGAGCGCCGACTTCTTCGCCACCATGCGCACCAACCAGGCCTCGCTGGACCTGCAGGCGAAGTACGCCGTGGACCCGAGCGACAACGGGCTGGAGCGCTTCATCACGGCCACCCGCCGGCAGAACTTCCTGGTGCCGCCGCGGCGCAACCGCGCCTTCCCGCTGGTCGAACTGGCCTGACCGCACTCGGGCATCAGACCACTGCGGGTGCGGCCGGCGCGCCGCGGAAGGGCGATGCCGCCTGGGCCCGATCCGGCCGGGCTCAGGCGGCCATCGCCCTCTCGACCGCGTCCAATATCCGGTCCGCCGAGGGCAGGTACCAGTGCTCCATCTTCGGCGGGGGATAGGGCAGGTCCAGGCCGGTCACCCGGAGCACCGGGGCCTCCAGCCGGTAGAAGCAGCGCTCGGAGACGCGGGCCGCGACCTCGGCGCCGAAGCCGGCGAAACCGCTGGCCTCGTGCACCACGATGGCCCGGCCGGTGCGCTCGACGCTGGCGGCCACGGTGGCGTCGTCGAACGGCACGAGCGAGCGCAGGTCGACGACTTCGAGGTCGTATCCGAGTTCGGCGCCGTGCTGCGCCGCCTCCAGCGCGACCGGGACCGACTGGCCGTAGGCGATCAGCGTCGCGTCCCGGCCCTGGCGGCGCACCGCGGCCGTGCCGATCGGACCGGTCGTCACCGGCAGCGTGACCGCGGCCTTCGACCAGTACAGCCGCTTGGGCTCGAAGAAGACCACCGGGTCCGGCGACGCGACGGCACTGCGAAGCAGCCAGTACGCGTCCTCGACGGTGGAGGGTGTCACGACCTGGATACCGGGCGTGTGCGCGATGTAGGCCTCTGACGAGTCGCTGTGGTGCTCGACCCCGCCGATGCCGCCGCCGTAGGGGATCCGCACCACGACCGGCATCGGCAGCGCGCCGCGGGTGCGGTTGCGCATCTTCGCCAGATGGCTGACAAGCTGCTCGAACGACGGGTAGGCGAACGCGTCGAACTGCATCTCGACCACCGGCCGGAAGCCGTACATGGCCATGCCGATCGCGGTTCCCAGGATCGAGGCCTCGGCCAGCGGCGTGTCGAAGCAGCGCTCGGAGCCGAAGCGGGCGGCGAGGCCGTCGGTGATCCGGAACACGCCGCCGAGTTCGGCCACGTCCTCCCCGAAGACGACGACGCGGTCGTCCGCCGCCATCGCGTCGGCGAGCGCCGTGTTGAGCGCCTTGGCGAGGGTGACCGTCTGGGTCTTCGGCGCCGCCGGCGCGGCCGGCCGGGTCTCGCTGGTCGTGGTCGTCACGCGTCCTCACCCGCCTCGACCATCGCGCGCTGCTCGGCCAGCTGCCGGGTCGGCACTGCGTATACGTGCTCGAACATCTCGGCCGGCGCGACGTCGGGCTCGAGCGCCAGCTGCGCGCGCATCGATTCGGCGTACCGCTCGCAGTCCCGGCCTATCTGCTCGTCGAGCGAGTCGTCGAGGTGTCCGCTCGCGCGCAGGAACGCGGCCAGCCGGTCGAGCGGATCGCGGGCGAGCCAGGCCTCGACCTCGGCCTGCTCCCGGTAGCGGTTCGCGTCGTCGGCGTTCGTGTGCGGGCGGACCCGGTAGGTCACCGCCTCGATGAGGGTCGGGCCGCCGCCGCTGCGGGCCCGCTCGAACGCCTCGCCGAGCACCTGCAGCACGGCGATGACGTCGTTGCCGTCCACGCGGACACCGGGCATCCCGTAGCCGATCGCCTTGTCGGACAGTGCCCGGGCGCGCGTCTGCTTGTGCAGCGGCACCGAGATCGCGTACTGGTTGTTCTGGATCAGGAAGACCGTGGGCGTCTGGTAGACCGCGGCGCTGTTGCAGGCCTCGTGGAAGTCGCCCTCGCTGGTCGCGCCGTCGCCGAGCAGGCAGAGCGCGACCACCGGGTCGCCGGCCAGCTTCGCCCCGAGGCCGAGGCCGACCGCGTGCGGGGCCTGCGTCGCCAGAGGGGTGCACTGCGGGGCGGTGCGCCACTTCTTCGCGTCGTAGCCGCAGTGCCAGGAGCCGCGCAGCAGGGTCAGCGCCTCGACCGGGTCGATGCCGCGCACGGCCAGCGCCGCGGTGTCCCGGTAGGTCGGCAGGAGCCAGTCCTCCGGGCGCAGCGCGAGCGCGGCGGCGGCCTGGCAGGCCTCCTGCCCGCGGCAGGACGGATAGACGGCGAGATGCCCCTGCATGACCAGGTTGGTCGCCTCGGTGTCGAAGGCGCGGGCCAGGCGCAGCGCCCGGTATGCCGCGAGCAGCCGCTCCGGCTCGAGCAGCGCCGGGTCGACGCGCAGACCGCCCTCGGCCGGCGCGCCGCGCTCGTCGAGGTAGCGCAGCGGTTCGGTGTCCCAGTAGGGCCCGGGGCCCGTCACCTGGTACTCGTGGTCGTGCGGCCGCGACGAGTCGGGCGCGGGGGTGGCGCGTCCGGTTGCCGCGGGCAGATCGAGCAGCGTCATGGGGTCTCCACACGTCTACCGGCGCCCAACTTCTGGAACAGACTTTCCCGACCGAAGGTTCGGTCGGTTGGTCTGCCCCCAGTGTGCCCGCTTCCGCGTACCCATGTCCACACTGTGGGACGAAGTCGCTGCTCGGCTCGCTCACCCTTCCCGCCGCCGGGCGATCGCGCCGGGTGACGCCTCGACAGGCCTGGATGACGGCGGCGCGATATTCCGGATTTCCCGGTACCCGATTCAGTGCCCGTCGGCGCGCAGGCCGTCGAAGACGAGGGCGGTGACCGCTTCGGCGATCGCGGGTCCGGTCATGCCCGCGCCGGCGCCGGCCTGCTCCGCGGTGCCGTTCGAACCGGTGCCGTTCGACCCAGTGCTGCCGGACGCCTGGGGCCGGAACCACTCGGTCACCGAGTTGACCATGCCGAAGACCAGCCGCGCGGTCAGCCTCGGGTCGAGGCCCGGGCGCAGCCCGCCCTCCGCCACCGCCGCCTCGACCAGGGCCGCCATCCGGTGGTCGAAGTCCCGGCGGCGCTCCAGCGCCTCGCGCTCGGCCGCCGTGTTGCCGCGCACCCGCAGCAGCAGCGTGACGTACGGCAGATTCCCGACCAGTTCCAAACAGGTACGGCGGATGACGTACTCGAGCCGGTCCGTCGCCGTGCCCTGCGTCGCGCCCGGCTCCTCGAGCGACGCGAACAGCCCGTCGAGCGCCCTCGACACGGCCAGCCGCAGCAGTTCCTCCTTGCCCGACACGTGGTGGTAGATCGAGGACTTGGTGATCCCGGCGGCCCTCGCCAGGTCCTCCATCGAGGTGCCGTCGTAGCCGCGCACGTTGAAGACCTCGACGGCTATCGCCAGCAGCGACCCGACGCTGTGGTTGTCCCGGCGCCCAGACACGGTCGTGGCGCCTTTCCCGGTCGCGTTCAGGTCGAGGGCCACGGAGCCTCCAGATCGCCGTCGCGGCGACATGCCGCGCTGATGTCCCGCACCTTGAGACTACCGAACGTTCGGTTAGTGTGGCAGGGGGAGACCGCAGCCCGGACATCCGGCCCCCCGACCGCGTCCGCCCATCCACCCGAGCAAGGAGCTCCCGCCATGACCGGCAACGCCGCCGACCTGGTCACGCGCCATCGTCCCACGCTGGACGCGGCGCTCGAGGCGATTCGCGCGCGCACGTTCCACACCGGCTTCCCGGAGCAGGCGAAGGCATATCCGAAGGAGGCCAGAGCCGAGGCCGCGGACTGGTTCAAGGCGCAGCTGGGGCAGCCCTTCGCGCTGGAGCAGCCGGGCACCGACGGCCGGGTCGGCGGCGAGCGCTCGCCGTACGGCTTCGAGCTCGGCGTCAGCTATCCGCACGCCGACCCCGACGCGCTGCTGCCCGCGATGGCCGCCGGCATCCCGGCCTGGCGCGACGCCGGGCCCGAGGTGCGCGCGGCCGTCTGCATCGAGATCCTCACCGAGCTCAACAAGCAGTCCTTCGAGATCGCCGAGGCCGCCATGCACACCTCCGGCCAGGCGCCGGGCATGGCGTTCCAGGCCGCCGGCCCGCACGCGCAGGACCGAGGGCTCGAAGCCGTCGCCTACGGATACGCCGCGATGACCGCGCACCCGGAGCGCGCGATCTGGGAGAAGCCGCAGGGCCGGGACCGGCCGCCGGTGCGGCTGGAGAAGCGATGGATGGCCGCGCCGCGCGGCATCGCCCTGGTCGTGGGCTGCAACACCTTCCCGACCTGGAACGGCTACCCGGGCCTGTTCGCCTCGCTGGTCACCGGCAACGCGGTGCTCGTCAAGCCGCACCCCGGCGCCGTGCTGCCGCTGGCCGTGACCGTCGCCACCGCCCGCCGGGTGCTGGCCGGGGCCGGGTTCGACCCGAACCTGGTCGCGCTGGCCGCCGAGGACAGCTCCGAGGGCCTGGCCAAGACCCTGGCGCTGCGGCCCGAGGTGCGCATCGTCGACTTCACCGGCTCCACCGAGTTCGGCACCTGGCTCGAGCGCAACGCGCAGCAGGCGCTGGTCTACACCGAGAAGGCCGGGATCAACACGATCATCGTCGACTCCTTCCGCGAGGAGGACTACAAGGCGGCGCTCGACCACCTCGCGTTCTCGCTCTCCCTCTACACGGCCCAGATGTGTACCGCGCCGCAGAACCTGCTGGTGCCGCGGGACGGCGTGCGGGTCGGCGAGCAGGTCAAGCCGTTCGACGAGTTCGCCGCGGACCTGGCCGGCGCGATCGACCGGCTGCTCGGCGACGACGCGCGGGCCGCCGCGATCCTCGGCGCCGTGGTGAACCCGTTCATCCTGGAGCGGCTCGACCGGGCCGGCGGGATCGGGCGCACGGTGCTCGCCTCGCGTGTGATCACGCACCCTGACTTCCCCGACGCCACCATGCGCACGCCGCTGATCGCCGCCGTGGATTCCAAGGACGCCGAGGTCTACTCGCACGAGTGGTTCGGGCCGATCTCGTTCCTGATCGCCACCGACGACACCGCCGCCTCGATCGAGCTGTACCGCAGCACGGTGGCCGACCACGGCGCGCTCACCGCGGCGGTGTATTCGACGTCGGACGCGGTCATCGACGCGGCCGAGGAGGCGACCTGGACCGCGGGCGCCAACCTCTCGGTGAACCTGACCGGGCAGGTCTACATGAACGCCTCGGCCGGCTTCTCCGACTACCACGGCACCGGCCTGAACCCGGCCGCCAACGCGACGTACGCCGACCACGCCTTCGTCGCCTCGCGGTTCCGGTTCGTCCAGAGCCGCCGCCCGGCGGCCGGCTGAGCACGGACCGAGCCCGCGTCAGATCCGTTAAGCGGCCGCCGTTCCCGTTCGGGGCGGCGGCCGCCGGCATGTGCATCAGGACTTGGTTTCGCGCCCTCGGCCGAGGCAGGGTCAGCAAATCAGTAACGGAGCCGTAACGTTCGAATGCGTCGGCCCCCGATGGGTTGTGAGAGCGCTCCCTCGGCGATAGCGTCGGCCCTATCGGGGTTGTGTAAGCGCTTACCATTCCCGCCGGACCGGGCCTGACGCGGCCGGGCACCCGCCGGCCGGGTCCGGCACACAGCACGGTCGAACGCGGCGCAGCCGAACACGAACACAGTGCAATCGAGTGCGAACACAGTGCACGCAAATACGCACACAGCGATACAAGCAGCGCGAAACCGGTGCGGCGGCGTGCCGCACCGGAGCAGGGAAACCGCCGAGTGCCGCGCGGATCCGAGCCGCGGCGCGGTTGAATGTCGGCGGGGCGGATTCCGGCCGCCGACTTCGACGACTCGCGTGGCCGGGGAAGGGAGGCACCGCCGTGGCAGCTCAGGACCCGCCGTCGTCCGTCGAGCCGGCCGCCCGGCCCGGCTCCGCGCTGACGATCTACGACGTGGCGCGGCACGCCGGCGTCTCCATAGCCTCGGTCTCGCGGGTGCTCAACGGCCACGCCAGTCCCCGGCCGGAGACCCGGGAGAGGGTGCTGCGCGCGGTCGACGAGCTCGGCTTCGTCCCGGACGGCGCCGCCCGCGCCCTGTCCAGCCGGCTCAAGGAGGTCGTCTCGGTCGTCTTCCGCCGGGCGCACGAGGGCAGCGGACCGGTCTTCGAGGACGAGGCGGAGAACCTCGCCTTCATCGACGTGATCAACCGCGGCGTCGAGGCGGCCGCCCAGCGGCGCGGCTTCGACCTGCTGCTCAGCTCGGTCGCGGTGGACGACGCGACGCCCTGGCGGCGGATCGCCAACCTGGCCGGCAAGAGCGACGGGGTGCTGCTGCACGACAGGGTGCTGATCCCGGACGACATCGCCCGGCTGGCCGACCGGGTCCCGGTGGTCACCCTCGCCGGCACCCCGACCCCGGCCAGCGTCAACATCTGCGGCGACAACGGCCGCGGGATGCGCGAGCTGGCCGAGCACCTCCTCGGCGGCCACGGTTATCCCGGCCTCGGCTACCTGGCCGGCCACCTCGACAGCCCGGACAGCATCGACCGTGCCGAAGCGGCCCGGCAGGTCGCGGCCCGGCACGGCGCGGCGTTCTTCGAGGGGCCGCAGTGGTGCGGCGAGTACAACGCGGCCGGCGGCGCCGGGGTGATCCACCGGCTGCTCGACGGCGGCGCGCCGTTGCCGCGGGCGATCGCCTGCGCCAACGACCAGTCGGCGCTCGGCGCGATCCACGCGCTGCGCGAGCGCGGCCTGCGAGTGCCCCAGGACGTCGCGGTCACCGGCTTCGACGACGTCCCGGTGGCCCGCCACCTCACCCCCTCGCTGACCACGGTCCGCCAGCCGATCCGGCAGCTCGGCGCCGAGGCCTTCGAACTGCTGCACGCGATGATCGCCGGGGCGCGGCCGGACGGGCGGGAGGTCGTGCTCCCGGTCGAGCTCGCGCTGCGGGCCAGCTGCGGCTGCCCGGACTCGGGCGGCGCCCCGCCGCCGGCCCCCGCGGCCGCGGCCGGCTGAGCCGCACCGCCGAGCTTTCCCGCCACCGGCCCGGGCGGGGGCCGTTCCCAACCCATTGAGCACAACCTGTCGAGCACAGCCGATGGAGCGCAGGCGATGTCCCCTACCCTGAAACAGCCGGAACAGTCCGATCAACGCCGCCGCAGAACCCTGTCGCACAGGCGGCCGCCGCGCCGCGCGGCGCTCGCGACCGCGCTCGCCGCCCTGGCGGCGCTGGCCGCCGGCGGCTGCGGGGCCGCGGCGCCGGCCGCGGCCCCGGCCACCCTGGTCGTCGAGGCCAACCCGGTCTCGCCGATGGCCGACGACTTCAACCCCTTCGAGGCCTCGAGCCTGGGCAGCGAGGTCGGCGCGGTCGACCTGTTCTACGAGCCGCTGCTGCAGTGGAACATCACCAAGGCCGACTCGTACTACCCCTGGCTCGCCACCGGGTTCGCCTGGAACGGCAACGGCACCGCGATCACCTTCCACATCCGCTCCGGGGTCCGGTGGTCCGACGGCACGCCGCTCACCGCCGCCGACGTCGCCTACACCTTCCAGCTGATGCAGAACAACCAGGCGCTCAACGCCCAGGCGCTGCCGATCACCGGCGAGACCTCCTCCGGCGGCGAGGCGACGATCACCTTCAGCTCGCCGCAATACACGAACCTCTACGCGATCTCCGGCCAGACCTTCGTCGTACCCGAACACATATGGCGGTCCCGGGCCGACCCGGCCGGCTGGTCCGACCCGGACCCGGTCGGCTCCGGCGCATATCTGCTGGACACGTTCAACTCACAGGGCTTCACACTCAAGGTGAACCCGGACTACTGGGGTGGGCGGCCGAAGGTGGCCGAGATCAGCTTCCCGGCCTACGTCTCGAACGCGGCCGCGAACCAGGCGCTGGCCGCCGGCCAGATCGACTGGGCCGGCAACTACGTGCCCGGGATCCAGACCGCCTTCGTGGCCCGCGACCCGGCCGCCGACCACTACTGGTTCCCGACCACGAACACCGTCTCGCTGATCTTCAACACGGCCGCCGCGCCCTTCGGCGACCGGGCGGTGCGCCAGGCGGTGAACGCCGGCATCGACCGCTCCGCGCTCGCGCAGGTCGGCGAGGGCGGGTACGAGCCGGCCGCCACCTCGTCCAGCGGCCTGCTGATGCCCGAGTTCGCCGCGGACGTCCCGGTGGGCATGGACGACGACCTGCCGTCCGGCTCCGATGAGACCGAGGTCAACTCGATCATGCAGGAGGCCGGCTACGCGAAGGACTCCGCCGGGGTGTGGGCGCAGAACGGCGTCGAGGTCTCGTTCGCGATCGACGAGCCGTCCTCGTACACGGACTACTACACCGACGCGACCCTGATCGCCCAGCAGCTCCAGGGCCTCGGCTTCGGCGTCACCGTGAAGAGCGCCACCGTCGACTCCTGGACCTCGGACCTGGCCACGGGCAGCTTCCAGGCCGCGATCCGCTGGGGCGCCAGCGGCCCGACGCCGTACACCCAGTACGAGGCCTGGCTCGACTACGGCGGCAGCGCGCCGCTCGGCCAGAACGCCGGCGGCGACTTCGGCCGCTACGACAACCCGGCCGTGCAGACCGCGCTGCGGACCTGGGCCGGCACCGACAACGCCGCGGTGATCACCCAGCAGATCAACGTGATAGCCAACGCGATGACCACCGACGTGCCGGCCGCGGCGCTGCTGTACGGCGCGGGCTGGACCGAGTACAGCACGGCCAAGTTCACCGGCTGGCCGACCCAGTCGAACTCGTACATCAATCCGCAGCCGAACGATCCGTGGGACGAGTACACCGTGCTGCATCTGGTGCCGGCCTCATAGTCGGTGTCCTTAAGTCGGTGCAGGCGGGCAGGAGGCGAGTTAGCATCCCGGAATGACCATCCAGAGCTCTTCGCTACGCGGGTCCGCATCGGAGCGTGCGCGCGGCTCGGTGCGGCCGGACCCCCGGCGGCTGATCGCGGTGCTCGCCGACCCGGTGCGGCTGAGGGTCTTCGCCGCGCTGGTGCTGGCTACCAAGGGCGCGGACGGGGAGGGCGGCGAGGGGGCCGAGACGGCGCGGATCGCGGAGGAGGCCGGCGTCGGCGAGCGCGCGGCCGCGAAGGCTCTGGGCGCGCTGGCCTCGGCCGGGCTGGCCCGCTCCGGCCGGGACGGCTGGGTCGCGACCGCGCAGACGCTGCGCGCGGCCTCGGAGGCGGCGGCCAAGCAGCGGCGCGACGAGCGGCTGCCGGCCTGGCCGGTCGTGGACGAGGCGATCACCGCGCCGCTGCGCGGCTACTTCGAGGACGGCCGGCTGATCGTCATCCCGGCCCAGTCCGGCAAGCGCGACCTGCTGCTCGACTACCTCGCGCAGTGCTTCGAGCCGGGCGTGCGCTACTCCGAGGGCGAGGTGAACGAGGCGATCTCGGCCTTCCACGACGACTACGCGACGCTGCGCCGCTACCTCGTCGACGCCGGGCTGCTGAGCCGGGACCAGGGTTTCTACTGGCGCAGCGGCGGATCCTTCCAGGGGTGAACCCGGAGCCGGGCTGCTTACGTTTGGCCTGTACGGTGTGCGCCAACATCCGCCGCCACGACTGACGTCGGCCTTCAAAGGAGTAGCCCGTTCCATGCCCACCACGGTCTTCGGTCTGCCGACCCACGTGTTGATCATCCATGTGACGGTGGTCGGCCTGCCGACCGCCTGCCTCGCAACCATCGCAGTCGCGTTCCGGACCAAGTGGCGGCAGAAATACGGTCTGCTCGTCGCGGCCTTCGACGTGATCATGGTCGGGGTGACCTACGCGACCCAGCTGGCCGGACAGCGGCTCTACAGCGCGGCGCCCTACCTCGACGAGATCGCGGCGCAGCACAAGAAGCTCGGCCAGACCCTCGTCTACTTCGTAGCCGCCGTGGCCGTGCTCATGGTCCTCCTGGTGCTGGCCGACCGGTTCGGATACGCCGAGCGGCATGTGGTGATGGTCGCGGTCAGCGCGCTCACCATCGCGGCCAGCGCGGTCTGCCTGGTGCGCGTCGTGCAGGTCGGCGACTCGGGTGCCCGCGCGGCCTGGGGCGGCTACAAGCTGTCCGGCGTGATGTCCGCCGTGCATTCCCTGCTGCCGGCGGCCGCTCAGCTCATCCGGCACTAGTCCATCTGAGGCCGAATGAGGTGACGCCGAATCAGGTGATGCTGACCGGCCGGTCCTCCAGGGCGTAGTCGGCCACCTCCGCGCGCGGCGCGGCGGCGCGCCAGATCCGGTAGCCGATCTCGGGCAGCCCCAGCTCGGCCGCCTCCTGGTAGTTCTCGCCTAGGTAGTTCAGCGAGATCGTGTCGGCGTCCGCGGCCAGCGCCTCGAACGGGGCGCCGCGCCAGCTGCACAGCAGCCGGACATGGTTGAGCGTGTCGATCTGCTCGGCGGGCAGCCGCATCGACTGCAGCGAGCCGTCCTCGGCCCGCCGGTAGAGCGTCACCTCGCCGGGGCGCGGGCCGAACTCCGCCTCGTACTCGACCCCCTGCCGCACGGCGTACAGGCCGCGCCGCACGCTCGTCGGCAGCGGGACCGGCGGCGCCGTCCACGCGTGGCGGCCGAACGGCTCGATGCCCGGCTCCGGCCGCCATCCGGTGTACCTGCCGCCGTAGACGGCCACGCGCTCCTGGCTCCCCGCGCCGTCGACCCGCCACAGCTCGGTGCCGACCGAGAGCTCGGTCAGCATCATCCAGTACTCCGGCACGGCGCGTTCGGCGTAGTTCGTGTAGCCGGTTCCGACGAACGGCGCGGGCAGCACCCGGCGGGTTCCCATCTGCTGCGCGCCGACCGGAGTGCGGCCGCCGAACGAGACCTCGAAGAGCGCCGGAGCGGCCGCGAAGAAGCGCAGGCCGTAGAAGTACTCGCCGCGCGGCCAGTCGGCGGCCTCGGCCAGGCCGTGCTGGGCCACGAAGGATTCCGCGTCGCCGGCCGCGAGGTCCTCCGTGCGAACGCAGAAGCCGCCGCCGCGGTGCGGTTCGAAGGAGCCGGGGACTAGGAGGTTGCCCGCGTAGTAGGGGACGAGGTGGTCCGGGACCGGAAGCTGCATGATCGTCGCCGCGCTGATGCCGTCCGCGCCGCCGCGCGACTGCGCACCGCTCCGCGCCTGCGACTCACTCATCCGGGTGATATTCCTTCCAGGACGCGAGCGGGTCTGCGGCCGAGATGCGTATCGGCGCGGGTTCTCGAACGCCCTGGACTGGGGCCGAGCCGGGAGCGGACCGTCCGCGGGCCGCGCTCCCTCCCGTGGCCGCACAGTACCAGTCGGGTGAACCCGCAGCGAGCAGGGCCGAGCGGCGGCATACCAATCGGGGTGGCGCAGGTGGCGATGCGAGCCCGGCGCGGGGGACCCGGCGGCCGAGCGGACCGGGTCGCGGCACGGTTCGGCGGCGCCCCGGGGAGGCTGCAACGGGAGAGGGTCAAGGGTGGCGCAGTGGTGGCGCGGCTGCGGTGTGGCAGTGGTGTGGCAGTCAGCGGGCCGGACGGCTGACTAGACGACGACGCCTTCGACCGTGATCGGGCCGTCCGGCCAGCGCCGCAGCGCGACCCGGTCGCCCGGGTGCGGCCAGGTCCGGCCGGCGGCGCGGGCCCGGGCCGAGGCCAGCAGCAGCGCCGCACAGAAGGTGGCGCGGGCGGCGCCCGTGGTGGTCAGCACCTGGGCGCCGGAGCGGTCGCACTTGATGATCCGGCCGGGCAGCAGGCCCGGCGCGGTGCGCCCGAGCTCGGTGACGTCCTCCTCGGTCCAGCCGAGCCCGTCCGGCGGCACGGCGAACATCGTGGCCCGTCCCGGCTCGGCCCCGCCGCGGGACCGCGCCCTTGCTCGGGCCCTGGCGCGTGCGCGTCCGGCACGGCGGCCCGAGCGGCGGCCGTGCGACGGGAAGTCTGAGATCAACGGGGGAGGCACATCGTCGGCCGGCGCGGGGTCGCCTAGCTCGGCGGCACTTGCCTGCATCGTGTCCTCCAATAATCGAGGCGGCGAACGGTGGCGCTCGCCTCCTGCGGCGACCCGGCGAGCCGGGCGGCCTTATCGGTATCAGCCTGCGTTATCAAATATCCGTTATGCGGACGGTTGAGTCATCCTAAACGACCGGCCTTGTCCTGTCGCGGGGTTATTCTGACCTGCCAGAACGCCCTTGACTGTGCCGATCGGCAGGCCCGTGGCCGCCGCCCGGTCCGCTGTCCGGCCACCGCGCTGACCACGTCATGCCCGAACCGGCCGGCTCGGAGGATCCGCCGGTTCCCGCCTCGGTGCCGCCGCCCCTGCCACCAGCGCCCGGCGCCCGGTAGGCGCCGCGTGCGCGGCAGCACGCCAGCCCGCCCGACGGCCGTTCCGGGCCGCGGTCCGCGGGCCGGCCGAGCCGTCGGCTTCTGTCGATGGTAAATCGCTTCGGCGCCGGACCACCAGGGGTATCCCGCCGCCGCCGGTCGCGCGGGTGCCGGGATCAAATCGGGCAGGTGTCGCCGAATCGGCGTCCGCACGGCAAAGATCGGGCAAAGAGCGGATCCGGTGTCCGGTTTGCCCAGCCGGCGAAGGCATATCTTGCCCTCCGGGTGCCGCCTGGCGCCCGGTCCCACGGACCGGGTACCGCACGGCACCCGACGCCGAATCCGGCCCCGCGGCCGGAACCGGGGAACCACCGCCGACCCGCGCGGCAGTCCGGCAGCCGGCCGGACCGGAGCGCGAGGGGGCATGGGGTGAATCGGCCCGGCGCCGCCGCACGGCGGCCCGGACCGTAGGGCAGTCCAGACCGGCCGCACCGCTGCCCGCGGCCGTGGCTTTCCGGCCCGAACCCGTCAGCTCACCCGGTAGGCGACCAGGAAAGCGAACCGCCGTATTGGAGAGCTCGCGCATGGCCTCCCACAGACGGGCTAAAGTCCCCGTTCGCTCCGTCATGACCCTGTCGACCACCACGGTCGCCGCGGCGGCGGGGGTGGTGCTCGCCGCCGCGCCCAGCCACGCCGACAGCATCAGCGACATCCAGGCCCAGGTCACCACGCTCGACCAGCAGGCCGAGAAGGCGACAGACCTCTACGACGGCGCGATGCAGCAGCTGGCCACGCTCCAGCAGCAGATCAACAACCTGACCAGCGAGGCCGCCTCCGCGCAGGCGAGCATGGACAAGATCCTCGGCTCGCTCGGGCCGGCCGCGGCCGCGCAGTACCAGCAGGGCTCGATGTCCCCGACGCTGGAGCTGATGCTCTCCTCGCACCCGGACACCTTCCTGTCGCAGGCCTCCGCGGCCAGCGAGGCGGCGCAGGCCGAGGACCTGGCGCTGACCTCGCTGCGGCAGCAGCAGGCCGAGCTCAAGACGCTGCAGGCGGAGGCGAACAGCCGGTACTCCGAGGTGCAGTCGGTCGAGAGCCAGGCGGCCGCCTACAAGCAGC
>DASYAE010000189.1:0-10092 GCA_036501535.1 Actinocrinis sp. | reverse complement strand
GTGCGCGTCTGGCCGACGATGTTGCCGTTCGCGTCGGCCTGGAAGTCCATCAGCATGTAAAGCACCGCGCCCTGGGACTGGCAGCTGCCGGAGTGGATGTGGGCCGCGTGCGAGCCGGGGGTCAGGCCGCTGGCGTTCACCGTGACGGTGATCGTCTGCGCGGACGGGTTGTACGAGACGGTGGCGCTGCCCTCGAGCTGCCCCAGGCTGTTGCCGTTGGTGTCCACGTCCACCGCGTCGAGCTGGAACTGCTGGGAGCGCTCGAGGCTCGTGGGCAGCACGTCGGTCTGGGCGATCGGCTCGGCGGTCAGGGTGCTGCTGAAGGAGCCGCCGGAGGCCGCGCCGAGGCGGATCAGGAGGCGCCCGCCCTCAGGCATCGAGCTCATCGGCGCGGTGGAGCTCAGAGTGGTGTCCGCGTTCCCGTTCGCGTCGGCGGTCAGGACCCCGAACTCGACGGCCTGGCCGTTGCCGCTCGCCGGGTCGATCTCGACGGTGTGCTGCGATCCGGGCGTCAGCCCCGTCACGTCCACGTGCGCCTGCAGCGTGCCGTCGGACTCATGGCTCAGGGTGACAGTGCCCTGCGGCATCGGCTGCAGGTTCAGCTTCTCGTTGAAGGCCTGGCCGGAGCCGCTCGAGGAGGAACTGGGCATTCCGCTCGCCGAGGCGGACGCGGATGTGCTCGCGCTGCCCATGCCGGTTCCGCTGGACGTCGGGCTGGGCTGGGCGGTGCTCGGGGTGGCGAGCATGCCGTCGGTGTTGCCGGCCGAGTCGGTGTAGAAGCCTACGAGGTCGCCCTGGTCGTTCACGCCGTTGACGGTGGTCGCGCCGACCCCGTTCGGGTCGTCGACGGTCTTGTACAAACCGCCCGAGGTCCAGGTGAACCCGTGCATCTGCGCGCTGCCGCCGGTGCCGGTCTGGTAGACCCCGACGACCTCGTCGTGGTCGTTGACGCCGAGGGCCTGCGTCGTCGTGGCGCCCGGGAAGGCCAGGACCGTCGGCTTGCCGTTCGCGGAGAGCAGGAAGGCGTTCTGCGCGCCGCCGCTGCTGGTGAAGAACCCTGCGATGTCGCCGCGGTTGTTGATCCCGGCCGCGGTGAAGCTGGTCACGCCCTGGCTGGCGAGGTTGATGGTGCGGAACTTGTGCGACCCGATGGAGTACTCGTACCCGTGGTTGTTGCCCTGCGCGTCGGTGTAGAAGCCGACCGCCTCGTCGCTGTCGTTCACGCCGAGCAGCTGGTTCACCGGCGGATTGGCGTTGCTGTTGGTCGGGAACGCGACGCTGTGGTAGCTGCCGTTCACGCGGTAGAAGCCGGTGTTGTCGTTGGTGTTGTTCGCGTTGTTCATGGTGGAGAAGAACCCGACCGTCAGGTCTTGGTCGTTGACACCGGTGACCTGCGTCTGCACCGAGCCGGGGTAGTTCTCGTTGACGAAGTTCGTGATCGCGTCCGTCGCGACGCGATAGCCCTGGTTCGGGTGGCCGGCCGCGCCGGAGCCGAAGTACCCGGCGATGATGTCCCGGCCGCTGATCCCGAGCAGCTGGTTGAACGTCGGGTCGGCCGGGTCGTCGACGGTCTTGAACGCGTAGTTGCCCGGCTGGACGAACGACGGCGGGCCCGAGCCCTGGCCGCCGCCGCCGACCGGGTCGCAGCCGGCCAGCGCCGCCGTGCCCAGTGTCGCCGCGGCGATGACGCCGATGAAGAGCCTGTGATTCACGGTCCCCACTCCCCTTGATGTCCGCTTGGTGTTCGATGCCTTACGGGCTCGTTCGCCTACGACTTCGATACTGCGCGCGGCGCGGCGGGAAAGGGATCATGCAGGCATGCGGATCGGGCGGGGGTGTCTGCACCCCCTAAAGGGTTCGTCCGGGACACGTCAAGGCGGGGCGCACGCTCCCTTCCGCAGGCGTAGCGTGCTGTGTTCTCATCGGGCTGTGCTTATCGGACCGTGCTCATCGACTGTGCTCATCGACTGGGCTTATCGAGACTGAAGCAGCGTCAGCACGGCGGTCACCCGCCGGTCGCGCTCGCCGGCCTCGCCGAGGCCCAGCTTCGAGAACAGGGAGTTGATATGCTTCTGGACCGCGCGCTCGGTCAGGAACAGCGCCTTGGCGATGGCGGCGTTGCTCTTGCCCTGCGCCATCTGCTCGAGCACCTCGCGCTCGCGCGGGGTGAGCGCGGCCAGCGGCGAGCCGGCGGCCTTCTCGGTCCGGGTCAGCAGCGCCTCCACGAGCTGCGGGTCGAGCGCCGAGCCGCCGGAGGCCACCTGCTGCAGGGAGCGCTCGAGCTCGGAGACGTCGCCGATGCGCTCCTTGAGCAGATATCCCGCGCCGGAGGCGCCCCCGCGCAGGAACTCGTAGGCGTACTGCGGGTCGGCGAACTGGGTCAGCAGGATGACGCCGGTTCCCGGGTACGACGCGCGGATCCGCGCGGCGGCGGTCAGGCCCTCGGTGCTGTGCCCCGGCGGCATCCTGATGTCGGTGATGACGACGTCCGGCCGGTGCTCCTCGACCGCCGCGAGCAGCGTCTCCAGGGAGTCGACCGCGGCGACCAGCTCCACCTCCTCGAGCGCGCCGAGCAGTGCGGAGGTCCCGGCGCGCAGCAGGTAGTTGTCCTCGGCGAGGACCACCCTGATCGTCACTCACGCTCCCCTCGACGGCATGCGCGCCCGCGTGGCTCCGGCCCGGCGTGCCAGGGGCTGACCGCGCCGGCTCTGACGGAGGTCGCACGATGTCGCAGCAATCAACGATAGACGCCACAGCGGGCCTGTCCACCGCGCGGATCCGCGGCGCCGCGCTCTACCCGCCGGTCCGCTGGACGCTCGAGGCGGTGTTCTCGGTCGCGTTCGTGATCGGCGTTTACGAGGCGCTGGTGGCGGGGGAGATCCACGTCTGGCCGAACGCCCCGGACCGCTGGATCCTGCCGGTGTGGGTGCTGGCCGCGAGCCTGTCCGGGCTCGGGCTCGGCCCGGTGCGCCGGCTGGCCCGCGCCGCGCTGCACCGCGTCTGGCCCTCGGCGGCGGACGACCCGTACGCCGCACTGGCCCGCACCGTCGCTGGCGCGCGCAGGACGGCGCCGGGCGAGGACGCGCTGGCCCGGCTCGCGCAGATCGCCGTCGAGTGCACCGGAGCCGCGTCCGCGACGGTCGTGCGCGCGCCGGCCGATGATGAAGCAGAGCGCGAAGCAGAGCACGAGGTAGAGGGCGAGACACCGTCGTCGCCGCTATCACCACCACCACCGTCCGCCGACGCGTTCCCGATCCGCGCGGACGGGCGCGTGTTGGGCGACCTCGTCCTTCAGGCCTCGGCGAAGCGTCCGCTGACGGACGCCGACCGGCGGCTGGCCGCCTCGCTGGCCGACGCCGCCGGGTCGGTGCTGCGCAACGCGGAGCTGACCGAACAGCTCGACGCGCAGCTGCAGAACCGCCGGGTCCAGGCGGCGGAGCTGGACCGCTCCCGGCGGCGCCTGGTCGCGGCCCGGGACGAGGCGCGCGAGCTCGTCGGCCGCCGGATCCAGGCGGGCGTCGGCGAGACGCTGGCGTGGTGCGCGCAGCGGGCCGCCGGGCTGCGGGACGAGGAGGTCGGGGCCTGGAAGCCGGGACTGGCCGAGCTGACCGGGCGGATCGACGCGTCGGTCCGCGAGTTCCGGCAGATCGTGCACGGCATCTACCCGGCGACGCTGACAGACCACGGACTCGCCGCGGCCCTGGGCAACCTCGTCGACGAACTGCCGGGGGACGCGACGCACAGCGTGCCGGACCTGCCGAGGTTCGCGCCGCGGCTCGAGGCCGGCGCGTACTTCTGCCTCGCCGCGCTGCTCGAGCCGTTCGCCTCGGCCACAGATGCGGAGCCGGATGCCGAGGCGGGCCGCGCGCTGCGCGTCGAGGTCGGACTCACGGACTCAGAGCTCATCATCACTCTCGCCGGGACCGGGACCGGGGACACTGCCGATGACGTCGCCGGCCGCGAGATCGAGTGGGATCGCGGGACGCTCGACGCGGTGCGCGACCGGGTCGCGGCGCTCGACGGGGAGCTCGTCCTGGCCGGCGGCCGCGGGTCGCTGGCGGAACTGCGGCTGCCGAAGGAGGGGGACCGGTGAAGGGGATCGACCGCGTCATCAATCGAACACTGACATACGGCGTGCTGGCGGTGGCGATCGGCGTGGCCTACGTCTACGGCGTGGCCAACATCGACGCCTGGTTCGGGCTCGACTCGGACTGGCTGGCCCCGCCGCAGGTCGCCGCCGCGGGTCTGGTCGCAGTGGCCTTTCATCCGGTCCGGGTCGGCCTCGAGGCGCTGGCGGACCGGATCGTGTACGGCAGGCGGCTGCGGCCCGGCACCGCCGTCGCGCGGATCGTCGCGCTCGGCGGCACCACCGGCGCGGGCGCCGAGTCGCTGCGGGAGCTCGCCCGGATCGTGGCTGCAGGCCTCGGCACCGGCAGCGCGGCGGTGCGTCTGCGCCTGTCGGACGGGAGCAGCGCCGTCTATACCTGGCCGGAATCCGCCTCCGACTCATCAGGACCCGCCGACGCGTCCGCCGAGCCGGCCGAGGACCGCGCCGTGACCTCGCTTCCGGTCAGCTACCAGGGCGACGTGGTCGGCGCGATCGAGCTGCCGGCGGGTCCGGGCGGGTCCGGCGCGCCGCGCCGCCGGGCGATGCGGGAGCGGCTGGTCGCCGGCGCGGGGGTGGTGCTGCACAACGCGAGCCTCGACATCGAGCTCGAACACCAGGTGCGCGCCGCCGATGAGCGCACCGCGGAGATCCGGGCCTCGCGCTGGCGGATCGTCGCCGCGCAGGACGGCGAGCGCCGCGAACTCGAGCGCGACCTGCACGACGGCGCCCAGCCCGCCCTGACCGCCGTGCGCCTCGGCCTCGGCCTGGTCACGCACCTGGCGAACGCGGGCCGCACCGAGGCCGCGCAGAAGGCCCTCGGCGAGCTGTGCACGCAGATCGACAGCGCGGCGGCGGTCCTCAAGCACACGTTGCGCGGCCTCGACCCGGAGGCCCTGCAGCGCTCCGGCATCGCCGCCGCCATTAGGGAGCTGACAGAAGAGCTCGGCGTCGGCGGGCACGCGCGGATCGACGACCGCACCGGCGGCCTGCGGCTGCGGCCGGATCTCGAGGCCACCGCGTACTTCTGCTGCGCCGAGGCGGTGCAGAACGCCGCGAAGCACAGCCCCGGCGCGCAGCTGTCGGTGCGGCTCGAGCACGACGAGGCGGACGGGACGCTGGCCTTCGAGGTCGCCGACGACGGCCCCGGCTTCGACGTGGCGGCGCACGCGGGCGGCGCCGGCAGCGGGCTGCAGAACATGGCCGACCGCGCGGCGACCGCCGGCGGCGCCGTCGTCATCGCCTCGCACCCCGGCGGCACGACGGTCTCCGGCTGGATCCCGGCCGTGCTTCCGTAGCCGGGACGTGACGCGGTCAGGCGCCGGCGGTCTCGAGCCGGCGCCGGACGCGCTCGGCGTCCTCGGCGAAGCCCAGGTCGCGGTAGAGGTCGAGCGCCTGCCGCCACGCGGCGTGCGCCTGCTCGTGCCGGCCGAGCGCGGCGTAGGGGGCGCCGAGGCTGGCGAGGCTGTTGGCGCAGTCGTGGGTGCTGCCGGCGGTGCGGTACAGGTCGATCGCCTGCCGGTAGCGCTCGATGGCCAGGTCGTGGTTCCCGGTGTGGTGCTCGATGTAGCCGAGGCTGTCCAGGTAGCCGGCCCGGCTGTCCGGGTCCTGATCTTCGTCGATCAGGGCGAGCGCGGCCTCGCAGTGGGTGCGGGCGGTGTCGTAGTCGCCGAGGTGGGCGGCGTGCCAGCCCATCATGTTGAGCGCGTCCGCCTCCCAGACGGGGCGCTCGAGGCCGCGGCACAGCGACAGGGCCCGGCCGGCGTGGTGCATGGCCTGCCGGTGGTCGCCCGCCAGATCCCAGGTCCGCTCGATCGCGAAGTGCGTGTGCGCCTGGTCGGCCGCGTCGCCGTGCAGCTCGGCGAAGGCGAGCGCCTGCTCCAGGTTCCTGATCGCCTCCTCGTGCCGCCCCGCCTCGGCGAACGAGCGGCCGAGATGCAGGAAGGCGCGGATGCGCGAGGTCGGGTCGGGCAGATAAGCAGCCGAATCGGCCGCGGCCTGCCACGCCGCCAGCTGGTCGTGCGTCAGTCCTCGACGACGAAAGTACGTGGTCAGCGACCAGGCCAGCTGCCAGACGACGGGGTGCCACGCGCGGGCGACGGCGGTGTGCCGGGCGGCGAGCACGTTGGGGTACTCGGCATCGAGCCAGGCGATCGCTGCCGGCGCGTCGGGAAGCGGGTGCGGCAGGGCACCCGGCTCGGGCGGGTCGAGCGCGACGAGCGGCCGGTCCGGGGCCATGAGCCGGTCGGCGGCGTGGGTCGTGTGGAGATAGAAGTCGCACATCCGCCGCAGCGCCTGCTCCCGCTCGGACTCGCTCTCGTGCGCCTCTGCCTGGTCGGCCGCGTAGGCCCGCAGCAGGTCGTGGAAGCTGTAGCGGCCGCGGCTGTACTCGGTGAGCAGGTGGGCCCGGGCCGGCTCGTCCAGCGCGCGGCGGGCGGCGCCGGGGTCGAGGGCGGCGAGGCTGGCTGCCGCCTCGACGCCGATGTCCGGGCCCGTATGCAGGCCCAGCAGCCGGAAGACCCGCGCGGCCGGCGGGTCGATGCCGCGGTACGACCAGGAGAAGACCGCGCGCACGTCGGCCGTCGCGTCCCCCAGGGCCAGGCCGTCCAGCCGCCCGCGGGAGTCCCGCAGCTCGTCGGCGAGCTCTGACAGCGGCCGGGCCGGCTGCAGCGCGGCGCGGGCGGCCGCGATGTTCAGGGCCAGCGGCAGCCGGGCGCACAGCTCGATCAGCTCGCCGGCCGTGCGCTCGTCGGACAGGACCCGCTCGCCGCCGAGGCGGCGGATCAGCAGGTCCCGCGCGTCGGGCCGGCCGAGCAGGTCCAGCGTCAGCGGGACCGCGCCCTCCCGGGCGACCAGCCCGCCGAGCTGGTTGCGGCTGGTGACCACGACCAGGCAGCCCGCCGCGCCCGGCAGCAGCGGCCGCACCTGGCCGGCGTCGCGGGCGTTGTCCAGGAGTATCAGCATTCGCAGATCGGCGAGGTGCGAGCGGTAGAGCGCCGCCTGGTCCTCCGGATCGGCGGGCAGGGTCTGCGCCGGCACGCCGAGCGCCTGCAGCAGCCGCCGGACCGCCTCGGCCGGCTCCATCGGCGCGCGCGACGGGTCGAAGCCGCGCAGGTCGAGGTAGAGCTGCCCGTCCGGGAAGAGCGGCGCTACCTGGTGCGCCCAGCGCACGGCCAGCGCCGTCTTGCCGATCCCGGCGGTGCCGTCGATCGCTGAGATCACCACCGCGCCGCCTGCGTCGTCCCGCTGCGACAGCAGCGCATTGAGCGTCTTGAGCTCGGCCTTTCGGCCCACGAAGTGCCCTGCCGCCGTGGGCAGCTGGCGCGGCACGACAGCGGTGTGCACCGGCGCGGCGCCGCCGCCCACCGCAGGGCGCGACGGTTCGAGCAGCTCCGCGTCCCCGGCCAGGACGCGCTGCTGCAACTGCTGCAGCTCGGGTCCCGGTTCGATGCCCAGCTCGTCGATCAGCACGCGCCGCGCATCCTGATAAGCCGTCAGGGCCTCGGCCTGGCGCCCCGCGCGGGCCAGGGCGAGCACCAGCTGTGCGCGGAAGCGTTCCCGCAGCGGGAGTTCGCGCACGAGGCCGGTTAGCTCGAGGACGAGTTCCCCGCCGAGCCCGCGGTGCAGGTCGGCCTCGATCCGCCATTCGAGCGCCTGCGCGCGCAGCTGTTCCAAGCGCGGGAGCCAGGCGTCGCGCAGCGACGTGCTGGGCACGTCGGCGAGCGGCTCGCCCCGCCAGAGTTCGAGCGCCGCGGCACACTGCTGCGAGGCCTGCTCCCACCGCTCTTCCAGCAGCGCCCGGCGCCCGTCCGAGCAGCGCTGCTCGAACTGCTGGACGTCCAGTTCGCCGGGCTCGAGCCGGATCAGGTACCCGGGGGTAAGAGCCTTGATTCGATCGCCGTACCCGCCGAGGTTGTGCCGCAGCCGCATGACCTGGTTGTAGAGCGAGGCGGTCGCCGAGGTCGGCTGCCGCCCGTCCCAGAGGTATTGCGCGAGCCGGTCGGCCGACACGACCGAGTCGGCATGCAGGAGGAGAGCGGCGAGAAGCGTGCGCCGGACCGTCCCGGGAATCTCGGTCGGACCGGTCTCGGTCCGGACCTCGAGGTGTCCCAATAGTGCAAAACGCATCCCCGCACCCTTTGTGCCTATTGCTGACCTGCTTCGCGAGACGACGACAGGTCGATGGTAGCCGCACGACAGATGAGGAGGGGACGATCACTGCTGCGGATCGAAGGACGCCCGGATACCGGCTCAGCCTGCCACGGGGAGGCTGAGCCGCTCTGGAGAACGGAAGTGGGGCGATGGCGGTCCCATGCGGGCCGCACTTCGCGGCCGCCGTCCGATTCCGAGTGCAGTGCCGTCGCCGTCGGGCGGCGGGCCCGGAGGGGAGCGCTCGACGACGGGCAGCGTGCGTGCGAGCCCTCCGGGCCTCCCGAAGCGGCGGCGGCGCGGCCGCCGCTCCGGGGCAGGCCTCTGAGCCGGGGGCGTCCGCGGGAGCCCGCCGAGGAGGCGTGTGTGCCTTCTGTGCCGTTTGACGTGTGATGAGTACACTGCGGAACCGCGGCATGCCTGCTACCACCAGACACCCGAAACCGCACGTCCGGGGACCGAGGCGATACCCACAGCCCGCCGCGCTGCGCACGGTCCTGCACGGTGGGCACGACCTGCCCGTCGGGCGTGCGCCGGTGCTCCGATCACCGTGTCGGGGCGGCCGTCGGGTCCGCGCGCCACCCAGACGGGAGCATCAGATGGCTGATCAGAATGACGCCGTGCCCGGGGACGACCCCGGCCCCGGCCCCGGCCCTCACACCGGCGCAGCGCCGCGGCCGAGACCGCACCTGAGCCGCCGCATCGTCCTGGCCGGCGCCGCCGGGCTGGGCCTGGCCGGGCTCGCCGGTTCACTGCGCACCGAGACGGGCGCGCCCGCCCCGGTGCTGGGCGACCGGGCCGCGACCGCGGCCGCGCTGACCGATCTGCAGCTGGCCGGGCAGCGGGTCGTCTACTCGTACCCTGGCCTGACCGTGCCCGCCGAGCTGCTGACCGACATCGAGAACGGCCAGGTCGCCGGCGTGATCTTCTTCGGCGAGAACATCTCCGGCGAGTCGCAGGTCGCCGGGGTCGTAGCCCAGCTGCGGGCGGCGCAGAAGGCCAGCGCGGTGTCCCAGCCGCTGCTGCTGATGACCGATCAGGAGGGCGGGGAGGTCAGACGGCTGCCGGGCGCGCCGACCATGTCGGAGAAGCAGATCGGCGCGTCGTCGAACCCGACCGGCCAGGCCGCGACGGCCGGCACCGGCGCGGGCCAGAACCTGGCCGGCGTCGGCATGAACGTCAACCTGGCCCCGGTGCTCGACGTGTTCTACGCGGCCGGAGACTTCGACGACCAGTATCAGCGCTCATACAGCAGCAGCGCGGCCGTCGCCAGCGAGTGCGGCAGCGCATTCATCACCGCGCAGCAGGCCACCGGCGTCGCCGCCACGGCCAAGCACTTCCCGGGCCTCGGCTTGGCCACCGCGTCGCAGGACACCGACAACGGACCGGTGACCCTGAACGTGACGCTCTCCCAGCTGCGCGGCACCGACGAGGTTCCCTACCCCGCGGCGATAGCCGCCGGGGTCAAGCTGGTGATGGTGTCCTGGGCAATCTACCCCGCCCTCGACCCGTCCCTGCCCGCCGGCCTGTCGCCGGTGGTCGTGCAGCAGGAACTGCGCGCCCACAACAGCTTCGCGGGAGTGGCCATCACCGATGCGCTGGAGGCCGGCGCGCTGAGCGCCTACGGCACCACCGCGCAGCGCGCGGTGGCCGCGGCCTACGCGGGCATGGACCTGATCCTGTGCTCCGCGCGCGACGTCAGCCAGGGCGAGGAGGCGACCTCGGCACTGGCCTCCGCGTACTCGAGCGGCCAGCTCGAGCCGACGCCGTTCACCACGGCCGTCAACCGGGTGACGGCGCTGCGGGCGGGCCTGTCCTGACAGAAGCCTGTGTCGCGC
>DASYAE010000188.1:0-18036 GCA_036501535.1 Actinocrinis sp. | reverse complement strand
AACGGCGAAGATCGGCGCCCGCACCCCAGCTCCCCCCTCTCTGCGCAGAGCCCGTCGGCGGTGCAGCCGGCTTCGATCTTCGCCTCCCGCCCTTCACCGCCGATCTTCGCATTCGTCTTATTCGTCTTTTTTCGCCTTCTGCTCCCGATCTTCGCCGGCCGCCTTTGACCTGCGCCTTTCACCGTGCAAATGCACGGATGCGCCCGATTCATCCATACTCTGCGACCGTCTCCGGTAGCGGGGACGCGGCACGCCGGTAGGGGGTGTGGCGGGGAGTGGTCCGGGCTCGGGGTCCGGGCCGGTCGCATTAGGGGTTCAGCGCTGTGCGGCAGCCTCGGAGGATGTTGTGAGACGTAACTGGGCGCAAGCGGACCGTCCTCGGCGCGCCGGGGCTCCTCGACACGCCCGCACACCAACCGGGAGAACGCGTGAGCCCGCAGTCCAAGCCGCACCGCCTGATGATCCTGGGCGCCGGCGTGATGGGCTGTGGCGTGGCGGCCCTGGCGCTCGGCCACGGTGTGCCGGTGGCGCTGGTCGACACCGAGCAGCGGGCGCTGGACCGGGCCCGCTGGTCGATCGCCGAGCACCTGCACCAAGGGCACGCCCTCGGCACCCTGCCGGCCGGGGTCCCGGTCGCCGAGCTGACCACCGGGACGTCCCCGGCGATCGGCGCGGAGGCGACCGCCGTGATCGAGGCCGTGACCGAGCAGGCCGTGGTGAAGGCCAAGGCGCTGACCGCAGCCTGCCGCGTGGTCGATCTGCAGACCCCGCTGATGTCCTGCACCGCGAGCATCCCGGTGGACGAGCTGGCCGACTGGGCCGGCCGCCCGGAGGACGTGGTCGGCACGCATTTCATGAACCCGCCGCACGCGATCCCGACGGTCGAGGTGGTCCGCGGCCGCCGCACCGCCGGCTATGTGATGGACGCGGTCACGGACCTCCTGGCCGTGCTGAACCGCCAGGCGGTACTCGTCAGCGACGTGCCCGGCTTCGTCACCGGCCGGCTCCTGTTCTCGATGCTCAACTCGGCGGCCCGGCTGGTCGGCGCGCAGACCGCCTCGGTCGAGGACGTCGACGCCCTGCTGCGCACCTCCCTGCGCCAGGCCGCCGGCCCGCTGCGCACCGCCGACCTGATCGGCCTGGACAGCCTGGTGGACAGCCTCGAGGCGATCTACGAGCGCACCGGCGACGAGAGCTTCCAGCCCTGCGACGTGCTGCTGGAGAAGGTCCGGGCGGGCGAGCTGGGCCGCAAGTCCGGCCGTGGTTTCTACGACTACGGACACGGCCCCGACGAGTCCGGGCTCGGATACCCCGATCCGGGGCCCGTCGCCGAGATCTGAGCCGCAGCCTGCGCCACGCGGCGGCCCGCCGATCAGCACCGTGACTCCTCCCGTCGTCACGGCGCCGCTCGGCGGGCCGTCAGTTCCCGGTGCGGTGCCGTACCGCTCCGGCTCCACTCACCGCGAGCCGGTCGGGGCCGCCGCGGCGATCGCCTGGGCGGCCGCGGCCTGGTCCGTGCGGGCCGACAGGGCCAGCGCGAGATCGGCCCGGCAGGTCACGTTGAGCTTGCGGTAGGCGCGGGTCAGGTGCTGCTCGACCGTGCTCATCGTGATGTAGAGCCGCTTGGCGATCTCCCGGTTGGTGTGCCCCATGATCACCAGGTTGGCGACGCGCTGCTCGGCGTCGCTGAGCACCGCGGTCGGCGGCGCGGCCGGCGCGGGCTCGGACTCCTGCTGCCCGGCGTCCGCGGCCAGCAGGCGGGCCAGCGGGTCGGCGTGGCACTCCTTGGCGATGCTCCACGCCTGACGGCCGATCACCTGCGCCCGGCGCGGCTCGCCGAGCTGGTGGTAGGCCGTGGTCAGGTCGTAGAGGGCCATCGCCAGCGCGTACCGGTCGCTGCTGCCCTGCAGCACGTCCGCCGCCTGCCGCAGCAGCATAGGACGCTGCCTCAGCTCGTAGGTCGCGGCCAGCAGCCGCAGCGCGGTGCCGTGGGTGCGCGGGGAGACCCGGCGGTCGCACTTGGCCAGCTGCTCCTCGAGCAGCCAGCGCGCCGCCTCCGTCTCGCTCGCCTGCAGCAGCACCTCGGCCAGGTCGTTGCGCCAGGCGATCAGGCCCGGCACGTCCAGCTCCCAGCGGCCCATCTGCTCGCCGCAGTACCGGAAGTCGGCCATGGCCCCGTCGTAGTCCCCGATGGCCAGGTTGTACCGGCCCCGCCCGCGCAGGTAGTGCAGCCCGAACCGGCTGTCCAGCATGGCCTCGGGCACCGGCTGGTTCAGCGTCTCGGCCGCCTCGTTGTGCCGGCCCATCGCGGCCAGCGCGGTGACCAGGCTGCCCAGGCAGCTGCCGACCGCCACGCCCCAGCCGCTGACCGGGATCATCTCGAGGCTCTTGCGGGCGAACTGCTCGGCGCCGGACAGGTCGCCCTGCCGGACGCTGATCTCGGAGCGGATCGCGGAGAGCCGCGCCTGCCGGCCCGGCGCCTCGCGGGTGCCCGCCTCCTTCATCAGCTCGTCGCACCACGGCGCGGCACGGTGCGGGTATTCGGCGTAGGTCAGCGCCAGCAGCGCGGACTCGACCGTGTCCATCCCCATGCCCTCGAGCCGGGTGCCGCGCAGGATCCGCTCCGCCTCCTCGACCACCTGCTCGCTCGGGCCCTTGCTGAGCACCGAGTCGAGCGCCGAGGCGGCGTCCAGCCGGCGGCGCAGCTCGGTGGACGAGGCGGCCGGCCGCTCGGCGGCTTCGGCGTCGTCCTCCGGCATGAACTCCAGCAGCGGGGCGAACGAGGCGCGCAGCCACGGCCGGGTGGCCCGCAGCTCGGCGAGCGTCTCAGGGTCCGACAGCGACTGGGACTCGGCCAGCTGGGTCAGCACGTCGGTCGCGTCCGCGGTGCGGCCGTGCAGAAGCAGCGCCCGGGCGAGCACCAGCGCGTCGCTGCCGGAGAGGTGGCCGGCGTGCATCGCCTCGACCAGCCCGGCCAGGTGCTGCGCCGGGATGCTGGGGTTGATCCGCCACTCGGCCCGCACCAGCGTGGTCTTCAGCTTCGCCAGCCGCGGCTCGTCGACACAGGAGTCGCAGGCCAGTTTCAGGTAGTCGATCGCCGCGCCGACCCGGCCCTCGGCCAGCGCCTGCCGGGAGGCGTCCTCGAGCACCGGCACGGCCCAGGCTGCGGAGGCGCGGCGGGCGGCGCGCAGGTGCTCGGCGATGATCGTGGCGGGCCGTCCGTCCTCGTAGCCGAGCTCGGCGGCGCGCAGGTGCAGCCCGGCTCGGGTCGGCCCGTCGAGGTCGGTGAGCACCGCGGAGCGGGCCGCCGGGTGCCGGAACCGGCCGGACTCGAGCAGCCCGCCGGCTTCGAGCTCGAACACCGTGCGCGCGGCGGACTCGGTGTCCACCTGCAGCAGCCGGTCGAGCCCGGCGGGCCCGTCGAGCACTGCGATGCCCTGCGCGGCCGCCAGCATCTCGGCGCCGCCGCGGCGCAGGCAGGCCAGCACGGCCTTCGCGTAGCCGTCCCGCACGACCAGCTCGGCCGGGCCCTCGACCCAGTCCGCTTCGGTCGGGCGGTCCGCGCGCTGGTCGTCGAGCAGCCCGCCGACCAGCAGCGGGTTGCCGCCGCTGGCCCGGAAGCACTCGGGCGCGAGGGGGAGGGCCCGGGTCTCGCCGAGCCGGCCGGCCAGCATCGAGACGACGCCGCGGTAGGTGAGCGGGCGCAGCGAGAGCGCGTGGCTGTGCGGCTGGCGCAGCACGCCGATGCGGAACTCCGGGTTGGGCGCCGTGGACTGGTCCGAGTGTCCGAACACGATGATGATGCGCGCGTCGCGCACCCGGCGCACGAGGTAGCTCAGGCAGATCAGCGAGGCCGCGTCGGCGTGCTGGACGTCGTCGACCACGATCGCCAGCGGGGTCCGCGCGGAGAGGTCCACGAGCCGGGTGCAGATCCGGTCGGCCACCCGGGCGTCGGCCGGGGAGAGCGGCCCCGCGGCGGCCGGCGCACCGCCGGCCGGCATCGCGTGCGCGCCGAGCAGTGATGAGCCCTGTATTGATGAACCGTGTACTGATGAGCCTGGTATCGTCTGCGGGCCCTGGATGATCCGGGAGCCCTGCATCGTCTGAGAACCCTGCATCGTCTGAGAGCCCTCGGCGATCAGCTCACTGATCCGATCCCGCTCCTCGGCGGGCATCTGCGCGCCGAGGATGAACTGGGCCAGCACCCCGAGTTGAAGGGCCCGTTCGGCGTCGGAGGCGATCGCGGTCAGCGGCAGGCCGCCGGCCTGGGCCGCCTGGCCGATGAAGATGTCCAGCAGGGTGCTCTTGCCCACTGCGACCGGTCCGCTCACCAGTGCCGCGCTGCCGCGGCCGGCGAAGGCCGTCTCACGCAGTCCGGCCAGCTCCGCTAGTGCCTCCTCGCGTTCGAACAGTTCCACGATCGTTCCCCATTCGCGTATTCGTTGACCGCCGTCAGTCGGCCGGGCGGCCGTGGCCGGCGGTCAGGGTGGACAGCGGCGAGGACTTCGCCCCGCTCGCCGCGGCGGCCCCGTTCGCCGCTTTGCCGTGCGCGCTTCTGTGCGCGCCGGTCTGGATGCGCTGAGCCTGGTTGTCCGAATAAGTTTCGTGCCCTGAGTAAGCCGTGCGGCCGGGGTGCGCCGCGCGGGCGAGCAGCAGGTCCGGGACGGGCCCGGTCGGGATCGCGACCGCCGGCGGCACCAGCGCCCCGGCGCGGACCGCAGCGGCGCGGACCGCCGAGAAGGCGGCGGTGTGCAGGTCGGCGTCCACGCCGGCGCCCCAGACGACCTCGCCGTCGATCGAGGCGGCCGCGTAGGCCTTGACCACGTCGCAGGGCGCGCCGTCCCCGACGGTGGCGGTGCGGTGCACGTCGCGCACCTCGATGCCCCACGGCTCGAGCGTCGTGCCGAGGGTGCGCAGCGCGTCGGTGTGCCGGCCGCCCTCGCCGTCCTCGATCCCGTCGAGGTACAGCTCGACCACCAGCGGCTCCTTGGCGATCGTGAACGGCGTGCCCTCGGCCTCGGTGGCCAGGTATTCGCTCTCGAAGCAGCGCCGGATCCGCTCCGGGGTCAGCTCCCCGGCCGTCTCGGCCAGCCGCTGCACCGCGCCGGCGAAGTCGGCCTGCATGCCGCGCGGCAGCCGCAGCCCGTGCCAGCTGGTCATGATGTAGGCGATGCCGCCCTTGCCGGACTGGCTGGTGATCCGCACGACCTCCTCGTAGCCGCGGCCGAGGTCCTCCGGGTCGATCGGCAGGTAAGGGACCTGCCACGGCAGGTCGCGCGGCTGCGCGCCGGCCCGGTGCGCCTCGCGCCGCGCGGCGTCGAAGCCCTTGTTGATCGCGTCCTGATGCGAGCCGGAGAAGGCGGTGTAGACCAGGTCTCCGGCGTACGGGTGCCGCTCGTGCACCTTCATCCCGGTGCACTCCTCCACGGTCGCGCGCATCCGGTTGATGTCGGAGAAGTCGACTTGCGGGTCTATGCCCTGACTGTACAGGTTCAGCCCGAGGGTGACCAGGCACACGTTGCCGGCCCGCTCCCCGCCGCCGAACAGGCAGCCCTCGACCCGCTGGGCCCCGGCCAGCACGGCCAGCTCCGCGGCGGCCACCCCGGTGCCCCGGTCGTTGTGCGGGTGCACCGAGAGGCACACGTGCTCGCGCCGGGTCAGGTTCCGGTCCAGCCACTCGATCTGGTCGGCGAACACGTTGGGGGTGGAGCGCTCGACCGTGGCCGGGAAGTTCAGCACGATCTGCCGGCCGGCCTCGGGCTGCCAGACGTCCATGACCGCCTCGCAGACCTCGAGTGCGAAGTCCGGCTCGGTCTCGTTGAACAGCTCGGGCGAGTACTGGAACCCGAAGTCGGTGCCGGCCAGCTCCTGCTCGGCGTACTTCACCACGGCCCGGGTCCCGTCCACCGCGAGCGCCTTGCACTCGGCCCGGTCCATGCCGAACACCACGGAGCGGAAGGTCGGGCAGGTCGCGTTGTACAGGTGCAGGGTGGCAGCGTGCGCGCCGCGCAGCGACTCGACCGAGCGGCGGATCAGCTCCTCGCGGGCCGGTACGAGCACTGATATGCGCACGTCGTCCGGGATCCGGTCCTGCTCGATCAGCATCCGGACGAAGTCGTGCTCGTCCCGGCTGGCCACCGGGAACCCGACTTCGATCTCCTTGTAGCCCCGCTGCACCAGGAGCTCGAACATGGCCAGCTTGCGCTGCGGGTCCATGGGCACCGCCAGCGCCTGGTTGCCGTCACGCAGATCGGTGGAGAGCCACCGCGGCGCCTCCTGCTGGCGTCGGCCGGGCCAGGCCCGGTCGGGCAGCTCGAACGTGACAAAAGGACTGTAGCGCCGGTGCCGAAGGTTCGCCTGCACGGCTCCTCCTCGAGGTCTGGGGTCACGTGCGGACACGTGGGTGGTCCGCCGCCGGAACCGCGGCTGCGCCTCCCCGCGGGGCCGCGCCGTTCGCTTATACTTCCGGCTCGTCCTCCAGCAAACGGGGCGTGCGGGGATCCGGCAAGGAGTTTGCGATGGTAGTGATGCCGGGCGATCCTGAGGGGCCAACGCAGGGGGATGAGGAGTTGTAGTCCTCGGGTAACTTCCGATCGCAACCATGGACCGACCGCCGCGTTTGCCCTTATCGTGGCCCTGGAGCCGTCCGGGGACCCGCGCTGCGGGCTCAGGGGTTGCGGCGGCGGGACGTCCCAGAGGGGGGCGGGTTCCGGCCGGTTCCGGCGCCCCGCGCCCGGGGTCCCGAGCCGCCCGAGGCACAGTGCGGCAGGCCAATTATATCGTGGTTCGGATACCCTTTCCTGAATGGACACGCAGATTCGTACTCTCATTTCCGGCCGTCCGCCGGAGCCGTCCGCGGGCGGCGCGCCGGCCCGGCCGCCCCGGCGGCCCGAGACCGTGGTGTCCCGGGTGTCCCCGCTGCGATATCCGAGCCGTGCGGTGCCGACAGCTTCAACCGTGCGGTGACAGCCTATGGATGTCTCAGCTAGCGCCGACATCGCAGATGGGAGGGTGTCCGCACGGACACGCAGCGCGCAGTGTGCACGTCAGGTGCGCTGCCGGGGCTCGTCAATACCATCGCAGGGCCGTATGCTGGGGAGGCTTGGCGCGGTACGGAATTATACGAGGGCTGTTTTTCTCCCATTCGTCGCATTCCGGTCATGGGCGATTCAGTGTCAGCGCGGGTGTACCTTGACGGGTGCGGCAGGCGTCGCCACCGCGCGAGTGTCGGGCTCGAGGTGCCGGATACACGGAGGGCGAGCGGTGGGCGGTGACGAGCGGCTTCCCGCCGCGAGCGCGCAGTGGCTGGCGGAGCTGATCGACGCGGACCGCGCGGAGATCCTCGCGCGCTACCAGACCGGCCTCGGGGCGATCGGAAACGCAGCCATCCGCGACCCGGTCCAGCTGGACCAGGTGGTGCAGAACGCACAGCAGATCATCACAGACATCTGCAACAGCCTGGACGCCGGGCGGGTGCAGATCGGCGAGTCGTACAAGGCCATCAACTGGGACATCGGCCTGACCCGGGCCAGCAGCGGGATCCATCCGGTCGAGCTGTTGCAGGCCTCGTCGATCTTCTTCCGCGCGGTGCTCAGCACCGTCGCCGGGCACCTCGGCGACCGGCCGGACGCCTTCGACCTGCTCTCGCTGGTGACGATGGCGCTGGAGCACAGCATCATGATGCGGCTGCGCACGGCGGTCGCCGGGTACACCAGCTTCCTGCTGAACCAGGTGCACGAGGCGCAGGTCGGCGAGCGCCGGCGGATCGCCCGCGACCTGCACGACCGGATCGGGCACGCGATCAGCGTGACGCACCGCCAGCTCGAGCTCTTCCACTTATATCAGAACACGGATCCGCTGAAGGCGGGGCAGAAGATCGAGGCGGCGCAGCAGGCGATCCTGGAGTCGATGCAGAGCCTGCGCGCGGTCACCTCGGACCTCTACACCGTCGGCTCGTTCAAGAGCCTGGACACGGCGCTGCTCAACTACCTCGACAGCGCCGACACCGAGGGGGTCGAGGTGCGGGTGCGGGTCAACGGCGACGAGTCGTGGGCCACCCCGGACGTGCTGGACGAGTCCTTCCTGGTGCTGCGCGAGGCCGCGCACAACGCGCTGCGCCACGCGGATCCCACGACCCTGATCATCAACGTGGACATCACGCCGCACGACATCAGAGCCTTCGTCGAGGACGACGGCAGCGGCTTCGACCCGAAGCTGCCGCCCCTGTCGGGCGGCGTCGGCATCTCCTCCATGCGCGAGCGGGCGATGCTGATCGGCGGGACCCTCGCCATCCGCAGCGCGCCCGGCCGCGGCACGCACATCGACTTCGCCGTCCCGCTGCGCAGTGGAGGATCCCTTGCAGGAGCCGACTGACCACAAGATCACCGTCCTGCTGGTGGACGACCACGTCCTGGTGCGTGAGGGCGTGCGCGAGATCCTCTCGGTCGAGGAGGACATCGTCGTGGTCAGCGAGGCGGCCGACAGCGACGAGGCGATCGCCCGGGTGGTCGAGCACCGGCCGGACATCGTGCTGCTCGACGTGGAGATCCCGGGCCGGCAGGCGGCCGACACGGTGGCCCGGATGCGCACCCTGAGCCCGGAGACCCGCATCATCGTGCTGAGCATGTACGACGGCCCGCACCTGCTGCGCAAGCTGATCGCCGAGGGCATCCGCGGGTACCTGCTCAAGAGCGTGGACCGGCAGGAGCTGGTCGCCGCGATCCGCAGCGTCTACCGCATCCCGGGCCGGATGGTGCTGTCCATCTCCGGCGAGAGCATGGCCCAGATGCACGGTTCGACCGACAGCGTGCTGTCCGCCCGCGAGGCGGAGATCCTCAAGCTGGCCGCGCAGGCCCTGAGCAACGGCCAGATCGCCACCCGGATGCACATCACCGAGGCGACCGTGAAGCGGCACCTGCACAGCGTCTTCGTCAAGCTCGGCGCGGTCTCCCGGATCGACGCGGTGAACAAGGCCATCGCCGCCTCGCTGATCACCCCCCGACGCGAGGACTCGGGCGCACGCCGCCCGGGACGGCCCGGCTGAGCGGCCCGGCCTGCTGCGCCCTGTGCGTCGGGCGCGGCGCGGCGGCGGTGCGCTCCGGCACCACGATCGCGGCCAGCACCAGCGAGTCGCGCACCAGCCAGCGCCCAGTGAAGCCGGTGACGGTGCGCCCGTTGACCATCGGGCCGGCCACGCGCAGCCGCGCGCTGAAGGTCTCGTGCTCCTGGTCCACCGTGATCAGCGCGTCGTCGAAGTCCAGCCAGGCGCGCGCCAGCGGGTACCAGGCCTTGTAGACCGCCTCCTTGGCGCAGAACAGCAGCCGGTCCCAGCGCACCTGCGGCTCGGTGGCCAGCAGCCGGTCCACCCAGTTCTGCTCCTGCGGCAGCCCGATCGCGGCGAGCACCCCCTCGGGCAGCGGCTCGTTCGGCTCCGCGTCGATGCCGATCGCGGTGATCTGCACCGAGCGGCCGACCACCGCGCCGCGGTAGCCCCGGCAGTGCGTGATGCTGCCGACGATGCCGCGCGGCCACTGCGGCTCGCCGCGCGGTCCGGGCGGGATCGACCGGGGCGGCAGGCCCAGCCGGGCCAGCGCCCGCCGCGCGCAGTCCCGGCTGGTGGCGAACTCGCGCCGGCGGGTCTCGACCGCGTTGGCGATCTTCTCCGCCTCGTCCGGGAACAGCTGCGGGTCCGGCGCCTCCTCGCGCGTGTCGACCGCGATCGCCGGCCCGGGGACGATCGCCTGGATCAGGGCCTGCGCGTCGCCGCCGGGCCGCGACGCGGGCGCGGGAATCGCAGTGTTCACCCTTCGAGGTTAGGCGGCCGCCCGGCCCGGCGGAATCTTCGGGCCCGATGACGAGGGTCGGACCGGGCCGGGCCCCGGGTCCGGGACCGGGCCGGTGGGGGCGCCCGGTGCGCGGCGGCGCCGGCCCGGGGTGCGGTACCGGCGGCCGTAGGGGGTTCGAGTACTGGTCCCGGGGCGTGCGCCGAAGATTCAATCAGGGTGGGAACCTGCCGTACCGCTCGAAGGAGGCGCACACGATGACTGTGGTGGACGGGGTCGCAGTACTCCTGTCGGAGGCCGATCAGAATGTGGATCCTGATATGCTCGGCCGGCTGGCCGAGCTGGCCGCGGTGCAGGAACTGGCCCGCCTCGGACCCGGCCGGGCCGCGTCCGAACGGCAGCGGGCCAAGGGCAAGCTGACCGTCCGCGAGCGCATCGACCTGCTCTTCGACAAGGGCACGTTCTGCGAGATCGAGTCGCTGCGCCGGCACCGGGCCAGCGGATTCGGGCTGGAGGACAGCAGGCCGCACACCGACGGCGTGGTCACCGGCTGGGGCCAGGTGCACGGCCGGCAGGTGTTCGTGTACGCACACGACTTCCGGATCTTCGGCGGCTCGCTCGGCGAGGCGCACGCGGAGAAGATCCACAAGCTGATGGACCTGGCCGAGTCGGCCGGCGCGCCGCTGGTGAGCCTGAGCGACGGCGCCGGCGCGCGGATCCAGGAGGGGGTGACCGCGCTGGCCGGCTACGGCGGCATCTTCCGCCGCAACGTGCGCCTGTCCGGCGTGGTGCCGCAGATCAGCGTGATGCTCGGGCCCTGCGCCGGCGGGGCGACCTACTCCCCGGCGCTGACCGACTTCGTGTTCATGGTCCGCGACATCTCCCAGATGTACATCACCGGCCCGGACGTGGTGCGCGCGGTGACCGGCGAGCAGATCAGCCACGAGCAGCTCGGCGGGGCCGCGGTGCACGCCTCGATCTCCGGGGCGGCGCACTTCGTCTGCGACACCGAGGCCGAGTGCCTGGAGCAGGTGCGGGCCCTGATCATGATGCTGCCGTCGAACAACCGCGAGCTGCCGCCGGAGGCGCCGGCCGAGGACGCCGGCCGGTCCTGCGCCGCGCTGGTCGGGCTGGTCCCGGCGAACCCGGCGCTGGCCTACGACATGCACCGGGTCATCGAGGAGATCGTCGACTTCGGCGACTACCTCGAGGTGCACGCCTCGTGGGCGACCAACATCCTGTGCGCGCTGGCCCGGATCGAGGGCCGGGTGGTCGGCATCGTGGCGAACCAGCCGTCCTCGTTCGCCGGGGTGCTGGACATCCACTCCAGCGAGAAGGCGGCCCGGTTCGTGCAGACCTGCGACGCATTCAGCATCCCGCTGGTCACCCTGGTCGACGTGCCCGGCTTCCTGCCCGGCAGCGACCAGGAGTACGGCGGCATCATCCGGCACGGCGCCAAGCTGCTGTACGCGTACTGCAATGCGACGGTCCCGCGCATCCAGGTGATCCTGCGCAAGGCCTACGGCGGGGCGTACATCGTGATGGACTCCCGGTCCATCGGCGCCGACCTCTCCTACGCCTGGCCGGTCAACGAGATCGCGGTCATGGGCGCGGACGGCGCGGCGAACGTGGTGTTCCGCCGGGAGATCGCGGCCGCCGCGGACCAGGACGCGGCCCGGGCGCAGCGGATCCAGGAGTACCGCACGAAGCTGATGCACCCTTACTACGCGGCCGAGCGGGGCCTGGTCGACGACGTGATCAGCCCCGCGGACACCCGCAGGGTGCTGGCCCGGGCGCTGGCGATGCTCAAGGCGAAGCACGGCTCGCTGCCGGCCCGCAAGCACGGGAACCCGCCCCAGTGAGCGCGCACGAGCTGCTGGCCGGCGCCGAGCCGTTCTTCCGGGTGCTGCGCGGCACGCCCGACGACCACGAGCTCGCCGCGCTCACCGCGGTGCTGCTGATCAGGCTGCGGCGGCAGGCCGAGGCGGGCGACGGCGCCGATCCGGCCCTGCCGCCGGCGCGCTGGAACCCGACCGGCTACGCCGCTCCCGGATCCTGGGCGCGCCGGACCTGACAGACTCCACGGGTTTCCGTAGTTTCTCCAGCCCGGTTCCGGGCAGTCGGCTCCCAGAAGGGTCACCGGTCCGGCCGCACACCGCGCGCCGCCCGGGACCGCGGCACATAGCCTGCTGTCAGCCGAATCTGCCGTCGCATCAGCATCACCGTGTCCGCCGCGAGCGGCGCGGCCGGACCCGGGAGAGCGCACTGGACACCGCGAGACTTCGACTCGACGAGCAGCTCCGGCCCGAACACGTCATCCCCGCATCGACCTACCGCCTCCAGCTGACCCGGGACTTCACCTTCGACGACGCGGCGGCGACCGTCGGCTACCTGCACCGGCTCGGCGTGAGCCACGTCTACCTCTCGCCGATCCTCCAGGCCGCGCCGGGCTCGACGCACGGCTACGACGTGACCGACCACGACCGGATCAGCGCCGACCTCGGCGGCGAGGCGGGCCTGCGCCGGCTGGCCGACGAGCTGCACGCGCACGGCATGGGCGCGATCGCCGACGTGGTGCCCAACCACATGGGCATGCCGGTGCCGGAGTGCGGGAACCGGGCGCTGTGGTCGGTGCTGCGCGACGGCCCGGCCTCGCCGTACGCGTCCTGGTTCGACATCGACTGGGACGCGCAGGACGGCGCCGTGCTGCTGCCGGTGCTCGGCCGGCGCATCGGCGAGTGCCTGCGCGAGGGCGAGATCACGCTCGACACCGAGCCGGTCGGCCCGCCCGGCTCGGACGGGCCCGGCGAGCCGGTGCTGCGCTACTACGACCACGTCTTCCCGGTGCGGCCCGGCACCGAGTCGCTGCCGGTGGCCGAGCTGGTCCAGGCGCAGCACTACCGGCTGGCGCACTGGCGGGTCGCGGTCGAGGAGCCCGGCTACCGCCGCTTCTTCGACGTCAGCACCCTGATCGCGGTGCGGGTCGAGGACCCGGCCGTGTTCGACGCGACGCACCGGCTGCTGCTCGGCCTGGTCGCCGACGGCACGCTGGACGGCCTGCGGGTCGACCACCCGGACGGCCTGGCCGACCCGGCCGGCTACCTGCGCCGGCTGGCCAAGGCCTCGGGCGGCTGCTGGACGCTGGTGGAGAAGATCCTGGAGCACGGCGAGGAGCTGCCCGCGCAGTGGGCCTGCGCCGGCACCACCGGATACGACGCGCTGGGCAAGGTGACCGCGCTGCTGGTCGACCCGGCCGGGGCCGCCCGCCTGGCCTCGCTGCACGCGGGCCTGACCGGCGCCCCGGAGGTCTTCGCCAAGGTGGCCGAGCGGGCCAAGCTCGACGTGCTCGAGACGGTCCTGCACGCCGAGCTGGACCGGCTGACCGACCTGCTCGCCGCGATCTGCCGGGCCGACCTGAACCTGCGCGACTACACGCACGCCGCGCTGCGCGACGCGGTCCGCGCGCTGCTCGCCGCCTGCCCGGTCTACCGCGTCTACGCCAAGCCGGGCGAGCCGGTCGACCCGGAGGCCGCGGGCGTGCTCGACCAGGCGGCGACCCGGGCCAGGCGCAGCCTGCCGGAGGAGCGGCACGCCGCCGTCGCCCTGGTCCGCGACCTGGCGCTGGGCCGGATCGGCCCGCGCGACGCGCTGCGCGACGAGTTCCAGATCAGGTTCCAGCAGACCTGTGGCCCGGTAATGGCCAAGGGCGTGGAGGACACGGCGTTCTACCGCTGGACCGCGCTGCCGTTCGCCGCCGAGGTCGGCGGGGACCCGGGCGCGCCGGCGCTGGCCCCGGCCGGCTTCCACCGCTTCTGCGCGCAGCGGCACGCCCGCCACCCGACCGCGATGAACGCCCTGTCCACGCACGACACCAAGCGGTCCGAGGACGTCAGGGCCCGGCTCGCGGTGCTCTCCGAGCTGGTGGACGACTGGGCCGGCGCGGTGGCCGGCTGGCAGGCCGAGGCGCGCCGGCCGGGGCTGCTGAACCCGGCCGGGATGGCCCCCGGCACGGACCGGCTGCCCGACCCGACCACCGAATACCTGCTCTGGCAGACGCTGATGTCCTGCTGGCCGATCAGCAAGGACCGGATGGAGCAGTACCTGACCAAGGCGATGCGCGAGGCGAAGCTGAGCACGTCGTGGACCGCGCCGGACTCGGAGTACGAGGCGGCGGTCCAGCACTTCGCCGCGGCGGTGCTGGGCGATCCGGGGCTGTGTGCGGGGATCGCCGCGTTCGCCGAGCGGATCCGGCCGCACGCCGAGGCCAACATGCTGACCCAGAAGCTCGTGCAGCTGACCATGACCGGCGTGCCGGACATCTATCAGGGCACCGAGACCGAGTTCGTGGCGCTGGTCGACCCGGACAACCGGCGGCCGGCCGACTTCGCCGCGCTGGAGGCGCTGCTCGCCGCGGTGGACGGCGCGGAAACCGGAGGCACCGGAGGAACCGGGATCGGCGCGGCCAAGCTGAAGGTGGTGGCCGCCGCGCTCCGGCTGCGCCGCGAGCACCCGGAGTGGTTCGGTCCCGGCTCGCCGCAGACGCCGCTGTTCTGCGCCGGCCCGGCCGCCGACCACGCGGTGGCGTTCCTGCGCGGCGACCGGGTCGCCGTGGTGGCCACCAGGCTGCCGGCCGGGCTGGAGCGCTCCGGCGGCTGGCGGGAGACCTCGCTGGCGCTGCCGCCCGGCGCCTGGCGCTCCCGGCTGAGCGGCCGGATCCACTGTGCGGATCCGGACGCGCCGGGCGGTGGGTTGCCGCTGGCCGAGCTGACCGCCGACCATCCGGTCGCGCTGCTGGTGCGGGAAGTTGACAGGTGATGACCCTCTTCACCGTCTGGGCGCCGCAGGCCGAGCGGGTCGAGCTGTGCCTCGGAGCCGGCCCGGACGCCGAGCGGCACGAGATGCAGCGCGCGCAGCGGCACGGCTGGTGGGAGCTGGCCGCGCCGGATCAGGGCCCTGGCGCCGACTACGCGTTCGCGGTTGACGGCGGGACGCCGAGGCCTGATCCGCGCTCCCGGTTCCAGCCGTACGGCGTGCACGGGGCCAGCCGGGTGGACGACCCGGCCGGGTTCGCCTGGACCGACGGGGAGTGGCCCGGCCTCGCACTTGACGACGGCGTGGCCTACGAGCTGCATATCGGAACCTTCACACCCGAGGGCACCTTCGACGCCGCGATCGGCAAGCTGGACTACCTCGTCGCGCTCGGCGTGGACTTCGTCGAGGTCATGCCGGTGGCGGCGTTCCCAGGGCGGCACGGCTGGGGCTACGACGGCGTGGACCTGTGGGCGGTGCACGAGCCTTACGGCGGCCCGGACGGTCTGCGCCGCTTCGTCGACGCCTGCCATGCCCGAGGGATCGCCGTGATCCTCGACGTGGTCTACAACCACCTCGGCCCGAGCGGGAACTACCTGGCCGAGTTCGGCCCCTACTTCACCGCGAAGCACCAGACGCCGTGGGGCGCCGCGGTCAACCTCGACGACGCCGGCTCGGACGAGGTGCGCGCCTTCATCGTCGGCAACGCGCTGAACTGGTTCAGCGCCTACCACCTCGACGGCCTGCGGCTCGACGCGGTGCACGCGCTGGCCGACACCCGCGCCATCCACGTGCTCGAAGAGCTGTCGCTGGCGGTGGACGAGCTGGCCGAGGAGTTCGGCAGGCCCCTGACGCTCATCGCCGAGACGGACCTCAACGACCCGCGGATCGTCACGCCGCGCGGCCACAACGGCATGGGCGTGCACGCGCAGTGGAACGACGACTTCCACCACGCGCTGCACAGCCTGCTGACCGGCGAGCGGCAGGGTTATTACGCGGACTTCGGCTCGATCGCCGCGCTGGCCAAGACGCTGAGCGGGGCGTATTTCCACGACGGGAGCTGGTCGTCGTTCCGTGGGCGCAGCCACGGCCGGCCGGTCGACACCGAGCTGCTCGGCGGCGGGCGCTTCGTGGTCTTCCTGCAGGACCACGACCAGGTCGGCAACCGCGCGCCGGGCGACCGGATCTCCGACGCGCTCTCGCCCGGCCGGCTGCGCATCGGCGCGGCGCTGCTGCTGGCCTCGCCGTTCGTGCCGATGCTGTTCATGGGGGAGGAGTGGGGCGCCGGCACGCCGTGGTGCTACTTCACCGACCACCCGGAGCCGGAGCTCGGCCGGGCGGTGCGCGAGGGCCGCCGGCGCGAGTTCGCCGCGCACGGCTGGGCCGCCGAGTCGGTGCCCGACCCGCAGGACCCGGAGACCTTCGCCCGCTCCCGGCTGGACTGGGCCGAGCCGCTGAAGGAGCCCGGCCGCGCGCTGTTCGAGTGGTACCGCGCGCTGATCGCACTGCGCCGCGGCACGCCGGACCTGGGCAGCGGCTCGATGCGGGACATCGGCGTGGAGTACGACGAGCGGGCCAGGTGGCTGGTGCTGCGGCGCGGGGCGGTGCGCGTCGCGGTCAACCTCGCCGCGGAGCCGCAGCGCATTGCGACGGGAGCGGCAGTGCTCGAAGTCCTGCTCGCGTCGGAGCCGCCGGCGCAGGTGTGGGACGCCGAGGTGGAGCTGCCGCCCGAGTCGGTAGCGATCGTGCTCTGCGAAACCCCGGCGCCGCCGGTGTAGGCGTACCTGCGGGTCCGGCTGCGCCGTGGACCGTACGAGCGCAGCCGGACCGGATCATGAGGGCTGTCAGCCTTCGATCAGTGCAGCAGGTTGAGCGTGTTGCTGGCATCGTCCACGAAGTAGACGCTGCGCCCCGCCGGAGCGACGGCCAGGCCGAACAGGGCCCCGGCGCCGGCCGGCGAGCCGGTGTCGTCGAGCTGGACGACCCGGACCTGTCCTCCGTGCGGCGAGGTGGCGACAAGGTTCCCGTCGCCGGCATTGGCGGTCAGGATCGTCCCGTCGTGCGCGACGGCCAGGCCGAGCGGCGTGTTGAGCGCGCCGCCGCTGGTCACAGTACTTCCGGTGCCCGCGCTGGAGAGCCGCCACGGAGCACCCGGGATCGCAGCGACCCGGTTGGCCGCACTGTCGGCGACGTACAGCGTGCCGTTAGCCGACAAGCCGACGCCGGTCGGTCCGACGACGAGCGCGGCCGGATCGGTGCGCTCGGGGAAGCCGGAGCCGATGACCGTCGTGCCGGCCAGCAGCGGAGCGTGCCCGTTCGGGATGACCAGCGAGAGCCGCAGCACGGCGCCGCGGTCGACCGTCCTGCCGTTGGCCGCGACGGTGCCGTTGAGCACATTGGTGACGAACAGCTGGGCCGAGAAGCCGAAGTCCAGCGCGGTCATGTCCCAGGGCCCGTTGATGCCGTGCCCGGAGAAGGTCTCCCGCACGGTGCCGTGGCTGTCGAGCACGAGAAGGCACCCGGCCTGAGCGGTGGCGGAGGTGCCGTCGGCAGTAGGCAGCGAGCCGACGATGACCCAGCCCGAGCGCAGCACGGACAGGGCCGTGGTGAGTCCGATGCCGCCAGGGCAGGCACCGGGGAGGTGGGCGGGATTGATCTCGGCGAAGGTGGTGACCGATCCACCCGGAGACACCTGGACGATCGTGGTCCCGGTGCCCTGCTCGTTGGAGGCGGCGTTGAAGTTGCTGACCAGGATGTCACCCTGGCGAAGCGCTCCGGTCGTGGTAGGTACCACGGCCACGCCGTAAGGGTTCACGTCCCCGTTGGCGGGGACGGTGGAAGCGATCTGCGTCGTCATCGTTCCGACCGGGTGTGCCGCGGCCGCGGCGGGCAGCGTCCCGGCCGCAAGGGCCAGACCGCCTACCGCAAGGATGGCAGCGCTGCGTAGACCTCGTCGTGCCACGCTATTTCCTTCCGTTCGGTTCGGTGCCCGGCCACCGCGCGTTGACCGATCGGACCTTTCGGAGCGCTCCATGTCCTAAGAGAAACGGGTTCCGACGCTGTCGGGTTCAAGTCGCGGCGAACATCTGATTAGGGTGATAGAAAGTGGTCGCCGATCTGCGAACGTATGGATGGAAGTAATGTGACAGCCTGGTCATAGGCGGGGCTGGACAGTCTCCATACGCAGAGACGGTCTGTCAGCGCTTCGACCTGACGCAGTACGCGTCCTTATAAGCCACGGACTCGGCCGCGACCTTCTAACAAAACCTCACCCCCGCGCGCTCTCCACCCTGGGACTCGGCCACGGCAGTGGGTTCGCTGGAACTTGACTGCTCCAGCGGGGCCTGCTTGGCCACTTGAGTGCAGCGCAAGGTGACCGCGGTAACCGGTCCGTGGTGATCCGTCGCGTGACTCGAAGTAGTCCAGAACACGTGGTCGCGGGGGG
>DASYAE010000187.1:0-1636 GCA_036501535.1 Actinocrinis sp. | reverse complement strand
AGGCCGCCGATCAGCGGCGGCAGCCAGGCGCCGGCCGCGACCGCCACGACCGGCGCGGCGAACGCGCCGCTGTCGGTGTGCGCGACCGCGCCGTCGCCGCCCGGCGCCGCTTCGAGGCGCGTCACCGGCGTCCCGAACCTGACGACGGCGCCGCGCGCGGCGGCCAGCCGGAGCATCGCGGCCATGGCGTGGTCGGGGTCGAGCACGCCGGCTTCTTTGTGGTACATGACCTGGCCGGCGCCGGTGAAGTCGACGTACGGCCAGCGTTCGGCGGCCGCCGCGGGTGCCAGCAGCTCGGCGGGTACGCGGAGCTCGGTGAGCACCCCGTGCAGCTGCTCCGGGTTCCGGCGGGCGCCGAAGTCCAGCCCGCCGGTCTGCCGCAGCAGCGACTCGCCGGCCTCGGCTTCCAGCAGCCGCCACAGGCGTCCCGCCTGCCCGGTCAGCCGCACGTACAGCGGGTCCGGGTACGCCCGGCGGAAGATCCGGGCGCTGCCGTGCGAGCTGCCGTTCCGGTGTCCCGGCTGGAACGCCTCGAGCACCACGACGTCCATCCCCCGCTCGGCGGCCGCCCGGGCGGCGGCCGAGCCCGCGAGGCCGGCCCCCACGACGATGAGATCGGCGCGCGTGGCGGCCATGAGGCACCCTCCGGGGTCAGGAAAGCCTGTCGAATTGTGTACCTGACACTAGTGGAGCGCGACGGAGCAGAGCACCAGGAACGACCCCGGCGGCGGCGCCGCGCGCTGCCCGCCATTGCATTTGCACTGTGCACGCAGATTCACTGTGCATGCAGATTCACTGTGCACGCAGATTCATAGCCTGCGCTTTTCTGGTTTGCCGCCGGAGATCGCGGCGCGCATTCTTTCGCGGTTATTCGCTCAATTAGCAATGCATTGCGAGTGGCAATATGCTTTGGGCTGCCTGGCCCCGGCGCCGGGACGCGGAGTGCCGGTCCATCGGCATCGGAGCGGTGATGAATAGCGGTGATGAATACTGTGGTGCCGGATGGCGAACAGCCGTTTTCCGGTCTGGACGACCCCCCGGTCGAGGCGACGGTGCTGCGCATGATGCTCGGCGGCCAGCTTCGCCGGCTCCGCGAGGCCGCTAGGATCACGCCCGAGCGGGCCGGCTTCGAGATCCGGGCGTCGCGGTCCAAGATCAGCCGGCTGGAGACCGGCCGGGTCGGGCTCAAGGGCCGTGACGTCGAAGACCTGCTCACCCTGTACGGCGTGACCGACGAGGGTGTGCTGGAGAAGGTCCTCGCGCTCGTCAGGCAGTCCAATACACCGGACTGGTGGGCCAAGTACAGCGACATCCTGCCCGAGTGGTTCGAGGCCTACCTCGGGCTCGAGTCCGCCGCGTCGACCATTCGCAGCTTCGAGATCCAGTTCGTGCACGGCTTGTTCCAGACCGAGGACTACGCGCGGGCCGTCACCAGGCCCGGCCGCAAGGGCGCGCCTGCCGATGAGATCGAGGGCTGGGTCCGGCTGCGCCTCAACCGCCAGGCCCTGCACGCCAGGCAGAAGCCGCCAAAGATCTGGTCGGTCATGGACGAGGCGGTGCTGCGGCGGCCCGTGGGCGGGGCGACGGTGATGCGCGCCCAGCTCAGGCACCTCATCGAGGCGGCGGCGATGCCGCA
>DASYAE010000186.1:0-90196 GCA_036501535.1 Actinocrinis sp. | reverse complement strand
GACCGCGCGGCCGGACATGGCCAGCACGTTGCGCTGCACCAGCCGGTCCATGCCCGCGATGCCGATCGCCGAGAGCAGCGCCCCGATCGTGGTCGGGATCAGCGCCACGACGAGCGCGACCAGGATCACCAGGGACTGCGGAGCGCCGGAGTAGAACGCGAAGGGCTGCAGAGTGACCACGGCCAGCAGGAAGACCACGGTCAGCGAGGCCAACAGCACGTTGAGCGCCAGCTCGTTCGGGGTCTTCTGCCGCGCCGCGCCCTCGACGAGGGCGATCATCCGGTCGATGAAGGTCTCACCGGGCTTGGTGGCGATCGTCACCACGATCTCGTCGGACAGCACCCTGGTGCCGCCGGTCACCGCGGAGCGGTCGCCGCCGGACTCCCGGATCACCGGCGCCGACTCGCCGGTGATCGCCGACTCGTCGACCGAGGCGACACCCTCGACCACGTCGCCGTCGCCGGGGATGATCTGCCCGGCGGTCACGACGACGTGGTCGCCGAGCCTGAGCTCGGTCGCAGAGATCTGCGTCTCCGCCCCGCGCGCGCCGGCCCTGTGGTCGGCGCCGGGACTCCACGAGGCGATGCGCCGCGCGGTGGTCTCGGTCTTCGCCTTGCGCAGCGTGGCCGCCTGGGCCTTGCCGCGGCCCTCGGCCACGGCCTCGGCGAGGTTGGCGAACAGCACCGTCAGCCACAGCCACACGGTGATCGTCCAGGCGAAGATCGACGGGTGCTCGACGGCCGAGTACGTGGTCAGCACGGAGCCGACTTCGACCACGAACATGACCGGGTTCTTCAGCTGCACCCGGGGATCCAGCTTGCGCAGCGCGTCCGGCAGCGAGGTCCACAGCATCCTGGGATCCAGCAGGCCCCCGCCGACGCGGTGCGCGGTCGGCTCCTTCGGCTGCTGCGGCGGCGCGGGCTGGCGCGGGGCGAGTTCGGGAGTGGTGGCGGACATCTACTTCAGTCCCTCGGCGAGCGGTCCCAGCGCCAGGGCCGGGAAGTAGGTGAGGCCGACGACGATCAGCACCACGCCCAGCAGCATCATGATGAACAGCGGCTTGTGCGTGGCCAGCGTCCCGGAGGACTCGGGGGTGTGCTTCTGCCTCGCCAGCGAGCCGGCCAGCGCCCCGACGAAGACCATCGGCAGGAAGCGGCCCAGGAGCATGTCCAGGCCGCCGGTGATGTTGTAGAACTGGGTGTTCCCGTTCAGGCCGGCGAAGGCCGATCCGTTGTTGTTCGCCATCGAGGTGAACGCGTACAGGACCTCCGACAGGCCGTGCGGCCCGGAGTTGAGGATCGAGTTGCGCGCGCTCGGGCGAGCACGAGAAGGCCGGCTTGCAGCCAGCCGGCCGCTTCGACGGACATGTCTAGAACTTCTCCGGCTTCACGAGCGCGACGATCAGGTAGACCGTCAGCAGGATGGCGGCGATCAGGCCGATGATGTTGTCAGCGCTCAAGGCGCTCGACCCCCTTGACGACCAGGGCGAGCACCGCGAACGTCGCGATCGTCAGCACGACGTAGACGACGTCGGCCATTTCGGGCTCCTTCGGGAGGCGGTGGGTGCGCGGCCGCCGCGCGGCCCGCGTCATCGATGGAACCTCCGAATGGGCGACTTTCCGGGTTCGCTCACGGGGCTCTAACGCGCGTTAGAGCGATCTCCACGTCTGACTGACGGCTTAGAATCGAGGCGGAGCGCCGGGAAGCCTGGTCGGCAAAACGACCTGACGTGCCTAAGCCCAGGGAGCCCGGTGAGCCCGAGACAGCATGAGGCGCAGTGGCTGCGCGAGGCCGCCCGCACCAACCTCTGGCTGGTTCCGACCTTCGAGGTGATCGCGGCGGTCGGCCTGTTCATGGTCACTCTGGCGATCGACCGGGCCGCTTACGACGCCGGGCGCACGCTGCCCTCGTGGGTGATCAGCGGCAGCTCGGACGCGGCCCGGGAGATCCTGACCACCCTGGCCGCGGCACTGATCACGGTGGTCGGCGTGGTCTTCTCGATCATCCTGGTGGCGCCGACCCTGACCTCCACCCAGTTCGGCCCGCGGATGCTGCGCAACTTCATCCGGGACCGGGGCACCCAGTGGACCCTGGGCACCTTCGTGGCCACGTTCGTCTACGCGATGCTCGACCTGGTGGCGATCGGGCCGGGCCCGCACGGCGACTTCATCCCGCACGTCTCGATCACCGTGGCGCTCGGGCTGACCCTGGTCGACGTCGCGATCCTGATCTACTTCATCCACCACATCGCCGTGATGATCCAGCTGCCGCAGGTGATCGCCGGGATCGCGCGGGACCTGGCGGACGCGGTCGACGCGGAGATCGGGCGGGGAGGCGGGAACAGCATCGGGCGGAACGGCGGGGGCGGCGCGCCGCGGCGCGCGGCCTTCTCGGCGGAGGCCGAGCTCCTACGCCGCCAGCTCGCCCGGGAGGGCGGGGCGGTGCCGGCCCCGTCGAGCGGCTACCTGCAGTTCGTCCGGCGCTCGATGCTGGTGCGGCTGGCGGAGCGGCACGACGCGGTGATCCAGCTGCACCACCGGCCCGGACACTTCCTGACCCGGGGCCAGTCCTTCGCCACCGTCTGGCCGGCCGCCGCGGCGCCCGCGGTCGCGCGCACGCTGAGCCGCGTGCACATCACCGGACCGTACCGGACCCTGACCCAGGACGTGGCCTTCGCGGTGGACCAGTTGGTCGAGATCGCGCTGCGCGCCCTCTCCCCCGCGGTCAACGACACATTCACCGCGATGACCTGCATCGACTGGCTGGGCGACAGCCTGTGCCGGATCGCCGCCGGCTGGGACCCGGACCCGGTGTGCCGGGACGCGGCCGGGCTGGTCCGGCTGATCGCCGCGCCGATCTCCTACGACCGGCTGGTCGAGCGGGCCTTCGAGAAGGTGCGGCAGGCCGCGACCGGCATGCCCGCGGTGATGATCCGCCAGCTGGCCGCGCTGACCGCGATCAGCCGGGCGGCGGCCGATCCGGAACGCCGCAAGGTGTTGCTGCGACAGGGCGAGATGATCAAACGCCTGTCGGACGGCACCGTGGCCGAGCAGTCCGACCGCGCCGACGTCGAGCGGGAGTACGCCGCGCTGCTGGAGACCGCGGTGTGAGGCTGCGGCCACGGGTCCCGGGTGAGCGGCGCGTTAGTTCGCGGCCGGGCGCCGTTGATTCGGCGTGAGAGCGGGGCTTGCGGCGGCATCCGGGTGGTCTCGTGAAGCGGTCGGGGCGGCGCGCGGGAGCGCTGCGCCCCGGGGTACGAGGACGTCGGTGAGTTCGAGGAGGCGGCAGCCGTGTCGCACATCGTGGGACGGGTCGTGGTCGGGGTGAGCGGTTCGCCGAACAGCCTGCAGGCACTGCGCAGCGCGGTCGGTCTGGCCCGGCACTATCGCGCGGTCCTGATCCCGGTGCTGGCCTGGATCCCGCCCGGCGGCGAGGCCGCGGCGGTGCGCTGGCCGGCCCCGTCGCTGACCGCGGTCTGGCGGCAGCAGGCCGAGCGGCGGCTGCTGACCGCCTTCGAGGAGGGTCTCGGCGGGCTGCCCGCGGACGTCGAGGCGGCGCCGCTGATGTCCCGGGTGCCGCGGTACTGCATGGCAAGGGCCTGCTGCATGGTGATCGCCGTCCCCCCGCCGCCGCTCGCGCGACGCTGGCCGGGACCGCTGTTCTCCCGGCGCGCCGCAAACGGCGACCGGGGTGCTGCCGGGGCAGGCCGCGGTGCCTTCGCCGCGCGGTCCGCAGCCCGGTGCGCGGCCGATCAGGCGCGGCCGATCAGGCACCCCGCGGTCACTGTACTGACACAGTTTCGCAACGACGGGCCCATACGCCGCCGAGGCAGGGCGCGGCCCCGGGATATTACAAGAGGTTGGCTCAGCCGCCGACGCGGCCGGGCCCTGGTCCGGAGGCAGCGGCGCACTGTCCGGCGCGGGGCCCCGCCGCGCTCATCCGCCCTCCGATGGCGTCGGCCCGGTCAGCTGTATTCGCGCAGCCGCGGGTAGACCGCCCCAGCGATCAGCACCGGCAGCGCCGCGGCCAGCGCGAACGGCAGCCAGTCCCAGACGCCGAGTTCCGACGTGCCCTGCGACACGGCGGCCTGGAAGGCGCTCTGGTTGATCCCGATCACGGCGAGCAGGTCACGGTCGTAGACCCCGAAGTCGTGGTTGGACTGGCCCGGCTGCAGGCCGACGTCGAACGTCACCGCGGCGGCGAGGTTCCCCTCGGCCGCGTCCTCGCGGATCGTCGCGTCGTCCTGGATGTAGGCGTTGTAGGCGACCACCGCGTCATACGCGGCCCGCGCCTCGCCGGGGAAGGTGATGTTGGCCAGTTCCTTGCCGAGATCCCCCTGGCCCTCGACTCGGGTCTGCCCGCCGAAGGACACGGTGTTGAACCCGGCGTCGAGGCTGAGCGACGGCGTGCCGGTGCCGTTCGCGACCGCGTCGTAGTAGGTCGTCGGAGCGGTCGCGGCGGCCTGTGCGGTGATCGCGTCCGGGTCCAACACCTGGACCGCGTCGGTGAAGAAGTCGCGCTGGAACGCCGGGGTCGGGTCGAGCAGCCAGCGGCTCTCGCTCGCGTTCGCGTCGTCCGAGACGGCGCGGGCCGAGGTCAGTACATTGATCGAGTCGAAGGCGTCCGCCTTGGCCGTGGTGAAGTGCCCTAATTCAGTCTGCAGCATGCCCAGGGCGCTCCCGCCGACCACCGCGGCCAGCACAAAGGCCGCCAGCAGCGCGGGGGCGAGGACCCGCCGGAAGCGGCGGCCGAGGGACCGGTTGGCCAGCGCCAGGGCGGCCAGCACCGCCAGGGTCAGCAGCCCGGCCGCCCAGCTGTAGCCGGTCATCGCGTCGGTGTCGCCGCCGTACGCGCCGTCCACGTCGCCGACGTCGGCCTTGGTGATCTGCGCCGCGGTCGGCAGCAGGTCGCCGTGCATCCGGCCGGTGGCCGTCTCGTAGAGCGCGAGCGCCGCGGACGGCGGGCGGGCCGGCGCCTCGTTCTGCGTGTTCTGATCGATGTAGAAGGCCTCGGCGACCAGCCCCTCGTAGCCGCCGAGGTCGTCGAGCAGATTGCGGTAGGGCGCGGCCAGCGCGGGATTGGTGGCGATCAGCTGCAGATCGGAGTCGGCCGCGGCGCGGTCGGCCTGATAGTTCGCCATCGACGCGGCGGCGTCCACGGAGGAGGGCACTGCGATGGTCGGGTGGAAGCCGACCAGGAGCACGTCGGCGGCCTGCGCGTCCATGTCGCCGAGCCGGAAGTACAGGTCGTTGGTGGCCGAGACCTCGTTCGCCTTGGCCTGCATCGCCGACAGGCCGCCGCGCGCCGACGACGCGCCCGAGACCATGACCAGCACGAGCGCGATGCAGAGCGCGATCAGACCGAGGCCGATCAGCAGCAGGGTGCGGGGAGTGTCCAACCGCAGGCGCATGGCGGCCGGGGTCGGCGCGGCGCGGACGGGATCGCCGGCCGGGGCCGGGCGTATCAGGGTATCCACTGCGCGACTCTCGATGATCCGCGACCGCGGGGGCAAGAGCAGACGACGAATCTCAGCGGGACTCAAACGCCGGAGTGCCGCGACGGCCCGTGCAGCGCGAGTTCGGCTTCGAATATGTGCATGACTATCTGATGTCTTATATACGTGGCGGCCCGGCCGCGCGGCGGCCGGCGGCGCCGGGACGGAATTTGTCGCAGAAGGCGCCGTTGCGGCCAATCGCCGTCGCGCGCAACGAATTCGACGGGTAAAGACCGGGTCTCCGGGCCGAATCGGGGCTGGCGCATCCGGATTCTTTTCGCTACCTTGCGCTCAGCTCACGATTTTGTTCCCCCGCGCAACCAACCAGGCGGCTGCTGAGTACCCGGGAACCCTCGATCCACCGACCGGGACAGGGCAGAGGCGGCGCGGGAAGGTGAGCACCCACCCACACCCGTGCACCACCGTGTTCAACGGAGAACTGAAGATGGTTGCCGCAATACCGTCGCGCCGCCTGCGAACCAGACCCCGGATGGTCCCCGTCCTCGCGACCGCCTGCTTGGTCGCCGCGATGACCTTCGCCGCGAGCGCGCCCGCCCACGCCGCCACCGCGTCCGGCGGCCCCGGCAGCACCCCCTTCTGGAACGAGAGCGGCGGGGTCCAGGGCTTCGCCACCTCGACCAGCTCCTCGTCAAAGGTCTGGTACACCCTCGGCGACGGCGAGCTGGAGAACGCCTTCTACCCGGAGACCGACGAGCCGGACACCTACGGCCTGCAGTACTACGTCAGCGACGGCTCCACGTTCGCCGACTCGGAGGTCTCCAACACCGCGCACGCCGTGACGCTGGCCGACCCGACCTCGCTCACCTGGCAGCAGACGAACACCGCCACGAACGGCGACTTCACGATCGCCAAGACCTACGTCGCGGACCCGAACTCCAGCGTGATCCTGGTGCAGACCACGTTCACGAACAAGACCTCGAAGCCGCTCTCCCTCTACGCCGACTACCAGCCCTACCTGGACAACCAGGGCGACGGCAACACCGGCGGGACCGACACCGCCAGCGGGGACCTCGAGGCCGTCAACGGATCCGTGGCCAGCGCGCTGGCCGCGAGCACCGGCTTCACCGCCTCGAGCACCGGCTACGTCGGGACCAGCAGCTCCGGCGCCAGTGAGCTGACGTCAGGCTACTCGCTCGGCACCACGTACTCCGGCGTGTCGAGCAGCGGGCACCTGGACCAGACCGCGCAGATCCCGGTCAACGCCTCCGGCTCGACCACCTTCACCCTCGCGCTGGCCTTCGACACCAGCGAGTCGGCCGCGATCACGGACGCCTCGGGCGCGCTGGGCGCCGGCTTCACCTCGCTGGAGAGCAGCTACGAAGCCGGCTGGCACTCCTGGCAGGCCGGCCTCGACGCGGCGCCGGCCTCGGTGACCGGGAACGCCGCGCTGCTGAATCAGTACTACGTCTCGCTGATGGAGCTGAAGGCGGACGAGGACAAGACCTACGTCGGCGGCTTCGTCGCCTCGCCCACCGACCCGTGGGGCGCCTCGGACAGCGCCGCGAGCGCCGGCAACCACGGCTACCACCTGGTCTGGACCCGCGACGAGTACGAGATGGCCGCCGCGCTGCTGGCCTCCGGCGACTCCACGGACGCGAGCGCGGCCCTCTCCTACATCCTCAAGTACGAGATCGAATCCAGCGGCGAGGCGAAGCAGAACACCTGGCTCGACGGCAACCAGGAGTGGAGCGGCCAGCAGATGGACGAGTCCGCCGACCCGATCATCCTGGCCTACCAGCTGAACGACACCAGCGCGTCGGACTGGAGCGTGCTGAAGACCGAGGCGAACTACCTCGTCTCGAACGGCCCGTACACCGGCCAGGAGCGCTGGGAGGAGAACTCCGGGTATTCGCCCTCGACGATCGCGGCCGAGATCGCCGGACTGGTCTGCGCCTCGGTGCTGGCCGGCGACCAGGGCGACTCGAGCGACGCCGCCACGTATCTGAACACCGCGAAGACCTGGGCCGGCGAGGTGGACGGCTGGACCTACACCACGAACGGCCCGCTCGGCAACGGCAGCTACTTCATCCGCGACGCGGTGAACGGCACCCCGGACGACAGCAACACCATCTCCCTCGCCAACGGCGGCGGCAGCTACGACCAGCGCGACATCGTCGACGCCGGATTCCTGGAGCTGGTCCGGCTCGGCATCAAGGCCGCCTCGTCGAGCGACATCACCGGCTCGCTGGCCGTGGTCGACTCGACCATCGGCGTCCAGACGCCGCAGGGCCTGATGTTCCACCGCTACAACCACGACGGCTACGGCGAGACCTCGACCGGGGCGGACTACACCGGCGCCGGCGTCGGCAACCTGTGGCCGGTGTTCAACGGCGAGCGCGGCGAGTACGACGTCGCGAACGGCGACCTGACCGACGCGCAGGCCGAACTGGTCACGATGCAGGAGTCGGCGAGCGCCGACGGGCAGATCCCGGAGCAGGTCTGGAGCAGCTCGACGGCCTCCTCCGAGGGCTGGACGCTCGGGCAGCCGGACAACTCGGCCACCCCGCTGATGTGGTCGATGGCGCAGTACGTGCGGCTGGCCGACGACGTCTCGGCCAAGTCCGACCTGGACACCCCGCCGGTCGTCTGCCAGACCTTCGGCACCTGCACCTCGACCGCGACCAACCCGCCGAGCGCGCCGACCGGCCTCAAGGCCACCGGCGAGACCTCGACCACCGTCTCGCTCTCCTGGTCCGCCTCGACCGGCGCGACCGGATACGCGGTGCTGCGCAACGGAACCCAGGTCGGCACCACGAGTACGGCCACGTACACGGACACCGGGCTGAGCCCCTCGACCACGTACTCGTACACGGTCGAGGCCTACAACAGCGCGGGCACCTCGGCGGCGAGCGGCGCGGTCTCCGCGACGACGGCGGCCGCGGGCTCCGGGGGCTTCACCGAGACGTTCGACGTGACGGTCCCGGTCAACACCGCCGCCTCCGGCGACACCGTCTACCTGGACGGGAACTTCTCCGTGCTGGGCGACGGCGGGACGGACTGGGCCGCGGCCGGCGTGGCGATGACAAAGGTCGACGACACGCACTACACCGCGACGGTCACCGCGACCGGCGCCGCGACGCTGCAGTACAAGTACGACCTCGGCGGGAACTGGAGCAACTCCGAGGAGACGGCGTCCTGCGGCTACGTCAACAACCGCTCGGCCTCGATCGGCAACGGCACGCAGAGCGACACGGTGGCCAACTGGGAGGGCCCGAACACCTGCGGCAACGCACAGGCCGTCATCGACCTGACGGTTCCCTCCTCGACGCCGAGCACCGGCACGGTCTACATCGCCGGCGCCTTCTCCGCGCTCGACATCGGCATGGCCTCGGCCGACGACTGGACCGCGAACCTGTATCCGATGACGAAGACCGGCGCGGACACCTGGCAGGTCCTGGTCCCGGCGGTCTCCGGCAGCACCCTGCAGTACAAGTTCGACCTCGACGGCAGCTGGACCGACGTCGAGGAGGCGAGCGGCTGCGGCTACGTGAGCAACCGCTCCTTCACGTTCAACGGCGCGGACAGCTCGTACACGGCCAATGACACAGTCGTCGACTGGGCCGGCCTGAACGGCTGCTGAACGCGATCCAGATCCGGGGGCTGCGGCGCCATCGCAGCGCCGCGCGGCGCCGCGGCCCCCGGCACTACATCCCGAGCACCAGAAGCAGTCACGCAACGGAGCAGACTGTGCACAATCACAGCCCACGCATTCGCCCGGAATCCCGCCGCGCCGCGCTGCTCGCCGCCGGCGCCCTCGCCGCCGCGGGCCTCGTCCCCGTCGCCACCGCGGCCACCGCCACGATCGCGGCCGCGCCGGCCGCGCACGCCGCGGCGGCGCTCGAGAAGAACGTCACCGCGAACCTCTTCGAGTACAACTGGACCTCGGTCGCCGCCGACTGCACGAACGTGCTCGGCCCGGACGGCTTCGCGGCCGTGCAGGTCGCCCCGCCCGAGGATTCCTACGACAACGTCGACCACTACTGGTGGGACGTCTACCAGCCGGTCGACTACTCGCTGAACAGCCGGATGGGCACGCCGGCGCAGTTCCAGTCGATGGTCCAGGCCTGCCATGCCGCCGGGGTGAAGGTCTACGTCGACGCGGTGCTCAACCACATGGCCGCCGGTGACGGCGGCCAGGACACCAGCTATGGCGGCCAGTCCTTCAACTCCGGCAGCCTGACCTATCCCGCCTACAGCTCAGGGGACTTCCACAGCTATCCGGCGAACTGCCCGGAGTCCAACAACAGCATCGACAACTGGCTCAGCTACACCGATGTCACGCAGTGCCGCCTGGAGGGACTGCCCGACCTGGCCACCGAGACCGGCTACGTCCGCAGCACTGAAGCCGGCTTCCTCAATAGCCTGATCGCCGACGGCGTGGACGGCTTCCGGCTCGACTCGGCCACCGAGATCGGCGAGAGCGACATCGCCGCGATCGAGTCGATGCTGAACCCCGACACGACCACCGGCCAGCCGGTCTTCGTCACGCAGGAGGTCTACCCCGGCTCCAGCGGCCAGGACTCGCGGCTGAACCCGACCTCGTTCGAGCCGGAGGGATCGGTCACCTCGTTCGACTACTCCTTCGCGCTGACCGACGACTTCGAGAACGGCGCCCTCGCCGCGCTCGACTCGTTCAGCCCCGAACTGCCCAGCGCCGACGCCTCCAGCTTCGTCACCAACCAGGACACCGAGCGGGCCTCGCCGCCGACGCTGGACTACAGCAACGGCGCCGAATACCTGCTGGCCGACGAGTTCCTGCTGGCCTACGGCTACGGCACGCCGCAGATCTTCTCCGGCTTCGAGTTCGGCAGCTTCAACCAGGCGCCGCCGGACGGCGCGAGCGGCTTCGTGACGAACACCGTCTGCGGCACCGGCGCCTGGGAGTGCACCGAGCAGAACCCTGCGATCGACGCGATGGTCGGCTGGCACGACCTGGCCTACACGGACGGCGACGCGGTCGCGAACTGGACGACGGACGGCAACGACCTGATCGCCTTCTCCCGCGGCGCCGACGCCTGGATCGCGATCAACAACGGCTCGTCCGCGCAGACCTCGACGTTCACCACCGGCCTGCCCAACGGAACGTACTGCGACATCGTCAACGACACCTACAGCGGCGGATCGTGTTCCGGAAGCGGCATCGCCGTCTCCGGCGGCAAGGCGACGGTCACCGTGCCGGCGAACGGCTCGGTCGCCTTCGACGTCGACTCGGCGGTCACCGGGACCGGCTCGTCCAGCCCGCCCGGCACCTACACCGAGACGGTGGATGTCACGGTGCCGGTCAACACGGCGGCAGCCGGCCTGAGCGTGTACATCGACGGGGACCTGTCGGTCCTCGGCGAGGGCGGCAGCAACTGGACCGGCGGCGGAATCGAGATGACCGAGCTCAACGCGACGCACTACACCGCGACGATCACCGCCACGAGCAAAGCATCGCTCTCCTACAAGTACTACCTGGGCACGTCGCTCGCGGACGTCGAGGAGTCGGGCGGCTGCGCCGCGGTCGCGGACCGCTCGCTGACCGTCGGCGGCGGCACCGAGACCGACATGGTGGCGAACTGGGCCGGGCCGAACACCTGCGGCAGCGCGCAGGCCGTCATCGATGTCGACGTCCCGGCCGGCACGCCGAGCGGCGCGACCGTCTACATCGCGGGCGCCTTCTCGGCGCTGGGCACCGGAATGCCGTCGTCGCAGGACTGGTCGCCCGGCCTCTATCCGATGACGCAGACCGGCACGGACGCGTGGCAGGTCATCGTGCCGGCCGTCTCCGGGACGACGCTGTACTACAAGGTCGACCTGAACGGCTCGTGGAGCAACGTGGAGGAGACGAGTTCCTGCGGCAGCGTGGCGAACCGGAACTTCTACTTCAACGGCGCCGGCAGCTCGTATACGGCGGCTGACACCGTGGGCGCGTGGGCCGGCTACGGCTCCTGCTGAACCCCGTGCTGCGGATAAGTGCTCTGACGGGCGCTTATCCGCAGCCGCAGCACGCTGCTACGCGGGGCGGTTGAGCTCGAGGGTCCGGCGGGCCTCGTCGAGCGTCGTGACCGTGCGCAGCGGCACGCGCGAGGAGCCGAGCCGGCGGCGCACCGAGTCGACCCGGTCGACCCCGGTCGCGTACCACTGCGCGCGCAGCTGGCCGATCGCGCCGCCGAGCAGCCGGGCCGCCTCCTCCGGCTCGCGCTGCGCGAGCCGCGCGCCGGCCAGGTCGGCCAGCGCGACCGAGCGCTGCTTCGAGCCCTCCAGCGGCATCGCGCGCAGAGTGGCCTCCAGCGCGGTCGCGGCCTCGGTCGGACGGCCGGTGGCCAGCGCGCAGTATCCCCGGAACCCGGTGAGCCGGGCGGCGTCGAAGAAGTCGAGCCAGTCCGGCTCGTCGAGATCCGCCGGGCCGGCCGCGGTGTTCGTCGTCGCAGTGCTCGTGGACCTTGCCCCGGCGAACGCGGCGCCCGCCGGCGCCGCCGCGCCGAACTCCGGCGCGGCCGGGTCGGAGCCGACCCGCGCGAGCTCGTCCTCGGACCGGCTGATCAGGTCCCTGGCCACCGCCCCGCCGCCGCCCCTGGCCTCGACCTCGGCCTCGACCGCGTACATCCAGGCGGTCTGCAGCGGACCGGCCATGCCGCGCCCCTGCCGGTGCGCCTGCGCCATCAGCTCCCTGGCCCGCCGGGGCCGGCCTGCGTATGCGGGCACGAACGCCATGTGCGCGAGCACCGCGGCGGTCAGCCGCCGGTCCGCCGCCTCGCGGGCGGTGTCGAGCGCCACGGTGAAGTAGCCCTCGGCCAGCTGCGGCTGGCGCAGGTCGAAGAAGGCCAGCCGGGCGGCCAGCAGCGCGGTCAGCGCGACCGGCGCGGCCAGCCTGGTGCGCAGCGCCGGGGAGCCGGCCCGGCGCAGCAGGCCGAGGCCGAGCTCGGCGTGCGCGGCGACCGGGGCGAACATCGCGGCGGCCGGCACCGACCAGTAGAGCGCCCGGTGCTGCGTGGCGATCAACGAGTAGCCGTTGAGGGACGCGAGGTCTCCGTACACGCCGGGGTACCCGGGCCCGGCCGGGACGTGCGGCGCGGCCGCCGCGCCGTCCGGCCGCCCGGCCTCGCGCAGCCGGTCCCCGACGGCCGCGGTGCATCCCGCGGCCAGCGCTCCGGCCACGAACTGTCGTCTTTTCACAGGGTCTTGCCTTTCCGGGTCGTCCTGCGACGACCGTGTGCCGCCCGCTCCCCCCACCGCCGGCGGCGCGGACCGCTCGCCGTCCCGCCGCACCCAGCTCGGCTGGAATCCCATGGCCTCGATCGGGATGCCGAACAGCGCCTCGAGCACCGCCTGGTAGGCCGGCAGCGGCAGCGGCGGGTTGTCGCTCTCCCAGCGGCGCACCTGCCGCACCGAGAGGGACAGCGGCCGGCCGATCTGCCGCGAGCGCGCCTCGAAGGCGGCCGCGAACTCCGCCTGGGTCCAGAACCGGCGCAGCCGCAGCTGCCGCAGCCGGTCGTTGCCAGCCGGCGCAGTGTTCCCGGCCGGCACGGTGTTCTTCAAGCTGTTCTTCAAGCTCTCCGGCGGCGCGGCGTTCTTGCGCGGGTCCGGCTCCTGGTCGCGCAGTACCGGTATCGCGTGGGACATCGTCCGACCTTCCTCGAAGCCGTGTGTCCTTGCCCGCCGGGCTTCCCGCGGTCTCGCGGGCCGCGTCCGCCGCGCAGCCGCGGCCTGGATCGCTGCGGCGCACCCGCGCAGCATGCCGAGCCCGTGGTAAGTCGGCCGTTAAGACGGTAACGCCGATCGTCTCGCCCGCGGGCCGATTCCACTCGATCGTGCGAAGTTCGCCAGGCTCCGGCGGATCTCGCGCCGGGCCGGTGATTCTCAGGAAATTCTCGGGAACGTTCCGCTGGCCTTGCACGTCTGTGCTTATTGAGGGCGGGTTGCCGGGGAACGCCGCGGTGGACGGGCTCGTCAGGACCCGACGTGGTCCGCCGCGGAAGTCCCGGTCGCAATGGGTTACGAGCAGGTATGGAGGGGGCTGTGACGGTGTCTTTGGATGGGATGGCGAGGGACGAGATGGGCGCGGTCCGCGAGGCGCGGCGGCAGGCGGGCGGGCAGCAGGCGGCCGGGTGGGGCTCGCCGACGGTCGCCGTGCTGCCGGAGCGCCGCTCCGCGCGCAACGCCGCCCGGATCCCCCCGATAGCGCAGCTGCGGCTGGGCTGGCAGGAGCGGGCGGCCTGCCAGGGCTCGGACGCGCGGCTGTTCTTCGGGCCGGAGAAGGAGCGGGTGCGCGACCGGGAGGCGCGGGAGGACGCGGCGAAGCGGGTCTGCGCGGGTTGCCCGGTGCTCGGCGAGTGCCGGAACCACGCGCTGCAGACCCCGGAGTTGTTCGGGGTGTGGGGCGGTCTGACCGAGGCGGACCGGGAGACCACGTTCGGCCGCTCGTTCGGCCGGCGGATACCGCGGCCGCGGTCGCTCGCCGCCTGATCGCGGTCGGCCGGCGGCGCGCAGGCGCGGCCGGCTGAACGGGTTCCGTTTCGAGAACGATCAACTTACCCGGCTCGAACCGGTGTGCTCCGGGCCGGGTAGGCGGCCCGCGCCCGAAACCCGGACTGGCCGGGACGACGGGGCGACGGGCCGATCACGGCTGCCGCGGATCCATCAGGCGCGCGCTGAAACCGCGCACTGAAACGGCGCACCGAGAATCAGTGCGGGCCGGGAGACCGTGGCCGCGCCGTTGTGGTGCTCGTCACAGAAGCTGCGCCCGGAATCGATTCCGTGCCCGCCGCCGTCGTGGTGCTCGGTGCCCTTCCTCAACGCTGCCCTTAATAAGCGCCGCCCTGACCAACACAGTTCCTGATCAACACAGCCCCTGATCAGCACAGCGCTCGCGTCAATCGCCGACGGGCGGACAGCACGTGCGTCCCCGATCCCTTATTCGGCCTTGCCGGGCGTGAGCAGGCCGCGGTTGTACGCCTCCGCGACCGCGGCCGCGCGGTCGCTGACGCCGAGCTTGGCGTAGATGTTCAGCAGGTGCGTCTTGACCGTCGCCTCGGTGATGAACAGCCGCTTCGCCGCGTCCCGGTTGGTCGACCCGGCCGCCACCATGCCCAGCACCTCGAGCTCGCGCTGGCTGAGCGGCCCGGTGCCCGGCGTGCGGACCCGGCTCATCAGCCGCGCCGCGACCGCGGGCGAGAGTACGGCCTCGCCGTGCGCGGCGGCCCGGACCGCCCGCAGCAGCTCGGCGCGCGGCGCGTCCTTGAGCAGATAGCCGGTGGCGCCCGCCTCGATCGCCGGCAGCACGTGGCTGTCCGTGTCGTAGGTGGTCAGCACCAGCACCCGGGCCGGCGTGCCGCGCCGGGTCAGCTCGGTGATCGCGGCCACCCCGTCCATGCCGGGCATCCGCAGGTCCATCAGGATCACGTCCGGCAGCAGCGCCTGCGCCTTCCGGACCGCCTCGGCGCCGTCGCAGGCCTCGCCGACCACGTCGAAGCCGGGTTCGCGCTCGAACATGCTGCTCAGACCGTCCCGGACCACCGGGTGGTCGTCCGCGATCAGGAGCCTGATCGCGGGCTCTGTGTCAGGACCCGTGCTCATGCGCGCACCTCCACCGGGGCGAACGGGACGCAGGCGGAGATCCCGGTGCCCCCGCCGGGCTCCGACTCGATCTGCAGCGTGCCGGCCAGGCCCTCGATCCGCTGGCGCATCGCGGTCAGGCCGAACCCGCCGCTGGTGCCCGCCGCGACCGCGGCCGCCGCCCCCTCGTCGTCGGGCACGCCGCCGGCGCCGAGCCGGTCCGGGTCGAAGCCCCTGCCATCATCCCGCACGTCCAACGCGACCTCGTTCTCCATGTACGACAGCGTCAGGGCGACCCTCGTCGCCTGCGCGTGCTTGGCCACGTTGGCCAGCGCCTCCTGGGCCGTGCGCAGCAGCGCCACCTCGACGTCGGCCTTCATCGGCCGCGCCTCGCCGGTCGTGGCGACCTCGACGGCGAGCCCGTTCAGCGCAGTCCAGCGCGCGGCGACCTTCTCCAGCGCGTCGCTGAGCCGCGCGGTCTCCAGCGGCTCGGGCCGCAGCGCGTGCACGGAGCGGCGCGCCTCGGTCAGGCTGTCGCGGGCCAGGCCGGTGGCCGCGTCGATGTGCCGGCGCCAGCCGGGCGGATCGTCCCCGGCCTGCTCGGCCGCCCGCAGCTGGGCGATGATGCCGGTCAGGCCCTGCGCCAGGGTGTCGTGGATCTCCCGCGCCATCCGCTGCCGCTCGTCCTGCACACCCGCCTCGCGCGCCTGCCGCAGCAGCTGCTCGTGCAGGCCGGCGTTCTCCGCCAGCGTCACCTCGAGCTGCCGCTTCGCCTCGCTCACCTGCGCCAGAGCCAGCTCGCGCTGCGCTTTCTGCTCGTCGCTCTTCCAGTCGATAATAGCGAATCCGCACATCGGGACCACGTTCGCAATGAGGACCGCGCCATAGACGGTCAGGCCGATGAGAGTCGTCTTGGACTCCCCGTACGTCTGCGCGGTGCCCGCCACGACCGCGACCGAGCCGACCGCGAGCAGCCGCCACGGCCAGCGGATCAGCGTGAACGCATAGACGTATCCGGCCGGCGAGAAGAACCCGAACCAGGGATCCCGCACCACCAGGACCATCATGATCGCGACCAGTCCGGCGAGGAACACCGCCATCGTCCGCGGACGCTCCCGCCACGCCGGATGCAGCGTGACCATCCACAGCATCCACAGCGCGGCCAGCGCGCACAGGGCCAGGTCGACGGCCAGGGAGGCGCCCGCGTCGTGCTTCACCGCCGTCGTCACCACGACCAGGACGGCCAGCAGCAGGTAGGGCCCTACGCTGACCACCGCGCGCGGTTTGGCGTCCTCGTGCGGCCCGCGGCGCGTCGGCTCGCTGCTGCTCATCCGTTCTCCCGCTTTCGTGATCTCGGCGAACCAATCTAGTGGCGCTCTGACCTCGGCGGCACGATTCGCGCCGCCGAGGTCGGGCCACTCTTGTCCACATCTCCCGCGCGCCGCGTGCCGCGGGTCACCTGCCGGCGAACTGCGCGCGCACCCGGCGGCCGTTGACCAGGGCGACGACCCCGATCAGCAGGGCGCCGCAGACGCCCTGGTCGATCTTCATCCAGACCGGGAAGGTGCCGGGCAGCGCGATGATGGCGGCGATGGCCGCGACCATCACGGCGGAGACGATCCGCAGCCGGAGCAGGGCCCGGGCGGAGCCGCGCGCCGCCCGCACCGCGAAGCTGAGCGAGAGCAGGGAGCTGGCGACGACGATGGTGCCGCGGATCCAGACCGCGGAGTTGACGAGGCCCGGGTGGTTGCGCAGCAGCACGATGGCGGCCAGGGTCAGCACGCTGACGCCCGCGTAGGCGCCGACGAGCCGCTTCGCGCCGCGCATGGCCTCCTGCGTGCCGGCGTCGTCGTTGCTGTTGCTGCTGTTGCTGTTGCTGTTGTTCTGCTGGGCGGTGGTGGCGGGGGTCGCGACGGTCATCTCGGATCATTCCTTCGACGCTCGGTCTGGGGTTCCGGAGGTTCGTCCGGCCGATGACTCAAGCATCGCGATCGAGGGTCCTGCGGACATCGGCCGTTCTCCCGGGCCGGCGGTTGATCCGGCGGGTCGGCCGGGCGGATGAGCCGATCCACCGATCGGTGGATCGCGCCCGGCGGCATCCCTCCCACCAGCGTGGATGCGCACGCCGCAGCGGCCGGGCCGAGCACCGGCAAAGTAATGGTCGCAGTACCGGTAAGTGCATTACTATGGCGGCTCGACGATTGGAGGCCGACGTCCCGTGTCCCGCCGCGCCGTGATTCTCTTCGCCGCCATGGCCGTCATCTGGGGTATCCCCTACCTGCTGATCAAGATCTCGGTGTCCGAGGTGACGCCGGCCTTCGTGGTCTTCGCCCGGACCGCCGTCGGGGCGGTGATCGTGGTGCCGATCGCCGCCTGGCGCGGGGCGATCGGGCCGGCGCTGCGGGCCTGGCGCTGGGTGCTCGCCTTCGCGGTGATCGAGATGGGCGCGGCGTGGCTGCTGCTCGGTTACGCCGAGACGCACGTCTCCAGCAGCCTGGCCGGTCTTCTGGTGGCGATGGTGCCGCTGATCAGCATGGTGGTGACCCGGCTGCTCGGCGACAAGGCGGCGTTCGGCGCGCGCCGGCTGGCCGGGCTGGGCGTCGGGCTGGTCGGGGTCGCGGCGGTGGTCGGGCTGAACCTGACGGCCGGCGGCCCCCCGTCGGGCTGGGCGGTCGCCGCCGTCTTCGTGGTCGCCGTCTTCTACGCGACCGCGCCGATCATGGCCTCGCGCAAGCTGACCGAGGTGCCCACGCTGGGCGTCGTCGCCGTCAGCCTGGCCATGGTCGCCGTCGCCTACGCCCCGGCGGGCATCGCCCAGGCGCCGAGCCGCTGGCCGACCGCGAACGTCGCCGCCGCCCTGATCGGCCTCGGCGTCGTGTGCACCGCGATCGCGTTCCTGTGCTACTTCGCGCTGATCGGCGAGGTGGGCCCGGTGCGCGCGGCCCTGGTCACGTATCTGAACCCTGCGGTGGCGATCCTGGCCGGCTGGCTGGTGCGCGGCGAGCAGATCACCGTCGGCATGGCGGTCGGCCTGCCGCTGGTGCTGGCCGGAAGCTACCTGGCCACGGTCCGCGGCGGCCGGCGCGCCGAGCCGGCGCCGGTCCCGGCAGGCGTCGCAGCGCTCGATGAGGCGGCTGCCGCCGCCAGCGCGGCAGACTGCTGATCAGGGGCAGCCGCCGCGCCGCGCGGTCTCAATGCCGGATGAGGCAGCCGACCGGGACGGGAGCGACGTGGCCGGTCGGCGAGGCCCAGCGGGCCAGCAGCACCCGCCCGTCCTCGATGCACACGGCGTACGCCGCCAGCCGGAAGCTCATCTGTATTCTTACTCCCGCTCCTCGACGGCGCGCTCATAGGCGCGCAGCGTGTCGACGAACATCCGGCGCTGCGCCGGGGTCAGCGGCCCGAGCGCGGTGCGCCACGCGGCCGCGCCGTGCGCCAGCCAGGCCTCGATCGCCGGCCGCCGCTCCTCGGCCAGGCTCACGATCCGGCGCCGCCGGTCCCGGTCGTCCTCGCGCCGCTCCAGCACGCCCTTGCGGCTGAGCTCGCCGACCATCAGGCTCACCGTGGTCGGCGCCACCTCCAGCCGGGCGGCCAGGTCGTTCACCGTCATCGGCCCATCGAAGAGCAGATACGACATCAGCGACAGGTGGCGCGGGCCCAGCTCGAGCGGCCGGATCGGCTCGGGCACCGGGATCCGCTTGACCCGCCCGACGATCCGCGGCATGAGCAGGAACAGCTCCCTGATCGCCGCGTCGACGTCCGGATCGGGCGGCTCCGCGCCGCCGTCGCCGGACCGCCCGCCGGACCGCCGTCCGGTTGACATCGCGCGCACCTCAACTTACCTTTAAGGGCAAAGCTAATTTGCTTTAGGGGCAAAACCTTCGGCCCGATCCTACCCTCGGCCTGCGGCCTTCGAACGGAGCGGCATGACCATCCTCGTCACCGGCGTGCGCGGCAGCATAGGCGGCCGCGTCGCCGCGAAGCTGCTCGAGGCCGGCCATCCGGTCCGCGGCTCGGTCCGGGAACTCGCCGCACCCGCGCCGCTGCCATCAGGCCTCGATGACGTCGTCGAGCTCGACGTCACCACGCCCGAAGCCGATCTGGCGCCGCACGCCGAGAAGGCGTTGGGCGACGTGGACGCGATCTTCCTCTATCCGGCACGCGGCGCGGTCGACGGCTTCCTCGCGGCGGCCGCGGCGGCGGGCGTGCAGTACGTCGTCCTGCTCTCGTCTCCCGCGTCGTACGAGGCCGGGGAGTCCGACCGGCCGATCGGCCTGGCCCACCGCGCCGTCGAGCAGTCACTCGAGCGCTCCGGGCTGCGCCACACCGTGCTGTATCCCGGCTGGCTCGCCACCAACGCGCGCCGCGACTGGTTCGAGGAGATCCGCCGCACCGGCCGGATCGGCGTCTACTCCCCCGACGCGCAGATCAACCCGATCCATCCCGGCGACATCGCCGAGGTGGCCGCGGACCTGCTCACCCGGGACACGTTCCGGGGCCGGATGCAGGTGCTGACCGGGCCGGAGTCGCTGCGCCTGCGCGAAGCCGTCGCAACGCTCGCCGATGGACTCGACGAACCCGTCGGGCTCGACGAGCTGACCTTCGATCAGGCCATGGAGCGCCGCGCGCCCTGGATGCCCGAGCCGGTCCTGCGGGTGCTGCTGGAATCCGCGGCGGCCTCAGCCGGCGTGCCGGCGCCGGTCAACAACACCGTCGAGCGGATCACCGGGCATCCCGCTCGGAGCTTCCATGCGTGGGCGCAGGAGCAGCGCGCCTACTTCGAGTCAGCCTGATCAGTGCATCGCGGAGCGCGCGGCCTGACGCAGGATCAGCTCCGACATGGCCGCGCCCGCGCCGACCGCCTCGCCGGGAGCCTCCTCGCCGTCGGCGAGCCACGGCAGCCGGGCCGCCTCGGCGACCGCGGCGGCGAGCGCGAGGACGTGCGGCCGGGCCAGGGCGGCGGCGTCGAGGCGCGGCGGCCCGGACCGCTCGGCCACCGCGCGGTCGTATCCGAGCTCGACCACCGCGCCGGCCCGGGCCCGGATCAGCTCGCCCCAGCTGACCGGCAGGCAGCCGGCGGTGTGCCGCCTGGCCCGGCGGTCGGTGACCGCGACCACGACGCGGTCCGCCCTGATCCTGGTCCGGGCCATGCAGTCGAGCGCATCGAGGGCACGCTGCAGCGACTGGTCGGCCGTGTCGGTGACCCAGACCACGGCGAAGCTCACGAAGGGCGTGCCGAGCCAGGAGGCGATGCTGGAGAGCGGGCCGCCGGCCGCCTGGACCGCGAGGCGGGCGCCCTCGAGCGCGTCGCCGTCGACCACCGCGGTGCGCAGCCCGGGCAGCAGCGGCAGCCACCAGCGCGGCCCGGGATCGGCGCCGAGGAAGGTCGGCGAGGCGGGGCCGGTGTCGGTGAAGACGCGCAGCGCGCCGGTGCCGGACGCATTGGCCGGCGGCGCCGGCGCGGCGCCAGGCGCCCCCGTCCCGGCGGCCTCGATCGGAAACGCAGAGGACGCAGATTCTGCGAGCGCGGTCAGGTCCGTTTGTGCGCCCGCAAGGGTGCCCCGATACGCGGCGAGAGTCGCGGTGCCTGCCCCGGCCGGCTCGGCGACCCACGCAGGCCACGGCGACTGGCCGCGTGCCGCGCAGTCCAGGACCGCCGTGGCCCGGCGCTCGATCGGCGCCACGACGCAGTGCGCGTGCAGGGCCGCGGCCAGCAGCGCGGCGACGCTGGAGCGGCCCACGCCGCCCGACGCGGACGCGACGAGCACCACGAGCCGGTGGTCCGGCGCGATCCAGACCCCGCTGCCGCCGCGGTCCTCGTGCGCGCCGTGTGTCTGACGACCCGGGTCCGACGCGCCGCGGGCGCCCGCGGACTCGCCGCCGTCCCCGTTGCGCGCCGCCCGCCGCTGCTCGCCGCTCGCCACCTCGCCGGTCACCGCCCCTGTCACCGCGCAGGCCCCTGAGATCCGGTCGGCCCGGACCCGGTCAGCCCGCGATCATCGCCATCATCTGGTCGACCACGGCGCCGGTCTCCGGGCGCAGGTCGGTCTCTCCGTACCGGCGCCACGCGCGCACCCGCAGGTCCGCGACCGCGTCGTGCAGCAGCTCCCGGTCGCCCCGCGCCGCTATCGCGCGCAGCTTGATCTGCACCAGGCGCTCATCGTCCGGAGCGCCGAGCAGCCCCTGGTCGGCGGCCCACTGCGCGCCGGACGCGTCGCCGGACCTGAGCCGCACCTCGGCGAGCCGGTACCCGGCGTCCGCGACCACCGCCGGCACCTCGGTCTCCTGGGTCCCGAAGCCGAGCCAGGAGTAACGGCCCTGCGGCCGGTCGGCCAGCAGCTCGCCGCGCACCAGCCGCAGCGCCCGGGCCAGCTCGGACTGCGCCAGGTCGGCCAGCTCCGCCCCGTCGGCCGCTCCTTGCGGGCGCGGCGCCGAAAGGTCGTCGGCGAACTGGCCGGCGGTGCGGTACGCGGCCTGGAACTCCTCCCAGTCGCTGCGCACGTCCCAGCTCAGCCGCACCAGCGAGTCGGGGCCGAGCACCAGCCGCGGCCCGGACGGCCCGGAGCCGAGCCAGGTGCGCAGGTCGCGCAGCATCCGGTCGCGGGCCGCGTAGGTGATGCCGCGCGGCCACAGGGCGCGGGAGAAGACAGCCGCCGGCAGGCCCGCGCGGTAGAAGAGCAGCAGCACCAGCGCCTCGGTGAACAGCGGGCCGCGCGAGGGGTCGACCGGGGTGGTTCCGTACAGTTCCACCGGGCCGAGCAGGCACACGCGGATGCCCGCGGGCCGGTCGAGCGGATCGGGTCCGGCCGCGCCTGACTGCGCAGGTTCGGGCAGGTCAGCGGGACGGTTCGCGATACGCGGCCGCTCAGCGGACCGGAAGAGCGCGCCGAGCGCGCTAGCGAGCGTGTCAGGCAGCCGGGCGGCGGACAGCTCGCCGGCGATGCCCGGGACGCGCAGGCGGCCGATCGAGTCGACGGCGATGCAGGACGAGTCCGGCGGCGGCGTGTCGCAGCCGACCAGGACGGCCGCGCCGAGGTGGTCCGGCGCGGGCTCGGCGGGCAGGTCGAGCCGCTCGGACAGCTGGGTCAGGTCGTACGGCTGGATGCCCTCCACGATCAGCAGCCTGATGGGGGACGGCTCGGCCGGGTCGGCGGACAGGATCTGCGCCCCGGCGTCCGCGGCGGCGCCGCTGCGCAGCGCGGATATCGCACTGTTGAGGGTCGGGTGGATGCGCAGGCGGTCCGGGGCGAGCAGCGCGAGCTCCGGCGGCAGGCCGACCGCCTCGATCCGCACCTGGGCGCTCCACGGCGAGGCGGCGAGGGTCGCGGCCGCGGCGGCGAGCACGGCGCGGCGCTGGCGGGCCGGGCCGGTCAGCACGGTGCTGCGGCCGGGCGCGGCGGCGAGGTTGACCATCACCTGCTCCTCGCCGGCCGAGCCGATGCAGAGCAGCAGCGGGAACGGGACCGCCAGCGCGGCGGCCGCCGAACCTGTCAGGGCGCCTTCGGCCGGGGCGCCGTCGCCGAACTCGGCCGCACCGCGGTCGGCCCGCCACTGCTTGCCGCCGGCCTGAGCGGTCCACGGAGCCGGGGGCGATTTGACGGGGCGCTCGAACAACAGGTGCAGGCATTCGGGGTCGGCGCGGGCGAAGCGGACCGGGGGCGCGGCGGCGGCGCCGGCGCCGGACGGCGTCTGCGTCCAGAGGCCGCGCATGGCCCGGTCGATCAGGTCGACGGTGTCGGTGGCGGCCGCGGCGCGGATGGTCCGCTCGACCTCGGCGACCGCGGGATCCGGCGGCGCGGCCAGGGTGAGCAGCGGGGCGCCCGGGTGGTCGCGGCGCCGGCGGCGGGCGGCCGAGGTCAGCGCGCCGAGTAGGGCGGCGGCGAGGACCGGGGAGCCGATCAGGGCGACGTAGGGCAGCGCGTCGGCGATCGTGTGCAGGACGGTGTTCTCGGCGACCGGGCGCTTCGGCGAGCTCTCGTCCCCCGACAGCGCCGGCCGGGACGCGACCGGGTGCGGCAGCACGCCGGACGAGCCGGCGGCTGGCGCAGGCGCGGGCTTTGCGGAGTGCGCAGACGTGTCGGACGCCTTGTGGGTGCTGCCGTTCACTGTGGTCGCCGGCCGCTGGCCGATCTGCGTCGCCGCCGCCGACGCCGAGCTGCCGTTCGCGGTAGGCGAAGCCGACGGCGCGCCCGAGGCCGGGGCCGGGGAGCCGGCGGCCGGCGGGCTCGTCGCCGGGGGCGTGACGGTGGTCGGCGGCGTGGCGGCGGCCGCCGCGGGCGGCTGGGCGAGCAGTCCGGCGCCCTGCGCGTCGCCGGGCAGGGTCAGGATCCAGCCGGGCTGGATGAGCCCGGCGTCCTCCAGCTCGCTGCCGTCCGGCTGCATCCGGCCGAGGTTGAGGGTCGCGATGTCGGTGTAGCGGTCGCCGTCGCCGAGGTAGCGCGCGGCGATCACCCAGAGCGAGTCGCCCTCCTGGACCTCATAGTACTGATACTGCGGCGCGGCGGCGGCAGACTGCTGCTGCGTCTGTTGCACGGAGTCGGGCGCCAGGCTGCCCGGCGCGGCGCCGGGGGCCGCGGCGGCGCTGACCGGAAGCACGGCCACTGCCGCGACCGGCGCGGCGGCGGCCATCGTCTGGGCCGAGGCGACGGTGGCCCCGGCGGACGAGAGGGCGCCGGCGAACGTCACGGCGACGAGGCTTCGGGCCAGGGCGTGGCTCAGATTCCAGCGGGGATAGGCGTGCGCGCGCCGCTCGGCCGGGGGCTTGCCGCGGACCTTGCGCCGGTCGGCGGACCGGGTTCCGGCCGCGGACGCCGGGCGGCCCGACCGGACCGCGCGGATCTCGGTGGCCACCGCGGCGGTGAACTGGGCCCACAGAATCCAGACGGCCACCGCAGCCCAGCGGGAGAGCGTGTGCAGCGTCCAGGGGTCGCGCGGCATGCCGTGCGGGACGCGTACGCCGGAGAGCGGCCATCCGAAGAGCGCTGCCAACGCCAGCGGGACGCCGATGACCAGGCAGAGCAAGAGGAGCCACGCGGCGGTCACCGTCGCGGCCGAGCCGGCGGACCGTTCTGCCCTGCGGTCCGGCACCTGAATCCAGCCTCCCCCTGAACACTGTGGCGGACTGATGGTAGGTCAGGCCATGGTCACGGCGGCGCAACGCTCGCGGGGAATCCGTCCACGGCTTGTTGAGCTTGCGCTGTCGTACCCGGAAGCACCGCCGGGCAGCAGACCCAGACCGGGCCGCGCCGCGCACCCCCGGCGAACGTCCGTCCCGGCGCCCTGACCAGGCCTACAGCAGGGCTGTGCAGTGTAGACCTTCTCAGAGCACCGAGCTGCAACGTACCAGTACTACGCTAGGCGGACAAGAGGTGAGCTGAGCGTCACTCGCGGCTTGTCGGCCGACAGCGGGGTGCCGCCTGTGACAGACTTCCCTGATGGCGAGACGGTCCGTGCGGAGGGGCCGCTCGAGGTGAGATCGGCGCGCCGGACGTAGCCGGCGACTGGAGGCGGAAGCGTGGCGCATCGGCCGGGGACGCGGCCTGATCCGGTTCCACCCTCAGCCCAAGGCAAATCGACACAGGGCAAATCAGCGCAGGGCAACAAGTCGACGCAGGGTAAGTCGGCTCAGGCCAAGTCGGCGCAAGGCAAATCAGCGCAGGGGAAGCGGCCTCCGGCTCCGCCGCCGGCCCGGCGCCAGCCGCAGGACCAGCCCGGCCAACCGACGCCGGGTCAGCTGACGCCCGGTCAGGCGCCGCCGCCGCGCAAGACGGTGCAGGTCAAGGAGCGCGCGGAGCAGGAGCGGCCCCCGGCGGCCGGGGCCGGCGCGCTCTTCGCCCGCAAGAGGTCGCGAGTGTCGGCGAAGAACGCTTCGATCCCGGTCGCGCCGGGTCGGGCCGGGCCTGGGCAGCCCGGCGGCCTCGGCTTCTGGCTGCGCCAGCGGCGTACCCGCTCCCACCTCTCCCACCTGCCCAAGTGGACCGCGCGGCGCCCGGAGCCGTTCGGCATAGGCGGTCTGCACTGGCTGCCGGCCAGCATCGGTGCGCGGGACGCGGCGCTGCTGCTGCTCGGCGGGCCCGGCGCGACGGTCGTCGCGGTGGCCGAGATCTCGCCGGGCGTCCTGCGCGGGCCCGGTGCCCGCGACCTCGGCGCGCGCCTCGCCTCGGTCTTCGAGCGGGCCGAGGCGGCGGCGATCCCGCTGTGCCGGATCCAGGTGGTCAACCAGGTGCCCGGCCCGGTCGGCCGCACCCGCGCCTTCGTCGTGGTCTCGCTGCGCTACACCCAGCAGCTGGTCCTCGAGGCGGCCCGGTTCGCGCAGGGCGAGCGCGGCCTGACCCTGGTCGCGGCGCAGAAGATCGGGGACGTGCTCAGCATGCTGGCGGCCGACGGCACCGCCGGCGCCCGGCTCGGGCCGCTCGTCCCGCTGGACAAGCCCGCGCTCAGCTCGGTGCTCGGCGCCCTGGTGCTGCCCGGCCGCGGCGCGCTGTGGCCGACCGCCGCCGCGACGGTGCCGGACAGCGGGGCGGCGCTGTGGCAGCCCACTGAGGTGGACGCGCGCTCGCCCCGGTTCGTCGCGATGACCGGCCCGTCCGGCCCGGCCAAGCGCGACTCGACCTGGTGGCACGCCACCGCGTGGGTGAAGAAGTGGCCGCGCGCGGTCGGCGGCCTGGACATCGCCGCCTGCGCCGCATTCCTTCCGCCGGGCGTCAGCGGCGCCGCGGCGATCGTGATGGGCGTGACCGGCCCGCCCGGCGACCGCACCCCGGCCGTGGCCGGCTACCTGACCGTCTCCGGACACGACGCGACCGAGGTGGAGCTGGCCCGCGCGGCGGCGCGCACCTCGGCGGAGGCCCGGGACGGCTATGTCGAGTTCTGCGACCGCCGGCACCACCTGATGTTCTCGCACACCCTGCCGCTGGGCACTGGCCTGCGCGGCTGACCCGAGCCGGGTCAGCACTCGCGGGCCGGGCCGGGTCAGTCCCTGCGGGCCGGGACCGGCACCCGGTCGAGGTCGGCGGCGACGACCAGTTCGCCGTCGAAGTGCTCGCGCGCCTCGCGCTCGAACTCGGACATGTCGGTGTAGCGGCTGGAGAAGTGCGTGAGCACCAGGGTCCTGACACGGCATCGGGCGGCCGCCGCCGCGGCCTGGCCGGCCGTCAGATGCAGGTAGTCCGCGGCCAGCTGCGCCTGCGCGGCGAGGTAGGTGGCCTCGATGACCAGCAGGTCGGCGCCGTCGGCCAGCGCGTCGATCGCGTCGCAGGGCCCGGTGTCCATGACGAACGCCGCGACCTGGCCCGGCCGCTCGGCGCTGACCTCCTCGAGGGTCACCGTGCGCGTCGCGTCCCGGGCCGCGTCCCCGGACCCGCCGGCCTCCGGCACCCGGATCTCGATGCTCCCCTCGCGCTGCAGCCGGCCGACGTCGGGGCCTGCGACGCCGAGCGCGGCCAGCCGGTCCGGCAGCATCCGGCGCCCCGGCGGCTCCTCGATGCGGTACCCGTAGGCCTCCACCCGGTGCCGCAGCCGACGCGCCGTCAGCGTGCCGAAGGGCGCGTCCGCCAGCAGCGCCGCCTCGCCGGCCGCCGGGACTTCGCGCAGCACCCGCGCCGCGTAGTCCTCCGGGATCCAGCGCAGCCGGTCGAACTCGGCCTTCCCGGACGCCGGGTAGTGGCAGTGCACCGGGTGCGCGACCTGGTCCAGCGCCATCCGGGACAGCACCCCCGGCAGGCCGAAGCAGTGGTCTCCGTGGAAGTGGGTGACGCAGACCCGGGTCACGTCCGGGGCGGCGACCCCGGCCAGCAGCATCTGCCGCTGGGTCCCCTCCCCCGGGTCGAACAGGAAGCCCTCGTCGTCCCAGCGCAGGAAGTACCCGTTGTGGTTGCGCGCGCGGGTCGGCGACTGGCTCGCCGTCCCGAGCACCGCGAGTTCGCGCATGGGCCGATATTACCGGCGCCGACGACTGTGTTCCCGCCGATTCAAGGCGTGCCAGGACACAGTCATATCGGGGCGGCTACAGCACCGAGCCGAGCGCAGGGGCGTCCGGGCTGCCGAGGCCGGTGCACGGATCCCAGCCGGCGGCGGCCGAGTAGGCGCCGTTGCCGCCCGAGGTGATGTCCCGGAATCCCGGCTGCACCCGACCCGCCGCCACACCCTTGTAGATCACTGCCTGCACAAGCCCGAACGAGGAGCCCGACTGCTGCGCCAGCAGGCAGAGCAGCGCCGCCCACAGCGGGGCGACCGCGCTGGTGCCGCCGATCACCATGCTCTGGCCGTCGACCCGGATCTCGTACCCGGTCCCCGGATCGGCGTTGCCCGCCACGTCCGGCACGCCGCGCCCGGAGCCGGGCACGCCCGCGGCCGTCTGCCAGGACGGGACCGGGTAGTCGGCCGAGATCCCGCCGCCGGTCGCGCCGCCGCCGGACCCGTCGTTCCACACCGTCTCCGCGGCGATCGCCCCCGTGGCGTCGAGGATCAGGCTGGTGCCGCCGCAGCCGAGCACGTTGGGGCTGGAGGCGGGGAAGTCGCAGTGCGGCTTCCCGTCGCTCTCGCCGTCGCCGGAGCCGTTGTCACCCGCTGCGGCCAGCACGGTCACGCCGAGCGCGACGGCGTCCGCGCAGGCCTGGTCCAGGGCGGTGCGGCCCTGCGCGGTCCAGGAGTCCTCGGGCCCGCCCCAGCTGATCGAGATGACGTCCGGGGTCGGCTCGGCGTGCGCGGCCTGGCTGACCGCGTCGGTGAAGCCCTGGTCGGTGTTCGGGGCGAAGTAGACCATCTGCTTCGCGCCCGGCGCCAGCGAGCCGGCGACCTCGATGTCGAGCATCACCTCGCCGTCCGCGCTGTTCGGGTCGCCGGTCGGCGTGTTCGAGCCCTGGTCCACGGACACCGCCTGCACCGACGGCGTGGCGATGCCCAGCGACTGGAAATAGGCGTCCAGGTCGGACTGCGCGTAGCCGCCGCCGAGCTCGATCAGGGCCAGCGTCCGGCCGGCGCCGTCGGCTCCGGCGGGGAACCCGTAGGCCTTGCCGACCTGCGGCGGCGTGAAGGACGAGGTGCCCGCCTTCTTCGCGGCCGTCCGGAAGTGCGCGCGGGCCTGCGGCCGGTCGTCCAGCCCGAGCACGGCGGTGACCACGCCGGACAGCTCGTCGGGCAGGCTGAGCGGGCCGGTGCGGTAGCGGCGCACCTGCTCTGTGTGCTCCTCGCCGGCCACCGGGCGGCCCCGCGGCGAGGTGCGCAGGCGCGCTTGCTGGAGCTCGGTGCCGAATGCGCGGGCGACGTCCGCGGTCCGCCCGGCCACGACGACCCGCCGCGCTCCGGCGTCCACCGCCACGACGTCGACGCCCAGCGGCTCGAGCGCCGCCCGCACCGCCTCCACGTCCCCCTCGTCCGCACCGAAGTTCTCGCGCAGCTCGGCCCGGGTCAGCCGGGCCTGCCCGGACTTCACGTCCGGCGGCAGGGGATTGCGGCGGCGCAGGTAGAGCGTGACCTCGAGCGGCTCGTCCGGGTCGGCCGGACCCAGGACGGTCGCGCCGGGCAGGGGCTGGCGATGCGAGACCGAGAATTCCATACTTCACAAATATCTGACGGCCCGTGAAATAGCCACCCTCTCATCGGTGCGTCGCCGATCCGCCAGTCAGCGCCCTGCGCATGCAGGGTGACAGACCGTGGCGAAAAGGTGGCGAATACGCCTGAGGGGTGGCTCAGCGAGCGGTTCCGCGATATTCGGCGCGCTGTCGCGCGCCCTGCCTAGGCCGCGGCGAGGGCCCGGGCCAGCGCGTGTTCGAGCACGGTCACCAGGGAGGAGCGGACCGATCCGCCGTCCCGCGCGTCGAACTGGAGCACCGGGACCTCGGTGCCGACGTCCAGCGCCTCGCGCACCGCGTCGAGCGGGTACGCGAGCATCCCGTCGAAGGTGTTCACCGCGACGGCGAACGGCATGCCCTTGCGCTCGAAGTAGTCCACCGCCGGAAAGCAGTCGTCCAGCCGGCGGCTGTCGACCACCACGAGCGCGCCGAGCGCGCCCTCGGTCACGTCGTCCCACATGAACCCGAACCGGTCCTGCCCCGGCGTGCCGAACAGGTAGAGCTTCAGCGTGGGGTCCAGGGTCAGGCAGCCGAAGTCCATCGCCACCGTGGTGGTGGTCTTGCCGGGCGTCAGCGACACGTCGTCCACGCCCGCGGCGACCTCGGTGATCGCGGCCTCGGTGGTCAGCGGCGCGATCTCGGAGACCGCGGCCACCGCGGTGGTCTTGCCCACGCCGAAACCGCCCGCGATGACCATCTTGACCGGCAGCGGGGGACGCGCGGCCTCGTCACCGTTCGGCATCGCGGGAGCCGACTGTGGTGGGGATGGCGCGAAGTCCATCGATAACCCTTCGCAATACGTCGATGTCGGAGGAGGTGTCCGCCCGCGGCACGTGCACCGCGAGCAGCCGATTGGCCCTCAGGTCCCCCGCCAGTACCCGGACCACGTTCAAGTGCAGCCTGAGCCGGACCGCCACCTCCGCGAGGGACAGCGGTGTGCCGCAGGCCTCGACGATGGCGCGCCGCTCGAAGGCCAGCGCGCCGAGCGCGCCGAGCCCTTCGCGGGTGGCCACGATCTGCGCCTCGACGGGAAGGCTGGCGTCGGCCGCGACCCGGCCTTCGGTGAGCATGAACGGCCGGACGGCCGGAGCCTCATCGGGCGCCCCCGGCGCGGCGGACGGCGCCGGCCCGGCCGCGGTCTCCCGCTCCGGGTCGGGCACCGTCCAGACCGCGGCCCCGTCCGGGGGGCGGCCCGGCTCGTTCCATCCGGCCGGCGTGTTCACCCCGACGCCCCGACCGTGTTCTTCAGCTCGACGATCAGCTGCGGGCTCAGGATCGCGCCGACCCGGTTGGCGAACAGGGTCATCTCGTAGGCGACGTTGCCGAGCTTGGCGTCCTTGGAGGCGACCACGCCGAGGACCGAGCCGCTGCCTATGGAGGACACCAGGAGGTAGCCGCCGGCCATGTCGATGATGACCTGGTTGAGCTGGCCGAGGCCGTAGTTCCCGGCGGCGCCGGCGGCCAGGCTGGTGATGCCGGAGACGATCGCGGCCAGGCGCTCGGAGTCGGCCTGGTCGCCCGGCCGGGAGACCGCGATGAGCAGCCCGTCGGAGGAGACGGCGATGGCGTCGACAACCCCTGCGGTCTCTCCGGCGAACCGGCTGACCATCCAGGTGAAGTCGGCTGCGGCCGCGCGCAGGCCGTCGGCGTCGGTCGTGCTGGATGAGGCGGTCAAGGCCTCGCTCCCCTCTCCTCGTCGGACCCTGCTGTCGTGGTGTCGCTTGATGCCGTGCGGTCCGGGGGGCCGGGCCGGGTGGCGAGGTCGGTCGCGCTGTCCCGCAGCGCCTGGTCGACCGCGGCCTCGAACTCCTCGATCGCGGCCCGGGTCGCCTCGGGGTCGAGCGCTGCGGCGGGCGCGAGGGCGGTCGCGGTCGCCGTGGCGCCGCGGGCCGCGGGTCCCGCGTCGGCCGGGGTCCGCAGCCGGTCGGCGCCCGGATCCGTGGCGGCGTGCTGGCCGCGCTGCCGCCGCGGGAGGCCGGCCGACGTCGTCTGCGGGCGCGCGGGCGTCGGCGGGGAGGGCGCTTGCGCCGGTGCTGTAGGTGCAGTCGGTGTCGGTGTAGACGTTACCGCCGCCGCCTCGGATTTCACCTCGCTCTGCGGTGGTTCCTGGGGCGGAGAATCGCCGAACGGCGAACGGGGGGTGATTACGCGTGCCGAAGCCGCGGTGAGTATCGCATCGGCGACCGACTGTCCGGTACCCGCCGGACCCGAGCCGTTGGCGGACGCGACGCCGTTGACCGGCGCCACGCCGTTGATCGGTGCGGGGTTGACCGGTCCGGGGTCAAGGGACACGGGGTCAAGAGGCACGGAACCGATAGGCGCGTTGTCGCGTGACTCGCCGTCAGCCGGCTCGGCGGGCGCGGAGCCCTCGGCGAGGACGCCGTCCGGCGGGATCTTCGCGATCGGGGCCGTGGTCTCCATCGGCGAGGCGTCCGGCACCGGCGCGATGGCCGCCGGCGGCGGTATCGGTATCTGGGCGGCCGACCTGGCCGAGGCGGCCGCGTCGGCGATCGCGGAGGGCCGGCCGCTGTGCCGTCCGGTCCGGCGCGGCAGGCCGCCCAGGGTCGGCTCGGCGCTGCGCTGCTCGGGCATGGCCGCGGGCAGGGCGGGCGGCGGCGGCACGGGGGGCAGCGCGGGCCTCGGGATGTCGGGCTCGCGGGTCGGCGCGGCCTGCGAGACCGAGGACTCGAGCAGGAGCTCCGGCGGGACGGCGATCCGGGCGGTGATCCCGCCGCCCGAGGTGGGGGCGAGGGCCACCTGGGCGCCGGTGCGCTGGGCGAGCCGGCCGACCACGAACAGGCCGAGCACCTTGGTCGGCGCCAGGTCGAGCCGCTCGCGCCGGACCAGCCGCTCGTTCTCCTCGGCCAGCCGCTTCGGCGGCATGCCCACGCCGCGGTCGACGATCTCGATGCCGGCGCCGTGCCCCGGCCCGCGCACCGAGACCGTCACGTCGACGGTGCTGGAGCCGGGCGAGAAGGCCACCGCGTTCTCCACGAGCTCAGCAACCATCAGGGTCAGGTCGCCGATCGCGGAGGGCACCACGGCCGCGTCGCCCTCGGCGGTGAGTACCACGCGCTGGTAGCCCTCGATGCGGCCGGCCGCGGACCGCACCACGTCGGTCAGCGGCAGCGGCGTCGCCTCGAGGGAGGGCTCGCGCTCGCCGGAGAGCAGCACCAGGCTGTCCGCGCCGCGCTGCAGGCGCACCGCCAGGTGGTCGATCCGGTAGAGCCGCTCGAGCAGCACCGGGTTGGTCTCGGCCCGCTCCATGGTGTCGATCAGCGCCAGCTGGCGGCCGGTCAGGTTGTGGATGCGGCGCCCGACGTTGCCGAACATCTCCGCGGTGTTGCGGCGCACCGCGACCTGGCGCTCGAGGACGCGCACCGCGGTGCCCTGCAGCCGGTTGAAGGACTCGGCCAGGTCGCCGATCTCGTCCCGGGTGGTGGTCGAGACCGTCTCGAGCTCCAGCGGCGCCTCGCCGCCGACCGTCTCGTCGGCGACCCGCTCGAGGTCCTGCTCGGCCACGGTGGCGATGCGGGTGGCCGCGCGGGTCAGCCGCAGCACCGGGCGCACGATCGAGTGCCGGATCAGGATGCTGCACACGATCAGCAGGACCAGCAGCGCGAGTCCCAGCGCCACCAGGCCGACCGCGGTCCAGGCGGAGACCGAGGCGCTGTGCTGGGAGTCGGTGACGACCGACTCGGTGATGTCCTGCTCCAGCGCCGAGATCGCGCCGACCTGCCCGATCGTCTGGCTGGTGACGCTGGTCGAGGTGAACAGCTGGTTGTCGCCGGGGAAGGCGGCGTCCTCGTCGACCGCCTGGCCGGCGGCCACGTCGAAGGCGTTCAGCACGGAGGACTCGGGGTCGGTCTGCACGGACTGCAGCAGCTGGACGAAGCTGCTCGGCGCGATCTGGTCGAAGGCGTTGATCATCTGCGCCTGCACGGCCGCCTGGGACTGCGCCTCGATGAACTCGGTGCGCACGTCCGCCGGGTTGTCGGCGATCTCGGCCAGGGTGGCGTCGTACTCGTCGGCGGCCAGGTCGGCGGCGAACAGCAGCTGCAGCTCGCCCTCGGCGAGGGCGGCCGGGCCGCCGTAGGAGCTGTCGGTCAACAGGGCCATCGACTTCGACAGGTCGGACATCGCGGTCAGGTAGTCGTTGAGCAGCTGCCGCCCGGCGATCGAGGTCTGGCCGACCTGGGCGCGCACGATGTCCAGCCGGTCGACCGCGGCCAGGCCGATGGCCAGGTCCTGCGGCGGGGAGTCGGTGAAGTCGGCCTTGACCTTGTTCTCGGCGGTGTCGGTGCGCAGCACCTGGGCGTCGAAGGCCTGCTCGTTGATCAGCTGGTCGCGGCCGAGCGCGAGGGCGTCCTCCTGCTCGATCGCCAGCGCGTCGATGAGGCTGGCGATGTCGGCGGAGGCCTCCATGTAGGTGGTCGCCTGCTGCCAGCCGCGGGCGGTGTCCACCTTGCCCACCACGGTCGGCGCGAGCAGCAGCACGATCAGTACACAGGGGGCTGCGATCAGGGCATTGAGCTTGCGGCGGAACGGCACCCGGTCGAGCCGCTGCGCGGTCTTGCGCTGGCCGCGCGCCGGCCCGGCCGCCCCCTTGCCGCTGCGCCCAGCCACCGGGCCTCCCAGGTCTCGCGATCAGTGATCGGGTTCCAGATCCGAACGGGCGCCACAGTACCGAATGCGGTGGCGGTTTGTCGCCATCCGATCGCGGCCGGTTCGGTTCAACATAAAGCAAAAAACCCGATCGCACAGATGCGCGATCGCCGCCAACCGCCCCGCACCCGGCGGATTGCCGGACCAAAAGCATTTAATCAGTAGTCTGAATCATGAGGGCGGGCCCGGCCCCGGCCAGGTCCGAGTGGTTTATACGGTCCATGATTTCCGCGGACGCGCGCCGGGACGGCCGGGGACACCGGGCCGGACAAGATCATCCGCGGGTCCGGGAGCACGGAATCCGTGCCACGGCCGACGGCGGAGAATCAGCGGCGGTCGGCACAGCGCCACTCAAATTGACGATGAACCGACGCGCCGCGTTTTCGCCCAATAGGATGGACGGCTGTGCCCAATATCATGTGGACCTGGCAGCAGGCGGCAGCGGTCGCCGCGGTGCTGGGCGCCACGTGGGCGGTGGCGGCCCGATGGGACAGGGCGCCCCGAACGCGGCCGTTCCTGCGCGAATCCGCGCTGGTCATCGGCCTGTACGGGCTCTGGCAGCTGGCCGGGGCGCTGGCCGGCTCCGGCACGTACACCGCCGTGGACCGCGGCGCGTGGATCCTGCGCACCGAGCGCGACCTGCACCTGCCCAGCGAGGCGACGGTGCAGGGGTGGATCCTGCCGCACCCCCTGCTGACGCAGGCGGCGAACCTGTACTACGACACGGCGCACTTCACCGTGATCATCATCTTCCTGATCTGGCTGTTCGTCCGGCACCGGGACGCCTACCCCGCCTGGCGCACCACGCTGGGGCTGCTCACCGCCGGCTGCCTGATCATCCAGTTCGTCCCGGTGGCGCCGCCGCGGATGGTGCCCGGCGACGGCATCGTGGACACGCCGCAGATCTACCACCAGTCGGTCTACGGGCCGACCGGCGGCTTCGACCCGGATCAGCTCTCTTCGATGCCCTCGGTGCACGTGGCCTGGGCGCTGCTGGTCGCGGTCTGCATGCTGCGGGTGAGCACCGCCCGCTGGCGCTACCTCGGCGCCGCCCACGCGGCCGCCACCGTCTTCGTGGTCGTGGCCACCGGGAACCACTACTGGGCGGACGGGATCGTCGCGGCGGCGGTGCTGGTCGCGGCGGCCGGGGTGCAGCGGCTGGCCGCGGCCGGCTGGGCCCGGCTGTGGGAGGCGCGCCCGCTGGCGCCGGATCCGCCGCGGGCCATGGCCAGCGCCGCCGCGTCCGGCGGGCCGAGCCCGGAGACCACCCCGAACGAGTGAATGCGAACGGGCTCAGGAATCGAACTCCCGCGCCGCATGCGAGCCCTGACGCGAGCGGGCCCGGCACACCGCGGTGAAACTTTCACGCCGCCGCGGACCGTCCGGGCATTGCCGACAAGGGCACAGAAGCGCAGGTGAGAGGCCGGTGTCAGATCCTGTCAGAACGAACCTGTACAAATGACTGCATGCTCGACGACCAGACAGCGCCGACCGCCCCCGCCGACCCCCGCGGCGAGGCGGAGGCCGTGCTGCGCCGCCTCGCCGGTCCGGCGGCCGCGCTGCGCGACGACCAGTGGACCGCGATCCGCGCGCTGGTCCTCGACCACCGCCGGGCCCTGGTCGTGCAGCGCACCGGCTGGGGCAAGTCCGCGGTCTACTTCGTGGCCACCGCGCTGCTGCGGGCCCGCGGCGCCGGGCCGACCCTGATCGTCTCCCCGCTGCTGGCGCTGATGCGCAACCAGATCGAGGCGGCCGAGCGGGCCGGGATCCGGGCCCGCACGATCAACTCGGCGAACCTGCACGAGTGGCAGGAGATCGAGGCCGAGGTCGCCGAGGGCGCGGTGGACGTGCTGCTCGTCTCGCCGGAGCGGCTGAACAACCCGGAGTTCCGGGACGAGGTGCTGCCCAAGCTGACCTCCGCGGTCGGCCTGCTCGTGGTGGACGAGGCGCACAGCATCAGCGACTGGGGGCACGACTTCCGGCCGGACTACCGCCGGATCCGCACCTTCCTGGCCGAGCTGCCGCCGGGCGTCCCGGTGCTGGCGACCACCGCGACGGCCAACGCCCGCGTGGTGACCGACGTCGCCGAGCAGCTCGACCCGACCGGCGACGGCGAGACGCTGGTGCTGCGCGGCTCGCTGGACCGGGAGAGCCTCGCGCTGCACGTCGTCGGGCTGCCGACGCCCGCGGACCGGCTGGCGTTCCTGGCCGACCGGCTGCCGGAGCTGCCCGGCTCCGGCATCGTCTACACGCTGACCGTGGCCGCCGCGGACGAGATCGCCGCCTTCCTGCGCGAGCGCGGCTTCGCGGTGGCGGCCTACTCGGGCCGCACCGAGGACGCCGAGCGGCGCGCGGCCGAGGCGGACCTGCTGGCCAACCGGATCAAGGCCCTGGTCGCCACGTCCGCGCTGGGCATGGGGTTCGACAAGCCGGACCTCGGCTTCGTGGTGCACGTCGGCGCGCCGCAGTCGCCGATCGCCTACTACCAGCAGGTCGGCCGGGCCGGCCGGGGCGTGCGGCGGGCCGAGGTGATCCTGCTGCCCGGCCGCGAGGACCAGGCGATCTGGACGTACTTCGCCTCGCTCGCCTTCCCGCCCGAGGACCAGGTGCGCCAGACCCTCGCCGCGCTGGCCGAGGCGGGCCGGCCGCTGTCGACCGCGGCCCTGGAGACCCGCGTCGACCTGCGCCGGTCGCGACTGGAGACGATGCTCAAGGTGCTCGACGTGGACGGCGCGGTGCGCCGGGTCCGGGGCGGCTGGGAGGCGACCGGCCGGCCCTGGGCCTACGAGGGCGAACGGTACCGCCGGGTCGCCGCCGAGCGCGCGGCCGAGCAGCGCGCGATGCTCGAATATCAGAGCACTGCCGAATGCCGGATGATCTTCCTGCGCCGCCAGCTCGACGACCCCGACGTCGCAGGGCCCGGCGCCGACCCGAAGACATGCGGCCGCTGCGACAACTGCGCCGGGCCGCGGTTCGCCGCGCAAGCCTCGTCCGAGGGGGCCGAGGCGGCGCGGGCCGCGCTCGCCCGGCCCGGCGTTCAGATCGCGCCGCGCCGGCTCTGGCCGACCGGCATGGCGGCCCTCGGCGTGCCGCTGACCGGCCGCATCCCGGAGTCCGACGCCGCGGAGGGCGGCCGCGCGCTGGGCCGGCTCACCGATCTGGGCTGGGGCGCCCGGCTGCGCGACCTGCTGGCCGCCGGCGCGCCGGACCGGCCGCTGCCGGACGCGATGCTGGACGGGATCGTCAGGGTCCTGGCCGAGTGGGGCTGGGAGCGGCGGCCCGCCGCCGTCGCCGCCATCGCCTCCCGGACCAGGCCGGCCCTGGTCGAGAGCGCGGCGCAACGCATCGCCGAGGTAGGCCGCCTGCCCTTCCTCGGCGCCGTCGAGCCCGTCCGTCCCGACCGACGGGAGTCGCCGCGCGGCAACAGCGCCCAACGGCTGCTGCAGGTCCACGACGCGTTCCACGTTCCGGAGGCGCTGACCGCGGCCGTCGCGGCAAATAAGGGCCCGATCCTGCTGGTCGACGACGCGGTGGACACCGGCTGGACGATGACCGTCGCCGCCCGGCTGCTGCGGCGGGCCGGGGCCGATGCCGTCCTGCCGTTCGCGCTGGCGCTCCACTCTTAGTCCGGCGCGGTTCGAGGAACCGGCCGAATACTGGGCTCACCGCCGAAAACTGGAGATCGCCACAGCCGAGGGGGTCGCTCCAACCGGAGCCCGACCCCGCCGGCCGCGGGTCCCAGATTCGGACCAAACAATGACACAGCGCCCCGGCGATCACCGATCGCCGGGGCAGCTAATTTGCTCAGCTAATTTACATCAGGCCTGGTGGATCGACCGCACCAGGCGGATCAACCCTGCCGCGCCTTGGAGCGCGGGTTCCTGCGGTTGACCACGAACACCCGGCCGCGGCGCCGCACCACCTGTGCGCCGGGCACGCTCTTGAGCGAGCGCAGCGAATTGCGGACCTTCATCGCTTCTTCCTCTCCGCGGGACGCGGGCCCCGGCCCGGTCCGGACTACTTCTCGGCCGGCTCGGACGCGCCGTCGGCCTGCTCGATCTGCTCCGGCTGCGCGGCACCGGTGGTGACCTCGATCCTGTGCGCCTCGGTGGCCTTGTAGGCCCCTGCCACGCGCACGCTCAGCACGCCGGCGTCGTAGGAAGCGGTCACCGCCTCGGCGGTCACGTGCTCCGGGAGGTCGAACGACCGGCGGAACGAGCCGTACCGCACCTCGCTGAAGCTGCGGCCGTCGCGCTCCTGCTTGTTCTCCTCGCGCCGCTCGCCGCGCACGACCAGACGGCCCCGGTCCACCTCGACCGCGACGTCCTTCGCCGCGTCCAGCCCCGGAACCTCGAGCCGCACCACCGCGTCGTCGCCGTCGCGGGTCACCTCGGCCGCCGGGACGAAGGCGGACGGGCGGAACGCCGGCCGCGGCGCGACCGGTCCGAACACGTTGCGCACCAGCGCGTCGAACTCCGCAAACGGGTCACGCCGGGTCCACAAAGTCACAGTACTCACGGTTCGATCTCTCCTCGATCCCCTCGGTCGGCCGCTCGGCCGACACCCCGTACAACTTGAGTCGACCCGACTCAATTCCCGCCTGGTGGGCAGGTCAGGTGGCGGCCCGGTCGGCGTCGGCGTCGGCGGTCGCGACACCCCAGTCGGGCGCGACGATCACCTTGACCGCGATCATGCCGCCCACGACGAGCCCGACCAGCGGCACCGCCGCGGGCCCGGCGAAGGTCGCGGCCAGGACGGCGGCGACCGCGGCCGGGGTCGAGGAGACGATGAAGCGCGGCAGGCCCCCGCTCGCGCGCAGGTGCAGCAGCCAGACCACGATCATGAAGACCGCGACCGGGATCGTCACCGCCGCGGCCGACTCCACCGGGCCGGTCCGCACCCCGCCGGTGTCGTATCCGACCTCGACGGAGATCCCGGCCCCGAAGGCGGCGACCGAAGCGAAGACCAGGTAGTGGCTGTAGCCCCAGAGGAACGCGGCCCGGTTGCTGCGCAGGTGGTTCCGGGTCGGCGTGGCGAAGTAGGTCCACCACATGCCGAACGCGATCAGCAGGCCGCCGGCGACCACGCCGACCAGGTCCCACCGGAACCCGCCGGAGCCGAATGCGGCCTGCAGCGCGCTGGTCGCCCCGACCATCGCCTCGCCGAGCACGATCAGGGTGAACAGGCCGTAGCGCTCGGCGATGTGGTGCGGATGCCAGGCGGTGCGGCCGGTCCGCTCGGCCCAGGCCGGGACCGACAGGTCGAGCGCGTAGAGGACCAGGAAGCCGACGACCCACTCGCCGCGCGGGATCGCGAGAAAGCCGATCCAGCCCAACTGCACGACGGTGACGCCGATGGCATAGCGCTGAGCCGTCGAGCGCGAGTCCGGATCGTCGTGCGCCGCGCGCAGCCATTGGGAGACCAGCGCGATACGCATGACGACGTACCCTGTGACGCCGATGACGAAGTCGTGCCGGGTCATCATCGCGGGCACCCCGGCGGCCAGGATCAGCGCCCCGGCGATCTCCACGAACACGGTGATCCGGTAGGCCAGGTCGTCGGTGTCGTAGGCGGAGGCGAACCAGGTGAAGTTCATCCACGCCCACCAGATCGCGGCGAACACGAACGCGAACGCGCCGACGCCCCGGGCCGGCTCGCCCTGCGCGAGGTAGTGCTCCAGCTGTCCGGCCGCCTCGGCGACCGCGCCGGCGAAGCAGAGGTCGAACAGCAGCTCCAGCGGCGTGGAGACGCGGTGCTCCTCGTCCCGGTCGCGCGCAGTCATCCGCCGCATCCGGCCCGGACGCGGCGCCGGTCCCGTGTCCGGGCCGGTCTGCGCGACCGCACCGTTGTCCGCGTTTGTGCCGTCCGCGCTCATGTCGCCTGCGGCTCCCTGTGCTGAGAGTGTGAAGCTTTCACAGTCTGCCGCAGCGGCGGAAACACATACGGGCGCTGGGCCGTCCCGCTTCAGCTGGACGGCTCAGCGCCCGATTCAGCCTTTCGGACTACTTGGTCGGTTCGAGCACGACGACCGGGATCTGCCGGTCGGTCCTGGTCTTGTACGAGTTGTAGTCCGGCCAGATCTGCGCCATCAGGTCCCAGAGTTCGGCGCGCTCGTCGCCCTCGGCGACCCGGGCGGTCGCGTCGAAGGTCTCGGCGCCGGCCTGGACCCGCACGTCGGGATTCGCGACCAGGTTGAGGAACCACTGCGGGTGCTCGGGCGCCCCGCCCTTCGAGGCGACGATCACGAAGTTCGCGCCGGACTGGCCGTAGATCAGCGCCGTGCGGTGCCAGGTGCCCGACTTGCGGCCGCGCACCGAGAGCAGCAGCGTCGGCACGCCGTTCCATTCGTGACCCTGCTCGCCGCCGGACTCGGTGTAGCTCTTGATGTGCTCCGCCACCCACGGGGTCGGGCTGTCCACGACGGAGGGATTCGGCTGGCTGCTCATCGGCGTGCTCCTCGTGTGTTGCTCGGCGTATTCGCCGTCGGTCTGATGGTTTCCCTGGCTTTCGCCGCGGGGCGGTGGGAACCGCGCCCGGTGCAACACCACGCCGGTCCGGCTTAATCCGCAACCTGTGCCGCATCGACCGTTCGGCCCCCGATCGGAGGATTCGAAGTGGAATAGGAACCCGAATGGACGGAAGCTGAATGGAGGAGCGGCACAGGACGAGCAGCGGGGAGGGGTCGTGTGATGAATCTGATGAACATGATGCGAAACAACGGAACGGGGACGGGAATGGGGACGGAATCGGGATCGGGATCGGCATCAGGGTCGGGAGCCGCGCAGGCGGCGCCGAAGCGCCGGGCGCGGGTCCGTGCGGGCGCGGGCGCGGCGGCCCTGGCACTGGCGGTCGGCGCCGCGGCGGCGGGATGCGGCAGCACAGGCCTATCCGTCAACGGCTCGAACAGCCCGTCCGGCCAGGCCTCGGCAACCGCATCAGGGACCTACAGCGCTCAGCTGTGCTCGGACCTGGGCACCCTCGGCACCGACCTGGACAATCTCAAGCAGCTCAAAGGCAGCAGCGTCACGCTGGACCAGATCAAGACGCTCGACAGCGAGGTGCGCTCCGCACTGGACCAGGCCACGAGCGACGCCGACGGTCTGGATGCCGCGAAGCTCGCCGCGATCAACGGCGCCTTCATAGCGTTCACGGACGCGCTGAACGCCGTGTCGTCCTCGACCAGCGGATCGCAGGCCTATCAGAGTATTCAGTCGCAGATCTTCGCGCTGACCACGGCCTACGACGCGGCGAAGCTCGGCTCGAACTGCCCGTCGCTGCCCTCTGTCTAAGCGGCACCCCGCACGGCGGATCTGAGCACGTCGAACTCGCAGCCCGGCGCGGACGGATCGAAGCCGTGCTCGACCAGCCAGCGGGCCGCCAGCAGGCTTCGCAGCGACCACCACCCGCGGATCACCTCGAGGTCGACGTCGGTGCCGTAGCCCGCGACGACGTCGCCGAGACACTCCTCGTGTCCGAGCGTCAGGATGGCGAGGTCGAACAATGCATCACCCCGACCCGCCTCGGACCAGTCGATGATGCCGGTGATCTCGTCACCCTCGACGAACACGTGAGTGATCTGCAGGTCGCCGTGCGCGAACACCGGTGTCCACGGCCGCAGCGCGACCTCGGCGGCCCGGCGATTGCGGGCGACCAGGTCGGCGGGTAGGACGCCGTTGGCCACCAGCCATTCGCACTCGCCGTCCAGGCTCGAGGCCAACTCCTCCAGGTCTCGGCCGGGCCAGGGCGGCAACGGCGCATCGTGCAACCTCCGGATGGCAGCGCCCGCCGCGGCCCACGCCGCCGGCGACGCGCTCGACGGCTCGCCCAAGCGGCCAAGTGCCACCCCCGGGAGCGCGGCGAGCGCGAGTACGGGCGGCTTGCACCACAGCACCTCCGGCGTCGGGACCGGCGCCAGGGCCATCGCCTCGACCTCGACCCCGATGCGCGCCTGATCGCCGTCCACCTTCAGGAACACATCGCCGACGCGCAAAGTCGCCCGCTCGGAATGGGCGACGACGACCTCGACCTCATCCATGGCGGCCAGTATCCCGAGCGGACCGGCGGCGTCGCCGGGTTTATCACCTGCGCTCGGGCGGCTGACCGCGTCCCAACTCGGCGGCCGCACGCACGACACCGACCACTGACGCCGGGGCCGAGGCCGAACTCCAACCGTCGCGTTGCAGTCGTGCCGGGACCGGGCTATGCTCGTTCTAAACTCCAACGTTGGAGTTGGAACTTAGCCGAACAACGGACACCGACACCGACAGCGAGGCCATCCCCATGAACATCGAGATCGCAGGCAAGGTCGTCGTGATCACCGGCGCGGCGCAGGGAATCGGGCGCACCCTCGCGCTCGGGCTCGCTGCCGAGGGCGCCCGGGTCGCGGTGCTGGCGCGCGACCGCAAGCGGGCGCAGGCGGTCGTCGACGAGATCGCCGGGCTGCCTGACGCCCCGTCGGCGATAGCCCTCGAAGCCGACGTGAGCGACGAGGCCGCGGTGATCGAGGCGGCCGCCGAACTCGACCGCGCATGGGGGCGGGTCGACGCGCTGATCAACAACGCGGGCTGGATGCCCGGCAACCAGCCGGTCCTGACCGTGGAGGTCTCAGTGCTCGACCGGGTGTGGCGCTCGAACCTGCTCGGCAGCTTCCTGACCACCAAGCACTTCGCGCCGCTGATGATCCGCGGCGGCGGGGGCCGCATCATCTACATGTCGAGCGTCATCGGCACGCAGGCCGGTCCCGGCGCGGCGCCCTACGGCGGGTCGAAGGCGGCGCTCAACATCCTGGCCAACGTCGTCCACCAGGAACTCGCCGACCAGGGGATCCGCACCGTCGCGCTGGCCCCGGGCCTGACCTACACACCCGGCATGCAGGCGATCGTCTCCGAGGAGCACATCCAGCGGGTCGCCGCGAACTATCCCGGCGGCCGGATCGGCCAACCCGAGGACATCCTCGCGCTGACCGCGTTCCTGTGCAGCGACGCGGCGAACCACCTCTCCGGCACCGTGATCACCGTGCGCCCGCCGGTCACCCGCTGACACCGAATCAACCAGGCCAGACCCCGCACCCCCCAAGATGGAGGGCCTGTTAATAGCGCGCAGGGGCTGGGCTGGAGCGCGCCCCTGCTGCCGGATTCCGCTCAGATCACCTTGCCCGGGTTCAGGATTCCGAGCGGGTCGAGCGCGTTCTTGATCGCGTGGTGCACGGCCATCGACTCCGGGCCGAGCTCGCGGCCGAGCCAGTGCCGCTTCAGCGTGCCGACACCGTGCTCGCCGGTGAGTGTGCCGCCTAGGTCGAGCGCCTCGCGGAAGACCTCGTCGGCCGCGGACCAGACCTCCGCCGGGATCTCGGGCAGGCCGCGGTCGAAGACGAAGACCGGGTGCAGGTTGCCGTCCCCGGCGTGGGCCACGGTCGGGACCTGCACGCCGTACTTGGCCGCGATCCGCTCGACCGCGTCGAACATGTCGGGCAGCTTCGAGCGCGGCACGCAGACGTCCTCGATCAGGCAGGAGCCGGTGCGCTCGATCGCGTTGAAGGCCATGCGGCGCACGTCCAGCAGCTGCGCCGACTCCGCCTCGTCGTCCGAGACCGCCACGACCGACGCCGCGCAGTCCCGGCAGCACTGCGCCATGACCTGCGCGGCCTCCTGCGCGTCGGGCCCGTCGGCCTGGCACAGCAGCATCGCGGAGGTCTGCGGGTCCAGGCCGATGCTGCGCCAGCGGTCCAGCGATTCGAGCGTCGTGCGGTACATCAGCTCCAGCAGGCTCGGGCCGACCGAGGCGCGCAGGATCGCCCAGACCGCCTCGGCCGCCGCGTGCACCGTGCCGAACTCCGCCGCGACGGTGACCGGGGGCCGCTTCGGCGCCGGGCGCAGCCGGAGCGTGGCCGAGGTGATGATGCCGAGCGTGCCCTCCGAGCCGACCAGCAGGCCGGTCAGGTCGTACCCTGCGACGCCCTTGACGGTGCGGCGGCCGGTGCGCATCAGGGAGCCGTCCGCGAGCACCGCTTCGAGCCCGAGCACCGAGTCGCGCGTGACGCCGTACTTCACGCAGCGCAGCCCGCCGGCGTTCGTCGCGAGGTTGCCGCCGATCGTGCAGGTCTCGTAACTCGACGGGTCCGGCGCGTACATCAGGCCGTGCTGCCGGGCGGCCCGGTCGAGGTCGGCGTTGACGACTCCGGGTTCGACGACCGCGATCTCGTCCTGCGCGGACAGCTCGCGGATCGCCTTCATCTTCGCCAGCGAGACGACGAGGCAGCCGTCGATGGTCGCGGTGCCGCCGACGATGCCGGTCCCGGCGCCGCGCGGGATGACCGGGACCCGGTTGGCCGCGGCCCAGCGCATCGCAGCCTGGACGTCCTCGGCGCAGGCGGCCACCACCACCGCGGCCGGCCGCCCCGGCGTCACATAGGAATGCTCGTCCTGGCAGTAGATCCCGACCAGCTCGGGGTCGGTGATCACCCGGCCGTCCGGAAGCCCGGCCACGAGATCGTCCAGTACTGCGTCCGTGAGCGCCACGGTGCGCCTCCCGCCTCAAGATGTGCAAGCGTGCTGGTGCAGCGTACCCGCAGATTGGCGCCTTGACCGCAGTCCGATCCGCCGCTCGGTGCGCCGGGCGCCGCACGAGTGCGGCGCCCGGCGCCGATCGCGGTGCGCAATCCCGCAAACGGCCGATCAGGTTACGGACACGAGCCGGTGATCAGGACGTAATAGCCGGACGAGGTCTCCTCAAGCGTCGTGGTCACGAAGGTGTTCCACAGGCCCATGTTGTCGTTGGAACCGTTGGCGTACGTGTAACCGCCGGACTGATATGCGCGGCCGGCCTGGGTCTGCGCGTAGTTGCTCGCGGTGAAGCATTGCGGTGTGTAGGTCGAGGACGGGCTCGCGCTGGCCGTCGGAGTGTGCGAGGCGCTGGGGGAAGCACTCGGGGAGGCGCTGTGCGTCGGGCTCGTGGACGGCGAGGCGGACGCCGATGCCGTCGCGGAGGCGGTCGAGCCGTTCTGCAGGCCCCAGAAGGTGGCGGCGTAGTACGTCGAGCAGATATAGCTCAGGAAGTAGGCGCCGGTCGCACCGCACTGGTCGGTCGCCGAGCCCGGATTCACCGCGAGCCCGTGGCCCATGCCGGAGATCGCGAAGGTCTCGACCACCGGGCTGCCGGCCGCGTTGTCGTAGATGCTCTCGGAGGTGCCGCCGGTCAGCGAGGCCGTGGAGGACGCCGTCTGGCTGATGCCCCACACGCCGGTCCACTGGTCCATCAGCTCGGTCGAGTTGGCCGTGCTGACCGTGTAGTCCGCGGTGCCCTGCCAGATCTGCACGGTGGGCCACGAGCCGGAGTATCCGGGGTCGGAGTTCTTCGCCAGCGCGGCCCACTGCGCCACCGAGTTGCTCACCGAGCCGTCCATGCACGTGAACGCGCCGGTCTCGCTGGTGGCGCACTGGGCCGGCAGCCCGGAGTCGATCGAGCCGGAGGCGAACACGTCGGGATAGTCGGCCAGCAGGTCGGCGGTCATGCCGCCGCCGGCGGACAGGCCGGTGACGTAGACCCGGCTCGGGTTGATCGAGTAGTGCGCCTCCATGTACTGCACCATCTGGATGATCGACGCGGCTTCGCCGTCGCCCCGCGAGTCATCCGAAGGGGTGAAGAAGTCGAAGCACTCCTCGGCGTTGTTCGACGAGGTCTGCTGCGGGAAGACGAGGTCGAAGCCCCACTGGTCGGCGTACTTGGGCCAGCCGGAGTCGTTGTAGTAGTCCGAGGCCTGCTGGGTGCAGCCGTGCAGCGCGACGACGAGCGGCGCGCTCGCGGCGGTGGTGGTGGTGGGCACGTAGTCGTACATCTGCAGCGCGCCCGGGTTGGAGCCGAACGAGGTGACCTGGTTCAGCGTGGAGGTGTTGGCGCGCGCCGGGGCGGCCGAGCCGAGGGCGACGAGCAGGGCGGCGACCATGGCGGCGGCCACGACGGCCGCGGTCGACGCCCGGACGGCCGGCCGGCGCGCGGCGAACCGCGCGGCTGCCGCTGCTCGTGGAATGCGTGCTGTCGGCGCTGTTCTTGCTGTCGGTGTGGTTCGTGGGGAGAAATCGGCTCGGTGCACGGCGTGGGCCTCTCCTTCGAGGACGGGCGCGGCGCCCACTGCGCTGTGTGGCCGAGACCGCTGATGCGCATCCGGAAACGCATCGTCGACGCCGCGTTCCGGGGAAGGTAGATCCGGGCCGGGTCCCGCTCGATGGTGCCGGGATCCATAGCGGGGCTGCGGGAACCGTGGTCTGCCGCTACATCAGGACGTCAGGACATCAGGCGTGCATCGGCGCCGGTTCACTGCTCCAACTGCTGCGGCTGCATCTGCTGCGGCTGGTCCGGCAGCGTGCGCACCTCGACCCGGCCCTTGTAGGCGATTCCCTTGATCCGCACCACCGGCGCGCCGGCGGCCGGTGCACCGAGGCCGCCGTCCTCCGCCTCGTCCACGCCGATGCCGGAGAGCTCGAACCGCATGCCCGGCGCGACGAGCACCGTCACCGTGCACTTATACGCGATGGCGCGGATCGTGGTGTGCCCCTCGACCAGCTCGGCCACCCGCAGGTCGATGACGCTGCCGCCCTTGTAGGCGACGGCGTTGAACTTGGCCGGCACCCGCCACCGGCCGCCGCGCCGCAGCCGGGTCTTGTAGGCGAGCGAGAGGCGCGCGGGCTTTCCGGCCTTGACCGGCAGCGTCGAAGAAGGCTGCGATACGGACACCTGCGGCAGGTCGGCGGTCCACTGCTCCAGCTCGCCGAACGTGCGCGAGGCCAGGACCGCGCGCACCCGGCCGTCGAACTCCTCGTCGTCGATCCGGCCCTCGGCGAAGGCCTGCTGCAGCTTGCCGACGACCGCGTCGCGGTCCTGGTCCGAGGCGCGCATTCCGGCGCGGGAGACCGTCGCGGGCGGCGCGGGCGCGGCCGAGGCGACAGGCGGCGGGACCGGCGGCCGGCTGTCCTCGACGGGCCGTCCGGGCTGCTGGGGCGCGGGAAGCCCGGCGTTCTGCGACATGGCGCGACCTCTCTCGGCTCCGGGTCGGCCGTCCGGTGCGGCCTCCGGTCGCGATATATCTTAACGATGCCGCGGTTCTGGGCAAGCGGTCAGGCCGCCGCCGGCTCCGCCCCGCCCGGCGCCGCCTTCGCCCGGCCGACCACCTCGTAGGCCGCGCCCGGGCTGCCGAACAGCACCGTCACCCGGTCCCGCAGCGAGTGCACCGTACGCAGGTCGCGGCCGATCGAGCCGTACTCGTGGAAGGCGACGCGCCACAGGTTGTAGGTCTCGATGTTGCGGGTCAGGCCGTAGACGACCGGCTCGGTCTCCGGGGTGAAGGTGCGGAAGAGCCGGTCCCAGACGATGAAGACGCCGGCGTAGTTGCGGTCCAGGTACTGCGGGTTCGAGGCGTGGTGCACCCGGTGGTGGCTCGGGGTGTTCATGACCGCCTCGACCGGCCGCCACATCTTGTCGATCCGCTCGGTGTGGATCCAGAACTGGTAGAGCAGGTTGACGCTCTGTGCGGTGAAGATCGCCGCCGGGGAGAAGCCGACGAGCACCATCGGCAGGCCGAACGGCATGGTGCCGATCCCGGTCCAGGTCTGCCGCAGCGCGGTGGAGAGGTTGTACTGCCGGCTGGAGTGGTGGTTCACGTGGCTGGCCCACAGGATCCGGACCCGGTGGTCGGCCCGGTGCGACCAGTAGTAGGTCAGGTCGGCCGCGACGAACACGCCGGCCGCGGCCAGCCAGGAGGAGCCTATGTGCAGCGGTGTGACCCGCGGCGCGACGAGGTAGACCGCCAGGGTGACCACGCCCCAGCCGAGGTTGGCGAACACGCTGCCCAGGCCCATGGACAGGCTGGTCGCCGTGTCCCGGACCGTGTAGCCCTGCTCGCCTTCATCCGGCAGGAAACGGTACGAGACGATCTCGATGACCATCAGGATGATGTATGCGGGTATGGCTATGTTCGTCAGCTGCATGTGCCGCAGGTTACGCGCGGGTAACTAGCCTGGCAATGGGCGCCGGGGCCAATTCTCGGCGGTGCCGGCCCCGGGCCCGGTGCGCCTTTGCGCCGGGCTCGGGGCCGGTAGTGGTGCCGGTCAGTAGTCGAGCGAGAGCTGCCACTGCTGCTCGGCGCCGCTGTCGGCGGGCCACTGGACGACCGCGGTGCCCTCGGTCAGCGAGTTGCCCGACACGGCGGCCAGCATGCCGCTGTTGAGCGCGGTCAGCGTGTAGTAGCCGCTGCCGGCCTGGGCCAGCGCCCACTGCTGGTTGGTGCCGCCGTTGGCAGACCACTGATCCAGCTGCACGCCCTCGGTGTCCGAGATGTTCGGCACGTCGAGCACCAGGCCGCTGTTGACGTTGGTGACCGTGTAGTCGCCGTTGGCGAGCGGGGTGAAGGTCCAGCGCTGGTTCACGCCGCCGTTGGGCACCCACTGGATCAGCTCGCCGCCGTTCGAGGTGGACGCGCCGGAGATGTCCGCGAGCAGGCTGCTGTTGCGGTTGACGAGGTTGTACGTGGCGTTCGGCTCGGGCACCGAGACCAGCTGCCACTGCTGGTTCGCGCCGCCGTTGGACGGCCACTGGATGACCGCGGCTCCGGCGGAGGTCGAGCCGGCGGTGACGTCCGCGACCATGCCGCTGTTCTGATTCGTCAGCGTGTAGTAGCCGGAGCCGGTGCCGGTCACCGCCCACTGCTGGTTCACGCCGCCGTTGGCAGACCACTGATCCAGCTGCACGCCCTGTGCGGTGGAGTTGTTCGGCACGTCCAGCACCAGGCCGCTGCCGACGTTCGTCAGCACGTCGTATCCCGTCGCGGTGCCGGTCAGCTGCCACTGCTCGTCGGCCGCGGCGGACGGCGCGGACTGCACGATCGATGCGCCGTTCGCGGTGGACGCGCCGGAGACGTCGAGGGCGAGCCCGCTGTTGCGGTTGACGATCTGGTAGGTGGCCGCGACCGGGTTCGTGCCGACCGGGGTGACGGACAGGTTGTCGAACTCGTCGGTCTGGTAGCCGTTGACGCCGAGGCCGACCTGGCCGTGCGAGTAAGAGCCGTCACTCACCGAGCCGACCGTGGTTCCGTTGATCGCCGCGGTGATCGTCGATCCGTTGACGGTGAGCGCAAGGTGCTGCCACGTCCCTGTGCCGGGCGCGGCGACCGTGCCGGAGGCCAGGGTCGTCAGGCTGGCGCCGGTGGTGTTCTTCACGATCGACCACGCGCCGGTGTTCGAGAGCTGAAGGTAGTACTCGTCGATGCCGGCGACGGAGAACGGCTGCTGCGTGCCGACCCGGCCCATCAGCTGCACCGCGCCGGCCTGTTGTATCTGCGCGTCGGCCGAGACGGTGTAGTTCGTCCAGCTCAGGTCGCCGAGCAGGGTGTACGGGTTCGCGCCGTTGTCCCACTCGATCGGCTGCTGCGCGGCCATCTGCTGCACGCACTGGCCCGAGCGCGCGGTGCACGGCCGGACCTCGAACGAGCCCTGCTGGTCGGAGAGGTACTTCGCCTCGGTGCCGGTGGCGTCCTGGTCGAAGGAGTCGGAGTAGGGCAGCGCCAGGCTCGCCTTGGCCGGCGGCGTCGCAGTGCCCTTGCCCTGGCCGGTGGTCGTGGTGACGGTGTAGATGTAGCCGGGCTGCAGGGTCAGCGAGTAGGTGCCGCCGCTCGGCGTGATGTCCTGGCTGTGCACGAAGTAGCCGGCCGGGTTGTTCGAGGCCAGATCCGTGCTCCAGACGTGCACGGCGCCGGTGGAAAGGCCGCCGGAGACGGTGAAGGTGGCGGTCTGCGCGGCGGTGGCCGTGGTGGTCTCGATGACGGTCGAGTAGTCGCTGCCGTTCGGCGACTTCAGCGAGATGTACGAGCCGTTCGACTCGCTGCCGCCGAGGTAGCCGCTGCCGCTGTCGAGGAACTGCCAGCCGGGCGCGGTGAACTGGGTGACCTGCGCGGTGGCCCAGGTCTCGGCACCGACGTCGTACCAGCCGGACCACGGCTGGTTGGCCACCATCAGGCCCGTGGTGTCATAGCCCAGATTCGGGTAGATCGCGGCGAGCAGCGGCCAGTTGATGTAGGCGGTCATGCTCGCGTCGGTGTAGCCGCGCACGATGGAGCGGATCATGGCCGGGGCGCCGGAGTCCTCGTCCTGGGAGCCGTTCTCGCTGGCCCACAGCGGCTTGCCGGAGGAGAGCGCCTGGCTCGTGGTGGAGCAGGTGTCCGCTGAGCCGCCGTCACCGCCGCACGGATAGTGGTCGCCGATGATCGCGACCGAGTTGGCGAACGTGGAGTTGCTGTCGATGTCGTTCGCGATCGACCAGTCCGAGTCGGCGCCGACGATCTGCACACCGCTGTAGCCGTCCGAGTTCAGGGTGCTGCGAAGCTGTTCGTACCAGGAGATGTTGTAGCCGCGCTCGTTCCAGCCGCCGAGGTAGTTGATGGTCAGGCCGTGCGACTGCGCGCAGCCGAGCCAGGCGACCAGGTAGTTGATCATGTCGGTGGACCAGAAGTTCCCGCCGCCGATCCAGCCGGGCGCGCCCCAGGCCAGGCCGTAGAGCTTGATGCCCGGATCCAGGGCCTTGGCCTGCTCCATGAGCCACCATTCGTACCCTGTGTTGCAGTCCACGCTGCCGGCGGTGTGCTCGATGCTGGACTCGGAGCCGTCGGTGGAGTTGGTGTCGCCGCCGATCTCCACCTTGAGGATCTGCAGGTCCGCGCCGTAGCCGGGCTTGAACAGGTAGTCCAGGATCTGGGTGCGCTCGGCCGCGGGGTAGTCCATCAGCAGCCGGGAGTTGCCCCCGCCGCCGCTGATCGCGCCGATGCCGTCGAAGGTGCGGCCGGCCGAGCCGCCGTTCACGGAGATCGCGGTGGTCGTCGCCGCGTGGGCGGCCTGTGGGAGGGAGAGTTGGGCAACGGCGAGCGCTGCCACGGCGAGGCCGAACGCCGCGATGCGCAGGGGATGCAGCGCCGCGGCGCGCGGGCGGTGCAGTCGAGTGGTCATGGCCGGGGTCCTCACGGTGGGTGCGTGGGATGGCGGTGGGTACGGCGGCTGCCGCGCGCCGGCGGGCAACAGCGCGATCGGACGTGACCGAACAATTGGAAACGTCACGTTGCAACAATTTCACCCGACAGTGGACAGCCGGATATGGATTCTGTCAAGGTTCGGCTGGTCCGAACGCACCGCGGCGAGGCGGCGGCGCAGTGGCAGCGCAGTGGCGGCGCGCGTCCTCCGTTCCGGCGCGATCCGGGCGCGGACGAAACGGACCGACGCGGCATTCGATCCGCCTTCGACTCGCGTTCGACGGCTGCGAGCCCCGGTGCGCCGCCGTGACCGCCCCGCGAGGAGCAGCGCTCTGAGAGATTCCGGGAGCCCCGCGGGCCCTCTCCGCAGCGGCTGCGATCGGGTTACACCGAACACGAACTTGCATGATCGAACGGATATTGACACCCGATCCGCACAGTAGTTCACTCCGCCGTGACCGCATGCTCCGGCGGTCCCGATCCCCACCGAAGTGGATCTCCCGATGCAGACCTCGTACACCACCCGCGAGCCCCGGCGCCGACCGCGCCGGATCGCCGCGCTGGCCACCGCCCTCGCCCTCGCCGCAGCTACCGCGGCAGGCGCGGTCGTGGCCGGCGCCTCCCCCGCCCTCGCCGAGTCCAACGGCGTCGGCGCCACCCCCGCGATGGGCTGGAGCAGCTGGAGCTTCATCCGCAGCTCCCCCACCGCGGCCAAGATCGAGGCTCAGGCCGCCGCCATGAAGAGCAGCGGCCTGAGCTCCGTCGGCTACGTCTACGTCAACGTGGACGACTTCTGGTACAACTGCCCCGGCAGCCAGGGCCCCGCGGTGGACCAGTACGGCCGCTGGACCGTCAACACCTCCGCGTTCCCGTCGAGCTCCAGCGGCGAGAACGGCGCCGAGGTGGTCGCCGACTACGTGCACTCGCTGGGCCTGAAGTTCGGGCTCTACGTCACCCCGGGCATCTCGAAGCAGGCGGTGTCGCAGAACACGCAGATCATGGGCACCAGCGACACCGCGGACCAGATCGCCACCACCACCGGTGAGAACAACTACAACTGCGGCGGCATGGTCGGCATCAACTACAGCGCCGCCGGCGCGCAGGCCTTCATCAACTCCTGGGCCGACGAGTTCGCCTCCTGGGGCGTGGACTACCTCAAGCTCGACGGCGTCGGCGACTCCGACGTCGGCGACGTCGAGGCCTGGTCCGCCGGGCTGCAGCAGAGCGGCCGGGCGATCCACCTCGAGCTGTCCAACAGCCTGGACATCGCCAACGCCCCGACCTGGGCCCAGTACTCCAACGGCTGGCGCACCGGCGGCGACATCGAGTGCTACTGCAGCTCCGGCACCAGCTACCCGCTGACCGACTGGGGCAACATCCAGGGCCGCTTCGCGCAGGTCGCGGCCTGGCAGCCGGACGGCGGCCCGGGCGCGTTCAACGACTACGACTCGACCGAGGTCGGCAACGGGCCCACGGACGACGGCCTGACCGCGGCCGAGGAGCAGTCACAGCTGAGCCTGTGGGCGATGGCCGCCTCGCCGCTGATCCTCGGCACCGACCTGACGAACCTCAACTCGACCGATCTCGGCTATCTGAAGAACACCGCGGTGATCGCGGCGGACCAGGACGGGATCGACGCGCGCCGAATCGTAAGCAACGTCAACCAGCAGGCCTTCGCGAAGACCGAGCAGAACGGCGACGTGATCCTGGGGCTGTTCAACTACAGCAGCAGCGCCAGCCAGACGGTCACCGTCTCGCTGGCCGCAGCCGGGATCCACGGCAGTGCCACGGCCACCAACCTGTGGACCGGCGCCTCCGCGGGCACGCTCAGCGGCACGTACAGCGTGACGCTCGGCGCGGGCGCGGTACAGCTGCTCAAGCTCGTGCCGTCCGGGAGCCAGGGCTCGACCACGTATCAGGCCGCCTCCTCGGCGAACACGCTGGCCGGCGGCGCGGCGACGGCGAGCTGCAACTCCTGCCTCGGCGGCGAGAAGGTCGGCTTCGTCGGCAACGGCGGAACCCTGACGTTCAACAACGTCTCCGTCTCGTCGGCCGGCAACTACGCGGTGCAGCTCGATTACCTCGACGGGACCAGCGGCACGGTCGGCCGCTCCGCCACCGTCTCGGTGAACGGCAGCGCAGTGAGCACCCTGACGTTCACGCCGACCGGCAGCTTCTCGAATCCGGGCTCGATGACGGTCTCGCTGCCGTTGAAGGCCGGGGCGAACACCGTCGAGTTCTCCAACTCCTCGGCGTATGCGCCGGACTTCGAGGCGATCAGCGTGCCCAGCGCCGCGATCACGGCAGCGAACACCTACCAGGCCGAGTCCTCGTCTAACACGCTCGCCGGCGGCGCGGTGGTCCAGAGCTGTAGCGCCTGCTCCGGTGGCGAGAAGGTCGGCTTCGTCGGCGAGGGCGGAACGCTGACGTTCAACGGCGTCACCGCCAGCTCGGCCGGCGTGTATCCGGTGCAGATCGTGTACTGCGACGGCACCAGCGGCAACACCGGCCGGTCGGCCACCATCACGGTCAACGGCACCGTGGTGCAGACGATCGTGTTCACCCCGACCGGCAGCTTCAGCACGCCGGGCACGGTGACCGCGTATCTGCCGCTGAACTCCGGATCGAACACCGTGGAGCTCTCCGACGCCTCGGCCTACGCGCCGGACTTCGACGACGTCACGGTCGACCTGTAATCCCGGCCGATCGAATTGAGCACAGCAAGGCGGGCGCCGCGTCCCCGGCAGACGGGAGCCGCGCCGCCCGCCGCCCCTCACCCGAAGCGGCCGTGGATGTAGTCCGACGTGCGCTCGTCCTTCGGCGCGGAGAAGATCTGCTCGGTCGGCCCCGACTCGACCACCCGGCCCGGCGCGTCCTCGCCGGCCAGGAAGAACGCGCAGTGGGTCGAGACGCGCGCGGCCTGCTGCATGTTGTGCGTCACGATGACGGTGGTGACCTGGCCTTCGAGCGCGGCGATGGTCTCCTCGATCCGCCGGGTCGAGGTCGGGTCGAGGGCGGAGCAGGGCTCGTCCATCAGCAGCACGTCCGGGCTCACCGCGAGCGAGCGGGCGATGCACAGGCGCTGCTGCTGGCCGCCGGAGAGGGCGCCGCCGGGTGCGCGCAGCCGCCGCTGCACCTCGTTCCACAGGCCGGCCCGGCGCAGCGCGTCCTCGACCACCGCGTCCCGGTCCGCGACCCTGATCCCGGCCAGCTTCAGCCCGCTGGCCACGTTGTCGTAGACGGACATGGCCGGGAACGGGTTCGGCTTCTGGAACACCATCCCGATCTGCCGCCGCACCCGGGCCGCCCGCACGTCGGACTCGTAGATGTCGCGGCCGCCGAGCAGCACCGCGCCGGCCAGCTGCGCGCCGCGCACCATCTCGTGCATCCGGTTCAGGATCCGCAGATAGGTCGACTTGCCGCAGCCGGACGGGCCGATCAGGGCGGTCACCCGGCCGGGGGCCATGGTCAGCGAGACCCGCTCGAGCACCTTGTGCTCGCCGAACCAGGCGGACACGGCGCGGCTCTCCAGGCCGGCCGGCGCCGCCTGGCCGGGGCCGGCGGCGACCTGGACCGGGACCGTGAGGACGGCGGTCTCCTGCACGGCTTCGGGCATCGTGCTCATCGGGTACTCCCTCGCACCGTCGTCGGGCGGTTCAGTAGAGGTTGGGCATCAGGACCGCGAGGTTCTCGTACACCGTCCACAGCAGCGCGAGCACGACCGGCGTCGAGCACAGCAGGACCGCGGAGCGCGACCATCGGCGGGCCGCCAATGCCGCGCCGAGCGCCGCGACGGCCAGCGCCTCGCCCCAGAGGATCAGCGGTATGACCTGCCCGGTGTCGCCGGCCAACGCCGCCTCCTGCGGGCCGGCCGCCGGTCGTCCGCCGGGATTCTGCTTCGGCACGGTCAACAGGTCCGCGGTGACCTCCTCGTAGCCGGTGGAGAAGCCGGAGCCGTCGGCGGTCTCCAGGTCGAGCTGGTCGTCGAGCGGATTGTGCGCCGGGTGGGCCGAGTCGCCGAAGGAGACGACCGAGTAGACCGAGGCGCCCTGCCCGGTGACCACGGTGATCCGGTCGCCGCGGCTGAGCTGCATCAGGTGCGCGAACGGCCCGCCGAACGCGGCCGCCCGGCCGTAGACCACGCTCACCCCGGCCTGTCCGGGCAGCGCGGAGGAGGACAGCAGGCCGGGTCCATGGGTCAGGTCGGCCGAGGTGGTCCCCTCGACCACGACGAGCCCTGAGATGCCCAGCGCCGGGACGTTCATGATCGCGACCGGCGCGCCGTCCGGGGCGGTGCCGACCGGGGCGGTGGCCTCGCCGAGCTGGCCGGCGAAGGTCTTGTAGAGCGTGTTCTGCGAGCGCGCCTCGGCCAGGCCGGAGAATCCGTAGAAGTAGGCGAAGAAGCCGAGACCGGCCACGCCGACGAGCGAGACCGTGAGCGCCACCGCGCGCAGGACCGCGTTCGGGCGCCGGGACCGGGCGGCCGCGGGACGGGCCGCGCGAGCAGTCGCGGGCGCCGTCGAAGCGGTCGCGGACCCGACGTGTTCTTCAGGAGCCTGCTTCGCTGTGCCTCGCTCTGTATCAGGCTGTTCCGCAGCTTCGAGGATTCCTGGCGTCTGCGTGGTCGTCACGGCTTCACCCCGCGCCTGCGCCGCTGCAGCGCATAGCCGATCAGCACCGGCGCGCAGATCGCCCCGAGCAGTTCGAGCACGGCGAGCGTCGCCGAAAGGCTCTGGTTGTAGGGCTTGGCCGCCACGGCGACCGGCTCGGAATAGATGGTCTGGCCCGATCCGCCGGACCCGCCGCCGCCCGCGCCGCCTCCTGCACCGTTCCCGCCGGCCCCGGACGCGCCGGCCGAGTTCGAGGCCTGCGGGCCGGTCGCCGCGCCGGACCCGGCGCCTGCGCCGGCGCCCGCGGAGCCTCCTGAACCGCTGTCGGTGGACACTGCCTTGCCGTTCACGATGGTGCAGTCGATCGGGGCGGTGTAGTAGTCGCAGGGGCTCGGCTGCGGCGCCTCGGTGATCAGGATGTCCTGGCCGCTGGCGTAGGTCGGGTTCCCGCAGGTGTTGATGTCCGCGGGGTCCGTGTGGCCCGGGATGTGGCCGAGCTGCTCGAACGCTCCCTGTACCAGGTTCTCCGGCAGCGCCGAGTAGCCGATGGCGTCGATCTCCTGCTGCCCCTTGCAGACCGCCCAGTTGATCCACTGGCTCATCGAGGCGCCCTTGGCGTCGGTCCAGGTCGACGGCGGCGGCTTGCCGGTGTTCGACGAGTCGCGCGGCACGATCAGGTAGCTGTAGCTGGAGAGCGGATACGCGCGCGAGTCGGGGTTGGTGTAGACGTTGTGCAGGTCCTGCATAAGGAAGTCAGGGCTCGAGGAGTCCTCGTTGATGATCGCCGCCTGCAGGGCGATGGCCACGTTGTACGCCGTCGGCTGCGTGTAATATCCGGCCGCGTTCTCCACCTTGACCACCGGGACGTTGTAGTTGATCGCGTACGCGTATTCGTCGTAGCCGATCGCCCCGTTGCTGACCGGGGAGGCGAGGAACCCGGCGACCTGGTCGGAGCCGTCCTTCTGGATCGAGCCGGAGAAGCCGGGGTAGAACTCGGTCGGCCCGCAGTTCGTGGCGGGGCCGCCGGCCGAGGCGCAGAACGCGTTCCACTGCGAGGCGTACTGGGTGGCCAGCCACTCGGTGAACTGGTAGCTGGCGCCGGAGCCGTCGGACCGGGTGACCACGGTGATCGGTATGTTCGGCAGCTGTTTTCCATAGTCCCGGGTGATCGCCGGATCGTCCCAGTTCGTGATGTGGCCGGTGAAGATCCCGGCGATGGTCGGGCCGGACAGCCGCAGGTTCTTGACCCGGCTGCCGTCGACCGTGAGGTTGTACATGAACGTGGTGCCGCCGGCCACGATCGGGATGTACGAGTACGAGTACGCCGGGTTCTCGATCCCGCCGCCGAACGGGTCGCCCTGGGTGAGGAACGCGATGTCGGAGGCGGCGAAGTCGACCTCCTGCTGCATGTAGTTCTGCCGCCCCTCCGCCGAGCCGTTGCCGTTGAAGTCGACCGCGAGCAGGTAGTGCTCCTGCACGTCGCGGTCCCACTGCTGGATGGCCGGCATGGCCCAGGTCGAGCCGGCGCCGCTGAGCGGCACGAGGCCGGCCGCGGCCGCGGGCGGCGCCGGCGCGGCGGCCAGCGCCAGCAGCGCCGCGGCGAGGGCTCCGGCAACTCGCCGCAGCCGGCCGCGCCGAGCGGAGTTCGTCCGGTCAAGCCGTCGCATGCTCAGCCTCCTGCGATCCATCGTCGAGTTCGCCGTCGGGTCCGTCGCCCGGTCCGCCGCCGATCCGCGCCGGGCGGGCCAGGTCGCGGGCCATCCGGCGGCGCTGGCGCCGGGTCGGCTCGCCCGGCGCCGTGCCGCCGGCCACCCGGGCGATCGTGAACAGCACCAGGATCAGGCACATCAGCACCAGCGCGGCGCCGAACGCGCGCTGGATCATGGCGGGCTCCGGCTCGCGCACGGACTCGTAGACGAACAGCGGCAGGCTGGTCTGCCAGCCGCTGAACGGGTTGGCGTTCATGAACGAGCTGAAGCCGGAGGTGAGCAGGACCGGCGCGGTCTCGCCGATGGCCCGCGCTATGCCGAGCACGACCGCCGTCGTCAGCCCGGACCGCGCGGTCGGCAGCACCACGCTCCAGACGACGCGCCACTGGCTCGATCCGAGCGCGTAGGCGGCCTCGCGCAGGCTGTTCGGCACCAGCCGCAGCATGACCTCCGAGGCGCGCGCCACGTACGGGATCATCATCACGGTCAGCGCGAGGCCGGCCGCGAAGCCGTTCTGGCGCAGCCCGAAGGTGAGGATGAACAGCGCGTAGATGAACAGTCCCGCGATGATCTCGGGCAGCGAGGTCATCGCCTCGACCAGGGCGCGCACCGGCCGCGCCATCGGGCCGCCGATCTCGGCCATGAACAGCGCGGCCAGCACGCCGAGCGGCACCGCCAGCACGGTGGCGATGCCCACCTGCTCCACCGAGCCGACCATCGCGTGCAGCACGCCGCCGCTGGTGAGCGGGTCGGCCGGGCCCGTGCTGCCCATGTTCTGGGTGAAGAAGTTGAGGTGCACCAGCGCCGCGGCCCCGCGCAGGAGCACGTAGCCGATCTGCTCCAGCACGACCGCCAGGATCAGCAACCCGACACTGGCCGCGAACAGGCCGGTCAGGTGGTCCGACACGGCCCGCCGGCCGTGCACGACGACGACCGCCGCGCCGTAGAAGACGAGCAGCAGCGCATACCAGACCAGCCAGAAGCCGAACGCGCCGGTGAACGGCAGGATGCGCTCATAGGTGAGCCAGGACACTGCGAAGGCTGCCGCGGCGGAGCCGAGCAGCAGGAACACGGACTCGCCGGTGAGCGTGCGGGGGCGGAAGGGGACCTCGTGCGGCGGTTCCAGGTCTGGCGGTTCGAGGCCGGATCGCAGCTCCGGCTCCAGGATCTCAGTACTCATCGCTCCAACGCCCCTCAGTCGGCCGTCTGCTGTCCGGACCGGGACCGGGCCACCACCACGCCGGCCGCCGCGTTGACCGCCAGGGTCACCGTGAAGAGCACCAGGCCCGCGGCCATCAGCGCGGAGAGGATCTCCGGCGTCGACTCCTGATAGCGCAGCGCGATCAGCGCCGGGATCGAGAGCCCGTTGTGCTCGAAGATGCGCCAGGTGAAGAAGTAGCCGGGCGAGATGATCAGGGAGACCGCGATCGTCTCGCCCATGGCCCGGCCGAAGCCCAGCATGATCGCGCCGACGGTGCCGCCGCGGCCATAGGGCAGCACGACGGTGCGCACCATCCCCCAGCGGCTGGACCCGAGGGCGTAGGCGGCCTCGCGCTCGCCGACAGGGGCCTGCGAGTACACCTCGCGGCAGATCGACGTGGCGATCGGGACGACCATGAGCGAGACCACCAGCCCGGCCAGGAACGGCGAGGAGGTGAACAGGGACTGCTCCTCGCCGCCGCGCACCTTCAGCGGCGGGATCGCGCCGCCGAGGTGGTCGGAGGCCCAGCGGGCGAGGCCGACCACCCTCGGCTGCAGGAAGAACACGCCCCAGAGCGCATACACGATGCTGGGGATCGCGGCCATCAGGTCGATCACCGCGATCAGCGGCCGGCGCAGCCGGACCGGCGCGAACTCGGAGATGAACACCGCCGCCGTGATCGCCGTCGGCACCGCGACGGCCAGCGCTATCAGCGCGATGACGACACCGTCCGGCAGGGCCGCGGCGATGCCGAAGTGCCCCTGCTGCGGGATGAAGGCCGAGGTGCTCAGGAAGCTCCAGCCGGCCTTGGCGAACGCGCTGTGCGCCTGGTAGACGAGGAAGAAGGCGATCAGGCCCGTGATGGCGAACACCGCGAGCCCGCCGGAGCGCAGCAGGATCCTGAAGGCCCGGTCGGCCCGGTCGACCGGCGTGAAGATCGCGCGCGGCGTGTCCTCGTCGCCGGCCGGGTCGGGGGCCGCCGCGGGCGGCGGCCCGGATGCGGTGATCTCAGCCATCGACGCCGCCTGTGCCGCCTGAGTCGCCTGCGCCGGGAGTGCCGCGGTGCCGGCCGAGGCGCAGCAGGCGTCTGATCCCGTCCGGCACGGTCACCGGTGAGCGCGCCGTTCTGCGCTGTCTTCTCCGGTTGAGATACGAGGCGCCGGCACCGGACGCGCCGACCATGTAGGCGATCGGTCCGCCGATGGCGAGCAGCGCGCCGACGGCCAGCGCCACCGGCAGGATGACCCGGGAGACGTCTCCGTCGTCTGCGCCCTTCACTCCGAGGGCGACCGGCCGGGTCGCGGGCGCAGTGATCTTCGACGACGCGCTCGGCCCGATGTAGCTCGGTATGGAAGCGCCCGTGGTCGGGGTGACGCCGCCGGCGCCGAGCCCGCCGTCCCCTGCGCTCGCACCGTTGTTCACGCCGGACTCCCCGGAGACCGTCGTGTCCGCAGGAGGCGACGTACAGGTCTGCGACGCGACCTGTTGCTCGGCGGCGAGCGTCTGCGCCTGTTGCGCGGCGCTCAGGGTCAGATAGCCGCCGAAGCCCGGCAGTTCGCCGACGCCGGTGCCGTAGATCTGCGAGTTCCCCACGTCGGTGAGGAAGTTCGCGATCGCCTGCGCGGTGGCCTGCGGCTCGCCGCAGGTGGGCACCATCGCGTACTGCACTTCGGCGAGCGGATACGCGTCGGACGCGGTGTCCGAGAAGTTCTGGAACTGGGTGATCTTGTCAGGGTTCGTCTGCATCGAGTCCAGGGCGGCGGTCATCGCGTCCGTGGTCGGTCCCTCCGCGTTGCCGGCCTGGTTGACCAGCTTCGCGGTCGGGAACTGATACGCACCGCTGTCCCCGGTGTCCACCACCGCGAACAGGGTGCGCTGCCCCAGGTACTCGGCCGGATTGGCGCTCTGGCTGTACGGATCGCTCGTGCTGCCGCAGTCGAGCGTCGCCACCTCGCAGGTCACGCCGAAGCTGATGCCGGTGGACTTCCAGCCGAGCAGGTCGCCGTCCACGTTGTCCTGGCCGGTGACCGGGTTCCAGGTGGCCTGCATGGTGGCCACCCACTGCGGCGCCGGGCCGTTGAGCGCCTGGGTCGGGGTCTGGCTGAAACCGCCGTCCTCCTCCAGGAAGTCCGGGATCGGGTAGCTCTGCCCGGTGCGGAACACGCCCAGGTAGGCCTCGTTGACGTGCATGCCCCACGGGTCGGCGGACCCCTGCAGGAACGCCCGGGCGTCCGGGTCGGACCAGATCCACCGGGTCAGCTCGTAGGTCATGTCGGCGCCGCCGGACGCCACGATCGGCTCGGTGTCGTCGTCCGCGGTGTTCGGGGAGTAGAAGTCGCTCGGCTGGTACTCCGGGTTGAGCAGGTAGAACTCGGGATCCTGGAAGATGCTGGACGGATTGCCGGCCACGTTCGGATCACAGGTCTGCGTCTGCGCGCTCTGGCCCGGCTGGCAGTCGTCGAACGCGTAGCTGTAGGAGTTGGTCAGCAGCTTCGCCAGCAGCCGCGCGTTCAGCACCAGGTTCGTGATCGGCTCGCCGGTCTGGAAGTCGTCGATGTAGTACGAGATCGCGATGCCGGTGTTGGCGATCGGCGCATATGTGTACTGTCTCGTCGACCCGGCCGCGGCGTCGGCCGAGGCCGGATCGGTCACCAGGGCGACGTCGGTGCCGGTGGAGAGCCCGCCGCCGGCGCCGGCCAGGAAGTCGGTGCGGGCGTCGTACTCGTTGACGCCCGAGTTGAAGTCGAAGTCGACCGCGTTCGAGCTCTGCGTGCACCAGCCCGGCTCCCACTGCTGCACGGCCTTCTCCAGCAGCGGCGAGCCCTCGGCGGAGAACTCGGTGCCGGACGCCGGGCAGGACTGGCTCGGCGTCGGCGCGAAGCTGAGCGGGATGACGAACCGGTCGGTCCAGGCGCAGGAGTCGCCCCAGGCCGACATCGTGCCCTCGCCGAGGCCGCCCTGCGCGAGCGGGAAGTCGACCTCTATGCCCTGATACTGGTGGTTCGCGATGCCGTAGCAGTCGGCGTTGTAGTCCAGCTGGCCCTCGGTGTCGGCCGGGTCGCCCGGATCGAGCCCGTAGGCGTTGCCGTCGTAGCCGCCCCAGTTCGGCAGCAGCACCAGCGAGCAGGGGTCCGTGCTGTCGCAGCCGAGGAAGTCGTTCTCCTCCACCGTCTCGATCTGCACCTGCGTGCTGCCGGTCCCGCAGGGGTCGCCGGGCTTCAGGCCCAGGCAGCTGACCGTGCCGTCGAACGGCTCGTTCGAGGTGTCCGCGCCGCCGGCCGAGGTCGCCGCCCACACCGAGTTCGCCTGGCCGGAGGTGGCCTGGCCGGCGTTGTAGGTCACGTAGCAGTCCTCGGCCGGATCGCCCGAGGTCGGGTTCCCGTAGAAGCCGTCGTACTGCGGGTTCGTGCCCTTGCACTCCAGGATGCTGACGCCGTACATGATGTCGGCGGCGTTGTTGGGATTGATGGCCTGGGAGTTCTCGCCGGTGTAGGTCGGCGTGAACCCGGTCCAGCCGACGTTCAGGACCTGGTGGGTCAGGTTCGTGACCTGGCTGACGGTGACCGTGGGCGTGATACCCGACTCGCCGCTGTCCGTCGTCGGGTCGTACGACGTCGCGCCGCTGTAAGTCCCCGTACAGGCGACGCCGGCGCCGTTCGGGGCGCACGTGGTGTCGCCGGACGCGGACGCCTGCGGCTGGAAGTACATCTCGGTCCTGGCACCGGTGTCGCCCCGCGCCGCGGAGGCCGCGGGCCAGATGCCCATCGCGCCGGCCACCAGCGCGGCGGCGGCCACGGCGAGAAGGCCCCTGCGCCGGCGCGTCCCGGCGCCCCGCTTCCCGACTTCGCGCATCGTCTTCCCCTGATCCCACATCGGCTGCCGGCGGAATACGTATCTGTGTTCTGTGTTAGAGCCCGGGCACGGGTGCCGCCGGTGCGGTCCGCACCAGGCAGGGTGCGGCGTCCGACACCGGCGGCGGTCGGTCAGCGCGTCAGGGCCGTCACGCCGGGGTGACGGTCCAGGCCGCGCTGAAGCTGCCCACGTTCGCGCCGGCGGTGAACGCGCTGGTGTGCAGCGCGCCGTCGAGCAGCGCGGCGCCGGCCGCGTCGATGGTCAGCTGCGAGGCGGTGAGGGTCTCGTTGGGCAGCACGATCCCGGCGACCTCCGTGCCGGCCACGTCGAGCAGCGGCGTGTCGGCGCCGCTCGAGGTGGCGCCGTCGAAGGAGGCGTTGCCGAGGTCGAACTCGAGGCTGCTCAGCGTGACGCAGCGGCCCCTGAGACTGAAGGCGAGCAGCGAGCCGCTGAGGTTCACCGTGCCGCCGCCGTAGGTCAGGTCGCCGAGCCCGCCGGTGGCGGTGAAGGCGATCGAGACCGTGCCGGCCGCGCTGTCGACGGTGACCGACGCGGCGTTCTGCGGGACGACCACGACGCCGTCCTTGGCGAGCTGCGCGATGAACGACTCGTTCAACGTCAGCGTGACCGTGCCGCCGGAGACGTCGGCGCTGGCCGCGCCGGCCCCGGCCACGACCAGGCCGGCGGCGGTCGCGCCGGCGACCGCGAGCGCTGCGACCCGCTTGCTGATTCCACGCACGAAAAACAACTCCTGAGGTATGGGCGCGTCCGTGCGCGCCGTCCGGACGGTCCCGGCGCGCGGGCGGCGCGCCGGAACCGGCTCTTCCAGGTGTCGCTGCTATACCGGTGCTGCCATGTTCATGCCGGTGCTGTGCCGATCGACCGTGCGCTCAGTAGTTGACGATCGCGATGCCGCAGGTGGGGTCGGTCGCGAAGCCGTAGTCGGCGATGTCGGTCTTCGCCGTGGCGTTGCTGCAGAACCAGCCGGTGTTGTTGCCCGCGCCGACCAGGGCCTGCAGGTAGCTCGGCACGTACGGGCTGGTCCCGGTGCTCTTGGCGACCACGTTGACGGTGCGGTCGAACTTGGGGTAGAAGCCTGAGATGTTGATGACCGTCTTGCCGCCGGAGGTGGTCAGCGGCGCGTCGCTCTGGATGTCGCCGAGCACGAGGCTGCCCGGGCTCTGCGCGGTGTCGAACCCGGTGTAGACCTCGGCGACGTAGTCGGCGCCGGAGAACGGGAAGACCACGTCCTTGGCGGAGGCGTTGGCCGAGGTGAACTCGGAGTCGGTCCCCTCGTTCTCCTCGATCACGCTGCCGTCGACCGTGCTGACGCCGTTGACCACGCACGAGGGCACCGTGGTGATGCCCAGGTCGGTCAGCCAGCTGGACCGGGTGCCCGAGCCGTTCTGCGGCAGGACCGGGACGATCGCGTCGGTGCTGGTGCCGCCGACCTCGTTCCAGGTGACCGGCGCGTCGGGGTCGGACGAGCTGATCAGGCTGGCGTTGCAGTTGTAGATCGCCTGCAGGTCGGTGAAGGTCAGGTTGGTGACCGCGTCGCCGCCGCTCGCGTACGAGTACGAGATCAGGTCGCGGGCGAACGGGATCTGCACTAGGCCGGCCGGGTCGCTCGCGCCCAGGTTGCGCGAGGTCCGGGCCAGGTCGAGGCACTGGTATGCGGTGCCGCCGTCGGTGAAGTTCTGGTTGTCGTTCAGCTGGGTGATGCCACTGCTGGACCCGTTCGGCCGGTTCATCTCGCACGGCGGGGTGGTCGTGTTCGCCGGGTCGTTCTTGCTGACGATCGTCGAGGAGCCGGTCGCGTCCCAGCTGTAGAGCGGCCAGGCCGGGCTGGTCGCGTCGTAGTCGGTCTGGAACTGGTCGAACAGCGCGGTGATGGTGTCCGATCCGCCTGCGACGATGGACTGCGGGGGCGGCGGGTTGTCGGCCGCGGGCGGGTCGGCGAAGGCAGCGCCCGCACTGAGCGCCAGAGCGGACACCGCCGCCCCGACGAGTGCGATACTGCGGATTACGCGCACGAGAGGTCTCCTTCGAAAGGTTCCGTGCGTGGCATGGCCGGACCGCCCCGGGGCAACGGGACGGTCCGGTCAAAGGACTGACGGGCCTGAGCCTTCCAGCGGCGGCCGTATTGGATCACTGTGGATGTTGAAGTCTCCGTGAACCGTGAAGAGCGCCGCGCCCGCCCCGGAAGGCCGCCCCGCCCCTTACGGCACCCCGCATCCGCGCTGGTCACGCCGCAAAGTAAACTTCGCGTCACATCGTGGACGACTCGGCGCCACATCGATTGCTCAGTGCTCTTCCAACCCTCCGGAGAAACCGCAGGTGGGCGCACCGCGTGCAAGTGCAAGCGAGCGTGGCAGGATGTTGAACCCGGGGGCCGAAACATCTGAATGCTGATAGCTTTCCGGCATGGGGCGACGCCCGCGACGAGGCGGCGGACCGCCCCGGAGCAGCGCGCGCGGCGGCGCGGCGGCCCGGAACCGGACGCATGGAACAGAGGGCTGAGACGTGATGACCCCCGGTCCGGCGGGCACGGTGCTCCGGCTCGAGCTGCGCGGGACGGACGGGCCCGGCAGGGACGGCGCGGCGCAGACCTATGCGGTGCAGACCCACACAGTGCAGACCTACACGGTGCGCGCGGACCGGCTGACCGTCGAGGACGGCCGGCTTTCCCTGTGGCGCGGCGCCGAGCTGGTCTTCCAGTGCCCCGCCGCGGCGCTGGCCGCGATCGCCTTCGAGTCCCCCGCCGATCCGCCCGCGCATCCGCATCAGGGCCCGTATTCAGGCCCGTATCCGGACCCGCATCCGGACCACCATCAGAAGCCGCACGATCCGCTCCGGGACGCGCACCACGACCTGGCCAGCGCCAACACCCGGTGGACCGCCGAGGACGAGCACCGCCTGCGCGAGCTGCACCTGGCCGGCATCCCGCTCGACGCGATCGCCCGCACATTGGGCCGCCAGCGCGGCGCGGTCCGCGCCCGGCTGGCCCGGCTCCGGGCGAGCGCCGGCACGGCAACCGATGAGAACGCCGAGGCCTGACGCCGCGCAGACCTGACGCTGCGCAGGTCGACGGTCAGGGTCCGAGCACGATCGATCACTGGCAGCCGGGCTGCGGCGCAGCTTCCGTGCGGGTGGACGAACCGCCGCTGTCGGTGACGATCGGCACGCCCTCGCAGCTCTCGTCGCCGTTCGGCTGGATCTGGATCTCGCCGGTGGCGCCGCTGATCTCGTTTCCCGGGGTGTTGAGGTCGTACAGCTCGGCCATGACCGCGCCGCGGTTCGGGATGACCGTGCTGGAGGCTCCGGCCGTATCGCGCACGGCCAGTTCGGCCGCCGCCACGCCGTCGTAGGTCTCCGCCGCCCAGGCGTCGTCGAGGTCGGCGAGGACGACGCCCTTGATGCTGCGGAATGCGGAGGTGTAGGCCGGGCTCAGTTGCGTGGCGTCCACGATGTCGGCGTAGACCACGTTGATCTGCGGTCCGGTCGGATTGGCCTCGGTCGAGCTCAGCGGCAGGGCATCGGCGTCCGAGCCGGTGACCACGGTGATGGTGCTCCCATGGCACAGGGTCAGGCCGCGCAGCTGGTCGATGAAGGTCGGAAGCAGTTCCTCGCGCCCCGCGTACAGCACGGTCGGCGGGGCGCCGCCTGCGTCGGACAGACAGACCGCATCGGCGATCGTGGTGAACTCGTTGGCGAGCACCTGCGACCCGGGGCTGCCGTCGTACTGGTCGGACCTCTCGTGATAAGTCGCGAACCGGCTTTGGAAGTCCTGGCCCAGGCTTTCGGTGTACAGATCGGCCTGGTTAGTGTCTTTGACCAGGAGCACGCTGGTCAGCAGGCCCTGTTGCTGTCTCAGATAGGCGAGCAGGTCTTCGACCTCCTGGTCGACCCCAGGCACCACCCGCACCAGTCCCTTGATCGGCCCGGCCAGGGCCGTTCCGACCAGCGCGGCGGACGGCCCGGTGCGGTCGAGCCCGTCAGCGGTGATCACGGTGCCGATCATCGGCAGCGGGTCGCCCAGCCCGGCGAACTGCCGGGCCGCCTGCACGGTCGGCAAGGTGCTGACTCCCATGCCCACCACGGCGACGAGATTGTCCGAGGCCGGCTCGTCGGCCAGTTCGCCGGCCACGCTCGACCACGCCTGCTCCGTGCTGCCCTCGTTCGCCAGCAGCAGCCGGATGGCGGGCCGGAAGCCCTGGCCGTTGAGTGAACTCTGAGCCGCATAAGCACCCTCGAGCTCAGCCCGAATGCGTGCCATCGACACGTCGCTGCCACTGCTGTAGGTCAATGGCATGAACAGCGCCAAGGTCACGTAGTCCCTGGTCTCCTGCGCCACAGCCCGGTTCTCGCCCAGGATGTCGCCCTCGACGGCGGTGAGCGCGGGATCGAACACATACGAGCCGTCGGTGACTCCGACGCACTCCGCTCCGTCTTTGACCACCCCCGCGCCGCACTGATCGGATCCGGCGGTCAGCTTGATTCCCGCCACGATCCCGCCGGCCGCGACGACCGCGGCCGCGGCGCCGATGGCGATCAGCCGCCTGATCTTCCTGCGCTGTCCGCGCTTGATGGCCACCCCGGTCTCGAACATGGCTCGCCCCCTCCGTCCGCCGGTTCAACTCGCCGCCGACACCCGCCGATACTTCTCCGCCTGCGCGCGCAGGGTCATCCAGCCGCCCTTGGCGTGCGGTGCGATCTCGTCGAGGTTCACCGCAGCCTCCTGATACAGGCCGCGCAGATCCTCGGCCCGGACGCAGTTGCCGGCCAGCCACAGCGCGGTGACCAGCCGGTCGACCGCGGCGATCAGCGCGGGCAGGCCGGTCGGGTCGGGCCAGACGTCCTGCGTGCTCGCGCACGGCGCCGCGGTGACCGCGTGCAGGAGGTGCAGCCAGCCGTCGGCGTCAGCCGCGCTGGTCACCGTCGCCAGCCGCTCGGCCAGCCGCCGGGCCACCTCCCCGCCCTTGCCGAGGGCGAGCGCGTAGTACAGCTCCGCCTCGGTGTCCTCGGTCTCGGCGCTGTTGGCCTCGAGCCACTGAAGCGCCGCCCGCCAGTCCTCCGGCCGCTCGACCAGTTCGCGGATCAGGAGGCTGCGCAAGACCGGGAGCATGACCACGGGTCCGTCTCCCTCGGCGCCCCACAGATCGACCGGGAAGACCTCGTTCTGCCGGCTGCCGCGCGGGGTGGTCAGCAGGTTGCCGGCGAGCGCCAGCTGCGAGGCGTCGGCCAGGGTCCGCGCGGCCGAGCAGACGACCAGGTCGCGCAGCACGGCCGGGCCGGCCTTGCCGACGAGGTCGCGGCGCAGCCGCTCGCCCACGCTCACCCCGCCGCGCAGCACCCCGGGCTCGGGCTGCCCGAGCAGCGCGGCCAGGTGGCCCGGTTCCTCGGCGGTGGCCAGGGCCCGGACGAGCAGGTGGGTGGCGCCGGCGTGGCCGCGGGTGAACCGGTGCAGCATCCGGGCCAGCAGTTCGTCGTTCGCGTCGCGCAGCCCCAGCCCGGACACCAGGGTGCGCACCTCGGTCTCGGTCAGCTCCGGCAGCCGGACCGGATACCAGCCGCTCTCCACGAGATTGGCCTCGCGCAGGCGCTGGTAGTGCTCATGGCCGGCCGCGGCGGACTCGGCCACGCCGGCGGCGGAGCGCACCACCCGGGTGACCAGCCTGCCCCGGCTGGTGGCCACCACGGTCAGCGGATCGGGCCGGTGCGCCGCGCGGTCGACCCGCCGGGTGCGGGCGGCGGTGAGCTCTTCGAGGAAGTCGAGGCCGGTGTCGCAGTCCGCGTTGTCGATCAGCACGGCGCAGGTGAGGTTCCACCCCTTCTGGCCCTCGAAGCTGGCGCTGAGGTCGGCCAGGAAGGCGGCCCAGAGCAGCTCGGTGACCCGGCGCCGGTCGCCCTCGACGTCGGGCCGGGAGGCGAAGCGGTTGAGGTCGACCAGGACGTGCAGCGGGTCCAGCCGCAGTGCGAGATCCTGGTGGCCGTACCAGTCCTCGCCCGGGCCCAGCAGGGCCTTGCGTCCCTTGCGGGTGGCCAGCAGCCCCTTGAGCAGCAGCTCCGGGCCGTACTGGGCGACCGTGTCCATCCCCGGCACGTTCTTGGCGGCGGGGATCACCGCGACCGCGTCGGCGGCGATCCGCTTGACCGCCTCACGCAGCTTGTCGAGGTCTCTGACGTCCTCCAGGGCCCTGCGGACCTGGGCCCGGGCCAGCGCGGGGGTGGCCAGGTCCAGCTCTGCCGCGATCACGACCAGCCCGGTCAGCAGCCGGGGAAAGGAAAGGCTCTCATACGCGCCGTTGTGCAGGTTCAGGTCGAAGGCCAGCTTGGTCAGCAGCTCCCTGGCTCCGCCGTGCACGGTCACGCAGTCCACGTGCATGTACGGCACGTTCCCGTTCAGCTGCTCGGCCAGCCTGTCGAGCGCCCAGGTCTTGCCGCAGCGGCGCGGGCCGGTCAGCACGAGGACCGGCGACCAGCGCTCGCCGCGCTCCAGGAAGGACCGGACAAGAGGTGCAACGTCCCCCATCGCCGCCTCGATTCACTCGCCGCGCCGCGCGCTGCGCCCGGCCGCGGAGCCCCCGATCGAACTTCTGCGATCTTCGAAGAGATCTGCGATATACTGAGTGTAGTCGGCCGGAAGCACGGCCGCTAGACGCGCACCTGAGCGGGGTGCCGTCGTAGCTGAATCGGTACGGTCGGGCGGATTCGTTCCCTAGGCGGACCGCGTCGGCTCCGCCTCCGACTCGGACTCCGGCGCCTTCGCGCTCTTGCGCCCGGTCCGCGGGGCGGGCTCGTCCGGCGCGACGAGGCGGCGCACGGCCGCTCGGGTCCAGGCGTGCATCTGCTTGGGGTCGTACTCGTCGCCGAACAGTAGCGCCCGGTTCTGCGGCACCGCCTCCGGATAGTGCACCAGCGACATCAGCAGCATCATCACGTAGGCGCCCGGCATGTCGCGGCGCACCAGCCCCTTCTCCTGCGCCTGCGCGATGTTCGCCAGCTTGTACCGGTAGCGGCTGACCCGCGCCTCGCTGGGCGGCATGTCCTCCAGGTCCACCTCGAGCGCCTCCCACAGCATCAGGCGCAGCAGTTCGGGGTGCTCCTGGTAGTAGTCGATGTGCTCGTCGGTCCACCGGTCCACGTCGGTGATGTCGTACGAGACGGAGGCGGCCAGCTCGGTCAGCGCCTTCTCCAGCACCCGGGAGAACAGCTGCTTCTTGTCGCCGAAGTAGGCGTAGATGAGCTGCTTGTTCGCCTGCGCCTTCTGGGCGATCCGGTCGATGCGGGCGCCCGCGATCCCGTAGGCGGCGAACTCGGCGGTCGCCGCCTCGAAGATGCGCGCCTTGGTGCCTTCGGGGTCTCGGGGTGCCATGGACCCAGTGTAACCAACTATTCAGTTGACAGCCAGCACCGGGCATGGCAGGGTATCAACCAACCGGTTAGTTGAACCCCGTATCCCGCGGGACCGGCACCACGAGTCCGGGCACCCGTTCCGTAATCCAGATACCCGGATATCCAGTTCCCAGTTCCAGCTTATCGAACCGACGACGGACCGCCCAAGGCGACCCGTACACGCCTCAGGACACTGAGCCGAGGCGCCGCGGCGGCCCCGGTCCCCGGTCCCATCCGTTTGATTCTCATCCCGCGACCCGGGAATAGCGCTGCACCGAGCCTCGTTCGATTAGTTTCGAACTACCCGTCGTGCACACGCACAGAACCTATGAGCCGTGCATGCGCACACCGGCGAGGCAGGGCAGCGCCGCCCAGGCCCGCGACCGGCACGGAGACCGCCGACCAGCGCGGGCCCGCGCCGAGCACAGCCGCGAACCACCGAAAACGATGGAGTCCTGACGTGTCCCTCACCGCCGAAAGCAGAGAGGCCGCTGCCCGCACAGCGGCGCAGCTGTCCCGTGCGGCGTCGATTCCGGTTCACGACCAGCCGGCCGATCCACGGCGCTGGCGGGCCCTCCCGGTCATCCTGACCGCCATGTTCATGGCGATGTTCGACTACTTCGTGGTGAACGTCGCCGCCTCCTCGCTGCAGCACGACCTGGGCGCCGGCGAGGCCGCGCTCGAGCTGATCGTCGGCGGGTACGGCTTCGCCTACGCCAGCGGCCTGATCACCGGCGGCCGGCTCGGCGACCTGTTCGGCCACCGCCGGCTGTTCATCATCGGCATGGGCCTGTTCGCGGTCGCCTCGCTGCTGTGCGGCCTGGCTCCGAGCGCCGGCCTGCTGGTGCTGTTCCGGATCCTGCAGGGCGCGACCGCGTCCCTGATGGTGCCCCAGGTGCTGGCGCTGATCAACACGATGTTCCCCCCGCTGGAGCGGCCCAAGGCGATGGCCGGCTTCGGCGCGACCATCGGCCTCGGCTCGGTGGCCGGGCAGGTGCTCGGCGGAGTCCTGCTCGACGCGAACCTGTTCGGCTGGGGCTGGCGCGCCATCTTCTTCATCAACGTCCCGATCGGCCTGGCGGCCGTGCTGCTGGCGGCCCGCTGGGTGCCCGCGCAGGCCCCGACCCACCGGCCGCGGCTCGACCCGGTCGGCGCGCTGGGCATCGCCGCCTCGCTGGCGCTGCTGCTGGTCCCGGTGACCCTCGGCCGCCCGGACGGCTGGCCGGTGTGGACCTGGATCTCGATGGCCGCCTCGGTGCCGGTGATGATCGGCACCCTGCGCTACGAGAACCGGCTCGAGCGGCGCGGCGGGCAGCCGGTGCTGGACACCGCGATGGTGCGCGAGCGGGTCTTCGCCGCGGGCATGGTGGTCGGCGGCGGGTACCTCGCCTTCTTCGCCGGCTTCATGCTGTGCCTCACCCTGCTGCTGCAGGACGGCCTCGGCCTGACCCCGCTGCGCGCCGGCCTCGCCTTCGCCCCGCTCGGCGTCGCGTTCGCGCTCAGCTCCTTCTACGCCCGCCGGGTGGCGGCGCGGATCGGACACCGGGTGGTGGCGCTGGGCGCGGTGCTCAGCATCGTCGGCATCGGCCTGGTCCTGGCCGCACTCGCGGTGCGCGGCGCGGACGTCTCCGTGCTCTGGCTCACCCCCGGCGGCGTGATCATCGGCATCGGCAACGGCTTCGCCATCCCGTCCGTGGTCGGCGCGGTGCTCTCCTCGGGCATACCGCCGAAGAAGGCCGGCATGGCGGCGGGCGCCATCACCACCGCGCAGCAGTTCGGCAACGCGATCGGCGCCACCGTGCTCGGCACCGTCTTCTTCACGGTGCTCGGCTCCGGCACCGGCCGCGGCGACTTCGCCACCGCGATGGAGGTGACCGCGGCGGCCGGCCTCGGCATCCTGGCCGTCGTCCTGGCCGGCGCGTTCGCCCTGCCGAAGCGCTGAAGGCGCGCGACGTCCGCCCCGCCCCGGGTCCGCCCGGGGCGGGGCGGTCCGTCTTCCGGGCTCAGGCCACCGTGATGGCGTCCAGCTTCGCCTTCAGATACGCCGAGGAGTCGACGGGCTCGTAGTCGACGTGCCCGACCGGCGGGGGCAGCGGCGCGACCGTCGTGTGCGGGTCGCACTCGTAGAAGAACACCAGCGAGACCAGGTCCTCGTCAGGGGCCTGCGGCGAGGGCGCGAGCACCCGGTGCCGGCCGGCCCGCCAGCGCCCGCCGGTCCACCGGGCCATCAGGTCGCCGATGTTCACGGTGAGCGCGGCGGGGTCGAACGGGGCGTCCTGCCAGCCCCCGCCGCCGGCCGGGCCGCCGTCCGGGTCGGTGTAGACCTGCAGCCCGCCGAGGCCCCGCTGGCGGTCCAGCAGCGTGACCGTCCCGAAGTCGGTGTGCGGACCGATCCGGTACTGGCCCGGCGCCGGCTCGCCGACCACCGGCACGCCCGGGTACCAGTTGACGTTGAAGCCGTAGGTGGGATGGCCGGTGTGCCGGGTGAAGAAGTCCTCGGCCTGCCCGAGCGCCGCCGCGAGCAGGCGCAGCAGCTCGTCGGAGGCCTCGCGCATCCGCCGCATGTATTCCAGGGCCGCGACCCGCAGCCGCGGCACCTCGTCCGGCCAGCGGTTCGGCTGGAACCAGAACGCGTCGATCTCCGGGTCGCCGGTCGGGGTGTCGGACGCGGCGGTCCAGGACTCCTTCAAGTCCGGCGGAGTCGGCGTTCCCTCGGCATAAGCGTTGCCCTCGACTCCGACGGCCAGCCAGCCGCGGCCGCCGACCGAGACCGAGTAGCGCTGCTTCGCCGCCGCCGGCAGGGCGAAGAACTCGCGCGCCGCCGACCGCACCTCGTCGCGCAGCGCCGGATCGACGCCGTGCCCGGTGACCAGCAGGAAGCCGGCCCGGGAGAGCGCCCGGTCGACCTGCGCGGCGGTCTCGGCGCGGGCCCGCGGGTCGCCGGAGCGCCAGGGGCGCAGGTCGATCGTCGGGATCAGGCCGGCTGCGTCCATCTCACACCACGACGCGGAAGTGCGTCGTCAGTCGCCGCGCGTCGTCGAGGACGTGGATCGCCAGGGCGGGCGGCGCCTGCAAGTCGACGATCCCCTCGCCGTCCCACGGCAGCATCACCGTCGAGACGACCGAGGGCGCGAGCAGCAGCGGCAGCCCGGCGAACGTGGTCGCCGCCGGCGTGTGCGCATGGCCGCAGAGCAGCGCGACCACGTTGCGCCGGCCGCGCACGACCTCGGCCAGCCGCTCCTCGCCGGTCTGCCGCATCCCGTCCAGGAACGGCGCGTGGATGTCGACCGGCGGGTGGTGGAAGGCCACGATGACGGGATCGTCCGGCGGGGCCTCCTCCAGCACGGTGGCGAGCCAGGCGAGCGTCTCGTCGGCCAGGTAGCCGCCGGGCTCGCCCGGCACCGTCGAGTCGCAGAGCGCGAAGACCGCGCCGCCGGCGATGTGCACCCGGTTGATCGGCCCGCCGTCGAAGCCGCCGCCGAGCAGCACCTCCGCGAAGCCGGCGCGGTCGTCGTGGTTGCCGGGGCAGGCGAAGACCGGGTACGGCACCGAGTCGAACAGCTCGCGGGCGATCGCGTACTCCGCGCGGTCCCCGTGGTCGGCCACGTCGCCGGTGACCAGGACCGCGTCCACGGGCGCGGGCAGCGCGGCGAGCCGGGCGAACACCCGCGCGGCCCGCTGCTGCGCCTCTTCCCCGTAGCCGATGTGAACGTCGCTCACCTGGGCGAAGGCGATCACGGAGGTTCCTTTCCCACAGGGCGGGGCCGGTTCGGCCCCTCGGCTCAGTATCGGATACCCGCATCGCGCCGTGGCTACTGCTGCGAAAAACCGATGGCGTGTCGGGCGTATGATTTGGACCATGTCCGCGGTTGCGAGAGCGCACCGAATCACCACGCGGCGATTTACCGGCCCCCGGCCCGAGACGGGCGCCCGGGGAGTCGGACCTCACCGCGTCGGACATCGCCGCGCCGCGGATCCCCAGCGGGTTCACCGCTGCCGCGCCGCCGCAGACCTGCCGCGCTGACCCGAGTTCCGGGCGGAACGCGCGGGCCGGGGGGATCCCCCGTCCCGTCCTTCTTCCGAATCCGGATCGGAGCCCCGTCATGCCCGAAACCCTCTCCCCCGCCCAGCTGTCCCGCGACCTGTCCGTGCGCGACCTGACCGACCCGGCCGAGGGCCGGCACACGCTGCAGCTCGTGCTCGATCGCGTCGTCGCCGCGCTGGCCGGCGGCTGGGGCATATCCGCGCGCTGGCACCGCGGCGAGCGCATCGTCCCGGTCGCCGACAACTACGACCTGCTCGGCTACGACCCGGCCGACGTCACCCGCGAGGCGCGGTACACCAGGTACGTCGACGATCAGCGGATGCTGCGAAGCCATTCCAGCGCGCTGATCCCGCCCGCGCTGCGCTCGCTCGCCGCCGCCGCGCCGCAGCCCGGGGACGCGCTGCTGGTCTGCCCGGGCGTCGTCTACCGGCGCGACGCGATCGACCGGCTGCACTCGGGCACGCCGCACCAGCTCGACCTGTGGCGGGTCGCGCGGCGCGACCGGCCGGCGGACGACGCAGACCTCGAAGAGATGGTCCGCATGATCGTCGCGGCGCTGCTGCCGGGCGCCGAGGTCCGCCTGGAACCGCGCGTGCACCCCTACACCCTGCACGGCCGGCAGGTCGACGTGCTGCACGACGGGGAGTGGATCGAGATCGCCGAGTGCGGGCTCGCCCACCCGGAGGTGCTGCGCCGCGCGGGCCTCGGCGCGGGCTGGACCGGCCTGGCGCTCGGCATGGGCCTGGACCGGATGCTCATGCTGGCCAAGGGGATCCCAGACATCAGGCTGCTGCGATCAGCCGAGCCGCGGGTCGCGGCGCAGATGCTCGGCCTCGAGCCGTACCGGCCGGTCTCCGCGATGCCGCCGGCGGTGCGCGACCTGTCCGTGGCGGTCCCGGCGGGCGATCTGGCCGAGGACCTCGGCGACCGGGTGCGCGACGCGCTCGGCGCGCGGGCCGACTGCGTCGAGTCGGTCGAGATCCTGAGCCGCACCCGGGCCGCCGAGCTGCCGCAGCGGGCCCGCGAGCGGATCGGCGCCCGCGCGGACCAGGACAACCTGCTGGTCCGGATCGTGCTGCGGGACCTGGAGCGCACGCTCACCGCCGCGGACGCGAACCGCCTGCGGGACCGCGTCTATCTGGCGATCCACCGCGGCGCCGTCCATCAGTTGACGGATCCGGGCGGCGCGCCGGAGCGGTAGCCGCGTGATCGCCGATAATGGTGTCCACCGACGAACGGGAGCGGATGAGCCGTGAGCGACGAGCCTTCCTCGATTGTGGTGCGCGACAACACGCAGGCGCACGCGTACGAGGCGCTGATGGGCGGCCGGGTGGTCGGCCACGTGCTCTACGACGCCGTCCGCGAGGGCGCTCGGACGCGCATCGTGATCCACTCCACGGTCGTTGACCCGCAGCTTCGCGGCGTCGGCATCGGGGCCGTGCTGGTCGAGGCGGCGCTCGACGGTGTGCGGGCGAAGGGCGCGACGGTGACGAGTTACTGCAGCTTCGTCGACGACTTCATCGCGGCGAACCCGGGCTACTCAGACCTCGTCGACAGCGGGCCGCGTTAGACGCGGTCCGCCTCCCGGCCGGCCAGCGCCGCGCCGAGATCGGTGGTCATATACAGCATGCTGCGACCCGCGCGCTCCCGCGCGACCAGCCGGCACTCTCGCAGGACCCGCAGGTGCTGCGAGACCGCGCTCGGCGTCACGTGGAGCGCGCGGGCCAGGTCGGTGGTGGTCGCGGGCGAGCGCAGCGCCTCCAGCAGCTCGGCGCGCATCCGGCCGAGCAGCCGGACCGTGGTGCCGGCCGGCGGCTCGACGCCCGCGGTCCACAGCGCGCCGACGCCGCGCGCCGGGTAGCGGACCGTGGTCTGCGTCGTCGTGTTCTTCTTGATCTGCACGTAGGCCGGGCCGAGCACGACCGGGATGAGGACCAGGCCGCCGGGGCCGCGGTTCACCGTGAAGTCGGCGGGCTGGCCGGCCGTCTCGAGCCGCAGCTGCCCGTCCCGCCAATACAGGTCCGGATGCATATCGGCGAACAGCGCCTCGGCGCCGCCGGCGGCCAGCTGTCGCGCGCGATAGGCCACGTCCGCGTCGAGGACGGCCCGAATCCGCGGCCAGTGCGGCGCGATGAGCCGATCATGGGCCGCGCGCAGCTCGGCGGCGATCGCCCGCAGCCCCTGCCTCGGCTGCGCGGCGAACTCGCGGACGGCGTCAGATGGCTGATCGCCGAACACGCGCTTGAGGCTGGCCCGCACCTGCGGGGCGGTCGTGCGCTGCAACGCGGCCAGGTCGTCCTCGAGGGAGCCGCCCGTGGTCGTCGGCGCGGGGATGATGAACGCCGGCCAGCTCGGCCGGTCGGTCACGATCAGGGGCCGGATCCGGGACAGGTCCAGCGGCTCGCGGCCCAGCTCGTCCGCCGCCCAGCGCAGCCACCGCAGGTTGACCGCCTGCCGGTCGACGCCGGCCAGCTGCTGCAGGCCGGAGACCGTCTCGGACAGCGGCGAGATGGCGAACCGGGTCGCGGCCAGCTCGGCCACGCCGAGGTCGATGATCATAGCCATGCTCCGATTATGTAGCCATCGGCTAAATCATGTCGGCGCGTCGGCCGACGTCGGAGGATCCCGGCATGACGCAGACCGAGGCCCAGACTGACTCCACAGCCGCCGCGCCGCGTCTGACGGCGGCCTACTGGCGGCTCTGGTGGGCGGCGGGGATCAACAACGTCGGCAACGGGGCCTTCGCCGCGGCGCTCCCGCTGCTGGCCGTCGCGCTGACGCGCAATCCGCTGCTCGTCTCAGCCGTGGCGGCGTCCACGTATCTGCCGTGGCTGCTGCTGTCCTTCCCGGCCGGCGCGCTGGTCGACCGGCACGACCGGGCCGTGGTCATGAGCCGCGCGCAGACGCTTCAGGCGGTGATCGTCGGCGCCGTCGCCGTGCTCGTCGCGATCCATCGGATGGATATCGCGATACTCATCATCGCCGCCTTCTGCCTCGGCGCCGGCGAGGTGGTCTTCGGCAACGCCTCGCAGGCGATCCTGCCGGACATCGTCGCCAAACCGCTGCTTTACCGGGCCAACGGCGCGCAGCAGACCGTCACGATCCTCGGCCAGCAGTTCGCCGGGCCGCCGACCGGCAGCCTGCTGATCGCGCTGGCCAAGGCGCTGCCGTTCGGCCTGGACGCGGTCTCGTTCGCCGTCTCGTCGGCGCTGCTCGGCACGCTGCCGCGGACCAGCCGCCCGGGCGCCGATCATCCGCCGATGCGCGCCGCGATCACGGACGGCCTGCGCTGGCTGCGGCGGCATCGACTGCTGCGCACCCTCGCGATGCTGGTCGGCGTCAACAACTTCTGCGGCCAGCTCGGCTGGGCGACGCTCGTGCTGCTGGCCACGCAGACGCTGCACTTGAGCACCCGCGGCTTCGGCATCCTGCTGTCCGGAGCGGCCATCGGCAGCCTGTTGGGCAGTCTGGTCAACGCGCGCATCGTGAAGGCGATCGGCCCGCTGCCCGCGCTGTTCACCTCGCTGACCGTGAACGTCGCGGTCTTCCTCGCGATGGGGGCGAGCCCGAACGCGGTCGTGCTCGGCGCGCTGATGGCCGCGAACGGCTTCGTCACCATGCTCTGGAACATCGTGACCGTGAGCCTGCGTCAGGACATCGTGCCCTCAGAGCTGCTCGGCCGGGTCAACAGCGTGTACCGGATGCTGAGCTGGGGCCTGATACCGCTCGGTGCGCTGGCCGGCGGACTGGTCGCGCACGAGTTCGGCCTGCGCGCGCCTTATCCGGTCGCAGGCGCCTTACGCGGCATCGCGCTGCTGTTCGCCGCGCCGGTGCTTATCAGGGCCATGCGTGATCATGTAGCGAGTTGAGCGAGGTCCAGATGCCGCGCCGTCCGCTCCAGGATGTCGAGCATCCGGGAGACCGCGGGAGGGCGGCTGCGGCCGGCCGCGGTGGCGGCGAAGACCTGTCGCGCCGAGGCGTCGGCAGGATGCAGGGGGCGCAGGGCGACGTCCGAGCCGACGGAGCGGGTCGCGAGCGCCGGCACGATGGCGTATCCGAGCCCTGCCGCGACGCAGCCGAGCTTGGCCGTCCAGCCGGCGGCCACCAGGTCGATGCGGGGGCGGAAGTCCGTGGGCAGCCGGGCGCGCAGCACGGTGTCCTCTCCGGGGCTGCCGGCGATGAAGGACTCGTCGACGAGGTCCGCGAAGCGCACGGCGGCCCGCCGGGCCAGCCGGTGCCCGGCCGGCAGGGCGGCGTAGAGCCCTTCGTCGAGCAGGTGCCGCAGCTCGAACCGGGCGGTGTCGAGCGGCTGGTCCGGCGGGGCGCTGACCACCGCGGCCTCCGCGTCGCCGGCCAGCAGCCGCTCCAGCAGCACCGGCGTGTTCCCCTCGACCAGCGCCAGCTCGACGCCGGGATGCGCCCGCCGGTATTCCGCCAGCGCCCACGGGACGAGCCCGGCGACCGCGAGGTGCGCGCCCGGCACTTCGCCGGCCCGCCCCCGGCGAGCACCACCGTGGAGGTGAACAAGCTGTTCCGGGACGGCGCGGTGCTCGAAGTGGAGATCACCGCGGCGGTGCCGGCGCGCTGACCCCCGTCCGCGCTGCCCGGCACCACCGCTCACGGCGCTGACGCCCTCGCGGGATCAGGTCCAGCGGTAGTGCTGGTGCAGGGCGGCGATCACGACGTCGTAGTGTTGCCGTTCCAGCGCGCAGGCCTCGCGCCGCATGCCCTTGGGGTGCACCCGCACCACGCGGTCCAGCACCGCCCATGACTCGTGCCCATCGCGGTCCCAGTGCCCGTGGCCGACGTCGATCCAGTTGCGCTCGTCGTCGTGCCGCTGGCTGGTCAGCTTGATGGCGAGCAGCGTGTCATGCCCCTTCTCGCGGGCCACGATCAGCACCGGCCGGTCCTTGCCCCTGCCGTCGTGCTCCTCGTAGGGCACCCAGGTCCAGACGATCTCGCCGGGGTCCGGGTCGCCGTCGTGGTTCGGCGCGTAGGAGGTGTGCACGGGACCCACGGCGCGCGGATCCACCTCGATGGTGGCGTTGTCCCCGTAGCGGCCGGGCGAGTCGTGGAACGGGTCGCCCGGGTCTCTCAGATCTCTCGCATCCGTCATGCGGGAAGACTATAGGGGCTGCTGTGTATCAGGCCGCGGGCTGCGACCGAGCGTGATCTCCGGTCCGGCCGTCGATCAGTTCGCAGAGGATGTCGATGTGGCCGGCGTGCCGCGCGGTCTCCTCGAGCATGTGGATCAGCACCCAGCGCATCGAGACCGATCCGCCGCCGCCGTACAGGGTGCCCAGATCCTCGAGGCCGATCTCCTCGATGGCCTTGTCCGCGGCGGCACACGCGCGGGCGTAGAACGCCAGGATGCCCTCAGTGGTCTCGTCCGCCTCGACCCGCAGGTCGGCGTCCACGTCGTCGTCGTCGAACGGCAGCGGCTCGGTCTCCCGGCCGAAGGTCTCGCAGAACCAGCCGTACTCGACCGCGGCGAGATGCTTGACCAGGCCGAGCACGGTGCTGCCGCTCGGCGTCATCACCCGCCGGAACTGCTCGTCGTCGAGCCCTTCGACCTTCCAGAGCACGGCCTCGCGGTGCCGCAGCAGCGCGGCGTGCAGGCTTTCCTTCTCCTCGCCGGTGTACGGCACTCGTCTCATGATCCGGACCCTAACAGGCCGGGCCGCCACCGCCGACCGGTTTATGTTGTGCGGCCGTCAGGCCAGATACAGCTCAGGTCAGATACAGCACCGCGTAGGCGGCGAGCCAGTGCTCGACCATGTAGTCGGTGCCGCCGGCGTTGTCGAGCTCCAGCGCGGCGTGCCGGGCCGCCGCGGCCCGCATCACCGGGATGCGCGGGTCGCCCGGGTCGGTCCGGCCCAGGCTCTCGGCCAGCCGCCGCCAGCAGAAGGCCCGGCTGAGGTTCAGCCCGCGCAGGTGGGCGATCTGCCCGTCGCTGTCGTCGCTGACCGTCGCCGGCTCGAACAGCGCGGCCGGCTCGGCGTCGGCCAGGCGCGGCAGGAACCGGTCGAACCAGGGCCCGAATTCGGCCGGCCGCAGCAGGCGGGCCATCAGCTCGGCCTCGACCAGCGTGGGCGAGAGGAAGTCCGATCCGCTCGGCTCCCACTGTCCCGGGCTGTCGGCGTCCTCGGCGTACCAGCGCTGCGCGGCGTCGACGAGCGCATCGAGCAGCGCGGGTTCGCCGTTCTCGGCACGCATCCGCGCGTAGGGCAGCGCCAGGGAGAGCCCGAACGCCGTGTTCGGGTGCGTGCCCTGGCGGTTCGGATAGGTCGCCTTGGGCAGCCACGCCAGGAACGCGTCGGTCACCGCCTCGGCGAGCGGTCGCATGTGCCCGGCCCACCGCGCGCCGTCCGCGTCGCCGTCCCAGGCGGCCAGCTCGTGCGTCAGGGCCAGCGCCCAGGCCCAGGCGTAGGGGCGCACGTTCGTCCGGCCGCCACGGAACGTCGCCGCCTCGCCGGCCAGGTTCGCCTCGGTGAGGTTCTCCTCCAGCGCGGCGCGCACCTCCTTCTGCGGCACCACATCCGGCGCCGCGCGCAGCAGGCGGACCAGGAGCCAGTGCATCTCCACGCAGGAGTGCCAGTCGAAGCTCCCGTAGAAGGCGGGGAACACGTCCCGGGGCCGGACCGGCGCGTCGCCGTCCCGCTGCATCAGGGTCGCGATGTGGTTCGGGTACTCGCGGCGGACGTTCTTGACGGCCACGTCGGCGTACCCGGCCGCCTTCGCCCGCAACAGGTCCGCGCGCTGCTCGTCCAAATCTGCCATGACGCTGTCGGACATGACGCTCCTCTCCCAGCGCTCGTACGCAGATGCTAACCCGCGGCGCGGCGGAACGATCACTCCGAGACGGGTGTCACTATCACCTCGGGCGCGGCGGGCGGCTCGCCGCCGTGCGCCGGGCAGAGCGGCTTGAACGAGCACCAGTCGCACAGCCGGGACGGCTTGGCCGGCCACTCCCGGGTGGCCGCCGCCTGCCTGATGGCCTGCCAGATCGCCGCGATCTTCTGCTCGGTGGCCAGCAGGTCGCGCTCGTCCGGGTCGTAGGCCAGCACGCTCCCGCTGCCCATGAAGATCAGCTGGAGCCGCTTGGGCACGGTGCCCCGCAGCCTCCACAGCACCAGCGCGTAGAACTTCATCTGGAACATGACCTTGGACTCATAGGCCGGCGCGGGCGCCTTGCCGGTCTTGTAGTCCACCACCCGCACCATGCCGTTCGGCGCGATATCGACCCGGTCGATGATCCCGCCGACCCGCAGCCGGTCCTCGCCCTCGCCGATCACCGTGTCGACCCGCCACTCGCGCCGGGCCGGCTCGTACCGGTTCGGGTCCTCCAGCGTGAAGTAGCGGTCCAGCAGCGGCCCGGCCGAGGCCAGCCAGTCCGCCGCGGCCTGCGGCGTGTCGAACAGCTCGGCCAGCTGCGGCCGCCCGGCCAGCAGCTTCTCCCACTCCGGCGGGACCAGGTCGTGCGCGGCCTGCGGGGTGCGCGCGCCGGCCGGCTTGTCGAACAGCCGCTCGAGCACCGCGTGCACCAGCGTGCCGAGCGTGGCGGCCGGGCTCGGCGGCTCGGGCAGCTTGTCCACCGAGCGGAACCGGAACATCAGCGGACACTGCACGAAGTCCCCCGCCCGCGACGGGGAGAGCCGTGCCGGCAGCCGCACCGGCTTCGGCCGGATCCCGACCTGCGCAGGGTCGACTTCGAAGAGTGCGGGCTCGCTCGGAGCGTCCGGTTCGGCCACCATGGGGTCCGACGATAGCCGAGACCTCTGACAGCGCCGCGCCCACCTGTGTTCGCGGGCCGTGACGGTCCCGCGTCTCCATGCGCGTTTCCCGGCCCTTCTCGCGCCGCGCCGCGTCTCACAGCCGACACCCGCAGCGCTGTCGCGCCCAGTGCACATACCATCAGGAGTTGTGAGCGACTCGAATCGGAACCCCGGCGGATCCCAGCCTCCGCAGGACCGGCCGCCCAGGCAGCCGGGCGGGGGCGGGTTCCGGCCGGGCGGCGGCGGCATCTCGATGGGCCGCCCGTTCGGGATCCCGATCGTCGTCTCGCCCACCTGGTTCCTGATCGCCGTGTTCATCACGTACTTCTTCGGCACCGAGTTCAACGGCACCTCGCTCGGCGACCGGCTCGGCAGCGGCCGCTACCTGGTCGCCTTCGCCTTCGCCGTGCTGCTCTACCTCTCGGTGCTGCTGCACGAGCTGGCCCACTCGGTGGTGGCCAAGCGCCTAGGCCTGCCGGTGCGGCGGATCGTCATCTACTTCCTCGGCGGGGTCTCCGAGATCGAGCGGGAGCCGGAGACCCCGGCCCGCGAGTTCGCCGTCGCGGTGGCCGGCCCGCTGCTGTCCTTCGTGCTTGCCGCAGTGTTCTTCGGTATCTGGGAGGCGCTGCCGACGTACACGCCGCAGTCGCCGACCTGGCTGATGATCGTGGTGTTCCTGGTGCTGGAGGTGTGCGGCGCGAACCTCGTGGTCGGCATCTTCAACATGCTGCCGGGCCTGCCGCTGGACGGCGGGCGGGTGCTGCGCTCGCTGGTCTGGGCGATCTCCAAGAAGCCGATGACCGGGACGGTGGCGGCGGCCTGGACCGGCCGGGCGCTGGCGATCGGCGTGCTGCTGTTCTCGCTGTGGACAGGCAGCGGCGAGGGGCTCAACGGCAGCGGCATCTACACGATCATGTGGGCCGCCTTCATCGCCGCGTTCATCTGGATCGGCGCGACCCAGTCGCTGACCGTGGCCCGGCTGCGCGACCGCATCCCGCGGCTGCAGGTACGCACCCTGACCCGGCGGGCCGTCCCGGTCAGCGCGGACACCCCGCTCTCCGAGGCGCTGCGCCGGGCCGCCGAGGCCGGCGCGCGGGCCGTGGTCATCGTCGACCACGACGGCAAGCCGACCGCGATCGTGCACGAGGCGTCGGTCACCGCGACGCCGCCCGAGCGGCACCCGTGGGTCCAGGTCGGCACCCTGGCCCGGAACCTGCGCCCCGGCATGACGCTCGCCAGCGACCTCGGCGGCGAGCAGCTGCTGTCCGCGCTGCGCTCCGCGCCCGCACCCGAGTATCTGGTGACCGATCCGGCCGGCTCGGTCTACGGCGTGCTGGCCGCGGCCGACGTCGAGTTCGCGTTCTTACACGGCTGAGGCCGCGCTCCCCCGCCGGGAGCAGCCGGGGGGCCGCGGCCGCACAGGTAGACTCGGCCCCGTGTCCGAGAGCGCGAGCGAACTGCGAGAAGACCGGATCGGCCCGTTCCGGGCCGGGGACCTGGTCCAGCTGACCGATACCAAGGGCCGGCACCACACCTTCGCCCTTCAGGCCGGAAAACAGTTCCACACGCATAAGGGTTCGTTCGAGCACGACGCGCTGATCGGACAGCCGGAAGGCAGCGTCGTGCGCACCACCGGCGGCATGGACTACGTGGCGCTGCGGCCGCTGCTCTCGGACTACGTGCTCTCCATGCCGCGCGGCGCCGCGGTGGTCTATCCCAAGGACGCGGCGCAGATCGTGGCGATGGCGGACCTCTACCCCGGCGCGCGGGTGCTCGAGGCCGGAGTCGGCTCGGGCGCGCTGACCTGCTCGCTGCTGCGGGCGGTCGGCAACACCGGCTCGGTTCACTCGTACGAGCGACGCGAGGACTTCGCGAGGATCGCCGAGAAGAACGTGCGCGCGTTCTTCGGCGGCCCGCACCCGGCCTGGACGCCGACCGTCGGCGACCTGGTCGCCTCGATCGAGCCGGACGAGGTCGACCGCGCGGTGCTGGACATGCTCGCGCCCTGGGAGTGCGTCGACGCAGTGGCCAAGGTGCTCGTCGCCGGCGGCGTGCTGATCTGCTACGTGGCCACCACGACGCAGCTGTCGCGCACGGTCGAGGCGATCCGCGGGCACGGCCGGTTCGCCGAGCCGGCCGCGTGGGAGTCGATGGTGCGCACCTGGCACGTCGAGGGCCTGGCGGTGCGCCCGGACCACCGGATGGTCGGCCACACCGGGTTCCTGGTCACCGCGCGCCGGGTCGCCGACGGGGTCGACCTGCCGCCGCGCCGCCGGCGCCCGGCGAAGGGCGCCGACGCCGAGGACTCCTGGGCGCCCGAGCCGGCCGCGGACGACCGCGAGGCGCTCGCGGCGGCGCGCGAGGAGTGGCTGGCCCGTCGCGGCCCGCTGCCCTAGGCGCCTGCCTTAGCCACCCGGATCAGCGGTCGGAGTCGCCCCGGTCGTGCTCGGCCAGGAACTGCTCGAACTGCCGGGCCAGCTCGTCCGCGCTGGGCAGCCGCTCGGCCTGCTCGGCTAGCAGATTGGTGCGCGGCTCGGCGCCGGCGACCGAGTCGTACTGCTCCTCCAGGCTGTGGATCATCGAGCGCAGCTCGTCGTCCCCCTGCACCACCTGAGCGCTGATCTCGGCGGCGACCAGCTGCGCCTGCTCGTGCAGCTCCTGCGCTGGAAGCACCAGCCCGGTCGCGGCGGTCACCGCCTCCAGCACGCGCACCGCCGCAGCCGGGTACTGCGACCGCGAGACGTAGTGCGGCACCTGCGCCGCCAGCCCCAGCACGGCCTGCCCGTCCTGCCCGAGCCGGAACTCGGCCAGCGCCATCGCCGAGCCGGGCACCTGCGCCCGGTCGAACCACTTCGGGTAACCGGTCATCAGATCAGGCCGCGAGCCGTGCGGGATCAGCGCGGTCGGCCGGGTGTGCGGCACCGCGAACGGGATGCCGTGGAAGTTCACCGAGAGCGTCACCCCGAGCTCGCGGGTCAGCCGCACCAGCGCCGCGGAGAACAGCTCCCACTCGGTGTCCGGCTCGGGGCCGTAGAGCACCAGGAACGGCGTGCCGATCGCGTCGGAGGCCAGCCGGACGGCCAGCTCCGGGGCCTCGTACTCGGCCCAGCGGTCGGAGTCGAAGGTCATCGTCGGGCGCTGCGCCCGGTAGTCGACCAGCCGGTCCGCGTCGAACCTGGCCACCACCGGGTGGGTGTCGTCGGCCGGGTCGGGGTCCGGGACGGCGCGCCGGTGCCTGGCAGCCCGGCCGGGTCCCGGGGTGTCGTCGTCCGGCAGGTCCGCCGGCGGATCCTCGCGGCTGGGCGCGGGATCTGACGGCGCGAAGGCGAACCGGTCGCCGAGCAGGTGTTCCATGGCCAGCTCGGCCGTGTGCCCGGCGTCCATGAACCCGGCGAAGTGATAGGCCAGCACCAGCTCGCCGCCGCCCCCGGACCGCGAGCGGGCGCGGGCCAGCGCGGCCGTCCCAGCCTCGTCCAGATCGTAAAGGCCCTGTGGTTCAAGCACCGTCGGTATCCGTCCCATCCAGTCTTCGCCTCGAGTCCCGGCACGCGGTTCCCCGGGCCCGTCGGCCGCCGCTCGGCGGCCTTCGGTTACCAGTGTGCCAACATCGGGCCGCTGCCGACCATTCCAGGGCCGTTGTGGCGGCGCACGGTCGGTCCGCGTCACACCACCGGCGTGACAGCGGTCACCCCACGCCTGTTCACAAGGACTCGATTGCGAAACGATTGGCGTCCGCAGGCCGAAGAACAGTGTGACGGCCGTGGTCGCGCGGGTAGCGTCTCAGCGTCGGTGCAGGGTCGCGGCGGCGCGCCCAAGGGAGGGATAGCTGCATGGAGAGCCAGCCCCCCGCCCCCTCCGGTATACCCCGCTCGAGCACGGAGGCGGCGGTGATCAGCGTGCGCGGCGAGTCCGTGATGGTCGTCGATCCCGAGGTCGCCGACCTGACGTTCGCGGTGGAGGCGCACGCGCGGGAGCGGCGCGAGGCGTTCGAGCGGCTGGTCAAGCGCAACGACGAGATGCTGGCGGTGCTGCGCTCGTACGGCGACTCGGTCGAGCGGATCGAGTCGACCGGGGTGGCGGTCGCGCCGGAGCTGCGCCGCGGCCGGGACGAGCGGATCAGGTCGTACTCCGGCACGGTGCGGATCCGGGTGGCGGTCGCCGACCTGTCCGTGCTCGGCGAGCTGGTCGCCCGGGCCGCGGACCTGGAGGCGGTCAGCATCGTCGGCCCGGTGTGGCGGCTGCGCTCGGACTCGCCGGTCTACCGGCGGGCCCGCAGCGAGGCGGTCGGCGAGGCGCTGACCCGGGCCCGCGACTACGCCGAGGCGCTCGGCTGCCGAGTGACCGGCCTGATCGAGCTCGCCGACGCCGGGATGGCCGCGGCGCCCCACGCGCCCGCGGTCAACTTCAACCTCGCGCATCAGGCCTCGCACGGGCATTACGGCCCGAACGGCTCGGCCGAGCAGAGCGTGCTCGACCTCGAGCCGCGCCAGCAGGACGTGCGGGCCGTCGTGGAGGCCCGGTTCCACTGCACCGCGCCGGAGTTCCCGATCGAGTCCGCGTAGCACGGACCTGCACAGACCGGCTGCCTGCCCGCCGCCAGATCACTTCCGGGACGGCCGCCCGACCCGCCGGATCGCGAGGCCGGTGCCGCCGAGGCAGATCACGATCGTCGCGCCGAGAAGCGCAACGTCCTCGCCCCAGGCCGCGACCGACGCCTTGTGCGCGGGATCGCACACCACGCTCGGCGACGACGGGGCCCTCGGAGCGCCGTTGCAGCCGTCGTCGAGCAGGTCGTCGAGCCGCACCGTGCCCGCGGCCGCCGAGTATCCCCAGCGCGCCGACGACGCGTAGGCCACCTCGTCGAGCCCCGGCGTGTTGCGCACCGGGAACGCCGCGCCGCTGAGCACGAACTCGGCGAACAGGATCACCGGCAGGATCGTCAGCACCTTGTCGGCGTTGTTGGAGAACGCGGAGACCATCAGGCCCAGCGACATCGCGGCCAGCCCGGTCAGGCTCACCACGACGGCGATCTCCAGCCGGCCGTTCGCCAGCAGCACGCCGGTGCCCGGACCGCCCTGTCTCAGCAGCGCGATGTAGGTCAGGATGAAGGACTCGATGACGGTCATCACGCCGAGCACGATCGCCTTGCTCAGCACGTAGGCCCAGACCGACAGGCCCACCGACCGCTCCCGCACCAGGATCGGCCGTTCCTTGACGATCTCCCGGATCGCGTTGGAGGCGCCCAGATAGCTGGCCGCCAGGATCAGCGCGAGCAGCACGGTGGTCGAGTTCGTCGCGGCCGCCGCGGTGCCCGGCACCAGGTTGTCCTTGCCGAACGCGGCGAGCATCAGCAGGCCGAGGATCGGGCCCTGCGCCATCAGCAGCAGGGTGTTGCGGCGGTCGGCGGAGATCAGCGACGAGTAGCGGCGCATCAGCGTCGAGAGCTGGCGCAGGCCGTGCACGTTGCGCCCGGCCTCGGCCTCCTTGGCGGCGCCCAGCTCCAGCCGGTCGCGCTGCAGGGACAGCGGCTCGGCGACGTACTGCCGCTCGGCGTCGGTGCCGGAGAAGGCCTCCTTCGCCGTGCCCGGGCTGGACCTGTCCAGGTGCTGGAAGACCTCCGCGTAGCCGGGCTGGACGAAGTAGTCCAGCGCCTTGCCGGGCGGCCCGAAGAAGGCGGTCGTGCCGCCGGGGGCGAGGAAGAGCAGCCGGTCGCACAGGTCGAGGCTCTGGATCGAGTGGGTGACCGTCAGGACCGTGCGACCGGTGTCCGCGAGCTGCCGCAGCAGCTGCATGACGCTCTTCTCGTAGCCCGGGTCGAGCCCCGAGGTGGGTTCGTCCAGGATGAGCAGGGAGGGCCGGGTGAGCAGCTCGAGCGCGACCGAGGTGCGCTTGCGCTGGCCGCCGGAGAGCCGCTCGATGCGCACCCCGGCCCGGTGCTCGAGCCCGAGCTCGGTCATCACTTCCTTGACCCGCTCGGAGCGCTCGCTGCGCGGCACGTCCGGCGGGAAGCGCAGCCGCGCGGAGTACTCGAGCGCGTCGCGCACGGTCAGCTGCGGATGCAGGATGTCGTCCTGCGGCACATAGCCGATGCGATGGCGCAGCTCGGCGAAGGCCGCGTAGACGTCGCGGCCGTTGTACAGCACGGTGCCGCGGTCGGCGGGCCGGAACCCGGTCAGAGCCTTGAGCAGGGTGGACTTGCCGGCGCCGGTCGGCCCGAGCACGGCGAGGAACTGCCCGCCGTCGAGGCAGAAGCTCACCCCGTCCAGCAGCGACTTCTTGCCGACCCGCACGCCGAGGTCCAGCGCGGCGAACTGCGCCTGGCCGGAGTCGACGTACTCCTCGAGGGTGCCGTGCCGAAGCTTGAGCAGAGTGTGCCCGACGGCGACCAACGACCCCTCGCTGAGCCGGGCCCGCCCGGACACCCGCCGCCCGTCCACGAAGGTGCCGTTGTGGCTGGTCAGGTCAACGATCTCAAGCCCGCCGTCGGAACCGACCCGCAGCTCGGCATGATGCCGGGAGGCAAGCAGATCGTCGACAACGATGTCGTTGTCCAGGGCACGCCCGATGCGTATTCGCGAACTCGACGTGCGATAGGTCCCGGTGAAGATACCGGGCGCACTCTCGCCGGGCTCGTACGTCGGGGCAGGCGGAGTGTGCGGGTCGGGCAGCCCGAGAGGCCCCGGCGGCACCATGCGTATCCGCGCCCCGCCAGTCGACCCGAGCACCAGCGTCAGAGGCCGGTCGACCGCGATCCGCTCGACCCGGTCCCCGTCGAGGAACGAGCCGTTGCTGGAGCGGTCCTCGTAGATCCAGGTGTAGCCCGACTCGAGCCGCAGCACCGCATGCTGCCGCGAGGCCGAGGTGTCCAGCACCACCACGTCGGCCGAGGCGTCCCGCCCGATGGTGACCGTCCGCGACCCGTCGAAATAGCGTTCAGGGCCCGCGGGCAGCACCTGTAATGTCAGCATCCTGTCGATGGCCGGCGCGGTGTCCATGGCGCGCATCATCTCACCGGCCCCACGAGCAGCGCCACCGCCACCCCCGCCGCGCCAGGCGGAAAAGGCCGGGTCACACCGTGTCGCGGCGTATGTACCTTTGACCGTTGCGATGTCGCGCGGACGACGGGGACGACAGCGCCGGATCGCACGCCCGCGCAGGGAAAGGGAATCCGACCGGACGCCGGACACCGGACGCGGCCCGGCGCACGCCCGCCGATCCGCGCCCGGCCCGCCCCGTCCCGGTCCAGCATTCTTATACGAGCTCAGCTCACCGAAACACTCGCCTCCGAATCAGAAAGCTGTGGATCGTCCCACCCACCCACGATGCAGCGAGGCAGGCCGTCAGCACTCCACCGCTCGTCGCACTCGTCCGCGCCTCGGACGCGGAGGGATGCGTCGCAGAGATGGCAAACGCGACCGAGACCGCGACCGTGTACCAGGCAGTCGCAGCAGCCAGCTTCCGCGACCGGAGCCGGTACGCGGCGTATCCGAGCGACACGGGCGTCAGCAGCCCCATACTGACCAGCGGTACGGCGGCCCACGCGAGCGAGACCGCGGTAGCCGAGGCGGACATCGACGCCTCGCCGGTCGGCCCGAAAGCCCCGGCGAACTCGAGCTCCGCTTCCGCCGCCGCACTCCCTTCGTCGTCCGCCTTCACCCCGGCCGCCTGGAACTCCGACGCAGCCCGGGTTCCAGCCCCGCCGCCATCACCGTCGCCCAGCTGCACATCGTCAGCGTGTACACCGCCCCCAGCGCCAGCCTCAGCCCCCTCAATCTCATCCGCCGCCACCTCAGTCGCCTCGGCTGTTTCGGCTACCTCAGCTGCCTCGGCCCGGCTCGCCGCCGTGTCGCCCTCGACGGTCTCCCCTCGCATCCGCGTCCGCGGCCGCACCCGCGTCCGCACACCGACCGCGGCCTCCTGCTCACCGCGCGCCACTTCATCCACAGCCGCACCGTCGCGAATCACATCCGGTGGCAATGGCGGGAACACGAGCGCCGCCTCCAGCGGCGATGCTGCCAGCACCTCCACCTCCTGAACCCGAGGGACGCTCTCGCCGTACCCTTCAAGACCATGCGGATCGGCAGCCGGGTCCGCCAGCGCAGAGCGCCCGGCATCGCCGTCGCGGCCCGAATCCCCTTCTACCCGGCCGCCAGTGCCTCCGGCGTCCCCCGAAAGCTCGGCTTCCAACGCGCTAGCGACCGCAGTATCTGTAGCTACATCAGCAACTTTAGTCACACTAGTCGTGTTAGCCGTCTTACCTTCATTAGTCCTACCGGCCACCTTAACCACCTCGGCCGCTTTAACCACGTCAGCGACCTCACCCGCCTCGGCCAAACCCTCGAGCCCGACCAGAGCAGCCACCTCGTCCACGCGAAGCACAGGCACCCCGGCCGCCCGGGCACGCATCACCCGTGGATCCTCCGCCCCCACCGAATCATCCACAGCAACATGCGTAACCCGGTTCGAGAACCGCTGCGCGATCTCGGCACCGGTCGCAGCCGCCTGCTCCCGAGCCGCATCCGCCGAGTTCCCCGCACCGAGAACCAGCAGCCGCAGAGCCTGGCCCGAACGCTGTGCCGGAATGCCGGAGACCTGCGCCCCCGACTCCCCGCCCGCCTGATCCGCAGGAGTCAAAGTCGTCACGCCCGGCAGCTTAGGTCCGCCCTGACCAGCACAAGCGCACCAAAGCCGCAGCACGCCGCCCACCTCACCCGTTCGGCCCAGAAAAGCCACGTCGACGCGCGATCCCCTAACCAATGTGCATTGGCCCCCCGCAATCGGGTACAGTTCTACCCGTCGCCGCCACGGACAGTACAAACCCCCAGGTGGCCCGGCATGCGGACGTGGCTCAGCTGGTAGAGCATCACCTTGCCAAGGTGAGGGTCGCGGGTTCGAATCCCGTCGTCCGCTCGCGATTTGCCCCCTAGGGCGAATCCTCCCGGACGATTAGCTCAGCGGGAGAGCGCTTCCCTGACACGGAAGAGGTCACTGGTTCAATCCCAGTATCGTCCACCAGCCGAAACGCCCCTCGGTGATCTTGTCGAGGGGCGTTCTTGTCCCCATCTCGGCCCCATGCCGCCGGGCCGCGCTACAGTGGGGCCACGGCCGCGGGGTTGTCGCGGACTTGGCGGCCGGCGGAACCCCACAATTCCCGATTAGGGGCGACGGTCAGGGATGGGTAGGCGGGCGCCGGTGCCGGATGGGCCGGTCATGATCCGCGAGGCTTGCTCGAGCCTGAAGAGAGCACCCTGTCGCCCCGCCCACTGAAGACGGCCCCGAGCGTCCAGCTCGGGGCCGTCGTCGTCTAGTACATCCG